>DATGEY010000001.1:0-3067 GCA_035309625.1 Candidatus Acidiferrum sp.
CGGCGCTGGGAGCGGTGACCGGCAACCAAGCCATCGAAATGGTGCAGGCTGGGCTGAAGGCCATTTACGGAAGCGGCTGGCAAGTGGCCGCGGACGCAAACACCGCCGGCGATGTTTATCCGGACCAGAGCCTATACCCCAGCGACAGCGCTCCGACGCTCGTCAAGCGCATCAATCGCGCGCTGCTGCGCGCCGACCAGATCGAATCGGCGGAAGGCAAGAGCAGCGGCTTGTATTGGTTTGCGCCGATTGTTGCCGACGCGGAAGCGGGCTTCGGCGGCTCGCTGAACGCCTATGAGTTGATGAAGTCCATGATTGAAGCGGGTGCGGCGGCAGTGCACTTCGAGGATCAACTGTCTTCCGCCAAGAAGTGCGGCCATCTGGGCGGCAAAGTGGTGGTGCCGATCCGCGAATTCATCGAGAAGCTGACGGCTGCGCGCCTCGCCGCTGACGTCTGCGGGGTGCCGACCATTCTCATCGCGCGCACCGATGCCAATTCCGCGGGCTTGCTGCTCTCCGACGCCGACCCACGTGATCGCGAATTCATCTATGGCGAACGCACCGCAGAAGGCTTCTACCAATTCCGCGGCGGCATCGACGCGGCTATCGCTCGCGGCCTGGCTTATGCGCCCTACGCCGACATGCTGTGGTGCGAAACGTCGACACCGGACCTCGCCGAAGCCAGAAACTTTGCCGACGCGATTCACGCCAAATTCCCCGGCAAATTGCTGGCCTACAATTGCTCGCCGTCATTCAACTGGAAGAAGAAGCTGGACGACGTGACCATCGCCAACTTCCAGCAAGAGCTGGGCAAAATGGGCTACAAGTTCCAGTTCGTGACGCTCGCCGGCTTCCATTCCTTGAACATGAGCATGTTCCACCTGGCTCGCGGCTACGCCAAAGCGGGCATGACCGCTTACTCAAAACTGCAGCAGGAGGAGTTCGCAGCGCAGGAACTCGGGTATCGCGCGGTGACGCACCAGCGCTTCGTGGGCACCGGCTATTTCGACGAAATCGCGCAGGTTGTGTCCGGCGGCAACTCCTCGACGACCGCACTGGGCGGATCGACGGAGGCCGCGCAATTCCACTCGCAGCACAGCGAACAGGCGCCTTCGGAGGTTGCTCCAACGGCACCAATCGCATAGCCTGGAACATCTGCTTCAACGGAAATAGAGAAAGGGGCCACGAATGGCCCCTTTTTTGTTTGTCACCGAATTGTTACTGATTACCACCCGGCTGGGGCGTTCCCGAACCCGAACCAGCTTCAATTTGCAGGTCGTAGTTCTTGCCGTGGAAGAAAATCTCCTTCAGCGTCCGCGTGCCGTTTGCGCTGCTGGCGGTGTATCCGTCTTGGGTGTTTTTGAGGGTAACCGGGACGACTCGCGCCGGCACGGTGGCGATCGTCTTCCCTCCGCCCACGATGTTCACCTGCACTTCAGGGCCATCGCCGTTCCACTCCACCTTGTAACTCCCGGGCGTCAATTGCTTGCCCTGGATGCTTACGTCTTCATACAGATGCAGCGTTCCTTTATTCTCGGTCCCCGCCATGGCGCTGATCGGCAACAACAGGCTGGCCCCGAGCAATCCAACTACTTTCCTCGACGATTTCATTACTAGCTCCTCTTGAGTTTTCCTCTCGCAGAAGCTATCGGCCTCGGCCGTGCTTCCCGGGAGGGATTTGCCTCACTTGGTAGGATGCACAGCAGTGGCGCGTGTTGTATTAAAAAAACGGCATGACACTATACAAATATCGATATTTCGCAACGTACAGATTTCTCTCGCATCGGTCCGCGCTCGCATGGCCAGGCGCTATGACCCACCTTGGAACACCCAAGGGGTCACTACTTCGCTACACCCTGGGACCACCGTACCATTCACCTTTGCTGCAGCTTTACCCATGATAAGCAGTATGGCCAACCTCTACTTCTGCCAGCCGCACACGAAAAATCAAGGCATGCTACGTGCTGTCCTCACACGCGAAGATTGCAGCCATCTGGCAGCGCCGGGCGCCGTCACGTATCTCGGCGAGGAATTTCCGGACCTGACCAACGGTCCCCACTCGGCGCGCGATTTTGCCGTTCTTAAATTTGGAGCCGAAGAGGCCGACGGTAAATGGCGCTCGGGCTTTTACCGCGTGGATGCCGACCTGATGGAGATCAACGCCGTATTGTTGCGATTGGCCCGCTGAACTCACCGCTTCTCAAACTTACCCGCAGCATCTGACCGCTTCCTTGCTCTTGCGTGAGCGGAGAGTCTATCCTGAAGTAAGAGCTATGAACCGCGTTTACCTGGACCATAACGCCACAACCGGCGTCGCGCCCGAAGTGCTTGACGCCATGCTTCCGTATCTCTCCGGGGAGTACGGCAATGCCGCGTCGATCCACACATTTGGGCAGAAGGCTCGCGGTGCCGTGGAAACGGCTCGGGAACAGGTTGCTGCGCTCATCGGCGCTCGCGGGCAGGAAATCGTGTTCACCAGCGGAGGCACCGAAGCCGATAACCATGCGATCTTTGGCGTGGTGGCTGCGGCTTCGTCGGCCTCGCGGCCTCACGTAATTACCTCGAGCATCGAACACGAGGCGGTTTTGAATTCCTGCCAGGTATTGGAAAAGCAAGGCGTGGAGGTCACCTATCTTGCTGCGGATCGCGAGGGCCGCGTCCAGCCCGAAGAGTTGAGGCAGGCGCTGCGCAAAGAAACCGTGCTGATCACCGTCATGCAGGCCAACAACGAGCTTGGCACGGTGCAGCCGCTGGAAGAAATTGGGCGCATTGCTGGCGAATGCGACGTTTGCCTCCATACCGATGCGGTGCAATCCGCTGCCAAGCTGCCTATCGACGTAAATGCACTCGGCGTCGATCTGCTGACGTTATCCGGCCACAAGTTTTACGCACCCAAGGGGATCGGCGCCCTGTACATTCGCGGCGGCACCCGGTTGCGGCAGCTTTTCTACGGCGGGCATCACCAGCGCGGATTCCGGCCGGGGACGGAGAATGTGCCGGGGATCGTGGGCCTGGGCAAGGCCGCCGAACTTGCGCGACAATCGCTCTACCCGGATGCCGCGCGGAT
>DATGEY010000002.1:0-65496 GCA_035309625.1 Candidatus Acidiferrum sp.
CAGTCGTCGCGGAGGTAGGGCTCGTCGCCCAGGAGGAGCAAGGCGGGGATGGGTTTGCCTTTGGTCAGGCGGGCTATGAGTTCTTGCTGGGAGATTCTTGGCATTAGCGGTAAGGAGTTTACTGGTTTGGGCGCTGGAGGCAAAGGCTAAGAAAAGGCGTTTTACCACGGAGGGCGCAGAGGGCACAGAGAATATCAGGAAAGAAGGGCTCGAGGAGGGAATCGCCAGGAATGATCAAATTGCGAGAACCTCGGTACACCTTGAAAGCGGCGGATAGACTACCACACTCCAAATTACCGGGCGGGAAGTTAGAAGTTTTCGGTCAGGGAGGCTACCAGGCGCTGGGCGAAGTCTTTGGCTAAGCGATCGAGGGCGGGATCTTGTTCTTCGAAGAAGCTTTTTACGTCGGTGGAGATTTCGTATTCGTTGCGGAAGACGAATTTATCGGTGTGGTAGAGGACCTTTTGCGTTTCGGTTTGCGTTAAGGTGATTTCGCAGCGGACCGTAACCAGCATGGTGGTGGCGCGGCCGGATTGGGTGTCGAAAAGGAGCGGGACGGCTTCGAGGGTAAGAACTGTGCCGCGCAGGAGGGCGTCGCCAGCGGAGGGGTCGGAGGTGATTTTGTAGGGAGTAGCGGCGAGAAATTCGTGGACGGTGGCGGAGGTGAGTTTTTGCTCGATGCGGTAGCTGTTGGTGGTGTTTTCGAGAGCGGGGACGGCGATGACGTGGATGCTTTTGGGCAGCGCATTGTTGCGGCCCGCCACGTGGTAGCCGCAAGCGATGAGGCTGCTACAGGTTGTGAGCAAGAGAAGAAGAGTTGCGCGCCGCGGCATTGCCGAGGGAAAGCGATTCGGGAATCGAGTGAAGAGAATCATTCGAACAATTTCTCCGCGAGCTTGACGGCGGTGGCCGCGGGCAAGCGAATATTGTCGGTGGCGCCCCAAAACCACCAAGAGTCGGGTTGAGCGGGATCTTTGTCCGGAAGGGTGAGGTGGAGGGCGGAATCGCCGGAGGCGGTGAGGTTGCCGAGGGGGGACGATGCATCCGAATCGATGGTAAAACCGGCCTTGCGAAAGAGTTCTACCACTTCGGGCTGCGATGGATTGGAAGTGAAACCGGCGATGGCGACGAAGGTGAAGCCGTAGAAGACCGGAGCGTGGAGAATCTGGACGGAGGGCTGAACGCGATTGTTCGGCAGGGCGGCAATTTCGCGGCGAATGCGGGCGCGAACGGCGGGCAGATTTTCGCGACTGGCGGCGCCGTAGCGATCGAGGAGATTGAAGGCAACCTGGGTATCGAACACCGGCTGACCGGCGGACTGGAAGGAAAGGAGCTGGGTGGTTTGCGACTCGAGTTCTTCGATGCCGGCGCGGCCGGCTTCGGAGACGGGACGAAAGAAAATCATGGCGATGTGAGAGAGAGTCAGTTTGCCAAGGGTATCGAGAAATTTTGCGGCGGCGAGACCGGGAGCAGAGGCGACGGCGTAGAGAGTTTTGTTTTTGCCGGCGCTCTGGGTGGGACTCTCGATGGCGAAATAAGCTCGCGCGTCGGGAACGCTAAAGGCAGCGCCGGATAAATCGATGACCAACGCTCCCGACCGGCGAGCGGCTGCCAAGTTGCGCCCGGTGAAGGCAGCGGAACCGGTGAAGAAGACCAGCTTGGCGCGGGAGAAGGTACCTTCCTCGACGGGCTGGATGACGGTGGGCTCGCCAGCGGCTTCGGTCAAAGTGCCTGCGGCGATTTCCTCGTCGACTAAAAAAAAATCCCAGGAAGCGAAACGGCTTTCTTCGAGAAGAGATTTCAGTTCGGCGCCGAGGAGGGACGAAGCGCCGGCGATTACGATGCGTTGGGAATCCCTAGAAACGGACATGAATCACGCAGTTGTCCGGGTAGCGACCCGATGACGCAGGAAGCGAATGATTTGCAGAACGAGGCCACCGGCAACGTAGGTAGAAGCGAAGAGGGTCAAAACGACTTCGGAGTACTTCCAGACGACGGCGACGAACAGGCATAAGAGAACGATGGCGAGGGAGGGCTGGCGACGGGTCCAGGGTACGTCCTTGAAACTGTAATAGCGGATGGTGCTGGTCATGAGTGCGCCGAGGGCGGCGGCGAGGAAGAGCCAGGCCATGGCCCAGCGCTCGTCGTGCAACGGCGTTTTGAATCCGTGAACGAACGCGGCGATGACCCCGGCGGCGGCTGGGGTGGGTAGACCGACGAAACTCTTAGAACCGCCCGGGGCCATGCCCTGGACGTTAAAGCGGGCGAGACGCCAAGCGCAGCAGATCAGGAAGGCGAGGCAGCAGATCCAGCCGACTTGGCTGATTTGTTGGACGGCGAGGGTGTCTTGACCGGGGAGACTACGCACGCCCCAGGCGTAGGCCATGAGGGCCGGTGCTACACCGAAGCTGACCACGTCGGCGAGGGAATCGAATTGAACTCCGAATTCGGAGGTGGTACCGGTCATGCGGGCCACGCGGCCGTCCATGGAATCGAAGAGGATGGCGAAGCCGATGGCTTTGGCGGCGCGGTCGAACTGGTCGTAGCCGCCCATGAACGAAGCGACGACGGCATAGTAGCCGCAGAGCAGGTTGGCCACGGTGAACATACTGGGCAGCAGGAAGATGCCGCGGCGAAGCTTGGTGCTGCGCAGGCGGCGTTCCTTGAAGGGGATTTCGTGTTGCTCGAATTCGGCCATCTTAGGTTCGCTTCTCCGCCGCGGAGAGATTTTCTTCCGAGGAAGTCCGGTCCTGGGCGCGAGGCTGCGCGGATTTTGCGCGAGCGGGCCAATAGGCGAGGACGCTGGAGCCGCCCTTTACGTGGTCGCCCACTTTGGTAAGCAGTTCCGAATCGCGGGGGAGCCAGAGGTCGGCGCGGGAACCGAAACGGACCAGGCCGATGCGTTCACCGCGCGCGACATGATCACCGGATTTCTTCCAGCACACGACGCGACGGGCGATTAATCCGGCGATTTGCTTGAAGGTGATTTCGCCGGAGCTGGTGGCCAGGGTGATTATGTTTTGCTCATTATGGGCCGAGGCGGACTCGCGCATGGCAGCGGCGAATTTGCCGGGGCGATAGGTCACGTCCTTGATGGCGCCGGCGGCCGGCGAGCGGTTGACATGGACGTTCCAGATGGCGAGAAAGATAGAGATGCGCTTGCCGGGGCGGCCGGCGTTCTCTTCATCGGTGACTACCAGGACGCGACCGTCGGCGGGAGAGACGATGGCACCGGCGTCCGTGGGGATGGTGCGGTCGGGATCGCGAAAGAAGTAAAAAATGAAGGCAGCCAGGCCGAGAAGAATTATGCCGAAGACGGTCCAGCGCAGAAAGAGGGCGGCGGCGCCGAGGGCGAGAGGGGGCAGCGCGAAGTAGTAGCCTTCCTTGACCATGCCACCCCGACAATACCACAGCAATCCGGCCGACGCTCCCTGGAAGGGATGAGCGCGCGGGGGTTCCAGTGAGGAATATAAGGATGCGGCCTGTTACTGGGAATGGGCGCGGGCGCGGTGGATACGCGAAGCGATCCGCTCCATTTCATCCTTGCAGTACAACTTCATTTTCTTGAGCTTGATTTCTTCTAACAGGTCTTCCGAATTCAGGTAGGGAGTTGCGGAGAGTTTTTGAAGTTCAGCTTCGTACTTGGAGTGCTGCTCTGCCAGACGCTGATACTCGGCGTCTGTTTCCAGGAGTATGTCCCGAGGGTACCGTTGCGCACTTGCCGCCATAGGCCCTCCTTTGCGAGTTGTAGGTGTCTACTGCATGAACGCACGGTAACACAAAGTGCGGAGAGGTCAAGGGGGAAGGTCTAGTAATTTGGTCCTAGAGCGAAGCAGTTAGCAGTTTTTTCTGCATGCAGAGAGCGTCTTCGGTGGGCTGCCGGTAGTAGGCCGTACGCGACCCGATGGGGAAGAAGCCAAGGCGTTCATAGAGGGCGCGAGCCGGCCGGTTGGAGGGGCGCAGTTCCAAAAATACGTGAACGACCGCGGAGCGGCGAAATTGTTCGATAGCGGAGCGCAGGAGAGCGGACGCGACGCCGGTGCGGCGGAATTCAGGGTGGACCGCAATGTTGAGAATTTCCGCTTCGTCGACGGCGCACCGGGCGGCGAGAAAACCGACAAGTTGAGCATTGGGTTGCAGTTCGCAGACGAGCAGAAGGCCGCCAGGCGAGTCAGCCAGCTGGGCGTAGCTGGCGAGGGGCCACTGAGCGGCCTCCGCGGAGTCACGCAGAAGGCCGAAAATGGAATCCGCATCCACTGCGCGGAAGGGGCGTATTTTTCGCCGGACGACATTGGGTTGATGGTCAGGAAGCATGAGGAGCTGGGCCCTTCCACAAGAGTTCGGCGTCGGAGCGGCGGACGTAATTAGCGTCCAGAGACAAGGCGTCGGTGAGCAGGTTATGGTTTTGGCAGGAAAGGCGATAGCCGAGCTGGCCAATGCGAGGGGCGAGTGGCGCGGAAACCTCCTGCAGGGTTTCTTGCAAGGCAAGTCGGGAGGACCAAAGGGGCGCTTGGGTAAGGCAAGCGGGATCGGAGGAAACCCAATCGATTCTGTCCGCTGGGGCCAGCTCGATGGACCACTCGATGAATTTGTCCGGGGCGATTACCATTTCGGAGTCCAAGGGCTCGAGTGATACGCCGGTACGGCGGTACAAGGCGGCGAAAACCTGATTGCGGCGAGCGTCAATGCAGGCGGCAACATAAGGGGAAGATCCGGAGCTTTCGGATGCCAGCGCTTGCAGGCGAGAGAGGGCGGCGATGGGACGAGCGTAGATTTCGCTCCAGGCTTTCACGGTGGTGAGGCCAATGCGCACGCCGGTAAAGGACCCGGGTCCAGCGGCGACGGCATACAGCTCGACATCGGGCAGGGTGAGCGACGCGGACGTTAAAACGCGGCTGATCGCGGGAAGCAGCCAGGAGGAGTAGTCCTCGGAAATAGCATGCGATTCCAGGCCGAGAATGACATCGTCGCGGAGCAGGGCGATACTGCCGCGAGGGTCGCAGGTATCCAGGGCCAGAATCAGCACAAGACGCATTCTATCGCAGATTTTGGTGGGGAGCTCGTATCACACTGAGGCGGTTAGATTTGCGCGGATAGGGGAATGGAGGTGAAAAGGAGCAATTTTGCACGGGCAGGAGTTAGCGAAGAGCAATTCTGGTGCCAAAATAGTAGGCGCAAATCCCTAAGCTTATGATTCCAGAGGATATATCTTGACTGATGGAACACAAAGGCTTACAGTGATTGGTGTATGCCTAGGGGGGCAACCGGAGCTATGGATTACAAAATCGGCGACAAGGTTGTATATCCGAATCACGGTGTCGGGTTAGTTGAACAAATCAGTTATGGCGTATTGAACGGTCGCACCGAGCGGTACTACATGATCCGCATTGTTTCCAGCGGGTTGCGTGTGATGGTACCGCAGTCGAACTCGGAGGCCGTGGGGTTGCGGGCGGTAATTCGTTCCAATGACGCGAGTAAGGTGTTGGGGTTCCTGGAAAAGGGCAAGCTCAATTCGCACCATGACTGGAAACACCGTTTCAAAGAGAATTCCGAGCGGATGCGCACGGGTTCCCTCCTAGAAGTCGCCGTCGTCCTCAAGAGTTTGGTTTCCCTCAGCCGGAGCAAGCCACTTTCTTTCCGGGAAAAGAAGATGCTGGAGCGGGCCAAGTATTTGTTGGTCAGCGAGATGGCTACGGCGCGGAACACAACCTCGGAGTCGGCGGAAGGGCTGGTGGTGAAGTCGCTGGCTAAGGCCAAGCTACAGTTTCCATTGATGACCGAGAAATTCGAGTAAAGTCTAAGAGATTTATTGATTTTTTTTGTGGCGGGCTGCGTGATTGCGGCCCGCCGTTTTTCTTTTGCGGTGGCCGGATTTTAGAGGAAAGAGTTAGTAGCACACACTTCGACGAGATCGACACCCTCGAGGCCCAGGGTAAATAGAGGTCACGGAGCGACCGGGGCAAGAGTCACGCCGGCCTGGCGGAGGGAATGGGCTACTGCCGCGGCGATTTGCGGGGCGCCCGGAGTATCGCCGTGGATGCAAAGGGTTTGCGCGGCAACTGTGACTTTGCTTCCGTCGCCGGCGATGACCACACCGTCACGGACGATGCGTAAGGCCTGAGAAGCTGCTGCGGCCGGGTCGCGGATGAGCGCGTCGGCGTGCTTTCGCGAGCGCAAGGTGCCGTCTGGTTCGTAGCGGCGGTCGGCGAAGGCTTCGGCGGCGACGGCGAAGCCTGCTTTGCGAAAAGCATCGAGCATGGGGGAGTTGGACAGGCCGACCAGGACGACGTTGCGTCCCCAGCGCGCGACGCCTAGGGCGATGGCTTCCGCAAGCGGAAGGCTGTGCACCGCTTGATTGTAGAGAGCGCCGTGCGGCTTGACGTGGGTGAGGTTGACGCCGCACTTGGCGGCGACCTCTGCCAGGGCTTGGACCTGTGCGTAGACGAAATCGGCAATGGACTCGGGCGAAAGATTTAATTCCAGACGTCCGAAATTTGCGCGGTCAGGATAGCCGGGATGAGCCCCGATAGCCACTTTCCACCGAATAGCCTGTTCGATGGTGGTGTGCATGATTTGTGCGTCGCCAGCATGGCCGCCGCAGGCGATATTCACGGAAGTGAATGATGGCATCAGGGCTTCCTGCGTACCGTCGGCAATGGCCTGGGGTAGCTCGCCCATATCGCAATTGAGATCGATGCGTTTCATCCCAGGATCAAGTCCCGCGACGCCAGCAATTTTTCCTGATCGAGAAGCAAGGCGCGCGCCGCGTCCCAATCGACCAGTTCAAAGCGAACCTCATCCCGGGGACGAAGCTGGCCGAGGCTATGTAAATCGGCGGAAATCACATTGGCAATCTTCGCATAGCCGCCGGTGGTTTGCTGCTCGACGAAGAGGATAATCGGCAGGCCTCCGGCGGTTACTTGAATCGCACCGATGGTTACGCCTTCCGTGATCATCTCTCCGGCATCGCGTTGCGGAATGGGCGGTCCGGTAAGACGCAGACCCATGCGATTGGATTCTTCGGAGACGAGATAAGCGCTGGCGTAGAAAAGTTGCTGCGAGGATATGGGGAAGAGATCAGCCTGCGGGCCAGGCGTTACGCGCAAACGTTTGCGAGGCGCTAGACGGTACAGGGCGTGCGGAGCCACGGTGGTTTTGCGAAATCCGGCAACGGTGGAACCAAGGGCCAAGATGTCACCCTTGCGGAGGGCTCGGCCTTCATGACCGCCCAGGCCACTCAGAAGGTGCGTGGAAGCGCTACCCAGGAAAGGCTTCGCCGCGATTCCACCCTGCACGCACAAATAACTGCGCGCCCCGGAGTGCGTCGCTCCGAAGGACAAGGTTTGGCCCGGCTTGGCCTCGACGGATGTCCACGGGAAGATGGGTGCCTGGTTTAGCTTGGCGGCAAAATCGGAGCCCGTAAGGGCGAACACACAGCCTTGCGGGAACTGGAACGAGCCGCCCAGCAAGGTCATTTCCAGGGCCGCCGCAGATTCCGGGTTGCCCACCAAACGATTTCCCAGGCGCAGAGAAATTGGATCGGCGGCACCGGAGGGGGACACACCGAGGGCGCCAAAACCCTCCCGGCCAAGATCTTGTACAGTGGTGAGCAGGCCGGGCGATTGCACCTGAATTACGTTCATGCCCGCTCCAACGTGGCGAATTCTTTGGGCGAGATCGGTCTAAATCGGATGCGATCTCCGATAGATAAGAGGCTCAATTTACCGTCTTCTGGCCGAAAAAGAGAGATGGGAGTTCGCCCGAGAAGGCGCCAACCGCCGGGCGTCGCGACCGGGTATACGCCAGTTTGGTTACCGGCAATACCTACGCTTCCGGGCGGAACTCTGCGGCGAGGCGTGGGGAGACGCGGAGTGACCAGCGATTCGGGCAGTTCGCCTAGATAGGCGAAGCCGGGGACGAAACCCAAAAAGTAAACGAGATAGGTTTGCGCTGAATGCAAATCAATCACTTGCTGCGGCGTCATGCGGTGCATTGCGCTGACATCGAGCAGATCGGGACCGTGTTCCCCCCCGTAGCTCACCGGAATTTCCACGCTGCGCGGTTCCGGGAGGGCGGTTTGATCCAGGCGCGCAAGGAGTGGCCGCAGGACGACCTCAAGCTCCTGGTGCCGCCAACGGAGCGGATCGAATTTGACCAGCAGGGAACAATACCCGGGATGAAGATTGCGGATGCCTTCGATCGGTTGGGATGCCAGCAGGAGCAGCAGCTTCCGGACGCATTCGTGCGCGCCGACTGTGATTTGCCGTCCGAAGTAGATGATCAGGGATTGATCGCTGGCGGCCTGGAAATGAGGGGCGTCGGCGGGAGAGATGGGCATGGGGGAAAAGTATACGCCTGAGGTACAGCGAGGCAGTAGAAGCGGGGCGGCCAAGTCGCGTCGGAAAAGAAATGGTCAACGCATTGATAGAGAATAAGAAGCCCCGCCTCCTTGGGGGAAGGGAGACGGGGCCGTGTGGCGTTTCGCTCTCTTCTTATTGTTTGAAGGAAAGCGGGAACTCGAAAGTCTGGTTCTCGATGGGGATACGAAGCATAAGTTGCTGCGGATTCTTGTCACGTTCGAACCAGACGGCGCCGGCGACTTTGTCGTTGGGATCGATGGTGGTGGTCTTAAGGGCCAGAGCGAGAATTTGATGGGCGGTTTTGTTGAGGGTTTGTTTGCCTTGCTGGCGGACGGCGCTCTCTTCAGCGTATTGATGCTGAAGAATGTAGTTGGGTGCAGAGGCCGACGGCGTGAAGGACGATTTGTAGCCGACGGTGGTGGCGCTGATGGCCGCGGCAGGCGAGGAAACAGGCGCGGGTGCGCCGCCGGGCTCGGCGATGGCCTCAGTCCATAGAACTTGGTGGGTTACGCTTTTGGCCAACTGCGCGGGATCCTCATAGAAGAGCGGTTTGCCGCGAACGCCGATGTCATCCAGGATGAAATGGGACGGCTCGATGTGGAGTGGCTGCGTTCCGCCGTTGGCGATGGCTACGTTGGCGCGCAGTTTCCATCCGGTATCGTGCAAGGAGACTTGTACGGTGACGCCATCGACTGTCAAGGATTCGACGAGGATGCCGTTGCTAATAAAGTCGTCGCAGCCGGGCGCGCCCTGGTGCCAGCGCGCCACGCCGTTTTCGATGTTGGCAGATGGAGGCTTGGGAGCGCGGCTGGGCGCGGGGACTTTCTTTAGATACATGGCAGCGACGTAACCGACGGTGCCGTCGCTGGATTTGATTCTAACGGTGTAGCCTTCGTCGTTGGCGAGCACGGTCACTTCCTCACCGCACTTGAGGATGGCGATGACTTGCAAAGGCAGAGATTGCTGGGCATCAGCGGTCATGGGAACGTTCCGCACCCCGGGGCAGTTGATCTTCCAAGTTGCGGCCGTTGAGGCGGCCGGCGCGGGTGGCGTGCTCTGGGCATGCAATGCGGGAATCAGTGGCGTGGTTGTCAGGGTTAAAAAAGCGAAAATTGCTGCAATCGATTTACTCATTGAAACCCCCTCCGGTTTCGACGAAGAAAACCTGAATCGCTGTTGACGGCATCGTCGGACCGCGACGCTAGCTTGTAAATAGAGCGCGGGTACAGGTCTTCGTGTTTCATGGGACAGCCGTTCGGATGGCGGGCGCTTGAGGGGGCCGATGGATTCTTGTAGGCTCAAAGCGCGGAGAAAATAAATGAACGCGATCATTATTTCCGTGCGAAGAGCGGTGCTGGCGTCCCTTCTGCTGAGTGGATGGGTTAAGGGTCAGGCTCCGGCGAACGTTCCGAGCGGAGGATCCGCGGACTGCGCCGATTTGCAGGTACTGGCCGCGAAGCTGGAACGAACGGAAAAGATTTTGCGGGACTGGCCGAATCTGGCGCGATATGCCGATGCCAACGCGGGATTGGCGGCGCCCGAGAAGTTTGATTTGCGCGTGGTGTTCCTGGGTGACTCGATCACCGACGCGTGGGTGAGCCCGCAATACGGTGGATTTTTTCCGGGCAAATCGTACGTGGACCGTGGAATCAGCGGGCAAACCACGCCGCAGATGCTGGTTCGCTTTCGCCCGGACGTGATTGCGCTGCGGCCGAAAGTGGTGGTGATTCTGGCGGGGACCAACGATCTCGCCGGAAACACCGGACCGATGACACTGGGGCAGATCGAGGCAAATCTGGCGTCGATGGCGGAACTGGCGAGGGCCAACAAGATTCGCGTGGTGCTGGCCTCGGTGCTGCCGGTAAGCAATTATGGGCACGACCGGCAGGGCAATCCGCTGGACATGAGGACCGACCGGCCGCCGGAGAAGATTCTGGAACTGAATGCGTGGATCAAGGAATACACAGCGGCCAATGGCCATACGTACCTGGACTATTTTTCGGCGATGGTCGATCCCCAGGGGATGTTGCAAAAAGACCTGAGCGAGGACGGGTTGCATCCCAATGCAAAGGGCTATGCGGTGATGTCGCCGTTAGCGGAACAAGCCATTCGGGCCGCGATCAAAAGGAAGCGGTGAAGGCTGGTGGTCAGGCAAGGAATCCCTCATGCGCGCTTCCACGCGCTTCCATAACTTGACCGGTGGGCACCGCTAGGTTAGGGTGTAAGAAGTTTCTCCGTGGGTTGGCCGTGGCGGTTGCGCGGGAAAGCGGTCAACGGACAGCAGGAGGAATCTGCCATCGGCCACCCGGTATCTGTAGAAACAAAGCCCTCGAACTGGATGCGACGTACCGTTCACATATCCGGCCAAATTGAACCGCTTTTCGGCACTCTTGACGAGAACGTGCGCCTGCTGGAAGAAGTGCTGCAGGTACGCACGCATTTGAATGACACGCGGTTGACCATTGAAGGAAAGCAGGACAGCGTTGATCAGGCGGTGAAAATCATCGAGGAGTATAACCACCTGACGCGGCACGGGCGAGTGCTGACCAGCGCGGAGGTGAAGTCGCTGATGCGGGTGGCGACCGAAGAGCCGCACGAATCGCCACGGGGAATGTTTGAGCATCCGCGGGCGCGCTCCTTTGGGAAGAAAGTGGTTACGCCGAAGAACGCCAGCCAGCGGCGTTACATGGAAGAAATCGAAAAGCACGACATGATGTTCGCGGTAGGGCCGGGGGGAACCGGAAAAACGTACATTGCCGTGGCCATGGCGGTAAGCGCGCTGTTGACCAAGCAAGTCAATCGCATCATCTTGGCGCGGCCGGCGGTGGAAGCCGGCGAGAGGCTGGGCTTCTTACCGGGTACGCTGCAACAGAAAATTGATCCGTACATGCGGCCTTTGTACGACGCGCTGTACGACATGCTGGATGCTGACAAGCTGGATCGTTTTCTGGAAAAAGGCATTATCGAAGTGGCGCCGCTGGCGTTCATGCGGGGGCGCACGCTGAACGACTCTTTCGTGATCCTGGACGAGGCGCAGAACACCACCAGCGAGCAGATGAAAATGTTTCTGACGCGGCTCGGTTTCAATTCCAAGGCCGTGGTGACCGGCGACGTCACACAGATTGACCTGCCGGCGGGAAAGAAATCGGGATTGGTGGAAGCACTGGACGTGTGCGGGAAGATCGATGGGATTGGCGTCGCGCATTTCAGCGAGAAGGACGTGGTGCGGCACAACCTGGTGCAACAGATTATTCGTGCCTACGAAGAGTATGATGGGTCGCAGCCGCAGCGTAGCAGCAGTAACGGTAAATCCGAGCCGCGCGCCGAATCCGGCAAAGATCAGGCCAAAGAATCTCTGCGAGGATGATCCTGAACCGCCAGCGGTCCGTGCGGGTGGCACTGCGGCCACTTGAGCTATTCCTGGCTCGGGTGCGGCAAGAGCTGGGGATCGGAGAAGCGGACGTTACGGTTTGCTTGGTCAGCGATGCGGAGATCGCGCGGATGAATCAGGTCTTTCGCAGAAAGAAGGGGCCGACCGACGTACTGTCGTTTCCGGCGGAGGAGCGGCGCAGGACGGGTTGGCCGGCAAGACGGCGCGGGCGCGCTGGGCGAGGGAAAGAGTCTTTTCTGGGAGATGTGGCTATCGCGCCGGCCACGGCTCTACGCAATGCAAAGAAACTTGGCCGCACGCTGCCGAGTGAGTTGCGGATCCTGATCCTGCATGGCGTATTGCATCTGCTGGGCTACGATCACGAAACGGACCATGGAGAAATGGACCGCGCCGAGAAGCGATTGCGGCGGAGGCTAGGACTCGCGTGAACCTCCTTGTCTGGGTTTATACGCTGGGCACCGTGCTGCTGGCGCTGAGCCTGCCGATCTTTTCCTACCTGACGCTGATTTATCGCGAACTTGGGCGCATGACCACTGGGCGCATCCACGAGCACCTGGAAATTTTTGAAGCCGAAATCGAACCGAAGCTGAAGATTAACCGGCGCAGCGGCGGGCGCACGTTCCGCATCATTGGGCACTTCTGGCTGGCATTTCTGGTATTGGAAACCACGCGCGGGGTGGTCTATTTTGTGCCCGGCCGGTGGGAATCCTTTTTGGAGTTCATCGTTTTTTTGGCGTTGGAAGTGGTCATCCTGATGCATTTCCTGCCGGACATGCTGTTATACCGCACGGCCGGCCGGTGGCTGCTCCCTGTGTTGCCCCTGATTCGCGCGGCAATGTGGCTGGCGTGGCCGGTGCGGATCTTTCTGGAAGGCGCGGAATCGCTGGCAAGAATCGCGGAGCATGAACCGGAGCGCACTGAGGAGCAGCGCACGGAAGAGGGCATCGAAGCGTTGGTGGAGGCCGCGGAAGAGGAAGGAATCATCGAGCCGGAGCAGGGCGACCTGATCGAGCAGGTGGTGGAATTCAGCGACAAGCGGGTGCGCGAGGTCATGACGCCGCGGCCGGACATTGTGGCCGTTGCGGCCGATGCCACGCTGGAGGACTTCCACGCGAAAGTGGTGGGCAGCCGATTCGCGCGGATGCCGGTTTATGAGAGGTCGCTGGACGACATTTATGGCGTAGCCTATGCGCAGGATTTATTGCACGTGGCCGACCAGGACTTGCCAAAGAGAAAGGTGCGAGAGCTGGCGCATCCAGTGATGTTTATTCCGGAAACCAAGGCGGGCTCGGAGCTGTTGCGCGAAATGCGGCAGAAGAGTCACGCGATGGCAATCGTGATCGACGAGCACGGATTGGTGGCCGGACTGGCGACGGTAGAAGACTTGGTGGAGGAGATTGTCGGGGAGAGCGGGCGCGATGACCGGCAGCCGGCGCCGGACGTGGTGCGCGAAGCGGACGGTGGCCTGGTTATGCGCGGGAGTATGTCGATCGATCATGTGGAGGACCTGCTGGGAGTGCACTTTGGCGACAAGGCGGACGAGGCAGTGACTACGGTCGCCGGACTGCTCAGCCACGTCTCCGGAAAAGTCCCGGCGCCGGGCGATAAGGTGGATATAGAGGGCTACCGGTTCGAAGTGCTGGAGGCGAATCAACGCAAAGTGTTGCGGCTGCGCATTCGCAAGCGTCCGGCCGCTACGGTGTGGGCGAGATAATCGCGCGATTCACTTCTCATCTTCGGCGACCTGATCCTGCTGGGGATCTCCTTGCGCTGTGCTGAGACCTTCCAGCTGAAAATGCCAGTCCAGTTCGCGCACGCGTTGAGGATTTTCGCGCCAGTCCGGCGCGACCTTGACGAATAAGCCCAGGAAAACCTTCTTGTCGAAAAGAGTTTCCAGTTCTTTGCGCGCTTCGGTGCCGATTTTCTTGAGCATCGCGCCTTTGTGCCCGATAAGGATTTTTTTTTGGGTATCGCGCTCGACGTTGAGAGCGGCCTCGATGCGCACCAGCCGGGGAGATTCCTCGAATTTGTCGACAAAAACGGCCACTGCATAGGGCAGTTCGTGGTGCAAAGCGCGAATGGCTTTCTCGCGCACGATTTCGGCAGCCAGGAAGCGCTCAGGTTGATCCGTGACCTGATCCTCGGGAAAATAGGGCGGGCCTTCCGGCAGAAGGCGGAAGATTTCGTTGAGCAAGGCGTCGCAGCCGGTACCTTTCAGCGCGGAGAGGGGCACGATCGCGGCAAAATCGAATTCCTGACGGAACCGGTCGATTAAAGGCAAAAGTTTCTGTTTCGGAACGGCGTCGATCTTGTTCAATACGAGAATGGTCTTGCCGCGAAAGCGCTGGGCTTTTTCGAGCAACATCGAATCCGCGTGCGTCGAGGCGTGGCTGGCGTCGACGATCAGCAACAGGACATCAATGCCTTCCACCGCGGCAGCCACTTCGTGCATCATTTGCCGGCCAAGAGCGGAATCCGGATCGTGCAAGCCGGGCGTGTCGATCAGCACGATCTGGCCGCGTTTTTGCGTCACGATGCCCTGAATACGATTGCGAGTGGTTTGCGGTTTGGAAGTGACTATGGCGATCTTTTGACCGACCAACTGATTAACCAGCGTCGACTTACCTGCATTGGGGCGACCCACAATCGCGACGTATCCGGTGCGAAAGACGTCCTTTTGGGGCTCCGAGTTTTCGTTTAACGGGGTCACAGTTGGAGGCCGGAGGTTAATCCGGCGCGGCAATCCCCAGCGATTTCATCTTGCGATAAAGATGGCTGCGCTCCAGCCCAAGGGCCGTCGCAGTCTGCGTCATGTTCCAGCGATGTTCCTGCAGCTTGCGCAAAATAAATTCGCGTTCGTAAGCGCTGCGGGCTTCGTGAAGCGAGGAATACGGCTGCTGCGGGCTTTCCGCCACGCCGCGAAAAATCTCGGGAGGCAAATGGTGCGGCTCGATGCGGGCCTGCGGGCAAACGATCACCAGGCGCTCAACCAGATTGCGGAGCTCCCGAACGTTGCCGGGCCAAGGATGGCGCAGCAAGATTTCCATGGCCGTGTCGCTGAGCTCGCGCGTGCGCTTCCCGTACGCGGCGCTGAACTCGTTCAGGAAATACCTGGCCAGGATGGGAATATCCTCTTTGCGTTCACGCAGGGGTGGCACGAAGAAGGGAATGACGTTGAGCCGGTAAAAGAGGTCTTGGCGAAAGGCGCCGCGGGCGATTTCTTGCTCCAGATTCTTATTAGTGGCAGCGAGGACGCGCACATCCACACTGAGCGTCTGGCTGGAACCTACGGGCTCGAAGCGCTGCTCTTCCAGCACGCGCAGTACTTTGGATTGCGTGCGCAAACTCATGTCGCCAACCTCGTCGAGAAAGAGCGTGCCCCCGTCGGCCTTCTTAAACTTTCCAATCTTGTCCTCGGCCGCGCCGGCAAAGCTGCCCTTTACATGTCCAAAAAGCTCCGATTCGATCAACGCCTCGGGGATGGCCGCGCAATTCACTTCGACGAACAGGCCCTTACTGCGCAAGCTGGCGGCGTGCAAGGCCCGCGCAACGAGTTCCTTGCCCGTTCCGCTTTCGCCATAAATGAGGACGCGGCCGTTGGTTGGCGCAGTAACCGCGATCTGCTGGCGCAGCGCTTTCATGGGCACGCTTTCGCCGATAACTTGATAGCGATGCCCCAGCTCGGTACGCAGCAACTGATTTTCTTCCTGCAAGCGCCGCTGCTGAATGGCGTTGCGTACCAGAACGATAATTTTCTCCAGAGAGAGCGGCTTTTCGATGAAGTCGAAAGCTCCCAGTTTGGTGGCGCGCACCGCGGTTTCAATCGTGCTGTGGCCGGAGATCATGATGACCGCCGGAGGGCGCTGCGCAGTTTGCAAGCGGCTCAGTGCCTCCAGGCCGTCCATACCGGGCAGCCACACATCCAGGAGAATCACTTCGATCTCGCCGCCGGAGGCCCGCTCCAAGGCTTCCTCCGCGGAAGCCACAGACTCCACGTGGTAGCCCTCGTCCTGCAAGATCGACGAGAGAGACTCCCGGATACCCGGTTCATCATCAACGACCAGCAGATGTGGTCTTACGGTCATTTCGATGTTTCCACTCCGGCTCGCTCGGTGACCGCCAGGGTCGGCTCGGCGACCGGCAACTCGATCACAAAACGCGAGCCAACAGGGAAATTGTCTTCGACGTGGATGCTGCCTCCGTGCTCGGCAACAATACGCGCGGCAATGGCCAAGCCCAAGCCGGTTCCGCGGTCCTTGGTGGAAAACTGGGGCAAAAAGAGTTTGTCCTTATCCTGCGGCGAGATGCCGTGGCCGGTGTCCTGGACGCAGATCTCGACGGTTTCGGAATCCTCATGCGTGCGGGTAACGACGGTGATCTCCTTGAGTGCGCAGGTCTCCAGCGCCTCCGCGGCGTTATCGATTAGGTTCACTACCACACTGCGCAGCAGGCCGCCGTCGGCGCGAACGGAAGGCAAGTTCTCGGCCAGCGAGGTCTTTAGGGTGATTCCGTCAAGGCGGCCGGAAAACACTTCCACGGCCTCGTGCACAATGGTGTTCGCACTGCTCGGGGTCAACTTCGCGGAGGGGAAGCGTACAAATTGCGAGAACTCGTTGACCAGAGCGGCCAGCGTGGAAACCTCGCGCTCGATCAGGCGCGAACATTCCTGCACCAGGCGGGCAAGTTCGGGATCGAGCGCCGGCGCGCCGGGCTCAGAGCTTTCGCGACGGTCGAGAAAGCGCGCCAGGCGCTGGGAGGAAAGCTGGATAGGGGTGAGAGGATTCTTGATCTCGTGGGCAATGCGGCGGGCCACCTCTTGCCAGGCCGCCGATTTTTGAGCGCGGAGCATTTCGGTCAGGTCGTCGAGCACCAGAACAAATCCAGTATTAGCGCGTCGCGGGCCGAGTGAGCTGACCGTGACGGCAGCGTGCAGCACGCGCCCGGCAACCACGGTTTCAATTTCGCGCGACGCCACGCCCATACGAAGCGAGCGGCGCATCAGGTGCTGCACCGTTCGCGCCGCTTCGGTGCCCAGCAGATCTTCGAGCGAATGGGCATCTTGCGCGCCGCTGCCAAACATGCGTCCAACCGCGGTATTGCAGCGCAACATAGAGCCGGCCGCATCCAGGGAGATTACCCCGGTGGGCACATTCTCCAGCACCGTCTCCATCAGCTGGCGCCTGCGTTCCAACTCCTGGACCGCTTGCTGCAGGTTGCGGGTGAACTGATCGATCTGGGAACGATTGTCGCGCAGCTGAGTGGTCATGGCATTGAAGGAGCGCACCAGTACGCCGAGCTCGTCCTGGGCCTGCTCGGGAACTTGATACTCGAAATTCCCGGCGGAAACTTCGCGCGTGCCCTCCGCCAGGGCCTGAATGGGAACAGTCACCTGCTTGGCTAAAAAAAGCGCCAGCCAGGTCACGGAAAAGAGCAGCAGGATGGTGAAGAACGCGAGAATCAGCAGCATTTGCCGTTTCAGCGCGCGCAAATTCTGTTTTTCGGTTTCGTACTCGCGCATTTTGGTTTGGATCAGCGCGAAGCGGTTCAAGAAATCGGGGGTGGTACGATAGCCAGCCGCCACATAGCCGGAGATCGCACCCGACTCGACGATCGGAACCCGAGCAACCAGATAACTTCTGCCCCTGGCTTGCCACACCTCCACGCCACTGGGAAGGGTATTCAGCGGGCTGCCAAGAACGCCAGCCTGCTGACAGATCGCACCACTGCGGTCTTCAGGTTGATTTTCACAGACCACGCCACCGCGTACCGGCTTGCCATCTTTGTCCAGGAGCCACGCGGCATCGAGTCCCGATGCGAAGGCTCGCTGCAGGATTTCCGCGATAGGCAGAGCGATACTTCCCTGCGCCTGCCGTGCCAGGGTGCGAAGGCGTGGCAGGGTCGTCGTGCGTCCCAAATCATTGAGCAGATTTTGCGTTTGCTCCGAGGCGATTTCCAGGGGGCGCGGGAACCAGCGGCCCAACGTGCGGTTGAGCAGCGAGTAGCTCACGAAAAACATGAAAAGCACCGGGAGCAGAGACAGTGCCATGGCCCCTACGACCATCTTGGTTTTGAAGCGCGCGCCGAGTTGCTCTTTGCTGTGCTCCGCCCAAAGGCGCAGGACCGTGCGTGTAAGGATCAGGAGAAAGACCAGCAGTGCCGCGGTAATGAAGCTGGAAACCGCGTAAAGGGCCATGGCTTCGCGCCAGTTTTTGGGTTCGAACGGGACGTCCAGGGAGCCGAACGTAAATACGGCCGCCAGCAGCAGTGCCAAAAGCGCCGCTCCAATTCCCAAGGTCCAGCGCTGTTTTGGTTCAAGCGAGCTCATAGGGAAGCCTGCGTCGCCTGCGGCAGAAAGGGATGCAGCGGACATTCACTGCAACGAGGATTGCGGGTGCGGCAATACTCCTTGCCGGTGCGAACAATCAGGGCGTGGAATTCATTATACAGCGGCGCATCTCCAGGGAGGCTATGTTCGAATAATTGGCGGATTTGCTCGTAGCGATAGGTCGCGGCGGCCAGTTGATGCCGCTCCAGCATTCGCCGGGTATAGGCGTCGACCACAAAAACGGGACGCCGTCCTGCGTACAGCAGGATGGAGTCCGCGGTCTCCGGCCCGATCCCGTGGACCCCCAGAAGTTTCTCGCGCAGGGCGTCTGTTGGGGTGCGGAACATCGTGGTCAGGGAACCGTTGTATTCAGAGTGAAGAAAATGAGCAAAGCATTTCAGTTTCTTTGCTTTCTGGCGAAAGTAGCCCGATGAGCGAATAAGTCTGGCCAGCCGAACGGCGGAAACCGTTTCAATGGCTCGTGCGCTAAGTAACCGTTCTCGACGCAGCTTCCGTAAAGCGATCTCGACGTTGGTCCAGGAGGTATTTTGCGTAAGAATGGCGCCGACGATTATTTCGAAACGGGTGCGGCCGGGCCACCAATATTGTGGCCCGTGAGCGGCGAAGAGCGCATCATAATAGGTGCGCAAAGCGGTTTGCGGGACGACCCGAGGGTTCGAGGGATAATTTGCGAATCGCTCCGTTTGCGGTGGCGCAGGCATCTGATGGCACGATAGCGACGGCTACCAGGCAAGTCAACAATCAGAGCGTTTTCGGTGAACTTCGGCCGCGCCTGTACCTCGCTACGCGGACCTGACCCAGCGGACAGGTATTAGCCATTTCAGAACGGACTAACAATTTCTGTCAGCTTGCGTAGCCCGCTTTTGTTAAGGTGAGCGATGGTTGCAGTTCGGTTGGGAGTGCGCGGATGTCCGTCCGGCTCGGCGAAATACTGCTCAAAGAAAGCCTGATTACTCAGGACCAGCTCCAGAAGGCGCTCGACTTTCAGCGCTCCAATGGCGGCAAGCTGGGAAGCTGCCTGACCAAGATGGGCTTTATTACGGACGACGACATTACGGGAGTCTTATCTCGCCAGTATGGCGTTCCCTCGATCAACCTCAAGTTCTACGAAATCGATCCCAATGTCATCAAGCTAATCCCGCAGGATACGGCGCTGCGCTACCAGGTCATACCGCTGTCCCGGGTGGGCTCGGTTCTGACCATTGCGATGACGGATCCCACCAATGTCTTCGCCATGGACGACATCAAGTTCATGACCGGATTCAATGTGGAGCCTGTGGTTGCCTCGGAGTCCGCGATTGGCGAGGCGATTACCCGTTTCTACGGCGGCTCTGACGCTGACTCGGAAGAGCTAAGCAAGATGATGAAGGACCTCGTCGACGACGAGGAGCTGGAGCTGGCGGCGGAAGAGGCGGAGTTGGACGCCGCTTCGCTGGAAAAAGCGGCCGAAGAAGCGCCCATCATCAAGCTGGTCAATTTGATCTTGACCGATTCGGTGAAGCGCGGCGCCAGCGACATCCACCTGGAGCCGTATGAGACGGAATTGCGTGTGCGCTTCCGCGTGGACGGCGTGCTGCAAACGGTGATGAGTCCGCCGCTGCGGTTGAAGGATGCCATGACCAGCCGCATAAAGATCATGGCTAAGCTGGACATCGCGGAAAAGCGCTTGCCGCAAGACGGCCGCATCATGATCAAGTACCGCGCCGATGGCAAGAAAAAAGAACTCGACTTCCGCGTCTCCTCCGTGCCCACGCTGTATGGCGAAAAGATCGTGCTCCGCTTGCTCGACAAAGAGAACCTGCGGCTGGACATGACCAAGCTGGGTTTCGAGCCGGAGTCGCTGAAGAAATTTGAGCGCAACATTCTGAAACCTTACGGCATGGTTCTGGTGACGGGTCCCACCGGTTCCGGTAAGACCAACACCCTGTATTCGTCGGTGTCGCGACTGAATACCGTGGACACCAACATCATGACCGCGGAAGATCCGGTTGAATTCCAGTTGGGTGGAATCAACCAAGTACAGATGAAAGAGCAGATCGGCTTGAACTTCGCCGCCGCCCTGCGCGCCTTCCTGCGCCAAGACCCAAATATCATTCTGGTCGGCGAAATCCGCGACTTCGAGACCGCGGAAATTGCGGTAAAGGCCGCACTCACCGGACACCTGGTGCTTTCCACCCTGCACACCAACGACGCGCCTTCCACCATCAGCCGCTTGATGAACATGGGTATCGAGCCTTTCCTGGTCGCCACGTCGGTGAACCTGATTTGCGCGCAGCGCCTGGTGCGCCGCATCTGCTCCAACTGTAAGGAAGAGTTGGAAGTGCCGGAGCAGGCGCTGATCGACGCCGGATATTCGCCGGAAGAAGCGAAGAAGACGAAGATTTATCACGGTAAGGGTTGCTCTACCTGCAACAAGGGCGGCTACAAGGGACGTACGGGCTTGTACGAAGTCATGGAAATCAATGACGAGCTGCGCGAACTGATTCTGGTCGGTGCGTCGGCGCTGGAATTGAAGAAGAAAGCTATCGAGCAGGGCATGATCACGCTGCGGCGCAGTGGCTTGATCAAGGTAGGTTTGGGGCAGACCACTATGGAAGAAGTACTGCGGGAAACGGTTCTGTAGAAAAGGTGCAAGATGCCGGGAATTACACTGAGTGAATTACTGAAAAAGATGATCGAGATGGGCGGGAGCGACCTGCACGTCACCACGAACAGCGCGCCACGGGTGCGCGTGCACGGCAAGCTGCGTCCGCTCGATATGCCGCCGCTCACCGCGTCGGACACCAAATCGCTGGCTTACAGCGTGCTCACCGATGCGCAAAAGCACCGCTTTGAGGAAAATCTCGAATTGGACTTTTCCTTCGGCTTGAAGAATTTGGCTCGCTTCCGCGGCAACGTCTTTAATCAACGCGGCGCGGTGGGCGCGGTATTCCGCACCATTCCATGGGAGATTAAGGGCTTCGATGCGCTGGGCTTGCCCGCGGTAGCGAAGGGGCTGTGCGAGAAACCGCGCGGCTTGGTGCTGGTTACCGGGCCGACCGGCTCCGGCAAGTCCACCACCCTCGCCGCCATGCTGGACAAGATCAACAGCGAACGCGAAGAGCACATGATCACCATCGAGGACCCCATCGAATTTCTGCACAATCACAAGAAGTGCCTGGTGAATCAGCGCGAAGTTCACGCGGACACCCATTCCTTCGCGAATTCCCTGCGCGCGGCATTGCGCGAGGACCCCGACGTGGTGCTGATCGGCGAGATGCGCGATCTGGAGACCATCGAATCCGCGCTGCGTATTGCGGAAACCGGCCACCTGACCTTCGCCACCTTACACACCAATTCCGCGTCCTCGACCATCAACCGCATCATCGACGTTTTTCCTTCGCACCAGCAGCCGCAGATTCGCGCGCAGCTTTCCATGGTTGTTGAAGGGATTCTTTGTCAGGCGCTCTTGCCGCGCGCCGATGGCCGCGGCCGCGCCATGGTGATGGAGGTGCTCATCCCCACGCCCGCGATCCGTAACCTGATTCGTGAGGACAAAATTCACCAGATCTACTCGGCAATGCAGACCGGGACGGGGCAGACCGGAATGCAGACCTTCAATCAAGGTCTGGCTAACGCCTATTTCGGGAAATTGATCACCCTGGACATGGCCTTGTCGCGCTCGTCGAATCCCGACGAGCTGCAGGACATGATTAATCGCGGTGTTTCGTCTCCTTCGGGAGGATCGAAGACGCCGGTGACAGCGAAACGCTAGAACCCTGGGAATGGTGGCACGCCGAAGTGCCAAGTGACTGAGGAGGAGTGAAATGCCGGTTTACACATATCGAGGAACGAATAGGGCGGGCGGCGCGGTCAGCGGAGAAGTGACCGCTACCAGCAAGGCCGACCTGCAGAACATTTTGCGGCGCCAGCAGATCACCGCTACCAAAATGTCGGAGAAGGGCAAGGAATTCAACCTGCCAACATTGGGCGGCAAGGTGAGCTCGAAAGAACTGGCGGTGTTCACGCGCCAATTCTCCGTGATGATCGATGCGGGTTTGCCGTTGGTGCAGTGCCTTGAGATTCTAGCCAGCCAACAGGAAAACGCGTTGTTCCAGAAAGTGCTCACCGGCACACGCTCGGCGGTGGAAGGGGGCGCCACGTTATCCACGGCCATGCGGCAGTTTCCCAAGGTCTTCGACACTCTGTACGTCAACATGGTGGAGGCCGGCGAAACGGGCGGTATTTTGGACACCATTCTCCAGCGGCTTTCGCAATACATCGAGAAGAACGTCAAGCTGCAGCGCGCCGTTAAATCGGCATTGGTTTACCCTGTCGGTGTTTTGACCGTTGCGGTCAGCGTCATTGTCTTGCTGCTTTGGAAGGTCGTTCCGATCTTTGCGACCTTGTTCGCGGGCTTGGGCGTCACGCTGCCATTGCCCACCCGAATTGTCATCGGCATGAGCAACTTCATCGCCAGCTACTTCGGATTGGCGATCCTGGTTGGCGTCGTCGCTTTTATCGTCGGAATCAAAATCTGGTACGGAACACCGCAAGGACGCTATATATTGGATGCCGGCCTGCTCAAGGCACCCCTCATCGGAATCCTGCTGCGGAAGATTGCGGTTGCGCGATTCACCCGCACGCTCGGCACCCTGATCTCCAGCGGCGTGCCCATCCTGGAGGGTCTGGACATTACTGCGAAAACGGCCGGAAACGCGGTGGTGGAACGAGCGCTGCTCAAGGTTCGCAAGGCGTTGGAAGAAGGCAAGTCGCTGACCGAACCGCTGCGCGAGACCGAGGTTTTCCCGGGCATGGTTACCCAGATGATCGGTGTCGGCGAACAGACCGGTGCGATGGATGCCATGCTTCAAAAGATCGCGGACTTTTATGAAGACGAGGTCGACGCCGCTGTAAAGGACCTGCTGACGGCGCTCGAGCCGGTCATGATCGTGTTCCTGGGGTTGGTGGTCGGCGGCGTGGTCATTTCCATGTACCTGCCGCTCTTCTCGCTCATCGGTCAATTGAGCCAGAATCACTAATTGCCGGAACCGGCGAGCAGCCTTTAATCTACCGTGAAGGCCGGAGGGGTCTGCCGGCCTTCTCGCGTTAAGCAGCCAACGCAGGTAGCGGGCGGCGAACGAGTACAAGGTCCTCATGGAACAAAGCCACACAACGCGGGAATGGCTGGATTGGCTGACTCGCGTGCGTCTGCTGATGATTGCTTTGATCCTCAGCGTTGGTGTGGCTTGGCCTTCCTATCTGCCTTTGGCCGGCTCCAGCCGTTACTTCTTGCCGCTCGTGATTTTCTGGATCACGCTGGGAACTTTCCACATCATCCTGGTGCGGTGGCTGCCGAAGGCCCGATGGCACGGAATCGTGCAGGTAGCCAGCGACGTAATCATGGTCACCGCGCTGGTCTATGCCACCGGGTTGCAGGAAAGCTATTTCATCTCGCTCTATCTGCTGGTCATCATCGTAGCCAGTATCCTGTTCTCCCGTAACGTGGCCTTTGCAACCGCCGGTATTTGCGTCGTACTCCTGGGCGGAATGACCCTGCTCGCTTATGAGGCAAAGATTCCTCGCACTTATGCGGGCAGTCCCACCACCGAGGTTCTCCGGCTCTGGTTCTTGAGCAATCTGCTGGGCTTTCTGGCGGTGGCGTACCTGGCTGGCTTGCTGGCGCAATCCCTTCGCAGCAAGGGCCGGGAACTGGAGGAAAAGCGCGAGGAACTGCTGGATCTGCAAGATTTCACCGAAGACATCATTCACTCCATGCGCGGCGGTTTGATTACCACCGATACCGAAGGCCGAGTGGTGTTGCTTAATCGCACTGGCGAAGAAATCCTGGGGTACCGCTTCGCCGACATTCGCGGGCGGCTGCTGGCGGAAATCAATGAGGAGTTTTGGACCGCCGGAAACCCGGTGAACGATCGCCTTTCCCTGCGCCGCGAGATTGAGTTCCGCACTCCGGACGGCCAGCAACGCTATCTGGGCATCAGCGTCTCTCCCCTTCGCTCGCGGAACACCGAGCGGAGCGGCTACGTCTTCAACTTTCAAGATCTCACCGACTTCCGCAAGTTGGAGCAGGAAGTCGCCACGAAAGATCGCATGGCTGCGCTGGGCCGCTTGTCCGCGGCCATCGCTCACGAAATCAGGCAACCGCTGACCGCCATGGCTGGCGCGGTGGGGGAGTTGGCGCGCATGGCGCCGCTCGAGGAAGACGAAAAGCACTTGGTGGGCATCGTTAACCGCGAGTCGGAACGCCTCAATCGCATCATTACCGAATTCTTGAACTATTCGCGCGAGAAAATTTACGAGTTTCAGGATGCCGACGTGCGTGCTCTGCTCGATGAGACGCTCATGCTGGTTGAAAAGAAACCGGAAGTCGGCTCAAAGTATCACATCGTTCGGTCATTCAACGGCCACGAGCTGCACGCGCGCGTGGATTCCAATAAAATAAAGCAGGTGTTTTGGAATCTATGCGACAACGCCATGCGGGCCATGCCCGAAGGCGGAACACTGACCGTCGGGCTCGAGGAGCGCCCTTTTTGGTTGCGTATTGCCTTTCGAGATACCGGGGTGGGCTTGAATGCGAGACAGCGCGCAAAAATCTTTGAGCCCCTGCAATCGAATTTCGAAGGCGGGACGGGATTAGGGCTGTCGATCGTTTATCAGATTGTCCAAGCGCACAGTGGACGCATCAGCGTCGTCTCTGAAAAGGACCGCGGAGCCGAGTTCATTATCGAGCTCCCGAGAATGGCCTGACAACCATGCAAGCGACAAAAACCGCGGCAAAAGGACCCAGCAAGCACCCGGTGCACATTCTGGTGGTCGACGACGAGCGCTCCATTTGCGAATTGCTGGAGATTACCTTTCGCAAGGAAGGTCATCGGGTGGAGGTTGCCAACGATGTCCCGAGTGCTAAACGCAAGCTGGAATCGCAGATTTTCGACATTGTGGTGTCCGACGTGCGCATGCCCGGCGAAAGTGGCGTCGATCTTCTCAAGCTCACCAAGGAAATAGCTCCCCAATGCTTCTTCTTGCTCATCACCGGAGTGCCCACCGTGGAAACGGCCATCGCCGCTATCAATTCCGGCGCTGACCGCTACGTTATCAAAGACCACGAACTGGTGGACCAACTTCGCCGGGCCGTCCGCGAGGTTTCGGAAAGTTTGAAGTGGAAGAAAGAGGCCGGATACCTACGGCGCGAACTTCGGAGGCTCACTGGTCTCGACAACATCATCGGCCAGGCCCCCAAGATGCGCGAGATTTTTGACATGATCCAGACTGTCGCGCCACAGACCAGCCGCGTCCTCATTACCGGCGAAAGCGGCACCGGAAAGGAACTGGTTGCGCGCGCCATCCATGAAAACAGCCAACGTGCGCAAGCGCCATTCATCACCATCAACTGCGGTGCTTTTCCCGAAACCCTGCTGGAGTCCGAACTGTTCGGCTATATGAAGGGCGCCTTCACCGGCGCAGCCGATAATCGTCAGGGCCTATTCCAGGCTGCTCATGGCGGCACGCTGTTCATGGATGAAATCGGCAACATGAGCCTGACCATGCAGGTCAAGCTCTACCGTGTGCTGCAGGAAGGCAAGGTCCGCCCGGTAGGCAGCAACGAAGAAAGCGACGTTGACGTCCGCATCATTGCGGCCACCAACAAGAATTTCGAGAAGGAAATTGCCGAAGGCCGCTTCCGCGAAGACCTTTACTATCGCCTGAGCGTCATTCCTATCCAGTTGCCGCCTTTGCGCGAGCGCCGCGAAGACATTCCGCTGCTCTCCCGGCATTTCCTGGAGAGCTTCCGCAAGATCATGGAAAAGGCAATTAATGGAATATCGCCAGAGGCGATGCGCCAGCTAGAAGCCTATGATTGGCCGGGCAATGTTCGTGAGTTGGAAAATACCATGGAGCGTGCCGTGGCGCTAGAGAGCGGCTCGGAAATCTCATTGCCTGTTTTGCCTGACCGTATTGCCGGATATTCGGGCATTGGTGCAGCCGCCATCTCCGGGGGGCGGCTGAACATACCCGCTGAAGGTGTGGACTTTGAGAAAGAGATGGCCGATGCCGAGCGGCGTTATTTGCAAGCAGCCCTGGACAAGGCTGAAGGCGTTCGCACACACGCCGCGGAGATACTGAAGATAACCTACCGCTCATTCCGGCATTACGCGAAGAAACACAATATCTAGGGATGTTGCGGGGTGACGTAGATTGCTTTTTTGATTGGACGGAAAGTGTCGTCTTTAAGTGTCAAATCGGGATTTTCCTTCAGCCCCCCCTTTCCGGCAGGCTGCAGTACTACCTAAGCCTGTATATATCACTGACATAGCCAGTTTTCGACCGCCTTTTCGGAAGCGATCGCAACGTGGTACTAGAGCTGCTCTACTACTCGACGTGCTCTGGCAGTCTAGCTTCTCAAAGAGGGACTCAATTAAATGCGTGAATGGAACCACTGCTGCCCCTGCCCGCACCGCTCGATTTGATTACCTGACCGCATGCAAGGCAGTTTCATCGCCCTCCGATCGGACAGCAAGCAGGAAGAGAAGGAATTCGCAACTCGATTCCGAGCTCCATTGCTTTTTTGCTGTGACACTTAACGTCACTTCAGCCGCGACAATAAAAGGCAGTTTTTACCTCTCGGCCCGCCATCGCGCAATGTCGCATCACCTGGTTCTAGTGCAAGCTGTTTAGAGTCAATCGACTACGTTCCCATCGAGGCCGTCGGCACATTGTGGTACTTGGCATGCCTGCTAGTGCCGTGTGTGCTTGGCACCTGTTGAGCTCAAGGGAGACTGAAAAGAACATGCGTAACAAGCAGAAAGGTTTTTCGCTTATCGAGTTGCTGATCGTTGTGGCGATCATTTTGATCATCGCGGCCATCGCAATTCCCAACCTGATCCGTTCCAAGATGGCGGCCAACGAGGCTTCGGCAGTGGCTACTCTGCGTACGGTTAACACCGCCGAAGTGGTCTACTCCAGCACCTACAGTGTGCCGGCCGTTTTCGGTACCCTGCCTCAGTTGGGCGATGGCGGTACTGTGGCCAACTGCGCTGCCGGTGCTGCTCCTCCGACTTCGACCGATGCTTGCTTGATTGACAATGCCGTAGAAAACGCTGGCACTATCCCGAAGTCCGGCTACGTGTTGACCGTGGTTGTCGGGGCGGGCGGCTATACGTCTAACAACAATCCGGCAGTGCCGGGGTCGAGCGGTGTGCGTTACTTCTATACAGATCAGAGCTTGGTTATCCGTCAGAATGGAACCACTGCCGCTTCCTCCACAGACAGTCCGATTTAATACCTGACCGCTTGCGGGGCAGTTTCATCGCCCTCCGATCGGACAGCAAGCAAGAAGGAACGGAGCTCGGAACTCGATTCCGAGCTCCGTTGCTTTTCTGTGACGCTTAACGTCATTCTGCGCCGACCAAAAATGGCAATTCCGACCATTCTGGCCCATCCGCGCGTTACTTTGGAACATGCGGTTCTGCGCTAAGCGGCTTGGAGTCAATCGATTAGGCTCTTATCAAATCCATCGGCGCATTGTGGTACTTGGCATGCCCTATAGTGCTGTACGTGCTTGACACCTAGTGATCTCAAGGAGACTGAAAAGAACATGCGTAACAAGCAGAAGGGTTTTTCGCTTATCGAGTTGCTGATCGTTGTGGCGATCATTTTGATCATCGCGGCCATCGCAATTCCCAACCTGATCCGTTCCAAGATGGCGGCCAACGAGGCTTCGGCAGTGGCCACGCTTCGCACCGTCAACACGGCGGAAGTCGTTTATTCCAGCACTTACAGCACCCCGACCGTTTTCGGTACCCTGCCTCAGTTGGGCGATGGCGGTACTGTGGCCAACTGCGCTGCCGGTGCTGCTCCTCCGACTTCGACCGATGCTTGCCTGATTGACAATGCCGTAGAAAACGCTGGCACTATCCCGAAGTCCGGCTACCTGTTGACCGTGGTTGTCGGGGCGGGCGGCTATACGTCTAACAACAATCCGGCAGTGCCGGGGTCGAGCGGTGTGCGTTACTTCTACTCCGATCAGAGCCTGGTTATCCGCCAGAATAGTACCGCTCCGGCGTCCTCGACGAACAGCCCGATTTAATACCTGACCACTTGCAGGGCAGTTTCATCGCCCTCCGGTCGGACAGCAAAAATCCAGAACAGCACGGAACTCCGTTCCGTGCTGTTCTGTTTTTGGGGCAGGAATCGCGGTAAGCGGCTGGTGACGCGCTCATCAGCACCGGACTACAGTTCGAAAGCGGGTGGATGGCGCTTCCCGCTGGCGATCAGGCCCTCGATCGCGGTCAGGGACGCGATGTGGCCGCGGGCGCCTATTCCGGTACAGTTGAGGGCGGCGGCGGCGCAGGCGAATTCGAGTTGGCGGGGCAGCGGCCAGCGTTGCAGCAATCCATAAATAAATCCTGCGTGGAAGATGTCGCCGGCGCCGGTAGTGTCGACCGCTTCGATACGAAACGCCGGGGCGTAGTGGAATTGCACGCCGTCGTAGGCCAGGACGCCTTCGGGGCCGAGCGTTGCGGCGGTTAGACTGGCTCCGTAGCGAGTGCGCACGGCGGGGAGCGACCTGCGCAGATCGGATTCGCCGGCGATGCGGCCGGGAATGTCGCGACTCGTGATCAGGTAATCGATCAACGGGAGCAGGGCATCGACGCCTGGGTACAGGTCGTCGAGATCGGCGACTACGGGAATGCCTGCTTCGCGGGCCCAGGTAGCAGCGGTGGTAGCGGCGGCGGTGTCGTGGCCGTCTAGGTGGAGGGCGCGGGCTTCGCGGATCCAGTCGCGCTGAAGGTCGCCGGGCTGGAGGGCCAGGCGGTCGTCGCGCTTCCAGAGCACCGTGCGCTCGCCAGCATCATCGACCAGGATGAAGGCTTGCTGGCTGGGGCAGCCGGGGGCGGTTAAGAGATGGGTTTCGACGCCGAGATTGGCGAACTCGGAGCGATGCAGGGTAGCGGCCAGGTCGTCACCCACTTTGCCGACGTAGCGCGTGCGCAATCCCCAGGACTGGCAGGCGACCATGGCGGTGGCGGTTTGTCCGCCGGGGAGGAGGCTGGCGGAGCGGAATTCGACCTTGGAGCCAGCAGCGGGGTAGTGGTGGACGGGGATCAGGGTGTCCGTGGCGTTGAGGCCGACACCGACCACGTCGACTTTAGTGGAGGCGCACATTGGGCCGCGCCAATGTAAAGGAGTTGGTCCGCAATGCAAAGCAAAATGCGTGCACCATGCCCGCGAACTTCAAGCAATTGACGCGCTTCATCGACCGTCCTAGGCACGACAACTCTGCGTGCCGTGGAAACGCAAAGTTCCAGGACAGGATAATTTGCGAAGCTTGCCGACCGGAAGCCCGAACGCACAACTGCCTGCCGGTTACCAGCACTACCAGGAATAGCTATCCGACCGTTAGTGGAACCGGGTGGTGCGGTGGAGGGTTGCGCCGCAGACTAACAGGAGAGACAGCGTAACGGCGCTTAGAAGTAGGGCGGGGGGCCAGTTTAGCTGGATTCGGGGGAGGCGGGCTGTGGCGGCGAAATACGCGAAGATAGTGGTCGCGGTGGCTACCAGTAGCCAATCGATTGCGGTGCGCGACGGCTTGGCTTCGGAGGCGGATTGACGGCCGTCCATGCGGGCTTCTACGTAGTCCGCGGCTATGTTGTAGCGCCGGCCTTCGCGTTGCGCCGCTTGCTTCCATTGGGACTGCTCGGAGGTGGTGGCGGAGGAGAAGGCGATGGCGGCTACTCCAGCCATCATCAGCAGCGAGCCGCCGATCACTTGCGCGTAGATCGAATGACTGCGCCCGTGCAATTCGCCAAAGACTAGCGTGCCCCAAAGCAAGCCCCAAAACTGGTTGGTGTTGCTAAGCGGGATGCCCCGGCTGATGCCTACATATTTTGCGGCGTATTGCTGGAAGAGATCGCCGATTACCCAAATGAAGCCGCCGAGCATTAGCCAGAAGAGGACGTCGCGGGCGCTTTGCAATTGGCCCCAGAGCGGGGCGAGACCGAGATAGCTTACGGCCAGCGCGGACATCATGCCCAGCTCGCCGAAGGTGAAGAAGGTGACGAAGGAAAGCGGATTCATGCCGGTGAGATAGGCCTTGCGATAAGGGATGTACATCGTGCCCCACAGGACGCCAGCGCCCAGGGCGGCCCAGACTCCTCGCAAGGGATACGCGGAGGGAGCTTGCGCAGACGAAGCGATGGCCAGCAGAGCCGCTCCTACGCACATCACCATCGCGCCGCCGAGAACGCCGAGCCAGCGACGCCATCCGGCCTGGCGCAACTCATTGAAGAAGAGAAAACCCCAGAGGATGCCGAGCAGGCTGTTGGAATTCCACAGCGGGAAGGCGATGCTGAGGCCGACGTCGCGGATGGCGAAGACGGTCATGGTGTTGGCGACGGCCCACAGGCATCCGGCTAGCAAAGCCCAGATGATCAGGTGCGGAGCGCGTCGAACGTCTGCTCGGACGGAGGAGGTACCGAGAATCAAGGCGGGGACGCTCCAGCGCGCCAGGAAAACCCCGCCGACCATGATGAGCGAAATCACCAGGGGTGATAGTCCGATGGAGACCAGCTTGGTGGGTGCTTCGGCTGCGCCAAGCCATGCTCCGGCGGTGAAGCCGGAAAGGATGCCAAGGAGTTGCAGCTTTCGCGCCCGTGCGGTGTGCTGCGCAGCCGGATCGAGGGTGGACGTTCGCGTGGATGGCATAGCAGGTCAGCGCAGGTAGGTAAGGAGAACAAGCCCGCCGATCAGCACGGCCACCGGCACCCAAAAATGGATGTCGGTAAGAATGCTCGCGAACGTGCTTGGCCGTGGCGAGATTTCGTTGGACATGCGGCCTCTCGGAAAACGAAGCGCCGCTATGCTAGGACAAGTTGGACATTTAATCCAATCAAGAAGCGTAAGGCGGGGTTTTCATGGTACTTCGGCCGATCCATTTGCCTGGTGTTGCCGGCTACTTTCGCGCGCGTTTGCCTTTCGTGACGGCTCTCTTGGCCGCGCGCTTCGCAGCAGGGTTCCATAGGTGAGACTTTAAATCCACGCGTGATTCGATCACGGTAACCCCTTCGGACTCCAGAAGCTTTTTTTGCAGAGATGCGTAGGGCTCGCGAATGAGGATCTTGCCGCGGTCTCCCACCACGCGATGCCAGGGGATACCTTTGCCGGAAGGAGTGGCCGCCATGGCGCGTCCGGCGCTGCGCGCGCCGCCGCGAAGACGCAAAACCTTAGCGAGCGCCCCATACGACAGAACCCGCCCGCGCGGAATTTGTTTCACCAGCTGATAGACCGGATCCCAGGACATTTTTGATTCACCGCTTTTCTTGGCGTCAGCCACATGCTACTCGATTCCGGCGCCGATGCTCCACAGCAACGACAAAACCGGTGCTGCAGGGTTTAATCCTGTGAGGCCAAAACCATGAAGCGAAAAAAGTACAGGAAAAGGCCGAATGCCATACAGGAAGCATCTTGCGCGGAAATGCATCTAAGGAAGTGTAGAGGAAAGTGCTGAAGCGTAGAAGTCGAGCATGCGGAAAACAAATGAAGCACAGCAAGAAAAGTAATAAATAGAATCGCAGGCGGTCGAGTATCTTGTAGCGCAGTTTGCTGGTATCCATGCGCAATGCACACGGTGAAGTGAACGGCGCGCGTAGAGAAGTAAGGGTTAACGCTTTAGCAGCAAAACGCGCGGCAGTTGGAAACGGATGTTGAAGCTGTAGTGGAACTAAAGTACACTACAGCCATAATGGCAGTCGCGGGGTGAGCGTCATGGCTTTCGTTCGCCGCAAAGGAAATGCTTTTTACTTGGTGCACAACGTGCGCCGCGGCGGAAAAGTGCGGCAGTTGCACTTGGCGCGCCTGGGCGACCGCGCGCGAATCACGGAACGCGTGGTGCGCGAGGTCGCTAAGAAGCACCCATTTGTGGAATTGAACTGGCGAGCTTTGCGCGAACAGATCAATAGCCACCTGGATCTGGCCGATCCCAATTCGCCGACGGTCCAGAAACTGGTGACGGCATTGCGGGCCTTGAACATGGATCTTGCGGACCTGTTTCCGCCGATACTCCGAATTTCCGAGTCACCCGCGGTGGCGCGGGAGTTGCTGGTGCAGTTGCGGCTCCTGCAATCCACGCTGCAGGTCAAGCTGGCACAGTTTGACCACGGGCGCGGTCGATTTAGTGAAGCGTCTGCGCACTTGCGACGACGTTAGGGAGGCGGTCATGGGAGCACACATCCTGCCACTTGATCCGAGCCAGCGCAGTACCGATACGCTGGAATTCCAAACCGCGTTGCGCGCCAAGATTGTCGGCCAGGACGAAGGCGTGCAGGCGCTGGTCGACCTTTATCAGGTATTCTGCGCCGGCTTGAATTCCCCCGGTCGCCCGGTGGGGAACTTGCTATTTCTCGGGCCCACCGGTTCCGGCAAGACGCGCATCGTGGAAGCGGCCGCGGAGATTCTGTTCGGCGACGCGCGCTCGGTCATCAAGGTAGACTGCGCGGAATTCCAGCATTCCCACGAAATTGCCAAATTGATCGGCTCGCCCCCAGGGTATCTCGGACATCGCGAAACCCATCCCCTGATCACCCAGGAGGAGCTGGCCAAGAGCCATACCGAGAAATTGAAACTTTCGTTTCTCCTGTTCGACGAGATTGAAAAGGCTTCCGACGCGCTCTGGCAGTTATTGCTCGGAATCTTGGACAAAGCGACGCTGACGCTGGGCGATAACCGCCGGGTGGACCTCTCGCAGACCGTTATTTTCCTCACCTCCAACCTAGGGGGCGGAGAGATCACCGAATTGATGCACGGTGGTATGGGTTTCGTGCAGCCCCCCGCCACACCGGATGCGGGTCTGGACCAAAAGGTAGAGCGTACGGCGGTGGAGGCGGCGCGCCGCAAGTTTTCTCCCGAATTCATGAACCGGCTGGACAAAGTGGTAGTCTTTCACCCGCTGCGCCGCGAACAATTGGAGGAAGTGCTGGATATCGAACTCGGCCAAGTGCAACGCCGGGTGCTGGAGACGGCCAAGGGCCAGTTTCTGTTTCGCGTGACGGGCGCGGGGCGCGACTTTTTGCTGAAGGAAGGCACCGATCAGAGGTATGGCGCGCGGCATTTGAAGCGAGCCATTGAGCGTCACGTAGTTTATCCGCTGGCCAATCTGCTAGCCACCGAGCAAGTCCACCTGGGGGATCTGGTCTGCATCGACTGGGACAAGGAACACCTGCAGCTTACGTTCATTCGGGAAGGCGAGGGAGCCTTGGTCCAGAAGCAGTCGCCCGACGAAGAACAGGTCGGAGCCGGGGCGGAGATGAAAGACGGTCGTAAGGCCGATATCCCTGCGGAGGCGGTGTCGGAAGGCAAGAAGCCAAGAGTGGCTCCGGCCGCGGCAGCCCCAGCGGCGGCGCCGCAAGCGCGCAAGAAGCCGGAACGTTGAAGAATTTACACTAAAGGTCACGGATCCGGGGCGGCAGAGAGCACTCTACCGCCCCTTTTTGTCGTGCATCAGCTGACACAAACTGTTTGAGCCCTCTCATTTTTTGCAGCAATGAAACAGCGTCTCAACAAATGAGACACTTCTTGGGTTCCTAAAATCGGTATCCTCATGAATTTACACGCCTTTAATGTGCTTCCGAAACCCTCGAAAGTGGCACGCCCCATGCACTGTTCCCGCCTGCGACGTCCTGAGTTGCGCTTGCGTTCCCGGGGGAAGCTGGACGCCACAGAGGATAGAGAACATGAAAGCAGCTGTCCGCCACCAATTGGATCCAACGATTCGCAGCAGCGATACTCGTGATTTTCATGGGTCTCTGAAAGCGAAGATCGTGGGGCAGGAGGAGGGCGTGCAGGCTCTGGTCGACCTGTACCAGGTCTTCTGTGCCGGATTGAACTCTCCTGGCCGCCCCGTGGGCAATTTGCTCTTTCTGGGCCCTACCGGATCCGGCAAGACCCGCATCGTGGAAGCTGCTGCGGAGATCCTCTTTGGGGATTCGCGCTCGGTCATCAAGGTGGACTGCGCCGAATTTCAGCATTCTCACGAGATTGCCAAGCTGATTGGTTCGCCTCCGGGGTATCTGGGCCATCGCGAAACCCATCCGCTGATTACTCAGGAGGAGCTGGCCAAGAGCCACAGCGAAAAGCTGAAGCTCTCCTTCTTACTATTTGACGAAATTGAGAAAGCGTCCGACGCCCTGTGGCAATTGCTCCTGGGCATGCTCGATAAGGCTACTTTAACGCTGGGCGACAATCGCCGTGTGGACCTCTCGCAGACCGTCATTTTCCTAACCTCCAACCTGGGCGGAGGTGAAATCACCGAATTGATGAATGGCGGCATGGGCTTTGTGCAGCCGAAGGACAAGCCCAACACCGGTATGGACGAAAAGGTGGAACGCACCGCAGTGGAAGCCGCCCGACGCAAGTTTTCCCCCGAGTTCATGAACCGCCTGGACAAAGTAGTGTGTTTTCACCCGCTTAGGCGCGAACAATTGCAAGAGGTGCTGGATATCGAATTGGGGCAAGTCCAGCAACGCGTGTTGGAAACGGCCAAGGGCCAATTCCTATTCCGCGTCACCGGGCCGGGCAAAGAGTTCTTGTTGCAGGAAGGCACCGACCAGCGCTACGGAGCGCGCCATCTGAAGCGCGCCATCGAGCGACATGTCGTGTATCCCCTGGCGAATCTGTTGGCTACCGAGCAAATCCACTTGGGCGACTTGGTCTGCATCGATTGGGACCGCGACCAGGACCGCCTCACCTTCATCCGTGAAGGCGAGAATCTGGCCATGCCCGCTCGCCGACTCGAGCCCGCCTCTCCACCGCGCTTGGCCAAGGCGCACAGCGGAAAGTCGGTAGATGCCCCGACATCAGCAACTGCGGCAGAGCCGACGCCCAGGACCGCCCGCTAGCGTCCGACTCTGTATATATATCGCAGCTGACCTAGCCTGAAGAAGGACTTCAGCCCGAGTGGCAGTTTCACCCGGGCTTTTTTCTTTTGTAGTCCCGCCGGTGTAAAGTAGTCCTGAGGCGGCTCTTTGTCATCTTATCTACGCCACGTGGAAATTTTGATAAGAATTCTGGAGCACGGGAAAACACGCATTGGCTGGCGGGGCTGCCTGCTGGCCGGCCTGCTGGTGTTGGCCTGCGCACCCGGTGTGTTCGCGCAACGCAGCAAACTGAAGCCGCCATGGAACATGTATTCTCCGGAAACCGATGTGCGGCTCGGCAGACAGAATGCCCAGCTGCTGGAAAAGCGCCTGCCGCTGTGCAATGACCCCAGGGTGGATGCCTATCTCACCAAACTAGGCCGCAAGCTGGTGGCGACCATGCCCACCAAGGTGCAGTACCCGTGGGAATTTCATTGCGTGAACAGCAAGGAGATCAATGCGTTTGCCCTCCCCGGCGGTTATGTGTTCGTCAATCGGGGCGCCATCGAAGTATCGGATGATGAAGCTCAGTTGGCCGCGGTCATGGCCCACGAACTGTCGCACGTAGTGCTGCGGCACGGGACGGCGCAAGCCTCGAAGGCCCAACTCCTGCAGGGTGCTGCGGGAATTTTCGGGGGTATCTTTGGTGGCAGCGCAGGCGGAGCGCTGCTGACGGAGGGCGTGGCGCTGGGCGCGGGCGGGATGCTGCTGCATTATTCGCGCTCGGACGAGACCCAAGCGGATGTCTTAGGCACACAAGCCCTGTACGATTCGGGATACGACCCCCGAGCGATGGCCCAGTTTTTCGAGAAGCTGGAATCGGAAACCAAGGGGAAAAACCCGCCCCAATTTTTGTCCGACCACCCCAATCCCGGAAACCGGGTGGAGCGAGTGGACGAGGAGGTCGATAAGCTGGGGGGCGTGCCGGAGAACGCGAAGCGGGATTCCGCGGAATTCGAGGCCATCAAGCGTGAGGTCCTGGCCCTGCCAGTGGTGAAGACGCCCGCCGCGGCTATGGCCGGTGCCGCGCCGGCCCCATCGGGCACCTTCGTCGATTACCAGGGACCAACCTACTCGCTGCAAGTCCCCGATAATTGGAAGGCGTTTGAGGAAAAGGGCGGCGTAACATTCGCTCCGGATGGCGGGACCTCGCAGAGCGGTCAGCTGGCGTATGGATTGATCATTTCGGTGAACGAGGCGCATGGGGACGCCGACGATCCCAAGGCCCTCGAGAATGCGACGCGCCAGTTAATCCGAAATTTGGAGAAAACCAATTCAGGGCTTAGTGTCACTCGGGAGCCAGGATCGGTCCGATTGAACGGACAGCCAGGGCTTTCGACGTATTTGAGCAACGACTCGCCAGCGGGCGGGGAAGAAGTGGATTGGCTGGTAACTGTAATGCAGCCGCAAGGTTTGCTGTCCTTTTTGTGCGTGGCGCCAAAGGCCGCGTATCCCGAGTATGAGAAGACCTTCACGGCGATACTGGATAGTGTACGGCTGCAGAAATAAAAACGTGCAACACTGCTGTAGGGAGCTCCCGAAACAGCCTCTTAGGTCTTGCTGACCAAGTCTACTTTATGCTCGCCCTTCTTCTGCGCGAGGGCTGCCGGGGAGTGAAATCGCTGGTACACTTCGGCGGCCCGATCCAGGGCCTGCTGGATGCTGGGGCAGACGTTTTCGGCGCCCACGTGACGCTCGAACTCAGCTTGCTGCATGAGTTGGGCAGGTTGTTCGCGAGCTCCGCAAAGCAGCAGCGACCGCCCGGATTCGTGCAACTGGTCGGCCAGATTTTCGATGGCGCCGAGGCCGGTGGCATCAATGGCGGTCATATTGCGCAAGCGCAAAATAACAATAGGCGGCAAGGTCGGCAGCGAATCCAGAATATCGGCAAACTTGTCCGTAGCTCCAAATAGAAAGGGTCCGTGAATGCGGAACACCGTGGCGTACTCGGGAATGTCTTTTCCCTGGAGAACGTGTACCCGGCTGTCTTCGACATAGTCGCGAGTGACGCGGGTCACGGTGGTGGTACGCGAAACTTTGCGGATGAACATCAGCGCCGCCAGCACCATGCCAACTTCCACGGCGAAAGTAAGATCGGCGACCACCGTGAGGGTCACCGTCAACAGCCACACAGTAATATCTGCGGCGCTGAGTTTCAGAATCTCCGGAATCTCCTGCCATTCACCCATGTTGTAAGCGACCATCATCAAAATGGCGGCCAGGGCCGCGAGCGGCACATTTTTCACCAACGACGCCGCGAACAGCACGATGGCCAGGAGAGTCAGCGAGTGAATCACTCCGGCCACCGGTGTTTTCGCTCCGGCGCGGACGTTGGTCGCCGTTCGCGCAATAGCTCCCGTCGCCGGCAGGCCGCCAAAGAGCGGTGAGACGATATTGGCGACACCCTGGGCCATGAGCTCGACATTGGGATTGTGCTTGTCTTTGCTCATGCGATCGGAAACCACCGCGGACATCAGCGACTCGATGGCGCCGAGCATAGCCACGGTAAAGGCCGGCGAAAGCAACTGGCGGAAAACGTCGTAATGAAACTTGGGCAACGCCAGCGTGGGCCAGCCGCTGGGGATGCCGCCAAAGCGCGTGCCGATGGTTTCCACCTGCAGATGCAGCAACGTGACAGCGATGGTCGCTCCGAAGGTGACGATGATCGCGCCGGGAACGCGCCTGGCATATTTCAGGCAAAGCACCACGACCGCCAGCGAAACCACCGCAACCGCCGTTGCCTGCCAGGAAATCGTATGCGCTGCTTGCGCGAAGGCCTGCATGCGATGGAAGAAATCCCCCGGCACATGATCCATGCGCAGCCCGAATAAATCGCGAATCTGCGTGCTGGCAATCAGGATGGCGATGCCATTGGTGAAGCCAACAATCACTGGCCGGGGAAAATATTTGACCGCGGTGCCCATTCCCGTGACGCCCAGCAGCACCAGCAGCACGCCGGCCATCATGGTGCACATGAACAGGCCATCGATACCGTGCTTGGCGATGATGCCGGACACCACCACCACGAAGGCCCCAGTCGGTCCCCCAATCTGCGTTTTGGAGCCGCCCAGCGCGGAAATAAGGAAGCCAGTGACGATGGCGCAGTAGATTCCAGCTTGCGGCGAAACACCCGACGCGATGGCGAAGGCCATGGCCAAAGGCAGCGCCACCAGGCCGACGGTTATACCCGCGATCACGTCCGATAAGAATTTGTGCCGGTCATAATCACGCAGCAGGATTACGGATTTGGGCAGCCAGGCGTTTAACGCGGGATTCATGGGCGACAAGCGGACGAGCCGACTCCGACGGACAAGCCCAATCTTAACAGGACAGCAGCCAGCACTTCATTCTGCCAGACCTTCCTGTGCCCTGAGATGAATCTCGAACCAAACGGCTGCTCGCTTACGCCGTGGGAGTTACTGGAGTAGGTTCCAGGTTCTTATGTTTTGCTTTGTGCTTCGCGGAGTTGGGGTCGGCTTCCTGGCGCGCGGGATCCCAGCGCAGGATTGGTTTGCGCGCCGCGCCGACTTCGTCCAGGCGCCGGACCCGCGTGGAGTGCGGCGCGGTCTTCACTAAATCCGGATTGCTGGCCGCTTCTTCGGCAATCGAGCGCATGGCATCGATGAACAGGTCGCACTCTTCCCTGGACTCCGATTCGGTCGGCTCAATCATCAGCGCGCCAGGAACAATCAGCGGAAACGCGGTGGTATACGGATGGAAGCCGTAGTCGATCAGCCGCTTGGCAATGTCCATGGTGCTGACGCCATTTTTCTTCTGATGCGCGTCGCTGAACACCACTTCATGCATGGAGGGCAGGGAATAGGGCAGATCGTAAACGCCCTCCAGATGTTTGCGGATGTAGTTGGCGTTGAGCACCGCGTCTTCGGTAGCCTGCCGGATGCCGGGCCCGTAGGCGAGGATATAGGCGAGCGCGCGCACCAGCACCCCAAAATTCCCGGAAAAGGCTTTTACGCGACCAATGGACTCCGGCCGCACCGATTCAAGGGCTAGCCGGCCGCCCTCTTTTTCGACCAGGATGGGAACCGGACGAAACGGTTCGAGAATTTTCTTCATGGCCACCGGGCCGGCGCCGGGTCCGCCGCCGCCGTGCGGGGTGGAAAATGTCTTGTGCAGATTCAGGTGCATGACGTCGACACCCAGATCGCCAGGCCGCGCGATTCCCGCCAGGGCGTTCATGTTGGCGCCGTCCATGTACAGCAAGGCGCCTTTTGCGTGCAGAATCTCCGCAATCTCCGGAATGCGCTGTTCGAAAATGCCCAGCGTCGAAGGGTTGGTGATCATCAGCGCCGCAACGTCAGGGGTGACTTGTTCGCGCAGCTTCTCCACGTCGATTTGGCCGTGCGATTCAGATTTAATGTTTTCGACTTCGTAGCCGGCGATGACCGCGGTCGCCGGATTCGTGCCATGCGCGGAATCGGGGATCAAAACTTTCTTCCGCGGGTCGCCCTGCTTCTGAAGATACGCTCGAATCAGCAGCAAGCCGGTCAATTCGCCCTGCGCCCCGGCTGCGGGTTGCAAGGTGATGGTGTCCATGCCGGTAATTTCCAGCAGGCACTGCTCCAGTAGGCGCAGAATCTTGAGGCAGCCTTGTGAAAGTTCCTGCGGCTGATAGGGATGTTCCGTGGCGATGCCGTCCAGTCGCGCCACGAATTCATTGACCCGCGGATTGTATTTCATGGTGCAGGAACCCAGCGGATACATGCCCAGATCGATCGCATAATTCCAGGTCGAGAGCCGCGTGAAGTGCCGAATGACTTCGATCTCACTGACTTCCGGAAAGCCCCCGACGCCTTCATGGCGGTGATTTTCCCCCAGCGCTTCCGCCGCATCCACGTGGGGAACGTCCAGCGGCGGCAATTCAAAGGCTCGTTTGCCCGCCGAGGACTTCTCGAAGATAAGTCCTTCGTTCTGGTTGGTGTGACGAAAAGCTTTTTTGATCCTGGGATTCAAGTGTTTTCCTTCGCCGCCGGTCTTGTTACAACGGCTGCGCCAAAGCCCGGCGCACTGCCGCTGCCAATTTCTCGATGTCCGCGCGCGTAGTGGTTTCGGTCACACAGACCAACCCATGCTTAGTCAACTCCGGATATGCCGTGCCCAGCGCCAGCGGCCCGACGATTTTCTCGCGCAATAAGTTGGAATTTACGATTTTCACCGAGCGCGGAAATTCCATCGTGAATTCGTTGAAAAAAGGCGCATCGAACGCGCGCCGCACGCCGGGAATCTTGCTTAACTCGGCCAGCGCAAACCGCGCCTTGGAAAGATTCTGCTGCGCCATCTCGCGCAAGCCTTCTTTGCCCAGCAGGGTCAAGTGCACGGTGGCGGCCAGAGCGCACAGCGCCTGGTTGGTGCAAATGTTGGAGGTCGCCTTCTCACGTCGAATATGTTGCTCCCGCGTGGCCAGGGTAAGCACGAATCCGCGGCGGCCTTCCAGATCGGTGGTCTGCCCCGCGAGCCGCCCGGGCATTTGCCGCACATATTTCTCGCGGGAGGCAATCACGCCGACAAACGGTCCGCCATAACTCGGCGGCAAGCCGAAGCTTTGTCCTTCCATCGCGACGATGTCGGCCTCCGACGGCGGGCGCAGCGCTCCCAGCGAAACCCCTTCGGTGATGGCCACCACCAGCAACGCGCCGGAGGCTCGCACGACTTCCGCCAATTGGGAAACGGGTTCGACCGCGCCGAAGAAATTGGGTGACTGGACCACCACGGCGGCCACATCGTCACGGATCGCGGATTGCAACGCCTTGCGGTCCAGCGTGCCGCTCGCGCCGTACGGAATCTCTTGAACCTGCAAGCCGGAGTTTTTTGCATACGTGCGCAGTACATCGCGATATTCCGGATGCAGCGAACGCGCCACCAGCACCCGCGTGCGCCCGGTGATCCGCTCGGCCATCAGCACTGCTTCGGTGGTCGCGCTGGATCCGTCCCACATCGAAGCGTTGGCCACTTCCTGACCGGTAAGCTGGCACATCAAGGTCTGAAATTCAAAAATGGCTTGCAGCGTGCCTTGCGAGATTTCCGCCTGATACGGTGTGTAAGAGGTGAGAAATTCGCCGCGCTGAATCAGCGCGTCGGTGACCACCGAACGCAAATGATTGTAAATGCCGGCCCCGCGAAAGCTGGTGTACCCGCGCGAATTCTCCGCTGCCCGCTCGTTAAAGTATAGAATGATTTCCGTCTCGGAGAACGGTCCGGGCAGGTTCAAAGCTTTACGCAGCCGGTAACGCTCTGGAATGCTGGCAAACAGTTCATCAATCGACCTGGCGCCGATGGCCGCAAGCATTTCCTGGCGCTCGGCCGGGCTTTTCGGAAGATAGCGCATCAGGCGGAAGCGTCCTTGGCCTTATCGGCGATGAAGGCCTCGTAGGCTGCGGCATCCATCAGCGATTTTAATTCCGCGGGGTTGGCCAGCCGCACCTTGATCAGCCACGCGGCACCGTGCGGGTCGCTATTGATTTTTTCGGGCGCGCTCTGCAGCTCGCCATTGGCTTCCACGACTTCGCCGGAAACCGGAGCATAAACATCGCTAACCGCTTTGACTGATTCCACGCTGCCAAAAGATTTCCCGGCGGCCACTTTCGCGCCCGGCTTTGGCAACTCCACGAAAACCACGTCACCCAGTTCGTGCTGCGCATAGTCCGTGATGCCCACGGTCGCCACGTCGCCCTTGGCGCTCACCCATTCGTGCTGGTTGGTGTAGCGATAGTCTGCCGGATACGCCATGCGTTTGCTCCTCCGCGATTCTCGGTTTTGCCGGGACGCCACATTGTTTTCGCTTCAGACCGTCTTGGCCGTGGACGCAGCTGCCGGTTGCGGCGTTTTTCGCGCGCGCTTGTAAAACGGCGTCGCAACCACCTGCGCCTTGGTTTTTTGACCGCGAATCTCCACCCACACTGGCGATCCAACGGAAGCCATGGCGGGCGGAACATACGCGAGCGCAATGTTTTTTCCGAGCGTCGGCGACGGCGAGCCGCTGGTCACCACGCCTACCTTTTCCCCGGCTTCGTTGCAGCAGCAGTAGCCGTCGCGCGCGATTCCGCGTTCCACCATTTCCAGGCCAACCAGCGTGCGCGTCAAACCCGCTGCCTTGGCGCGCGCCAGCGCCCCCCGGCCGATGAACTCACCTTTCTCCATCTTGCAGTAACGCTCCAGACCCGCTTCCCACACATTGATCTTGTCGCTGATCTCGTGTTCGTAAAGCGCCATCTTGGATTCCAGCCGCAGCGTGTTGCGCGCACCCAGCCCGCAGGGAAGAATGCCCGATGATTTTCCGGCGTCCATCACCTTGTTCCACACCTGCTCGCTGGTCGCCTGATCGGAGGGCACGTAAATCTCGAAACCGTCTTCCCCCGTGTAGCCGGTGCGCGCAATCAGGATATTTCGCAAACCGCACACCGTGCCATGGCTGAACCAATAATTCTTGATCGCGTCGAGGTCCGCATCGGTGAGCTTTTGCAGCACCTCCACCGCCCGCGGCCCCTGAATCGCCAGCTGCGTGTAGGCGTCGCTCAGATCTTCCACCACGCAGTCGAAGTCTTTAGTGTTCTGTCGCACCCAATCGATGTCTTTCTGGCGCGTACCCGCGTTGATCACCAGCAGGTAATCATCCTGGCCCAGCCGATGTACGATAACGTCGTCCACGAAAGTGCCCTGCGGATACAGCATGGCCGAATAGTGCGCCTGACCAACGGCCAGTTGGGACGCGTCGTTCATACTGATGTGCTGGACCGCCGCCAATGCGCCTCCCGGAGTGCGCCCGGACCGCATGCGAATGTCCCCCATGTGGCTGACGTCAAAAACGCCCACCCCGCCGCGCACCGCTTTATGCTCCGCAACCAGACCTCCGCTCGAGGGATACTCGACCGGCATATCCCAGCCGCCAAAATTGACCATCTTGGCGCCCAAACGGCGGTGCAATGCGTTCAGCGGCGTTTTTCTTACTGCGCTAGTGGCGGACGAGTTGGCGGCTTCCATTCCGATGGCTCAAGGCAGAAACCGATACTAGCATGCGCCCCTACACCCGTCAAAGAAGCCCAGCCGAAGTTCAAATCGACGTGCCGGTCCCAGATAACTCTGTTGCTGGCATTCCCGGCGGACGAGTAACACGCCGCATCGGGAATAACACGGCCTTGCCCGTTCTCGCCAACGTCGGGTACAGTTTTCCTTTGGAGGCTTTTATGCCCGGTCCCGTCCATTGCGTAGTGTGTGATAAACCAGAAACGCAGTGTTCGTGTGAGAAGTACTGCACCATCTGTCAAGGCCAGACCAACGTGCGTTTGGGCGCCGACGGGCTCTACTACTGTCCCGATTGCCGGGAAGCCTGCGACGTGCCTCTGGCAAATTCCCGTGGCAACTGACCCCAGGACCATCCGCCTGCAGATGGAAGCCGACCCGCGACTCGCTGCCGCAGCCGGCGGAGCCGCGCGTTACCTGGCCGACGCCGCGGGTTTGGAAGGTCCCGCAATCGCCACCTGGCAAAGCGCCATCGTGGCCGCCTGTAAGGAGGCTTTCGCGCATTTGACCCGCGAACACCCGCGCCTGGACATAACGCTGACTCGCCTGGCCGACCGCTTGGAGGTGGCTTTGTCTCGGCAGGATGACTCTTCGCAGGCAAGCAGCCGCAGTTTGCCGCCCGCACTGGGAGGCGTAGACCAAGTGCAATACGAGTCGCAGGGCGGACAGGCCGTCACCCGGCTCACCAAGTACATCACGCCGGCAACCCCGCGCTGTTAAATCTTCCGCCGCTCCCCAAAGCCGCTCTTACATTTTTAACGCGAACGTATTGTGTTTGATCAGCGAGCTCATCTGCTCGTCGCTCAATGCCAGGTTCAGGATGACGCGATCCCCGGAAGGCGCTATGCGCGCCTTATCCAACATGTCCGCCAGGTCCGGATTGTCTTTCCCGGCTTGGTACCGCTTGTAGAGCAGGCCGGCCTGCAGCAACTGCGCCATCGTGTTGGCGTCTTCCGTTGAACCACAGATGGTCTGAAACTTTCCATCAATGCCGCTTCCGGCGCTCACGTTGATCAGCATGTTTTGCATGCGCGAAACCAGCTTCGAGGCTTCCGGAAATTGCTCCACTTCCGGCGCCAGTTGTTGCATGGCCAGCCGCGTGTACGCCGGGTTCAGCACCGCCCACACGATGCCGTTGCCGTTCGCTTCATTGATCAACGGAAAAAACTTCTCGTTTCGCAGCAAACCCTCTTCCGCTCCAAATCGCACTTCGATCATTTTCTGAAGCACCGAGCGATGCCCAAACGCCGCCGTGCTCGAATCGATGAACAAGAAGAAAAGGTCGCTAGGCCCCGCGCCTGTTCCGAACGCATATAGCGTGTAGTTTCGCGCCTTGAACGTGGGCAGCTTCTGGCGTTTGAAGTAAGCTTCCGTCGAGTCCGGATTGTAATTTCCCAGCGCCACGCCGACCACTTCCTCGCCGGTGGGCATCCCGGCCCCTCCCGCGGTATCGCCCTTGCTCACCCCTTCTGCCACCAGCCCCCAGGCGAGTTCCTCCACCTGTGTGTTGGGGTCCACTCCTGCCGATGCCAGAAATTTTTCGAATTGGCGGAAGCGCTCCGGCAGCATCTGCTCCTGCAACTGCGGAAACCACTTCATCGTACGCGCCTTCTTCAAGTCCGCGTACGCGAACTCCCCCACCTCCTTCGGGAACAGCCCGATGATGTCCGCCCCCAGCCGCCCCGCGCTGGCCGGTCGCGGCGCCAGTAACATCCCAGCCGCCAGCGCCAGCATCGATACCCCAGCCGCTCGAATAGCCGATTTCATATCGTTCTCCTTGCAACTTTGCGGGTGCGCCGAACTACGCGGTGATCGAGCGGGAAGTCTCGGCCAGGCGCTCGCGTAAGGCAGCGCTTTTTGCTCGCATGGACTTCACGTATTGGGCGTCGGCGATACCGTCGAGATTGGTCTCCACGTTTGCCAAAGCCCCTCGCGCACCTGCTGCAGCCATAAGCCGCGCCACTTCTAAGTCTGACTTCATGGATGCCGCCGCGATAGCGCCAAGTTGTCCCAGCCGTTCGAAAAGGGCAACGCTGCGCTCTGCCACTTGCAGCGGCACCTCCGCGGCCCCCCGCGTTGCTCGCTGGATGGCCTCGTCACGGCGGCTCTTTTCCTCCGCGCTCTCGTGCGGCAACTTGATTGCCGCCAACACCGCGTCGTAAGACGCCGCGTCGCGATCGATGGCTTCCGCCAGTTCCGCGGCGTTGCGCCGCATTTCATCCAACGCTTCCGAAAGCCGATCCACATGCGCCGCTTGTGACTTCTTCTTACGCGAAAGTCCCGCCACCATTTGACCAATCGACGCCGCCAATGCTCCCGCCAGCGCGGAAACGCTTCCGCCGCCGGGCGTAGCGGTGGGCGCCGCCACCGCTTCCAAAAACGGCTCCGCCAGGCTGGCCAGTTTGCCCTGCTTCGCGCCATGGGCCGGAGTTTGTCCGCTGAGCGTGGCCTGTAAACGGTTCTCAAATACCTGCTCCGGAGAAAAATTCTCGGCCTGCAGAAAATAATCCGCGGCCATTTCGATGGCTTTCTTGGGGATCAGCCCGACGATCTCGCTGCCCACTGGGATCGCCCCATAACGGGCTGCTTCGCGCTTCACCATTTCGTACACCCGGTGCATCGGCGTTTGCTCGAAGTCCGTCAAATTGATGGACACTTGCGCCAGGTTGCGCGCCTTCAGCTCCACTCCCATCGCTTTTACGTAACGCAACCCCCCCGATGAAAAGCGGATCGCTTTGGCGATCTTGTTGGCGATGCCGATGTCCGCTGTGTTCAGGTTTACGTTGTATGCGATCAAGAACTTGCGCGCGCCCACCACCGTCGCGCCCGCCGTCGGATGCAGCTTCGGTTCTCCCACATCCGGCAGCCGGTTGTGGTCCCGCTTCATCTCCTCGCGCAGCCCTTCGAATTGTCCCCGCCGGATGTTTTCCAGATGGATGCGCTCCGGCCGGTTGGCCGCGGCCTCGTAAAAATAGACCGGGATGCGATACCTCTTCCAGATCTCCTCGCCCGCCCGTCGCGCCAGCGCCACACAATCTTCCAGCGCGATTCCCTCAATCGGAATGAACGGCACCACGTCCGTCGCCCCAATGCGCGGATGCGCCCCGCTGTGCTTGGTCAGGTCAATCAGTTCCATCGCCTTGCCCACTCCCAGCACTGCCGCTTCCGCCACCGCATCGGCGTCGCCCGCCAGCGTCACCACGCTGCGGTTGTGATCCGCATCCATCTCCCGATCCAGCACGTACACGCCCGGCACTTGGCTCATGGCCGCTATGATCGCGTCCACCTTCGCCGCGTCGCGCCCTTCCGAAAAATTCGGCACGCATTCAATCAATCGATTCATCGGGCTGGATCCTTTTTTGCGCCTCTCTCATCATAGGAGATTTTTGCCAGGCCAGCCACTCGCGTTTCCCCCCTCCGAAAAACGCAATGGCCCTTCTTCAACGTCATCCAACATTTGTTCACCCCAAAGTAGTAGGGAATCTCGCGATAGTCTTCCGCCTCAAAAACCGCAATGTCCGCCTGTTTGCCGGTTTCCAGCGAGCCGATCCGTTTATCCCGCCGCAGCGAATAGGCCGCGTTGATCGTCGCCGCGCTGATGGCTTCCGCCGGAGTCATCCGCAATTGCGTGCACGCCAGCGACAAGATCATCGGCATGCTCACCGTCGGACTGGTGCCCGGATTGTAGTCCGTGGCCAGCCCAACAATCGCGCCCGCCTCGATCAGCTCTCGTGCAGGCGCATATTTGTGCAGTCCAAGATGGAAATCGCAGCCCGGGAGCAACGTCGCCACCGTATTCGATTGCCCCAGCTCCCGTATGTCCGCCTTGCTCACCTGCTCCAGGTGATCGCAACTTGCCGCTTCAATCCGCACCGCCAATTGTGTCGCGCCCGTGCGCGTCAATTGCTCTCCGTGAACTCTCGGCGTCAGCCCATTCCTTTTCCCTGCCATCAGGATCGTCTTTGCCTCGCTCACAGAAAACGCGCCCCGGTCGCAGAACACGTCGCAAAACTCCGCCAACTTCCCGGCGGCCACTTCCGGGATTAATCGCTCGACCAGCAGTGCAACATATTTCGCCGCGCCTTCCTTCTTAGCCCGATACTCCTCCGGCACAACGTGCGCCCCCAGGAACGTGGACACGATCTCCAACCGCTGCTCCGCGTTCAACTCCTGGTGCAGCCGCAAAATCTTCAATTCGCTGTCCGTGCTCAGTCCGTACCCACTTTTCGCTTCAACCGTGGTCGTGCCATGCGCCGCAAATTCCCCCAAAGCCTTGAGGGCCCGCCGTTTCAATTCCGCCGCCGTAGCCGCTCGCAACTTTTTCACCGAATTCAGAATCCCGCCGCCTTTTCGCGCAATCTCCTCGTAGCTCGCTCCCGCGATTTTCAGCTCGTATTCTTCCGCCCGGCTAGCCGCGTGAATCAAGTGCGTGTGCGAGTCCACAAATCCAGGCAACACCACGCGCCCCCCCACATCCAACCTCTCCGCCGGGCGCGCCTCCGCGAGACCTTCGACCTCGCTCCGCGGCCCCACCGCCGCGATCGCTCCGTCGCGCACCAACATCGCGCCATTTTTGATAATTCCCAGGTTGGATAGGGTTATGCCGCGGCGCGGCGCTCGCCCGCGAAGTGTCAACAACTGTGAAGCGCCAGTGATAAGCAGGTCGGAGGACAAAGCGCCCGTATTATGCCCCAGCGCCGGCAAAAATAGTCCCGGCGTTTACCCTACGCGGTCGCGGCCTTTCCCTGATACGCCGGCACAAAAACGTTCTGCACGAATTGCTCGAACGTCGTGGCCGTAGTGTTCTCCGCCGAGCGCGGCTCCCGCGCGGCCACTATCCCCTCGTTGATGGCCTGGTACATTTCGATGAATTGCGCCGCCGTCTTGGGCGGAATACCCATTTGGGTCAGTACCTGCGTCACCTGCTCGTACGGAAATTGCACGTACCGCAGATCAGGTTTGCCGATGCCGCGCGCAAGAATCGCCGTTGCCTCCGTGATCGACAAATCGCGCTCGCCCAGCAGTTCGCACGTCTGCTTGCCGGAGAAATCCAGCTTCAGGATGCGCTGCGCGGCGTACCCGCCGATGTCGCGCGTCGCGATCATCGGCACCTTCAGTTCCGGCAGCAGCGCATGCCCGAACATGCCCATTCCCTGAATCATGCCGATCGCCGCCAAATTGTTTTCCATGAAATATCCGGCCCGCAGGTGCAGCACATTTAAGTTGCCTATCCCGTCCAGTTTCGCTTCAAAGGAGTGCAGCCCCGCAATTGGGCCCGTGCCTTCCGCAACGTCCGCGCCATAGCTGCTCAAGTGCACCGCGTATTGCAGCCCCGAATCTTTCGCCGCCCTGGCGATGGCGTCGCTCTCCCGTTCCTGCACCGCGCGGTAATCCTGCGAGGTCATCGACGGTGGCAGCATCAAATAGGCCGCGCGCGCCCCGGTCAATGCTTTGGTCAGCGCCGCACCGTCGCTCACGTTGGCGGTAACCGCTTCGGCCCCCTTGCGCACAAAGCGCTCCAGTCGCCTGGCGTCGCGGCCCACCACCCGTACCTTTTCGCCCTTTAAGAGCAGGGAATTAGCAATAATCGAGCCAGTATTCCCAGTGGCTCCCAGAACTACATACATAGGATCTCCTCGACTCGCTCGCGCCCAGCACTGGGCAAAATTTGAATAAACTCTAGCACGAAAAAGATACGAGCAGCGTTATCCCCCGGTTCCTATCGGCTTCCCGCCCATCGGTATCTTCACCCCGGCCTTTTCCGCAAACGCTTGCGCCTCCGGATACCCCGCATCCACGTGCCGCACCACTCCCATTCCCGGGTCGTTGCGCAACACTCGTTCGATGCGCGCCGCCATTTCCTTGGTACCGTCCGCCACCGTCACTTGCCCGGCGTGCTGCGAATATCCGATGCCCACCCCGCCTCCATTGTGTATCGATACCCAGGAAGCCCCGCTCGCCGTATTTACCAGCGCATTCAACAGCGGCCAATCGGCAATCGCATCGGAGCCATCCCGCATCGCTTCCGTTTCCCGGTACGGCGAAGCCACCGATCCGCAATCCAAGTGGTCCCGTCCCATCACCACTGGCGCTTTGATCTCCCCGCGAGCCACCAAATCGTTCAGCGCCAGCCCGAACTTATCTCTCTCCCCATAACCCAGCCAACAAATCCGCGACGGCAACCCCTGAAACTTCACCCGCTTCTGCGCCAGTTTTATCCAACGCTGCAGGTGCTCGTCGTGCGGAAACATTTCCAGCACCAGCCGATCCGTTCGCGCAATATCGGAAGCTTCGCCGGAAAGCGCCGCCCACCGGAACGGCCCCTTGCCTTCGCAGAACAGTGGCCGAATGTACGCAGGCACAAATCCAGGAAAGTCATAAGCGTTCTTGACGCCGTTTTGAAAAGCAAACGTGCGAATGTTATTTCCATAATCGAAGGTAACCGCGCCCAGTTTCTGCAAATCCAGCATGCCCTGCACATGTTGTGCGATGGCCGCCAGCGACCGCTTCTTATATTCTTCAGGATTCTTCCCGCGCAACTCTACCGCCGCATCCAGCGTCATGCCGTTCGGCACGTATCCGTTGAGCGGATCGTGCGCGCTGGTCTGATCGGTCAGCAGATCGGGCAGCACCCCACGCTTGGCCATCTCCGGAATCAAGTCCGCGCAATTGCCCACCAGCCCCACCGAGGTCGCCTCGCGCTTGCGCACCGCATTCTTGAGGATGCGCAACGCCTCGTCCAGGTTGTTCACCATCACATCGCAATAACCCGCCTTCACCCGCCGCTTGATCCGCTCCGGGTCCACATCAATTCCCAGGAACGCTGCTCCGTTCATCGTCGCGGCCAGCGGCTGCGCCCCGCCCATGCCGCCCATCCCGCCGGTCACCACCAATTTGCCGGCCAGGTCCCCGCCAAAGTGTTTCTTCGCTGCCGCCGCAAACGTCTCGTAAGTCCCCTGCAAAATCCCCTGCGTCCCGATATAAATCCAGCTGCCCGCCGTCATCTGCCCGTACATCGTGAGCCCGGCCCGGTCCAGCTCATGAAACTTGTCCCAGTTATCCCACTGCCCCACCAGGTTCGAGTTGCATAGCAGCACTCGCGGCGCATACTCATGCGTGCGAAAAATCCCCACTGGCTTGCCCGATTGCACCAGCAGCGTCTCATCGCCCGCCAATTCGCGCAGCGACCGCACAATCGCGTGAAAGCATTCCCAATTTCGCGCCGCCCGTCCGGTGCCTCCATAAACAATCAATTCCTGCGGCTTCTCCGCTACTTCCGGATCCAGATTGTTCATCAACATCCGCAAAGCCGCTTCCTGCTGCCATCCTTTGCAGGAAATCTCCGTCCCCCGCGCCGCCCGAAACGGCCCCTTTGACAATCCCGTCGCCGCCCGTTCGCCCGAAGCCGTAACACTCATCAAATTTCGCTCTCCGTCGCTCATACTAACTCACGCCACTTCCTTTTGCATCCGCCCTATTGCTTCCTCGCAGCTACTCGCGCGGCATCTGTGTGCCGCTCTTGGTCCTTTGCCATGCGGTCACGTCCATGGCCAGAAGAGAAGCGCCCCTCGCTCTATTTGCGCCCAAAAAAGGCTTCCGATTCTCCTTGACACCCGCCCACCCGAGGAACAGTATCAGTCGTGGTTTCGCTGTTTGAGGCGAAACTCCCGCTTCCATTCGCAGTTTCTTTAGGGACCAGCTCCGCATCGAGCGCCAACAGGGCAGAACCTATCAGGTTCTTTTTTATTCCCTCGCGCGGGGCCTACCTCCTGTTCGACGTACAGGTTTGTAAACCCAAGACGCCAGCGGTCACAGGACCAGATTGCTCAAGCCTAACTCGCTACATGCGAGAAGGAAGTTCTTGCATTTCAAAAAGGAGATTCACCATGTCAGAACAAAACAAAACGAATGTTCGTCGTTTGTTCGAAGAAGTTTGGAATAAGGGTCAAGTGCCAGTGGTAGACGAGCTCTTCGCGCCTACCTACACGCACCATGACAGCTCGACGCCCGATGTTGGCCGCGGTCCCGATAGTGAGAAGAAGCGGCTCGCTCTGTACCGCAATGCCTTCCCCGACATTCGTTTCACCGTCGAGGACCTCATTGCCGAAGGCGAAACCGTAGTGGCTCGTTGGTCTTGCCGCGGCACCCACAAGGGCGAACTCAACGGCATTGCCCCCACCAACAAGCAAATCAACATCACCGGTGTTAGCATCGCCCGCTTTGCCGACGGCAAAATCTCCGAAGGCTTTGTAAACTGGGACGCTTTGGGTCTCATGCAGCAGCTCGGCGCTGTCCCTGAACTGGGCAAGTCCAAGGCTGTTGCCGCGTCTTCAAGATAACGGTCCCCGCTTGGTCGAAAAATCAGAAGGCCCGATCGTACATCGGGCCTTCTGTTTTGACTTCACCTTTCATCATGGCCATCGAGCACTGCGCTCTTCTACCGATCCTTTGCCGCACATTCCCCGGCAAGTAGCACTTCCTTTCCAAGGAATTTTTCGCTGGACGAAGAGATAGTTTTCGTGTATCTTCTTTTCTGGGTAAACATACGCCCAAAAAAAAAGAGCGGCAGCCTACGCTGCCGCTTTTTCCTTTTCAGCAACCAAACCGCAACAATCAACCCAAACAATCGTAGGGGCACGGGACACCCGTGCCCGTCCGTCATAACCAGCCGTCTGCTTTGCTACGAGCAAATCGGGCATAGGTTGTCCCCCCAACCCATCGCGAATCTCTGCCTGCCGGGCGGTATAAAGGAAATTCAGCGGCCTGCAAGGCGCAAAATTATGTTAACCCCTAACTCCCTTAGAATCAACACTTGTACAAGTGGTGATTCTGCAAGACTTAAACCACCTTTAGAATCAACACTTACAAAAAAACCGGGGGGGAGGGGGTAGGCCTCCACTTTTATTATCTTCAACGGATCGCACCGGTGCTCAGCGTAGGGGCGCAGCACCGCTGCGCCCCAGCCCGGCAAGGTTCTCTGATGGAGGAACTCTTCCATCCACGCGGATGAATTGCGCCTTCAAAACGGGTACAGTAGGGCAAGAACCCTTCGATGACTTACGGCACCCTTCCTTCGCGCTTCCTCATGGCCATCGATTCGCGGCCAAACCAGCGCGCGCAGATGTTCCGGCACCCGGACAGCACCTGGGAATCCATCGCCTCCGCGGAGCTGCTGCGTCGCGTCGCCGGCCTCTCCCTGGCCCTGGTCGAACTGGGTGTGAAGCCGGGCGATCGCGTTGCACTCTTCGCCGCCAACCGCCCGGAGTGGCACGCCGCCGATTTTGCCATCAGCGGGTCCGGCGGCGTCACCGTCCCCGTGTACTTCAACGAATCGCCCGAGCGCCTCACCTTCATCCTCAAGCATTCCGGCGCGCGCGTAATTTTCGTGGCCGGCGAGGAGCAACTGAAAAGGTTTTTGCCCTGCCGCGCCCAATTGCCCGAACTCGAGCATGTCATCGTCGCCGATGCCGGCTCCGAAATCCCCGCCGATTGCCTGCGCTACGATACGCTGATCGCTTCCGCCGCCGGCGCCGAGGTTGCCGCCTACCGCATGCGCGCTGCGCAAGTGCTCCCCGGCCAGCTCTGCACCATCATCTACACTTCCGGCACCACCGGCGAGCCCAAGGGCGTGATGCTCACCCACACCAACATGTCCTCCAACGTCACCGATTCCTGCGCTACGTTCGACTTCAACGCCGCCACGGACACCGCGCTGTCGTTTCTGCCGCTGGCCCACGTTTATGGCCGCATGCTCGATTACATCTACCTCTTCAACGGCGTCACCATCGCGTATGTCGAAGCCATAGATTTGGTCCCGCAGGCCTTGCTCGAAATTCGCCCCACCGTTATCGCCGCCGTTCCGCGCTTCTTCGAAAAAATCTACTCCAGGCTGATGGAGCAGGGAAGTAAAGCCACCGGAGTCAAGCGTAAACTCTTCGATTGGGCCATCGACGTTGCCCGGCGCGCCGCTCCCTGGCGCGCCGGCGGAAAACGTGCCAGCCCGCTGCTGAAGGCGCAGTGGTCCTTGGCCGATACACTCGTCTACAAAAAAATTCGCGTCGGTACCGGCGGAAAGCTGCGCATAGTGTTCTCCGGAGGCGCTCCGCTTTCCAAGGATCTGGCGGATTTCTTCTGGTCCGTTGGCATTCCCATTTATCAGGGCTACGGCCTCACCGAAACGTCGCCCATTCTCACCTCTAACTATCCGCAAAATCGCAGCGGCAGCTCCGGGCGTCCCATTCCCAACGTTCTGATCCGTATCGCGCAAGACGGCGAGATTCTCGCCAAGGGTCCCTGCGTGATGCAGGGCTATTACAAGAGCACCGACGCCACCCGCGAAGTGATCGACGAAGAAGGCTGGTTTCACACCGGCGATATCGGCTATCTCGATTCCGACAACTATCTCTTCATCACCGATCGCAAAAAAGATTTGATCAAGACCGCCGGCGGAAAATTCGTCGCCCCCCAGCCCATCGAAAACGCCCTGAAAACCAGCCCCTACATCATCAACGCCATGATTGTCGGCGACCAACGCCGCTTCGTGGTCGCGCTGATCGTGCCCAATGCCACCACCGTCTCCGGCAAGCTCCAGGAACAAGGCCTGCGCCTTTCCTCGCATAAGGAAATTGCCGAACATCCCGCTGTCCGTGCGCTGATCGAATCGGAAGTGAAGCGCCTCACCAGCAACGTCGCGCAATGGGAAACCATCAAGCGTTTCGCCCTGCTCCCCGACGATTTCACCTTCGACAATGGCAACCTCACCTTCACCCTGAAGCTGAAGCGCCGCGTAGTAGAGAACAATTACCGCGAGGTAATCGACAAGCTCTACGCCGACAATTACGAGCAGCTCTCCGCGTCCACGCCGCGCTCTCAGTAGGGCAGCCACTTTGCTGTCAGCATGATCTTCTCTGTGTTCTCTGCGCCGCCTTAACGCCCTCCGCGTTAAATCCTACTGTTCCTCTTTCAGACTGCCGCCAACAGCCGCCGGATGCCCTCGTCAAATTCCTCCTCACCCGCAATCAAGCTAAAAACCAAAAATCCTTCACCGCGAAAATCGAAGAAATGTCCGGGGTGAACGTACACACCTTTTGTTTCCAACAAAGTGACCGCCAGATCCTCGTCGCTCTGCACTGCCGGCACGCGCAGGGTCGCATACCACCCACCTTCCAGGTCCAGACGCGTGCATGCCTGCTGCTGCGCCAACTGCCGGTCAAGCTCAGCGAGGTTCCGGCGCACCCGCGCCTTCAGTTGCTTCTGAAACACGCGCCGTAGTTCCAGTAAAGTTGGCGCGGCCAGTTGCACCGGCGCATTGGGCGAAAGATACGTATCGGCAATAACCTCCAGCTTCTCCAACGCACACCGCTTTAACTCTGCGGGCCCGCTGGCAATCAGCCAGGCCATTTTCATCTGCGGCAATCCCGCAATTTTCGAGAGCCCGCTCATCGCAAACGTAAGCGCGACCGGATTGCCCGCGCATGTGACCGGCGTTGCATCGCCCAGCGCAAAATCGAGAAACACTTCGTCCGCGATCAGTGCCAATTCGCCCGCCACACAAAGCGCATTCAACTTCGCCAACTGCTTCGGCTTGACAAAATGTCCGGTGGGATTGTTCGGGTTGACCACGATAACCCCGCGTGTCCGCAAGGTAATCGCTTGCTCTAAGCTATGGAAATCGATTTGCCAGCCGTGGTCGTATAGCAGCGGATAGCGCACCAGCTTGACGTCTAGGACATCGGCGAGAAATCCGAAGAGGGGATAGCTGGGCGCGGGAATCAGCAACTCATCGCCGGGATCGCACAGCAGGCGAAAGACGAAAGAGTAGGCCTCACTGGTGCTGGCGGTCAGCACCATGTCGTGCGCGGAAACGGTAACGCTTCGAGCGGAATAATATTCCGTCACGGCCAGTCGTGCACTCTCCAAGCCCTGGGGATTTGGTTCGTAGCGGAGCGCCGCTGGATTCCGCAGCGCCGCAAGGATTACTTCTTTGTCGTACGCGAACCCGCACTCGGTGGGGTTGGAAGCGGTCAGATCATACAGCGGCTTGCCGCTGGCGCGATGCCGCGCCAGCGCCTCGCTCAATCGGTTTGCGGCCAGGTTCCAGTTCGTCCGCTTGGCAAACATTTTGGCCCAAGGAGAGATCGCGCCGGGCTAATCGCCGCTGAGCACTTTGCCGTCGGCGTCCATAGCGCGCACTTCGCCGAGATTCAATTCCTTGATCCCGCTCTCGATTTTCGCGCGGTCGCCGACCACTACCCAGATCATGTTGCCGGGATGCACCACCGCCTTCGCCGCGTCGTTCAGGTCGCTGGTTTTCAGCGCGCGCACTTTCGCGGCAAACGTTTCGTAATAATCGTCGGGCAAACCAAAATGAATCAGGTCGGCAATCGATTGGCCCACCTCGTCAATGGTTTCCCGCGATCCCGGCAAACGCAACGTCTCATTGGCCTGAATCCTCTCGAGTTCTTCCGAGGTCAGCGGCTTGTCCCCCAGGAGCCCGCGAAATTCCTTGTTCATCTCCGCCATCGATTCCTTGGTCTTATCCGTCTGCACCGGTGCGAAAGCGATGAACGGCCGCTGTCCTCGCGCCGGCCACAAGAGGCTCTGCGCCCCGTACGACCAGTGCTTGTCCTCGCGCAAATTCATATTCAGCCGCGCCGCAAAGTTTCCGCCCAGGCCATCGTTCATCGCCTCGATGGCGATCTCCTTCGGATTGTTGGTGGGCGGCGCGACGTGGCCCGCGATAATCACGGACTGCAACGCGCCCGGCTTGTCCACCAGGTAGACCACGGACCTGGGCGCCTGTTGTACTGTCCCGATATTCTTGGTGGGAACTTTCCCGGCTTTCCACCCGGCGAATAATTTCTCCAGCTTCGGCGTTATTTCCGGCAGCGTAGTGTCACCCACCACGATCAGCGTCGAATCGTTGGGCCGAATCCATACATCATGGAATTTGGCTAAATCTTCCCGCGTCATCTTAGCGACGCTCTCCGAAGTCCCCGACCCGGTGAGCGGATTCCCGTAGGCGTGCTTCGGCCCGTATAACAATTCGGGGAACACGCGCAGCGCCATCTGCACCGGCGTATTTTTCTCGCGTTCGATTCCGGCCAACTGCAGCTTCTGCTGGCGTTTGAAATCCGCCTCCGGAAACGAAGGATTCAGAATCACGTCGGCAAACAAATCCAGCGAAGGATCGAGCTTGGACTTCAGCGCCGACAATCGCACGGTGGACATATCCAGGTTCGAGTTGGCGCGCAGCTCCGCCCCCAAGAGCTGAAGTTGATCGCTGATCTCCAGCGCATTCCGGGTCTTGGTGCCGCCGGTGAGCAGCGCCATGGTCATGCTCGCCGTTCCCGGCGCGGCAAATTCGTCCGCCGCATAGCCCGCATCGCTGGCCATCCACAAACTTACCAGCGGCACCTCATGCCGCTCCGCCAGCACTACCTTCAGTCCGTTGGAGAGCGTCGCGCGCTGCAGTTTCGGCAGTTTGAGCGTGGGTGGCGTGCCAATCTCCGGCGCCTTGGAGCGGTTTGCGCCCGCCGCCGTGGTCTTGTATTGCGGGAAGGGAAGCACCTCGAGAATATAAACGCCATCGCCTAACCAGCGATTCGCGGCCGCCTTCAAGTCCTCCGCGGTCGCCTCGCGCGCCAGCTTCAGGGAATTCTTGTACGCGTCCGGACTGCCGCGGAACACTTCGCTCTGCGCCAGGCGGTCCGATTTTCCGCCGAATCCGCCGATGCGCTCGATCCCACGAATAAATTCCGCTTGGTATCCCGTCTTCACGCGCTGCAACTCTTCCGCCGTCGGGCCATCCTTCAGAAAGCGCGCCATCTCTTCATCCACTTCTTTCTCCACTTGCTCCAAGCCCTGGCCCGGCCGCGCGGTAGCCTGTATCCGGAATTGCCCGGCAATCTCGTGTAAGTCCACAAAGGCTTCCGCGCCGGTGGCAATCTGATCGTCGTAAATCAGTCGCTTGTACAGCCGCGAACTTTTTCCGGTGGACAATATGTCGCTCACCAAATCCAGGTAGACGCTGTCCGCGCTGCCATATTCCGGAATGTTCCACACCTTATAAAGCCTTGCTTGCGGCACGCGATCTTGCACTACCTGGCGGTGCGTTCCGGTCATCTTGGCCACCCAGATTTCCTGATGCGCCACGGGAGGTCCCGCCGGAATGCTGCCGAAATATTTCTCCACTTTTTCCTTGGCGGTCTTGGCGTCGATATCGCCGGCCATCACAATCACCACGTTCGACGGCCCGTAATAGGTCTTGAACCATTCCTTCACATCGTCCATGGCCGCCGCGTTCAAGTCCCCCATGTCCCCGATCACCGTCCAGGAATAGGGATGCCCCGCCGGATAAGTATTCTGTGTAATCAGTTGCCGCGATACGGCGTACGGCTGGTTCTCGCCCTGGCGTTTTTCGTTCTGCACCACGCCGCGCTGCAAATCGAGCGTCTTCTGGTCCAGGGTCAGAAAGCCCATGCGGTCCGATTCCATCCACAGGGTGAAATCCACCGCGGAGGTCGGCACATCCTCGAAATAGTTGGTGCGGTCATTGTTGGTGGTGCCGTTTAGATCCGTGGCGCCGATGCGCTCCATGGCCTCGATGTAGCTGCCCTTGGCATGCTCGCTGCCGCCAAACATCAGGTGCTCGAACAAGTGCGCGAAGCCCGTCTTGCCCAGCTTCTCGTTCTTCGACCCCACGTGATACCAGGTATTGATGGCCACAATCGGCGCCTTGTGGTCTTCGTGCACAATCAAGGTGAGCCCGTTATCCATCACAAATTTCTGGTACGGGATGTCCACGTCTTTGCTTTGCGCGCGAGCAACATTTGCCGCCGCCGCAACCGCCACGGCTAATAACAAGGTCTTAATCCGCATCACAAAACCCCTCCACCAAATGGAAATGCGAGTCCCGCGAGTGTACACCGGCCTCACATCGCCCAACCCGCAAAATTGTAAATTCCTCGCCTTTCTCAGGGAGCTCCACCACACCCGGTGCTCCCGAACTGAAGGTTTTCTTCGCTTTGTCCGCAGTGCCCGCAAGGACTAAAATAAATGCGAGGACGAAATGATCGACTCACTGGTAATCGCCGGACGCGCCTTCCAATCCCGCCTGATCGTAGGCACCGGGAAATATCGGAGCTTCCCGGAGATGGCTCGGGCGCATGCCGCTTCTGGCGCGGACATGGTGACTGTGGCGGTGCGTCGCGTGAACCTTACGGACCGCTCGAAGGAATCGCTGCTGGATTTCATCGACCGCGAAAGAATCTTTATCTTGCCCAACACGGCGGGCTGCTACACCGCCGATGAGGCCATTCGCACCGCGCGGTTGGCCCGCGAAGTCGGCCTCTCGAACTGGGTCAAGCTGGAAGTGATCGGCGACCAGCAAACTTTGTTTCCGGACACCGGGCAGCTTATTGAAGCTACCCGCGTGCTGGTCAAAGAAGGATTCGTCGTTCTGCCGTATACCAATGATGATTTGATCGCGGCGCGCAAGCTGATCGACGCCGGCGCAGCCGCGGTGATGCCGCTGGCCGCGCCCATCGGGTCTGGGTTGGGCATCCAGAACGCTTCCAATCTGCGCATTCTCCGCGAGCGCATCACGGAAGTCCCACTCATCGTCGACGCCGGAGTGGGCACCGCCTCCGACGCCGCTGAAGCCATGGAGCTGGGCGCCGACGGCATCCTGATGAACACCGCCATCGCTGAAGCGCAAGACGCCGTTTTGATGGCAGAAGCCATGCGCGAAGCTACCTCCGCCGGCCGCAAAGCCTACCTGGCTGGGCGAATGCAAAAGCGCCTGTACGCCGCGGCCTCCAGCCCGATCGCGGGGGTAGTCCGAAGCTAAGTTTCGTTTACGCTCGCGAGCTAAGCTGATTCCTGTCCGCGGTCTACTACCCAAAAAACAAAGCGCGGGAAAAAGCCGGATCGCTCCGTCGGAATGACAATTGTGAATTTGTGGCGGCGGAATTTCCGGGTCACTTCCCCAGTGACGCCAACAATACGCTAGCTCCATTCCACAAAATTTGCACGCCGATGCACACCAGCAAAAAAGACGACAGCCGCATAATCACGCTCATCCCGGTGGCGCCCAACAATCTGGCCAGCCGGTCTGCGAATCCATAACATAGAAATACGCTGACAGCGATGATGGCCGAGCCGATGAGTGCTCCTACGGTGGTCAGCAGATGCTGCGGCAAACTGCGCGCCGCGTTCGCGCCCAGCGTAATGGCCACGGAGATCGATCCGGGTCCCACCGTCAGCGGCAGGGTCATGGGATAAAAGGCATGCCGGAAAATGTCCTGCGGATCCATTTCCCGATGCGCCGCACCGCGGTCGTCCTCCTCTTTCTGCTTCAGCAGCGACCATCCCGTGGAAATCACGATCAAGCCGCCTCCCACCTGCACCACCGGCAGGGAAATCCCGAAAAAAGCAAGTACGTGCGTTCCGGTGAAAAAGGAAGCGATCAGTAAAATAAAGCAGTTCATGGCAATGCGCTGGGCCAGCATCCTTCGTGCCGGCCTGGAATAATCGCGGGTCAAGGCCAGGAATATGGGGCTACCGCCGAGCGGATTCACGATGGGGAAGAGCGCGCTAATCACCAGAATGGTAGTCTTGACCGCCTCCAGCAAAGTTCCTCCCGGCGCCGCCGTTTCGACCGTAGCATGGGCATGCGACTTACACATCGGTTTGAACCGCCGAGTGTACCGCGGGCGCTTGGCATGGCGCCACCGAAGCAAGGCGTACACACATCTGGGATACCAGAGAGCCTTACCCAACTTACGGCTTCCGCTGTAGGGTAAAAACCCGATTGTTTGAGGGGACATCGTTCGGTAGTCTACTCAGGCGAAAGCGTGTGGCCTCACCGGTCGGGCCGAAAGAATCGAAGTCCAATTTGAGAGTATTGATCGTCGACGATCACGAAGCGTTGCGGGCCGGTGTGCGCACCGTCCTAGAGACACATGAGATCGAAGTGTGCGGTGAAGCTTCGAACGGACGGGAAGCGCTGGCGAAATGCCGCGAACTGCGTCCGGACCTCGTGATTCTGGATATCACCATGCCGGTACTGGACGGACTCAGCGCGGCGCGCGAAATCAGCAAGCAGCTTCCGGGCGTCGGAATATTGCTGCTGTCCATGCATGAGAGCGCCACCATGGTGAATGTGGCCAAATCATCCGGGGCGCGGGGTTATGTGGCAAAAAGCGAAGGCATTGGCCGGCTGCTCAAAGCCGTGGACGCTATCGCGCATAACCAAACTTTCTTTCCCAATTAATGCTTGTCCCGTGAGACGCCGTCGGCTCCTTCTTTCCTGAGCAGGGGCAACCGGCTGTGGATTACCTAAGTCCGGAAGCTTGTTTAAGAGTTGTCTTAGGCGCGCACGGCGTTGCGGCGTGCTGCGCCCCTGGATATATTGGGTGGCGGCCGACACACAAAGTTCCGTCAGGATTCCAATTTATGCTAGCTCATGCCCATCCGGAGCTGAAGGAAGCTAAGTACGTTGTGTTTGTGGATGCGTCCCGGCGCTACGTGGATTGCAGCGACGGAGTCCGCGAATTGCTCGGCTACTCCCGCGAGGAAATGCTCAGCAAGAAAATTGAAGACATCAGCTATGACGTCGGTGCCGTTCCCATCCTGTTCGGGAAATATTTACAGAACGGCACCCTCGATGGCGAATATGTTCTGCAGCGCAGTGACCGCACGCCGCTGCCCATCCGTTACCGCGCCTTTGTGTTGGGCGACGGTTGCCGGGCGGCTATTTGGGAGCCGGTCGGGGGATGGACCGAGATCTACCTGGCCGCACTGCTAGAGACCGACCCGGTCAAGCAAAAAGCTAAAATCAAGCGGGCCCTTGCCGCCATAGAGCAAAATGCCAGCGCCGCCGAAGACGAGCGGCGCCGCATGACCGACGCGCTGGCCATGCTCTCTGCCTTGCAGCGAGCCAGGGAGTAAAGCGGCCGCCATGCGGCCGGGCCTGAGCGATTCGAGGGCGGACGAATCCCCAGAATTATTCCGGACGGTACCGTAGATCAAACATTTGGTAAGACTGACCGCTGCCGCAGTGGGGGCAATTCAAACGCGATCCCCCCTCCGGGATAGGCGGTTTGGGAGGAGAGGCGAATACGTCGCGGCCTCCGCTCCCGTGAGTGATCTCTCGCACCAGGGAGTGGGTGAATTCGCGGTGGCAACTCGAGCATGTAACAACCCAGCGAGGCATCTCGACTGTTATGGTGACATCGCAGAAACAACCTGTGAATCGGCGGCTTCTGGTAGCCATCCTCAGAATTGGCTAACATTACTGTGCTTTACATACTTGATAAATCGGCCCTTTTTATACAGGGACGTGCGGGCGGGCGTGGGGTGCTTGCCCGTTGCGAAATGCGGGTGTTCACCCGATTGTCGCCTTCGCGAACTTGCGTAGAGTGAATGAGACGGCGCCGGATTGGTCCTTCATTCCTTCGCTTGCGAAAATCGAACCGGCAATGAACCGCCGGCGCCTCCACTGAAAACCATGAGAACACTGCTCACGCCAATTTCTTCAAGGGTCCGCCTTTCTTCGGCGGAGGAATCGCGGGTGATTTTCTGGAACCTGCTATTTGCCATGGTGGTATCGAGTTTTATTCTTTTCGTTTACCTTAAGAAAATTCTTTTCGATTTTTAGGCCGGCTGGGTACCGGCGCGCGCAGAGGCGATTTTCAGGCGGGCGCGGCCCCGGCTGGCGCACCTTTCGCCGGCAAGTCCGGCGGAGCGGCTGACCTGGGCAGTCGCTGTTCCAATAGGACTTGAATTCCATTTTTGGGGCGCAGCGTGATGCTGGCCAGCGGCTCGATGCGCTGGTCGGGCGCCAGGCGCATGCGGTAACGCTGAGCGATGGCCGCGAGCAACAGGGTGGCTTCCATCATGGCGAAGCCGGCGCCGATGCAGACGCGTGGGCCACCTCCAAAAGGGAAGAAGGCGAAGCGAGGCAGTTTGGCGGCCGAGGGTTCCAGCCAGCGGTCGGGAGCAAAGCGATCCGGCTCGCTGAACCAGCGGGGGTCGCGCTGGGTGACCCACTGGCTCATCACGATATTGGCTCCCGCGGGCAAAAGATAATCGCCGACCTGCAAAGGGTCGAGCGTGCGGCGAAAAATGCGCCAGGCGGGCGGGTACAAGCGCAAGGACTCGCGAATTACGCGATCGGTGTACTGCAAGCTGGGAAGATCGTCGGCGCACGGCATGCGGCCGCCGAGCACGGTGTCCAATTCGGCGAGCAGTTTCGCTTCTACTTCCGGATGCTGGGTGAGCAAATACCAGGTCCACGATAAGTTGAGCGCAGTAGTTTCATGCCCGGCGAGCAGCAGGGTGATGACCTCGTCGCGGAGCTGCTTGTCGCTCATGGAATTGCCGTCGTCATCGCGCGCGGTCAGCAGCAGGGTCAGAAGGTCCTTGGCACCCACTTCGCCATCCTTAAGTTTTTCGCGCCCACGGGCAATCAAGGCGTAAACCACGCGATCGATTTCCGCCACCGCGCGATAGTGCCGGGCGCGCGTGGCGGTGGGCAGGCCCAGATAAAAGGCGATGGAATGAAAGCCGGAAGAGCTGCGCATGATGGCTTCCAGCGCCGGTTCGATTACACGCATGCTCTCACCCAGCTCGCTGCCGAAGAGCGAGCGCAGCACGATGCGCAGGGTGACGTTCATCATGTCGTTGTGAACGTTGCGGGTTTCTCCGTTCTTCCATCGGGCTAACATGCGTGACGCTTCCTCGATGGTAATTTCGGAGTAGCGGAGCAGGCTTTCCCGGTGAAAGGCGGGATTGCTCAATTTTCTCCGGCGCCGCCAGAAATCGCCGTCGCTGGTCAGCAGGCCGTTGCCGAAGAGCTCCGGATTGGCGCGCGAGGTCATGCCCTTGACGAAGTTTCCAGTTTTGCCCAGCAAGACCTGCTCGACATGTTGCGGATGAAACAGCACATAAACCTGGAAATCGAAAAAGTGGTAGTAAACGATATCGCCGTAGTCGCGAGCCCAGCGCAACAGGGTCCGCGTGGAATCGCGGCTGGCCATGAAAGAAGTACCGACTACCGGCAGTCCGCGCGGTCCCGGCGGGCGTGTCGGAGGTAAGGCGGGCGCGGCTGCGGACATAAGCGGTAAGTTCCTCCGGGGTGCTTAGTTATGATACGCCGGACTTCTGCCACAGATATGGCAGACTTCGGCGGACGCTAAAAACGTGGGTGACGATGGTGCGATGGTAACCAACTACAACGATCGCAACCCTCGCATCCGCAGACCTGGGAGCCACACCCTGCGGTAATTGCCTCGGCCGATGCCGGGGCGTATATTACTGCGGCCCGAGCGATGAGAATTGTAATGTCCGAAAAATTTCGGGGAGGGACAGTGACGAAACTGGTTGGATGGATGTTGTGCTGTTTATTGGTGGCGGCGATGCCACTGCCGGCGCAAGCTCCGGGACTTTCCGCGATGTATGCGCAGATTCGCGCGGAAGAGACGAATAATTCCAAGATCATGTGGATCATCCATGAGGTGGCCGACGTGTATGGCCCGCGCGTGACGGGCACCCCGAATCTGAAGGCGGCCGACGATTGGGCGGTGCAGACCATGACTTCCTGGGGATTGATGAATGCGCACCTGGAGCCCTGGACTTTCCAGCCGCCGAGCGCGGCGGCTCCGGTGCCGGGCTGGGAAAACGTGGAGCTCTCGGCGGAAGCGGTTAGTCCCTTCCACGGACAACTGATGGTGAAGCCGCTGGCTTGGACGCCGAGCACCAAGGGAGAAGTGAAGGCGCAAGTGGTGCTGCTGGATCCGCCGGGCATGACGCTGCCAAACGGTGGAGGGTTTAATTTTTTTGGAGGACCCCCACCACCGCCGGAACCGAAATGGGCGGCACCGCCGATGCCGGAAAAAGCCAAGCCGGCGGAACCCAAGCAGCCGACCCAGGCGGAACTGGACGCGTACTTGAACTCGGTGAAAGACAAAGTGCGCGGCGCGATCGTATTGGTGGGCCGGCACGTGACGGTCGCGGAGGACATGAATCCCGCGGCGATGCGTCGCCCGGAAGACGAATGGAAGTCGCGATTCGATGAGAAGAACCCGAAGCCGTTTCGCTTTCCGGAGCAGCCCAAGCTGCCGGAAGGACAGTTGACGCGACTGGAAGTTTCGCGGCAGGTGGACCAGTTCCTGGTGGACAACGGAGCGCTGGTGCGCATCAACGATGCGGGACGGGCGCACGGAATCATCATCGCGCAGCAAAACGGAACGTACGACTGGACGCGGGCGGTGCCTACGCTGGTCATGCGTAATGAAGACTATGGCCGGATTTCGCGGTTTCTGGACGACGGGACGGGGGTGACGCTGCGCGTCAATATTCAGAACAAGGAGTATCCGGAGGGAACCACCGCTTACAACGCGATTGGAGAAATTCCCGGCGCGGATAAGAAAGACGAAATCGTGATGCTGGGCGGGCACTACGACTCCTGGCATGATGCGACGGGCGCTACCGACAACGGCATCGGCTCGTCGATGATGCTGGAGGCGGTGCGGATTTTGGCGGCGCTGCACGTGAAACCGCGGCGGACGATACGGATTGCGCTGTGGAGCGGGGAAGAAGAAGGATTGTTGGGTTCGCTGGCGTACGTCCAGCAACATTTTGGGAGTTTTGAAAGTCCCAAGCCGGAGTACGCGAAATTGGATGCATATTTCAATATCGATTCAGGGACCGGGAAGCCGCGCGGCGCGGGAGTGTTTGGGCCCGCGGGAGCGGCGGACATGGTGCGCGCGGCGATGATGCCGTTCGCGGATTGGGGATTCATGGGCGCTATCAAAAGCGACAGCCGCAGGACCGGCGGAACGGACAGCACCTCCTTTAACAATGCTGGATTGCCGGGAATTGGTTTGGCCCAAGATGTGTTTGATTATGGCTCCTTCACACATCACACAAATCTGGACACTTACGAGCGCATCTATGAAGAAGACGTAAGAGAGGGAGCGGTGGAGATTGCGTCAGCGGTGTATGCGTTGGCCATGGCCGATTCCATGGTGCCGCGATTCAAGGCCGAAGAGATGCCCAAACCGGTGCCGGAACCCGGACCGGGATCGAAAGCAGCGCCGGTGCGCCACGTTCCCGCGAAGTGAAGTGAGAGAAGTCTTCGTCAGCGGCGCGCACGGTGGCGGGTTTAAATTTGGTCGCAAACTTTTGTGGCGAGATTATTGTATAATCGAGAAGTAAGGCCGATTGAGCGGGCGTCGTACAATGGCAGTATAGAAGCTTCCCAAGCTTCGGACGTGGGTTCGATTCCCATCGCCCGCTCCATAACTCACAATGTACAGTCCGGAGAGATCCTTTACAGAACGTTCCGAAGACATAGTTTACACCCTTGGGCCGAAGGGGTTTGCTAAAGGCTGCAGAGTCCTTTCCTCGAGATCGATGTAGCCGAGATCGTAGTCCATAAAGCTCACCAGC
>DATGEY010000003.1:0-23123 GCA_035309625.1 Candidatus Acidiferrum sp.
TCAATTGAATGAACAAGTCGTGCTCGGGGTACAAGGTGGGCGCGGTCATGGGCGACTTGAAGTAAAAGCTGAGCCATTCCTGGATGCCGCGCATTCCGGCGCGTTGTGCCAAATCCAGGAACAAAACCAGGTCCAGGACGATGGGCGCCGCCAGAATCGAATCCCGGCACAGGAAGTCCACCTTGATCTGCATCGGATAGTTGAGCCACCCGAAAATGTCGATGTTGTCCCAGCCCTCCTTGTTATCGCCGCGCGGCGGATAATAGTTGATGCGCACCTTGTGATAGATCTTGCTGTACAGCATGGGATACAGCTGCGGCTGCAAAATAAACTCGAGCGCGCCCAATTTCGATTCTTCCTTGGTCTTGAACGAGCCGGGATCGTCCAGTACCTCGCCATCGCGGTTTCCCAGAATATTGGTGGAGTACCAGCCGTCCACGCCCAGCATGCGCGCCTTGAATGCGGGCGCCAGGACGGTCTTCATCATGGTTTGGCCGGTCTTGAAGTCTTTGCCGCAAATGGCCACGTTGTGTTCCTGCGCGAGCTGCTGGATGGCGGGAATGTCCACGGTCAGATTGGGCGCGCCGTTGGCGAAAGGCACCCCGCTGGTCACCGCGGCCCAGGCGTACAGCATGGACGGTGCAATGGCCGGATGATTGGTCTTCATCGCTTCTACAAATTTCGCGGGAGTGGAATGTACTTCCTCCGGCTTGATGAACACCTCCGTCGATCCGCACCAGCAAGTTACCAGGCGAGATACTCGCTTGGCTTTGCGAAAAGTCTCGATATCGTCCTTGATTTGCAACGCCAGGTCGTACTTGGTCTTGCCTTTCTTGACGTGCGTGCCGTCTAGCCTCTTGACGTACTCCCGGTCGAAGGCCGCTTTCATCGGCGAAATCGTGGATAGGAAAGGCTTCACCTTCTCCAGATCCTTGTCGTTCAATACGCCGGCCTTGCTGGCTGCCTGATAGGCATTGTCTTTGAAAATGTCCCAACTGCCGAACACCAAATCTTCCAGGTCGGTCAGGGGAGCAAACTCTTTAATCTGCGGTGAGCGCCCGTCGGTGCGCTTGCCCAGGCGGATGGTTCCCAACTGGGTCAGCGAGCCAACCGGCTGGGCCTTGCCTTTTCGTACCAACTCGACGCCGGCCATGAATGTGGTGCTGACCGCACCCATGCCTGGTAGCAGCACGCCCAATTTGCCTTTGGGCGGCGCAATCTTCACTGGTTTTTCCATTCCACTCCTTGTTGAACTTCGATCTCACTTGGCCCTGCGGCCGCACCGCAAGGGCAACACCCTGCCGGGCGGACCTCGCCGCCGGGTGTGGCGCAGTCCGTGCAATGCGCCGCCGGTGTACACCGAACAAGCCAGTAATCATGCGTGAACAAAATCCGTTTTGCAAATAATGCGAATGCAGGCGGCCGGCATCTTCGGCGAGAGCAGAGCGTTATTGCGTGGGGTTGCGGGGGTGTGGTAGCGTCCAGCGGAATGGCGGCGCGCCTATGGCGCTGCTCAATCACGGGCAACCAGGATACATCGCGCGTCCGTTCTCGCGCGATGTAGCAAAACGGGCTGGCCCACAGTTCGCGTTGCTCCTTCGCCTCGAGGCCAAACATTGCCGGCAGAATTGTTGCGCATCAACGCGCAGGCGCCAGAAGCGGACGCGCTGCGCTACGCGGCGCATTTCCTGACGCGTGGCTGCGTGGTGGGAATTCCCACCGATACGTTCTACGGACTGGCGGCCGACCCCTTCAATTTAGCGGCGGTTGATGAAATTTATCGAGTGAAGGGCCGCCCGGAGACGCGGGCGCTGCCGATTCTGGTGAATTCGCTGGAGCAGGCGCTGATGCTGTTCCGCGACCGCCACCAGGAGCCGGCGGGATTGACGCGGTCGCCGGAGAAGTTCTTGCTGCTGGCGGAAGCGTTCTGGCCGGGGGGATTGACGCTGGTGATGGATGGATCGAACCGCGTGCCGCTGAAGGTTACCGCCAACACCGGCAAGGTGGCGCTGCGCTGGCCAAAAAGTCCGGTAGTGGAACAGTTGATCGACGAGTTTGCAGGGCCGATCACCGGGACCAGCGCCAATGTATCAGGATTTCCTTCCTGCTCGAGCGCGGACCAGGTGATGAAGCAATTGGGAACACGCTTGCCGCTGGTTCTGGATGGAGGAGACACAGGGGCGGCGCTGCCTTCCACGATCATTGAACTGCGCGGCGAGGAATGGAAGGTGCTGCGCGAGGGCGCGATTCCGGTTGCGGAGATTGAAAAAGTTTTGCGGTAGCCCCACCCCCCTCCCCCCGGGTTTTCCATAACTGCGTATTCTAAAGGAGTTACAGGGGCATTCGGATGGAACTGCGCATTCTAAAGGACTTAGCTACTGTTTGTGGCGGCTTATGGCAGACAGCCAAAGTGGCTGTCCTACCGAAAGATTGGACGTAATTGTTTACGAGAGTGAGTATACCACTTCGTACTGAATTGTCAATCAGTTTATATTTGTTGTGGAATCAATGGGTTGCGGCGGCCATTGTGGGGGCGGGCAGGCGGGCCAGGAAGTCGAAGTCGGCGGTGGGCGAGAGGGCCAGGTCGCCGAGGCTGCGGCGGTGGACGGAGACTACGTCGGTAAACCACATCGGCAGGTACGGCAGGTCCGTCGCCAGGATCTTCTGGACTTCGCTGCAGAGGGCCTTCCTTTTCTCCTGATCCATTTCGGTCCGGATTTGGCCGGTTAGCGCGTCGATGCGCGGGTTGCGATAGTGTCCGCGGTTGGCGCCATCGGGCGGGAAGCGGTGGCTCCCGAAGGCGAACTCGAAGAAATCAGGGTCGTTATTGGCACCCACCCAGCGGAGATAGGTGAGCTGAAAATTGCCCTTGGCGACGTCGGAGAAGAGCGTGGCCACTTCCAGCGGGCGGAGTTCGAGGTCGATGCCTGCGCGACGCCATTGGTCCTGGAGGGCCGCGCCGATGAGGCGGGATTGCTCTTCGGTGGAGACTTTCAGGGTCAGGCGCAGGCGGATGCCGTTGGCTTGGCGGGGAAAGCCGGCGGCGTCCAGAAGTCCTTCGGCGCGCGGGAGGTCCAGGGCGTATTGGGTGACGTTGGGTTCGTAGGCCCAATGATTGGGAGGGAGGACGCTGTTGGCGATTTGTGCTTGTCCGTGAAGGAGATAGCGGATCAGGGAAGCGCGATCGGTGGCGTGGGCCAAGGCTTGGCGGAGGGCGGGGCGGGCGAGAAGGGGATCTTCGAGATTGAAACCGAGGTAGGCGAGGTTGACGCCGGGGCGGTCGGTGACGGCGAGCGCAGGCTGTTTGGCGAGGGCGGGGATGATGTCGGGATTGAGCGAACTCATTTCGAGGTCGGCGGAGCCTTTGCGAAGTTCGAGGGCGCGGACGATGGCGTCGGGGACGATGCGGAAGCGGACGCGGCTCAATGGCGGGGCACCGCGAAAATATTCGGGATTGCGCTCCAGGACGACTTCATCGTCCTGGGATTGGCTGACGAAGCGGAAGGGGCCGGAGCCGATGGGATGGCGGGAGAAGTCGGCGGCGGCGTCGCGGGGAACGATGCCCGTGGCTGGACGTACCAGGCTGGTGGTGAAGGAGGCGAAGGGCGCGTTCAGGTGAAAGATGACGGTGGCGGGGTCGGGGGCGTCGATGGCGGTGACCATGCGGAAAGCGCCTCGCTTGGGCGAATGGTTGGCAGGGTTGAGGATGAAATCATAGGTGGATTTCACGTCGGCGGAGCTGAGCGGGCGACCGTCGTGGAAATGCAGGTTGGGGCGCAGATGGAAGACGTAAGTGACGGGGTCAGGAGTGGACCAGGAGTCGGCCAGGTCGCCGTGGAGATTCATCTGCTCGTCGCGTTCGAGGAGCGAGGAGAAGAGCAGGCCGTCGATACGTTGGGAGGGAGCGTCGGTGGCGTAGCGGGGATCGAGGTTGGCGGGGCTGGATTCGATTAAGAAGGTGAGGGGGTGGGGATCGTGGACGGAAGGGTTGCAGCCGGAGAGAGAGATAAGGACCCCAAAAAGTACGGAAGTAAGGAAAAGGCCGGGGGAAAAATAACGCAGAGACGCAGAGGGCGGTGAGGTTCGCGGAGGGAGAGAAAGGGGATTCACCACAGAGGGCACGGAGGGAACGGAGCGGCGGAAGAGTTCAACGGGGAGGGGCATAGGTAATTTTACCAAGGATGGCGGGGCGGCGAGCACCGGTGGCGGAGGGCAGGTTGCTGGGGCGATGGTGGAAGGTTTCGTAGGCCAGTAAAGCGAACGCTAAGGATTCTTTGGCGTCTTCGGGGATGCCGAATGCTGAGGACGGCAAAACCTCGATCTTGCCGATCGCTGACATTTTGCGGGTTTGGGGCGCAACATGTTGCGCCCGTGCTTGATTCAGGGCGGCGGACAGTTGGGCCAGGAGCAGGGGATTTTTGCTGCCGCCGCCGGAGACGATCAGCTGATGGATTTTGTGTTTGGGGAGCACGAAGCGGTTTAGGGCGTCGACTATGGAGAGGGCGGTGAAGATGGTTGCAGCGCGGATCAGGTCGTTGGGCTTGGCTCGGTGGCGGCGGCCGAGGCGCAGGAGTTTTTCGAGATAGGTGCGGCCGTAGTATTCGCGGCCGGTGGATTTGGGCGGGGCCAGTTTCAGGTACGGGTCGCGCATTAGTTCGTCCAGGAGAGCGGGAATACTGCGGCCTTGTTGGGCCAGGCGGGCGTTTTTATCGAAGCGCCGGCGGCCTTTCGTGAAATGTTCGACCAGGGCGTCGATGAGCATGTTGGCTGGGCCGGTATCGAAGGCGAAGACTTGGGACGGCGTCGCGTTGGCGGGGATTACGGTGATGTTGGCGATGCCGCCTAGATTTAAGGAGACACGACCAAGTTTTTGGTGGCGGTAGAGCACGTAGTCAGCGTAGGGCACCAGCGGGGCGCCTTGGCCCGCTTGGGCCATATCGGCGGGACGGAAGTCGGCGATGGTGGTGATGCCGGTGCGCGCGGCGATTATGGCGGCTTCGCCGATTTGCAGGGTCGAGGCGGTGGGGCGGCCGAGGTAAGGGACCGGATGGCCTTGATGGAAGATGGTTTGTCCGTGCGAGCCGATTAGCGCGATGTTCTTGGGCGCTACACGGAAATGACGGCAGGCGGTCAGCGCGGCTTCAGCGAAAGTTTCCCCTAAGCGAAAATTTAATTGGCTGAGTTGGCCGGCGGAGAGGGGTTGCTGCTCGGCTACGCGGAGGATTTCTTTTCGGAGCTGCGGCGGGAAATGGATAGAGGTGTGATGGAGGAGCTTGGCGTTTAGGTTTGGTGCGGTACCGGCGATGCGGGCCAGGGCGACGTCGATGGCGTCGGCGGAGGTGCCGGACATCAGGCCGAGGACGAGGAGGGATTTGGGCATGGTGCGTTAGAAAGAAGATTTCACCACAGAGGGCACGGAGAGCACAGAGGAGAAAAAACGGGGGCGGGGAAAAAGATAACGCGGAGATGCGGAGTTTGCGGAGATTCGCACGGGAGGGTCAGGAGATTTGCTTTTTTAGGTCGGCCAACAAATTCAGGGCATCGAGGGGCTTGAGTTGATCGAGATCGGCGGCGCGAAGTTTTTCCAGGACCGCGCGGTCTAATGGCGTGAACAGAACTTCTTGGCTCACCGGAGGGTGGGTGGGATCAAAGGCTCCGGGGGTGAGCGTTTCACTTAGTTGGTGCTCGCTTTGTTCGTGGCGCTTTAGCACTTCGCGGGCGCGTTCGATTACGCTGCGCGGAAGGCCGGCCAGACGGGCTACCTCGATACCGTAGCTTTTGTCGGCGCTTCCCGGTTCGACGCGGCGGAGGAAGATGATTTCATTCGGCGTTTCCTTCACCGAGACGTGGACATTTTGCACGCCAGGTAAAAGATCGGCCAGCTCGGTCAACTCGTGATAATGCGTGGCGAAGAGGGTGCGCGCGCGGGTGTGTTTTTGCAAGTGCTCGACTACGGCCCAGGCGATGGAGAGGCCGTCGAAAGTGGCCGTGCCGCGGCCGACTTCATCAAGGAGAACGAGGCTGGCGGGGGTGGCGTGATTGAGAATGGCGGCGACCTCGGACATTTCGACGAGGAAGGTGGAACGGCCGCGCGCGAGATTGTCGCTGGCGCCGATGCGGGTGAAGATGCGGTCGATGATGGGCAGTTTGGCCTGGCGCGCGGGAACGAAGCAGCCGATCTGGGCCATCAAGACGATGAGGGCGGCTTGGCGGAGGTAGGTGGATTTGCCGCCCATGTTGGGGCCAGTGATGAGCAGAAGCTGCTGGCGGGCGGGCTCGAAGAATAAATCGTTGGGGACGAAGCGCTCGCCGCGCTGGCGGAGCAGCTCTTCGATGACCGGATGGCGCCCGGCGACGATGAGCAACTCGCCGCTGGAAGTGAACTCGGGCCGGGTGTAGCCGCGGTCGGCGGCAAGTTTTGCGAAGGCGGCCAGCGCGTCGAGCTGGGCAATGGCGCAGGCGGTTTTGCGCAGGCGCGAAGCTTTGGCGGCGATGCTGGAGCGCAAGTCGAAGAAAAGCTGGCGCTCGATTTCGAGGATGCGCTCGTCGGCGGCGAGAATTTTGCGCTCGTATTCCTTCAGTTCCGGAGAAGTGAAGCGCTCGGCGTTGACCAGGGTCTGCTTGCGCTCGTAGTCATTGGGCGCGAGATGCAGATTGGGTTTGGAGATCTCGATGTAGTAGCCGAAAACGTGATTGAAGCGAATTTTGAGCGAAGCGATGTTGGTGCGCTTGCGTTCGCGCTCCTCCATGGAGGCGATGATCTGTTTGCTGTGCTGGCTGAGGTTGCGCAACTCGTCGAGCTCGGCGTGGAAGCCGTTGCGGATGATGCCGGGATCGGTGGAGAGGGCGGGCGGCTCGTCGGCCATGGCGGCCTCGAGAATTTCGCGCACGTCAGCGAGCTCGTCGAACTCATCGTAGAGCCGGCGGAGAAGCTCGCTGCCGCCGGCGGGCGGAGGCAGTACGAAATTCTTGAGGGCCGGAACCTGGGTAAGCGATTTGCCGAGCGCGAGCAGTTCGCGAGGCGTGGCCAGGCCGAGAGTGATGCGGCTGGTAAGGCGCTCAAGATCGACAATGCCGCGCAGCTCTTTGCGGATTTCGCCGCGCACCACGGTTTGCTGCAGCAGGTGGGCCACGGCGCCGAGGCGGGCTTCAATGGCGTCGCGGTCGATGAGCGGACGGAGAATCCAGGAACGCAGCAAGCGCGCGGCCATGCCGGTAACGGTGGCGTCCAGCGCGGAGAGCAGCGTGGTGGGCCCGCTTCGCGAAGTTTCGTCGGTGAAGATGGGATGGACCAGTTCGAGATTGCGGACCGAGACGGGATCGAGCACCAGCGCGTCATGCTGCTGGTAGTAGCGCACGAGGTCGAGATGGCCGAGCGCTTCGAGCGATGAGACGGCGTTCCCGTGGGCGTGGGCGCCGTGGTGCGGAGCTTCGTGGCCATTGGGCCGGTGCGTGGCGTTTTCCCGGAGGTAGTGGACGATGGCGCCGGCGGCGGCGATGGCTTGCGGATGAGCGTCCAGGCCGAAGCCGGTCAGCTCGGCGACGCCGAATTGCTCGCGCAGGACGCGCTCGGCGTAATCGTATTGAAAGACCCAGTCTTCCAGACGCGATTCGACGCCGCCGTTGCCGTCCAGCAGGGAAGTCTTGGCGGTTTCGAAGAGCTGCTGGGGGCGCGGGAGCAATGTTTCCCGGGGATGGAGGAGTTGCAATTCGTCGCGCAGATCTTCGTCGGCTTGGGCACCCGAGAACTCCGTGGCCTGAAATTCGCCGGTCGAAAGATCGACGTAGGCCAGGCCGACCGGAGATCCGGAAGCGTGCTTGGCCACCGCGGCGAGAAAATTATTTTCGCGCGCGTCCAGCACGGCAACGTCGGTGGCGGTGCCGGGAGTGATGACCCGCACCACTTCGCGCCGGACGATTTTCTTGCCGGGGCCGGGCTGCTCCATCTGGTCGCAGATGGCGATTTTGAATCCGGCGCGGATGAGTTTGGCGACGTAGCCGTCGGCGGCGTGATAGGGAACGCCGCACATGGGAATGGGCTGGCCTTTTTCGCGATTGCGGGAGGTGAGTGTAATTTGCAGTTCGCGGGAAGCCAGCATGGCGTCTTCGTAGAAAAGTTCGTAGAAATCGCCCAGACGGAAAAGCAGCAACGCGTGCGGATAGCGCGATTTGATGGCGTGGTATTGCTGCATCAGAGGTGTGGTGGGGTCGGTCATGGGAGAGTAATGGGTCGCGGAAACGGATTCGTTGCGTGAATGAGGAATCTTGCCGAGATGGGGCCTAGCAGTGCTGCGCCCCTACTGGCGCCGGGCACGACTGGCGCAGCATGCTGCGCTGCTACTGCGAAGAGGTGGCGGCCGATCATGAGTGGATTCCCAGTTGGGTCAGGAGGAAGGCGTAGTCTAGCGCGATTTCGCGGAGGTAGTCGTAGCGGCCGGAGGCTCCGCCATGACCGGCGCCCATGTTGATTTTCAGCAGCAGGGGATTGGCGTCCGTTTTTAGCGTGCGCAACTTGGCTACATATTTGGCGGGCTCCCAGTACATGACCTGGCTGTCGTTCAGCGACGTTTTCACCAGCATGGTGGGATAGGCTTTGCGCTCGAGGTTGGTGTAGGGGCAATAGCTTTTCATGTAGAAATAGTCGGCGGCGACTTGGGGGTTGCCCCACTCTTCGTATTCCCCGACGGTGAGGGGGAGCGAAGCGTCCAGCATGGTGTTGAGCACGTCGACGAAGGGCACGTGGCTGATCACGATTCGGAAAAGGTCGGGCCGCAGGTTGGCAACGGCGCCCATGAGCAGGCCCCCGGCGCTGCCGCCTTCGATGACCAGTTTTTTCGCGGAGGTGTAGCGCGCGGCGATGAGCCGTTCGGCGGCGGCGATAAAGTCGGTGAAGGTGTTGCGCTTGTTGTGCATGCGGGCGGCGTCGTGCCAGGGCTTGCCCAGTTCGCCGCCGCCGCGCACGTGGGCGATGGCGTAGATGACGCCGCGATCGAGCAAGCTGAGCCGGTTGGAGCTGAAATTTACGGGAATCGAGATGCCGTAGCTGCCGTAGCCGTAGAGCAGGAGCGGTGCGGTGGAGTCGCGAGGCGTATAGCGGCGATAGACGACGGAAAGGGGAATGCTCGTACCGTCGGGTGCGCCGGCGAACAGGCGCTCGCTTGTATATTGCGCTGGATCGTAGCCGCCGAGGACCGGTTGCTGCTTGCGCAGGATTTGCTGGCCGGAGCGCAAGTCGTAATCGAAAACGGAGCGAGGGGTGATGAAGGATTCGTACTGGAAGCGGAGATGATCGGTCACGAATTCGGGATTAGCGCCGAGCGAGGCGTTGTAGACCGGCTCGGAAAATTCGAGACGCTTGGACGAAGAAAGCGGATTCGCACTGCTGCTGGAGTCGAGCGGCAGGATGCGGAGATAGGGTAAGCCGTTCTCGCGCTCGTAGAGCGCCAGGTGCGAGGAGAAAGCTTGCGCGGATGACAGCATGACGCCGGGGCGATTGGGGATGAATTCGCGCCAGAGATCGCGGTGCGGAAGGTCGACCGGCGCAGCAACCAGCCGAAAGGTGCGGCCACCGGAATTGGTGCGGATGTAGAAAATACCGCCATACGGTGCACTCGCCGAGCCGGGATGATGGTCAACGTAATATTCGTGTTCGTCCTGGCGTTGCGCGATTGGGCGAAAATCTGCCGTGGGTTGGTCCGCGCGTAGAAAGCGGACCTCGCTGGTGGTGTGGCTGGCGATGGTAAGAAGGAGAAAACCTCCGCTGCGGGTGCGGTCGATGTCGAGGTGGAAGCGCTCGTCGGTTTCTTCGTAGAGCAGCGGGTCGGGTTCGGTGACGCCGAGAGTATGACGATAGAGGCGATGGGAACGCTTGGTGACCTCATCTTCGACGGTATAGAAGAGGGTGCGATTGCCGGCGGCCCAGGCGGCGCTGGTGGCGCGCTCGACGCGAAAGGGCAGCGTCTGGCCGGTGCGCAGATCCTTGATTTGCAAGGTGTACTGGCGGAAGCCGGTGGTGTCGAGCGAAAAGGCCAGCAGGGAATTGTCGTCGCTGACCGCGAAGGAGCCTAGGGCGAGAAAGGAATGGCCCGCAGCCAGGGCGTTTAGATCAAGGATCAATTCTTCGGGGGCGCTTTCCGTGTCGAGCTTGCGGGCGTGGATCGGATACTGCTGGCCTTCTTCGGTGCGGGTGAAATAGAGGTAGCCGCGCAGGCGGTAGGGAACCGAGAGATCGGTCTGCAGGATGCGGCCAAGCATTTCCTGGTAAAGGCGTTCCTGAAATGGCTCGGTGGCACGGAGCACGGCGTCGGTGCAGGCGTTTTCCGCATGGAGATGAGCGATGACTTCCGGGTTTTCTTTTTTGCGCAGCCAGGCGTAGTCGTCGATGCGGCTGTCGCCATGGAGAAGTGTCTCCACCGGTTCGCGGCGGGCTGCGGGAGGGCGAGGGGGCGCGGGGCGGCTGGCGTCGGGCGAAACGAGGGGAGTGGCGACGTTGGCGTCGGGTTTCATGCTCGGATTGTACGGTGCGCGCGGCAAGACCGGGAGAAATGAATCGCGTTCGTTGGGTATAGTAGCGGAAGTTTAAGGCTGCGGAAAGCCGTTGACCCGAGTGTGCGCCGTGACCCGCCGGTTGAGGAAGAAAACAGGAGCTGCGACGGACGGAAAGCAGAAACTTTTCGGTGAAAGTCATTCTTTTGTTGACAATACGTTGCGCGAAGGCTTATCAATGCACAGAGTAAATTTTTCTGCCGATTTGTATGCTTGCGGATGAAGTGGGGCAGGGGCCGAGTCGATTGAGGCGCAGGAAGAAGATGGCGGAGACCGCGGGAAGGCGTAGAGGATGGCGCTGGGTGCATGCCGTGCCGAACGCGGTCGGGTGGAGCGGGTCTGCGCCAGGCTAGAGGTAAGTCCATCTGCATCAGATGCTTACCCCGCGGCCGACGTTTTCGGTACGCGGGTTTTTTGTTGGCGGCTCCGATCTGGTTGTGCCGGGATTGGACGGGAATGAGGTAGTGCTATGGAAATCTATGCCACTGAGTTGATGGGCGCCGAAGCGTATGACGCGCAGGGGCATTTTGTGGGAAGGGTGCGCGAATTCTTCATCGAACCGGCGGACCAGCCCAACCGCATCTCGCATTTCCTGCTCTCGCGCGGGCGATTCCAGCCGCTGCTGGCGCGGCACAATCAAGTCGGCGCTATCGCGCCGGGAACGATACGGCTGAATTGCAGCGAGCGCGACCTGGTGTTGTACACGCCGAACGAAGCGTGGCTAGCGGTGCGCAAGGATTTGCTGGATCAGCAGATCATCGATACCCAGGGACGCAAGGTGGTGCGGGTGAATGATGTGGATCTGGCGGAGCACAAGTCCAACGGGAACGTGGAACTGCGCTTGACGCAGGTGGACGTGGGACTGCCGGGAGCGGTGCGGCGATTGCTGCAAGGAGTGGTGGCCCCAGGGGTAATTCGCAAGCTGCAGAATCCGCTGCCGCAGCGGACCATCCGCTGGGAATTCGTGAATTTGATCGAGCCGGACCCGCTGCGCCGGGTGAAGCTGCGCATCACCCATGAAAAGTTGGAGGATTTGCACCCCGCGGACCTGGCCGAAATGATGGAAGAGCTGTCGGCAGCGGAGCGCCAGGGCATTATCGCTTCGCTCGATGAGGAGACGGCGGCGGCGGTGCTGGCGGAGTTGGACGAGCGGCTGACCACCCAGATCGTGGAGAAACTGGATCCGGAAAAGGCCGCGGACATCCTGGAAGAAATGGCCCCGGATGCTGCCGCCGATTTGCTGGCCGACCTGCCCAAGGAAACCTCGGACGAATTGTTGCAAGAGATGCCGGGGCAGGAAGCCAACGAAGTGCGCGGGCTGCTGGCTTTCGACGAAAACACGGCGGGCGGAATGATGAACCCGGAGTTCGTGTTTGTGGGGCAGACGGCAACGCGCGAGGAGGTATTGCAATGGATGCGTTCGCAGGAGCTGAACCTCGATCAGCTGGACACCATCGTGCTGCTGGACGCCGAGGCGAAGTTTTCGGGTACGGTACCGGTGTCGCGCTTACTGCTGGCGCAGCCGGAGGAGCCGATGTCGGAGCTGAAGACGGAGCCGTTGCTGGGGGTTCCGGGCGATGCCGAGGAAAATGATGTATTCGAACTGTTCGACAAGTACAACTTGCGGATGCTGACGGTAATCAACAGCGAGAGCCGGCCGATTGGGACGATTACGGTGGACGACGTAGTGTCGCGGCTGGTGAAGAAGTAGAGAAGGGCGGATAACAGGAAGTTCGAGACGGCCATGAACTGGCAAGCCATTACGACGCGAGTGGACACCATGAAGTCGCGGGGCAGCGACTTGCAGAAGCGCCTGCGCGCACTGCGGCACCGGCTGACGCTGCTGCTGGCGGTGATCGGGCCGGGGCTGATTACGTCCAACGTGGACAACGATGCGGGCGGAATCTCGGTGTACACGCAGGCCGGTGCGAAATACGGCTATGCGCTACTGTGGTCGCTCATTCCCATGACCATCGCGCTGTACGTCACGGAAGAGATGTGCGCGCGCATGGGGGTGATCACCGGCAAGGGGTTGTCCGATTTGATTCGCGAAGAGTTCGGGTTCCGGCCGACGTTTTTTGTTATGGTGACCGGATTTTTCGTGGACCTGGCCAACGTGGTGGCCGAATTCGCCGGCGTGGCTGCATCGATGCAAATCTTCGGGGTCAGCAAGTACATCGCGGTGCCGATCGCGGCGGCGGTGGTGTGGGTGCTGGTGCTCAAGGGAACCTACCGGCAGGTGGAAGTGATTTTCCTTTTCGCCTGCATTCTGTATTTGTCTTATCTGTTTTCGGCCATCTTTGCGCGGCCGGACTGGCTGGAGGCGGCGCGCCACACTATTATTCCCAATCTGCGTTTTGAGTCCGGATACCTGGTGATGTTGATGGGCCTGATCGGAACCACCATCGCGCCATGGCAATTTTTCTATTTGCAGGCAGGGTTCGTGGAAAAGAAGGTGAGTGCGCGGCAGTATCCGCAGGCGCGCGCGGACGTGCTGTTCGGCAGCGTCAGTTGCATGGTGATTGTGTTCTTCATCATCGTGTGCACGGCGGCGACCTTGTATGTGTCGGGGCATCGCGACATCACCGACGCGGCGCAGGCGGCGCAGGCGCTGATTCCGCTGGCGGGGCGAGGAGCCGGGATTCTGTTTGCCTTCGGGCTGCTGAATGCGTCGCTGTTCGCGGCGTCGATTCTGCCGTTGTCGACCGCGCACGTGATTTGCGAGGGGCTGGGCTTTGAGGCCGGCATCGATCACAAATTCAAAGAAGCGCCGATTTTCTACTGGCTGTATACGATATTGATCGTGGTGGGAGCGGGGATCGTGCTGCTGCCGCACGCGCCGCTGTGGAAAATCCTGATCTTCTCGCAAGTTGGCAATGGGTTCTGGTTGCCGGTGGTGGTGATCTTCATCTTGCTGCTGGTGAACCGCCGAGACTTGATGGGCGAATACGTGAATACGCTGACATTTAATATCGTGGCGTGGGTCACGGCCATCGCCATGATTATCTTGAGCCTGGTGCTGGCCTATACTTCGGTTTTTGGAGGCAGCACGCCCGCAGGTTGATTGCATCTGCGGACACCTTGGCATTGCGCGAGTGTTGAGGGCTATGTTAACTTTGCGGCGTAAAGGAAGTTTCCCGGAAGACGCGGTGCTGACGAAATCTCATCTGGATGTTTCCGTAGCGGACCCCGGCGCTCTCGGTCCGGTAACCCCGGAAGAGGCGCAACTGCTGGGCAAGCTGGACCTGGCACGGCTGCCGCGGCACGTGGCGGTAATCATGGACGGCAACGGACGCTGGGCGCAGCGCAAACATTTGCCGCGCGCCGCCGGGCACCGCTCCGGCACGCAGACCGCGCGCACCACGATTGAGACCTGCGCGCGGCTGAATATCGAGGCGCTGACGTTGTACGCCTTTTCGGTGGAAAATTGGCGCCGTCCAAAAACGGAAACGGATTTTTTGATGCAGCTCTTGCGCGAATACCTGCGGCAAGAGATGCCGTTGATTCAGCGAAATAATATTCGTATGCGTTTCCTGGGGCGCGCGCGAGAATTGCCCGCCGGCGTGCAACAAGACATGCGCGACGCGGTGGAAAAAACCGCGAAGAACACGGGAATGGTGCTGTGCCTGGCGTTGAATTACGGTGGCCGCGCGGAGATTGTGGATGCCATGAACGGAATCATGGCGCGGCGCCAGGCTGAGGGACAAAGCGCGCCGGTAACCGAGCAGGAAATCTCGCGGCACCTGTACACCGCGGGATTGCCCGATCCGGATTTGCTGATCCGGTCGAGCGGGGAGATGCGGGTCAGCAATTTTCTTTTGTGGCAGATTGCCTACGCCGAGATTCTGGTGACCGAGACGTTGTGGCCCGATTTTAATCGCGCGCGGCTGTTTGAGGCCTTCGTCGAATTTCAGAAGCGCGAGCGGCGCTACGGCGGGATTGGCGAAGGCGGATCGGATTCTGAAGTTCCTGCGCGGGTAGCCGGGAAGTAAGCTTTGCAGTAGCGGCTGCTATTCTTAGTGCGGCTTCCGCTAAAGCGCGGCCAGACCACCGCACTCCAAATCAGACCTTCCTTTTTCTTTCGACTTTTGACATTCGGCTGTTACCCTTCTTTGCGCAGTTTGCCCCCGGGAGATTCATTCTCGATGACTTGGAAGCGAGTGGCGACGGCGGTGGTGCTAATCCCGTTTGTGGTGGGACTGGTGTTGTGGGGCACGACCGCCTGGGTAGCGGTGATCATGGCGCTGATAATCGCGCTGGCGCTGTGGGAGTATTTCGCGCTGGGCGACGCGATCGGGCAGCGAGCCTACCGCTTCTGGACGGTGGCATCGGCGTTCCTGCTGGTGTATGTGCAGTGGTACGCGGCGATTGAACCGAGCTACCAGTTGGCTGGCGGACTCACCTTGTCGCGCGGGCTGGGGCGCTATGCCGCGGGGTTGCTGGGCGTGCACGATGTGTTTTTTATTTTCGTGCTGGGCATCGCGGGACTGACGCTTTCCACCCGGCGTCCGCTGGTGGAAGGATTGCCGGCCGCCGGGATCAGTTGCAGCGCTTTGCTGCTGGTGGCGTTTCCGCTGACGTTCGCGGTGCGCTTGCACGGTTTGGGCACGCAAGGTCCGCGCCTGCTGCTCTTCGCGCTGGTGATCATCTGGGTGGGCGACACGGTGGCTTATTTTGTGGGCCGTGCGATGGGCAAGCATCCGCTCGCGCCGCAGTTGAGCCCGAAAAAGACGTGGGAGGGGGCGGCGGCCAGCTTTGCCGGGTCGCTGCTGGTTGCGGCGGTGTTTACCCGCTGGCTGAATGCGCCACTGGCACACTTGTTGGCGATGGCCGGGGTGGGGAACATTGCGGGGCAGGTGGGCGATCTGCTGGAGTCGGCGTACAAGCGCAGCGCGGGAGCGAAAGACTCGGGAGGATTGCTGCCGGGGCATGGCGGAGTTCTCGATCGCATCGATGCGCTGATTCTGACCATTCCGGTTGTCTGGTATTATTGGACACTGATCTACTCTCCCGGAATGTAATCCGGGATTCCATCCCGAAAACAGGGAAGCGGTCGTGACGCAAAGCTTCACCAAATTGTCCATTCTGGGATCCACGGGATCGATCGGGCGGCAGTGCCTGGCGGTGGTGGAGTCGATGCCAGGCCGGTTTGGCGTGGTGGCTTTGGCCGCGGGCTCGAACCTGGACGAACTTGCGGGACAAATTGAGCGGCATCGTCCAGAGGTCGTGTCGGTAGCGGACGCAGCGAAAGCGGACGAGTTGGCGCGGCGGCTGAAAGCAAAAGGCCCGGCGCTACTGCCGGCGATTCATCATGGGCGCGAAGGCCTGCTGGCGGTGGGGACGCACGGCGCCGCGGACATGGTGGTTTCCGCGGCGGTTGGCGTGGTGGGGCTGGAAGCCACTTACGAAGCCATCGAGTTGGGCAAGACGATCGCATTGTCGAACAAAGAAGTGTTGGTGGCGGCGGGCGAGTTGGTGATGGCGGCGGTGAAGAAATCCGGGCGCGCGCTGTTGCCGGTGGATAGTGAACACAATGCGGTGCATCAATGTTTGCGCGGGGGAGAGCGTGGGGAAGTGCGCCGGCTGGTGTTGACGGCTTCGGGCGGCCCGTTTCGCAAGACGCCCCTGGCGGCGCTGCGGAATGTGACGCCGGAGCAGGCTCTGGCGCATCCCAACTGGCGCATGGGGAATCGCATCACCATTGATTCCGCGACCATGATGAACAAAGGATTCGAGGTCATCGAAGCGCGCTGGTTGTTCGGCATGCAACCGAATCAGATTGATGTAGTGATTCACCCGCAATCAACAATTCACTCGATGGTGGAATTTGTGGACGGGTCGATTCTGGCGCAACTGGGGCCCACGGACATGCGCATGCCAATTCAGTATGCGTTAACCTATCCGGAGCGCGTGGCATCCAATGAGGAGGTAGCCCTGGACTGGTCGAAACTCCGGCGTCTCGATTTCGCGAAAGTATCCACGAGGCGCTTTCCGTGCCTCCGTTTGGCGAAAGAAGCGATGAAAAAAGGCGGGGCATGGCCGTGCGCGCTGAATGCGGCGGATGAAATCGCCGTCGCCGCGTTCCTGGAGAGAAGGCTGCCGTTCCTGGGAATCGCGGAGGTAATCGAAAGGGTGCTGGAGCGGACAGCGAAGACGCGATTTGAGAAGATGGAAGATGTGCTTACGGCGGATAGCGAAGCGCGTCGAATGGCCAAGGAAGAAGTCGGGCGGCTGGCGGTTACCGCGGCAGCAGCATCGTAAGCCTCAACAGAAGGGAAACACACACGTATGTATTTGCTATTGGGTATAGCGCTCGTGCTGGGAGTGATGATTTTAGTGCACGAGTGGGGACATTTTGTTGCCGCGCGGATCTTCGGCGTGCGCGTGGATGTGTTTTCCATTGGATTTGGTCCGCGTTTATTTGGATGGAAGCGCGGCGCGACGGATTATCGCGTGAGCGCATTGCCGCTGGGGGGCTATGTGCGCATGGCTGGGCAGGACCCTTCGGAGATCGATTCGGCGCGCAGCACCTCCTTTCCTGGCACGCAGCCCAAGGACGAGAAAACGTACGCAGCGTATCCGCAGGTGCAGGGGCCGGTGACCGGAGCTCCGGATGAATTGATCAGCAAGCCGCGTTGGCAGCGCGCGATCATTTCGTTTTCCGGGCCATTGGTGAATTTGCTTTTTCCGGTGTTGTTGCTGACCGCGTATTTCGTCAGCCAGGGGATTCCATATCCGGCGTATCAGGATAAGCCGGTGCAAGTCACGGGAGTGCCCGCGGATTCTCCCGCCGCGGCTGCGGGCTTGCATGCCGGGGACCGAGTGGTGGCGTTGAACGGAGAAGCAAATCCGGATTGGGAGCAAGCGGAGAAAGTGTTGAGCAAGGTGACGCCCGGAAGCAAGCTGGCGATGGAAGTGGAAGAGGCCGGGACGCGCCGAACGGTCAGCGTTGGGGTGGACCAAAAGTCGGTGGAGCAGCCGGAGCGGCTGCTGGGGTTCGCACCGATCCGCCCGGTGGTGGAAGACGTGGCTCCGGGTTTGCCGGCGCAGCGCGCGGGAATGAAAGAAAACGATTTGATCACCGCGGTGGACGGAAACCCGGTGCAGTGGTGGGGCGAGCTTACCGAACGGATTCGCGGATCGAACGGCAAACCGGTGGCGCTGGACATCGAGCGTAAAGGGCAGGCGTTGCATGTGGTGGTGACGCCGCAAGCGGCCGCCAACGAGCGCGGCGAAACGATTTACCAGATTGGCGTGCAGGTTCACGAAGAGACCGCGTTCAAGCGCGTTTCCTTTGGCGAAGGCGGGCAATATGCCGGGCTGGTCACGGTGGAGAAAATCAGGGAAACCGCGGGAATCGTCGGCCAATTGTTCAGCGGGCGCGTTTCGCTGAAGCAGTTGCAGGGGCCGGTGGGAATTTCGCGGGCGGCGGGGCAGGCGGCGAAGAAAGGCCCGCTGGCGATTATTTCCTTGATGGTGCTGATCAGCGTGAATTTGGGAATTCTGAATCTGCTGCCGATTCCGATTCTGGACGGCGGCCACATCCTGCTGCTGGGGATCGAGGGAATTTTGCGGCGGGACATGAGCCTGGCGTTCAAGGAGCGCTTTGTGCAGGTCGGGCTGGTGTTCCTGTTGGTGGTGTTTGCCATCGTTATGTACAATGACGTGGTGCGGCTGCTGCCAATTCACTCCTGAGCGCAACCTGGCTAGCTCGCTGAGCGCCGCACGCGGAGAAAGCATGCCAGTATCGCCGCAGCACCGGGCTTCCACCGGTGAGCGCCTCAACACCGCGGAAACAACGGGCCGACTGCAGCAGGCGCTGGGCCAGCGGCGCATTCGCCTGACGCGGCAGCGGCGCGTGATTTTGCAGGTGATGGACGACGCCGAGCAGCACCTGGACGTGGACCAGATTCTGGAGCGGGCGCAGCGCATTGATGCTGGCGTGGCGCTGGTTACCGTTTACCGCACGATTGACCTCCTCAAAAAACATGGATTGATTGACGAGCTGGACCTGCTGCATTTGCGCGGGGACCGCCATTATTACGAGACCCATGGTCCGCGGGATCATATTCATGTGGCGTGTTTGCGCTGCGGGAAAGTGCGCGAGTTTGAAAGCCGGCTGTACGAGCAGTTGAAGCAGCAGATCGCGCGGGATTTTCACATGAAGGTGACCGTGTCGCGCACCGAAGTCGGCGGCTACTGCGCCGAGTGCCTGGAAAAGCAGTTGTAGTGGCGGGTCTTTAGACCCGCGCTTTTTTCTTGCTTTTTTCCTTGCGTTTCCGCGCCCTTCGTACCGGTCTAAAGACCGGCCACTACAACTGAAGACCGGCCCGCAATCATCCCTCACCGCAACGATACATTGTGCTGTAAATTACTGCGTGGCATGCCTCTCCATCGCCGAGTCGCTCGTCTTTCGCCGCAAAACTATTTCGGGCGTCAGGCGTATTTCGTCACCATCTGCTGCGACCGCCGCGCCCCTTTTCTCCGAAACCCAGCCACGGCCCAAAGCGTCCTTGCCCTGCTGCTTCAATGCGCCGCCACACACGCCCTCCTGTTGCATGCTTATTGCCTGATGCCGGACCATTCTCACGTTCTTGCCGACGGCCTTCACGACCGTTCGGACTTGCGCGAATTCGTCCGCGTCTTCAAACAACGCTCCGCCTTTGCGTTTCGCAAATCTCACCGCCGCCGTCTCTGGGAAATGAGTTATTACGACCATATTCTGCGGCCCTCGGACCGGATCGAGGATGTTGCGTGCTACATCTGGTGGAATCCCGTCCGCAAGAAACTCTGCGCACATCCACAAGAATTTCCTTTTTCCGGTAGCGAAACCATCGATTGGATCAAAAGTTCCTCGCCAGAGCCGTCCTGGTCCGCTCCCTGGAAAACTCCCTCCCTGTAGTGGCGGGTCTTTAGACCCGTTCTTTTCTCTTCTCGCTTTCTTCCTTAACGTTGCCGCCCTCTCGTACCGGTCTAAAGACCGGCCACTACAAGGAACTTCGCGGTTGCGCCCCAGACGGAAAGACTCACGACTCGACGTTCGTGCCCTGCATCTGCCGAAGGCACGCGCGGGTTGGGAGCTTATCTGGATTAGGAGGCGTGGGAGATGGTGGAGATGATGAGGCGGTTGGCGCGGACGCGATAGAGGATGGTATACGGAGTGCCGCCGATGACGAGTTCACGGATGCCGGGTTCAGGGGCGACGCGGCCGAGGTAGGGATGAATTCGCAGAGCTTCAACGACCGAAGCGATGGGGGTGGCTTCCCCGCTTCGCCGTAGCCTGCCGGACCGGTCTGAAGACCGGCCACTACAAGCGCACGCCGCGACGACGCGTCCCGTTGAAGTTGTATAGGTCAAAATTAAAATTGACGTGTCATCGAACTAATTCTGTCCTTGACTAGAGCTTTACGGACTTGGTACGATACACACGTAAGAAACTACGCCCCGACACTGTTCGGGGCTTTTTCTTTTGTGGCGCAGGCGTCGCTCCCTGTAGCCCCTTTTGTCTTCGTCTTCCTCTCTGCCGTTGCTGTTCTCCGTCATCTCTGTGCTCTGACCTCTGTCTTCTCTCGACTGACGCCTTGAGCCCCGTAGTGGCGGGTCTTTAGACCCGTGTTTCTCCCTTGCAACTGCTGGCTGCCAGCCGTGGCGAGTGTCGATGGTGCGTCAGAGACGGGCACGGGTGTCCCGTGCCCCTACATTCGCTGGGGTTGAACTGTTGGCTTCTGTTTCTGCTTTCCACATCTGCTTTCTCTTTTCAAGGATCTGCACATGAAACCCAAAAAACTGAACCCCGGACTCCTCTGGATGCAGTTTGAGGATGTTCTGGCCCCGCGTCTCGGCCTGAGCGTCAAGGAGCGCGCGGTCTATTGCTATCTGCTGCGCCATTCGCTCGTGATCGGCAAGCTGCGCCTGCAGTTTGCGGTTATCGCCTTAGCTCGCACTTTGGGTCTGTCCATCGGAGCGGCGCGGCAGGCGGTGCGGCGGCTGGATGAGCTAGGGGCTTTGCGCGTGCTGGAACGCAGCAAGAGCGGCCATCTGGCGGAGATGCGCCTGCCGGAGAAGATCCGCGCGATCCGCCCGGGCAAAAATGGCGCGTCAATAGCCTCGGGCGCTGTGGGGCTGGACGCCGCGGGAGAGCCTCCTGCCTCAAGCCTGGAAACCACGGATTTCTGGAAAACTTGGGCGCTGCGCAAAGCTATTCACGATCGCGAACGCGGTGCTTGCTTTTACTGCCTCCGCCGCGCCAGCGCGAACATGCGGTGCCTCGACCACGTCGTGCCCCGCGTGCGCTTTGGACGCAATTCCTACCGCAACCTGGTTTCCTGCTGCATCGAGTGCAACACGCGCAAGGGCGATCGCACGGCCCCGAACTTTCTGCGCACGCTGTACCGCCAGGGCCGCCTGACCCCCGCCGAACTCGACGCCCGCCTCCGCGCCTTGAAAGCTCTCGCCGCAGGCAAGCTCCGCCCCTAGTTTCCGGTCTCGAAGATGCTCGATAGGTGTCAAAAGTGGCAAACGGGAAGAAGGATAGGCTAGCCAATGAGTGCACGGATTTTGGCGCGGATCTCTGCCAATTCCGCAGGAGATAACGCGCCTTTTCGCTTAGCGCGCCTCCTGCGCCAATCGAGGCTCTTAATTTGGTCTGCGAGGACAACGCTGCGTGCCGGCCCGGCAATGAACACCTCGAAGGGATAGTTCTTGATCTGGGTAGTCATGGGGCAGCAGAGCATTAGGCTGGTCTTTGTGTTGTAAGCGGCCGGGCTCAGCACCACAGCGGGGCGGTGTCCAGCCTGTTCATGCCCGGCTTGCGGGTCAAAGCTGATCCAGACAATGTCACCTGCATCGGGCACATACCTAGGAGGCATCACCAGGCCTCTTTGCCTACTGGTCCGCCAAACTCGGCTTCCTCGTGCAAATTCTCGGGAGTGATTCTTTTGAGGAGTTCCGAAAGATCGTATTCCTTGCGCGGGACAGGCTCGATGACAATGCGGCCGGATTCCTCACGCACGTCCACGGAATCCTCCAAGCGGAGTTTCGCGGCCTGGAGGACGGCGGACGGAATTCGCACCGAGGCGCTGTTACCCCATTTCTTGACCACGGCCTTCATGGCGGTTCCCACCTCCCTGTAGAAACATTGTATCAACATGGTGCCATGGCTTGGGGGCGCGGGTCAAGCATGTTGAGGGGACGACAGACCGAGTGCCTGCGCCTTTTTGCATAGCCCCTGTCAGGCTTAGCTCGCCAACGTCGAAATCATCATCCAGGAACGGATCAAAACCGCCAAAGAACTCGGCCGCTCCCATCCCCGCCCCGCGCGTTCACCTCGCCTGCGCTTAAGGGTCAAAGACCGTACCCTTTGAAATGCCAAATGCCAAAGGGTTGCGCCACCCGCCTTCTGGTTAAGCGGTGACCCAGTCGGTTTGAAGTTTCGGTGGCCGCAACAAGGTTTGCATGACCACGCAATACTGTTCCGTTTTTTCTTTCAATCCACTCAATTGTTCCGGAGTTGCTTTGGGCGCAACGATATCAAAATGGAGACGAATGCTCTCAAAACCGACGGGCACATCTTTCGATATGCCCAGGGTACCACGAAGATCCAGTTGTCCTTCCACCGTGAGCCCAATGCGTTCGGTGGGAACGCCCATCGCCGCAGCCACCATTTGACAGGTGATCTGCGCGCAAGCCGCCAGAGCCCCAAGTAAGAGGTCACCGGAACAGGCCCCGGCACCGGCGCCGCCGACGCCCTTGTGGGCTTCGGCGTGGTAGATAGCACGCCCGATATCGACCGAGCATGCCACAGGAGCATCGGCCTGCCCACCTTTCGCCCGGATTGTGATTTGCGAAGCGCTTGGGTCACTGCGGTACATCTCTTTCAGCGGCTTTTGTAGAGATCGAAGATCCATTGAGCCTCATTTTTTGGCGATTCTTAGGGCTGACGGATAGCCTTTGCCAATGCGTCTTGAAGCCATTCCGGCAGCATGATAGCATGCGTGCGGATCGGGAATGTTCATGCCCAAATACGTTATAGAACGCGAAGTGGCGGGAGCCGGAAAACTAACCGACGCGGAACTGCGGGAAATCTCCCAGAAGTCCGTCAACGTTTTGAAGGGATTGGGTCCCGAGATTCAGTGGCTTCACAGCTATGTGACCGGTGACAAAGTATACTGCGTCTACCTCGCTGCGGACGAAGCTATCATTCAGGAACACGCTAAGCGCGTAGGCATTCCTGCTAATCGTGTCTCCGCAGTGCGCCGACTCATCGACCCCTCGAGCGCAGAATAATCACTGACTAAATTCCGGCGGGATGCTGATTCCCTTTGCTGTCGGGGTTAGCCCGCGCGGGCGCTAACCAGGAAGTGATTCCCCCTCAGAGGCAAGCACTTCCTCAATTGCTTTTTCGACCGGCAAAGCCCAACCTTCCAACCAGGCGGTCGCGCCTGCGGTGTTGGTCAGTGCCTTCCGGGTCGGATCCAGAATGGCATCCAGTTTGTGCTGCTCCGCTGGCGTAAGCGGAGCACCAATATTCTGGCGCAGCGCCGCAGCTGCACCGGCCAGCCGCAGCGAACGTTGTGCCT
>DATGEY010000004.1:0-2302 GCA_035309625.1 Candidatus Acidiferrum sp.
CCGCTTTGTGGTGACTTCGGGCGGCGGTCCGGGAATCATGGAAGCCGCCAATCGCGGCGCGCGCGAAGCGGGCGGCAAGACGATCGGGCTCAACATCCGCCTGCCGTTCGAGCAATACCCGAACCAGTACATCACGCCGGAGTTGAATTTCGAATTCCACTATTTTTTCATGCGTAAGTACTGGTTTGCCTATCCGGCGAAAGCGCTGGTGGTTTTTCCCGGCGGCTTCGGCACGCTGGACGAGATGTTTGAGATCCTCACGCTGGCGCAGACGCACAAGCTGGCCAAGAAAATCCTGGTCATTGTTTACGGAACCGAGTACTGGAAGACGGTGCTGAATTTCGACGCGCTGGTGGATGCCGGAACGATCGCGGCTGAGGACATAAACGCGTTCACCATGGTCGATTCGCCGGAAGAGGCGTTTGAAGTGCTGAAGGACGGGCTGACGCGGTTCCATCTCCAGCCGCAACCGTCACGGCCTGCGCAGGAAGAGGGGCCGGAGATCGCGAAAACGTTGCCGTGAAAAAACCAGTATTTGGTAGTTAGTAGTTAGTATTTAGCTTTTTGTGGAAGATCCAAACGGTTTCGATCGTGCCGTGCAGTCCGGATTTAGCTAAGTACTAAATACTAAGTACGAACTACCGCTTTACGCTGCCTTGTTCTCTTCCAGCTTCTCCACCTGCTTCTCCACTTTCTCAACCTGCTTTTCCACGTGCTTGATTTCGATCCGGTCTTTTCTGATGTCGAGGCGCGCGTGGGCGTAGATGCTCATGTACTGGTTGGCGATCCAGACCAGGGCAAAGCCGGCGATCAGGTAGCCGCGCCAGTCGTCGTAGAGCAGCTTGTAGCGGGTGATGACGAGAAAGAAGACGGTGACGTAGTGGCTGAAGCAATATTCGCAGGTGAAGATGTAGAAAAACTTTCGTCCTGCGAGACGGGGATGATCGTCACTGCGGCGGGCGCAGAACTGGCGCGGCTCGCGGAAGATCTCTTCGTGCGTCACGGTCCAGGAGATGGCCGCGATAGGCACGGCAAGCACGAACAGCCAGACGATCTGAAGAGTGAGAGGCATTCTTCCTTTCTGTCGCTTCGCTCCAAACCGCCGTCGAGCATCGCCTTGCCGGGCATTTTCAGCACCCGCAAGAGCTTCGTTCGCCGCGTGGTCGGGCTCGCTACGCTTTATATTTTTTCTGTCGCTTCGCTCTAAACCGCCGTCGAGCATCGCCTTGCCGGGCATTTTTCAGCACCCGCAAGAGCTTCGCTCGCCGCGTACTCCCACCCCATCAAGCCAAAAACGCGGCTTGATGGGGGCCCCGGCTCGGGCTCGCTACGCTTTAAGGGAAGGGATTTTCAGCGGGTAAGTTGCCTTGGCCGCCGCCGGCGAACGGGAATTACAATGCTCATCGCATGTCCACGCAGCTCTACTACATTACGGACCGGCGGCAGTTTCCCGGCGACCGAATGGAGCAGGAACGCCGATTGCTGGAGAAGATCCGGGAATGCGCGGCGGCGGGAGTGGAGTACGTGCAGCTGCGCGAAAAAGACCTGAGCACGCGCGCGCTGGAAGAGCTGGCGCGGATGGCAATGCTTGCGGTGCGCGGATCTGCGACCAGGTTGCTCATCAATGCGCGGACGGACGTCGCGCTGGCCAGCGGGTCGCATGGAGTGCACCTGCCGGGCAATGATCTGCGGGCGAGCGAGGTTCGGGCAGTGTTTGCCCAGGCGGGCGCGGCGGCGCCGGTGATCGGCGTTTCTGCGCATTCTCCTGCCGATGTTGCCAGCGCCGAGGCGCATGGGGCCGACTTTGCGGTGTTTGCACCGGTGTACGAGAAGGCCGGAACGGCGAATGCCGAAGGGTTGGAAAGGCTACGGGAGATTTGCGGTCGAGCGCACGCCGCCATGCCGGTGTTTGCCCTGGGAGGGATCAATCCCGGGAATGCGAAGCTCTGCGTTGAAGCCGGAGCCACGGGCATCGCGGGAATCAGGATCTTTCAGGAGAACGACGTGCAGAGCGTGGTGAGCGCCCTGCGCAATCTGTGATTGCCAAAATCGCCGCAACTGTGAAAATTGAAAATAAAGGCAGAATCTCAGCGGCTAAAGCCGGCCATTCTAACCAGCCCTTACCGCAGGCCTAAAGGCCTGCTCCACCCGCCAGGGTCGGGATTTTCGTTATCGCGCAGCGCGGTGCTCGTCTTTGATCAGCCAGTGCAGAAACGCGGTGATGAGGCTGAGCAGGATGGCGCCGATGATGGCGGCGGTCCAGGTTTCGACTTCAAACCCGCGCACCACATGCGCGGCGAAT
>DATGEY010000005.1:0-7101 GCA_035309625.1 Candidatus Acidiferrum sp.
TCCAACTTCTCTGGCCTTTCTCAACCCGCCGCCTCGCCCTCGACTGGCTCCCCTCTCTCGACCTCTGGATCCTCGCCATTCTCCTCGCCGGAATCCTTCTTCCTTTGCTAGCGGGCCTCGTCACCGAAGAAATCGGCGCCCGCCGCAAAGGCCCCGGCGGCAGAATCGGCGCTTCGCTAGCGCTCGTCGCACTGCTTCTCTACGTCATGACGCGCTCCGTCTTCCACGGAGACGCCATCGCCGCCCTCGAATCCCGCACCTACCGCGGCGAACTTCCCCGCAGAGTCGCCGCCCTCGCAGAATCCAGTTCTCCCTTCCGCTGGCACGGCATCGTCGAAACCGAGCGCGCCCTCCACGACGTCGAAGTCCCCGTCGGCCCTGGCGCCGATTTCGACCCCAGCATCGCCATCACCACCTACAAGCCCGAACCCTCCCCCGCTCTCGACGCCGCCCGCAATTCCCCGCTCGCCCGCCGCTTTCTCCTGGTCGCCCGCTTCCCCAAAGCCACCGTCGAGCAGACTCCCACCGGCTTCCACGTCATCCTGCGCGCCTTCCCCTACTCCCGCGAATCCGGCTCCGGCCTCTTGACCTTGACCGACGCAGGCCGCGTCCAAGCTCTCATTGACACCGACCCCTTCGGCAAAATCCTCTCCGAAGAAATCGCCTGGGTTCCATCTTCCCGCAACTTTTCGTGGAAATAAGCCGAAGGTTAAGCCGAAGTTTTACGCGCCCGCTAAGAAGCGTTAAGAAGAATGATCAGGCGGCTTGTGCCTCAGCACCACCCGAGAGAGCCCGTAGCTCGCAGCGGCCAGAAGAATCAGCAGCCCGGAGACAACCCAGAGGTGTTGCATTAAATACGGAAGCGCCTCGTGCCCGTAGCGGATGGCCAGAAAACCGATCCCGAAATACCGGATGAGCCGTGCAATCGTTATAGCGGAAACGAAGCTGGCCAAACGAATCTCGAACACTCCCGCGGCTACAACGAAAACTTTGAAGGGAGTCGGCGGCGGCAGCAGGGCCGCGAACAGCATCCCCCAAAAACCGTTGTGGACCACCCAATTGTGAATCGCTTGCGCCCGGTCGCCCGCATGCTTGTGAAACAGCGCCTCCCCACCCTTTTCGGCAATGTAAAACAGCAGCACGCACCCAATCACGGATCCCAGCATCGCCAGGAACGCATACAAGGGCATCCGCGCCGGATGCTGGATCGAAAGCTCAATCAACAGCAGGTCATTGATCACCGGAAACGTCAGTACCGACGAATCCAGAAACGAAATCAGGAAAAGTCCCGTCGCGCCCAAGCCACCGGCAAACGCCACGACTTTCTGCTTCCATGCATTCAATCCCGACGCCAAACCCTTCTCCCTCGCACCTTTACTTGTAGTGGCGCAGCTTGTTTACCCTGAGTCTCGAAGGGCTGCGCCAAAGGCATTTGTAGAGGCCGGGCTTCAGCCCGGCTCCTCTCAGTCTTTGTTTCTTCGTGCAAAACTCATGCCACTCTCAAAACAACGCCTCCACCGCCTCCGTAATCACGTCATACACCCGATGCAACTCCTCCGGCTCGATCACATACGGCGGCAAAACATAAACCACATTTCCCAGCGGCCGCAGCAAAACCCCGCGCTCCAGAAAAAACTGATACAACTTCGGCCGCATCGCAGAAAGGTACCCGGCATCCTCCGCGCGAAGCTCCAGCGCCCCAATGCTTCCAATCTGTCGCGTGTCCCCCACAACCGCATATTGGCGCAACTGCAACAGCCGTTCCCCGTGAATCCGCGTAATCGTCGCAATCCGGTCGAACACCGGCTCATCGTCAAAAATCTGCAAACTCGCATTCGCCGCCGCACACGCCAACGCATTCCCGGTATACGAATGCCCGTGATAAAACGTGTGCCGCCGGTCCTCGCTGCCAAACGCCGCTTCCACGCGGTCCGTGCACAGCGTCACGCCCATCGGCAAGAATCCGCCAGTAATGCCCTTCGACAAGCACATCAAATCCGGCGTCACACCGGCAATATCGCACGCAAACATTTTTCCCGTGCGCCCGAATCCCGTCAGCACTTCATCCGCAATCAGCAGCACGTCATGCTTCGTACAGAGCGCCCGCGCCTTTTGCAGAAACTCCGCGGGATGCACGATCATTCCGCCCGCGCCCTGCAGCAGAGGCTCGACAATCACCGCCGCAATTTTCTCGCCGCGCTCCGCCAGCAAAGTTTCGAGTTGCCCAACGCACTCAATGTGACACGTCTCGCGCTTCAACCCCACGGGGCAGCGATAGCAATACGCCGCATGCACACGATGCACGGGATACCGCATCGCGGCAAACGGCTCCGTAAACGGCGAATCATCGCTGACCGACATCGCGCCCGCGGTATCGCCGTGATAGCCATGCTCCAACGCGACAATTTCCCGTTTTTCCCCGCGCCCCTGATTGCTGAAGTGCTGCACCGCCATCTTCAGCGCCACTTCCACCGCGGTCGATCCATCGTCAGAAAAAAACAGATGCGTCAACTGGGGCATCACCCATTTTCTCAGTCGTCGCGCCAATTCTTCCGCAGCATCATGCGTGAATCCCGCAATAATCACATGCTCCAGTTTCCGCGCCTGCTCCGCAATCGCCGCAGCAATCCGCGGATTCGCGTGACCGTGCAGATTCACCCACCAGGACGAAATCGCATCCAGAATCTTCTTTCCATCTCTTGTATAGAGGTAAACGCCTTTCGCCCTCTCCACCTGCAATGGGGGTAGGTCCAGCTTGGAATGAGTAAAGGGATGCCAAATCCGCAGCGTCGAATTCACTGCGCTAGTGTCGCACAACCCAAGAGAGTGACGAATGAAATCATCCTGAAGAAACGCCGGGGGCGTAAGCCTGAAAGAATCTTATCGATTTAGAACTGGCAGCTTAACAGCTCGTTGAAAAATTCTACTAATTGTCATCCCGAGCGAAGCGAGGGATCTGCTTTTCACGAGTTTCGAGTTTCGCGTTTCGATTTTCGAATTTACCTTCTCCAATTTCTATTTTCCCTTTTCAAATTTCCAAATCACTGCGCAAATGCCGCCCGGTCAAAATGATTCATAAACACCTGCATCAGCGCCGTCCGATGCAGATTCGGCAACTTGGGAACTTCGCCGATCACCCGCACATGCCCAAACCGTTCAATCGTTTCGCGGTTCTCCCGGTTCTGGTCGCCAATCAGCACCACGCCGTGCACCGGAAGCTCCGCCGCATGCAGCGCCGCCAGCGTCAGCAACGTGTGATTCACCGTGCCCAGGCTGCTGCGCGCCGCCACAATCACCGGCAATTTGAATTTCACCATCAAGTCCAGCATGAACTGCTTTTGATTCACGGGCACCAGCACGCCGCCCGCGCCTTCCACCACGAGCCAGTCGTTCATCAAGCTCGTGGGCATGTTGATTTTGCCGAGATCAATTTCCACACCCGCCCAGCGCGCCGCCAGGTCCGGCGAAACCGGCGGAACAAATTTGTAAATCTCATCGAGCGTGCGGTCCGTCCCGATTCCCGCCAGCCGCATTACCGTCACCCGGTCCGAGCCTTCGAGCGTGCCGGTTTGAATCGGCTTCCAATACACCGCGTCCAGCGCCGCGCAAAGCAGCGAAGAAAGAACCGTCTTGCCCACTCCGGTATCCGTCCCGGTGATGAAAAAATGATGTCTCAAGCGCGGGCCGCCACTGTGGACGAAGGTAGATTTTCGCGCCAGCTATTCAACGAGTTCTCCAAGCGCAACAGTTCATCATCGGGGATTCCGCTCGTCAAGGAAAACCGCAAGCGCGCGCTACCTGGCGGTACTGTCGGCGGCCGCACCGCCCGCACCGCGAATCCCTGCGATTGCAGGTGCTCCGCAGCGCTCAGCGCCTGCTCATTCTCTCCGATGATCCAGGGAACAATTTGGGTGCTGCTTTTTCCTGAGTCGCAGCCGCTCGCACGCAGGCTGCTGCGAAATCTCTGCGCCTTGGCGAGCAAGCTTTCCCGCTCGTGGTCCATTCCCCGCGCGAGCCCCAGCGCCGCCCGGATTTGGTCCGCCATGTAGGGAGGCATCGCCGTGCTGAAAATAAATGTCCTCGCGTGGTTAATCAGATGCTCCTTCAACGCCGCGCTGCCGCAAACAAATGCGCCAGCGCTCGCCAGCGCTTTCCCGCACGTATGCAACGCCGCGGCAAGTTGTCGTGCCATTCCGTCCAGGACCGCAATCCCGCGTCCAAAGGGTCCCTGGACCCCGGTCGCGTGAGCCTCGTCCACAATAACACCGGCCCCGTACCGTTCCGCAATTTTCACCATCTCCGTAACCGGAGCAATATCGCCTTCCATGCTAAAAACACTCTCGGTAACAACGAGTTTGCGACCGCGCTCGTTCGCATGCTTTCGCAGCTCCGCTTCAAGCGTGTCCAAGTCAAGGTGCGGATAAACGATTTTTCGGGCACCGGAAAGCCGCATGCCGTCAATCAGGCTCGCGTGATTCAGCGCATCGGAAAAAACCAAATCGTCTTTCTTCAGCAGCGCGGCCAGCAAACCAAGATTCGCCAGGTAGCCGCTGCCAAAATACAACGCCGCTTCCGTCCCAGCGAACTGCGCAAACTCTTCCTCCAGTTGCTCCCAAACCGCCGCGTGCCCCGAAAGCAGTCGTGAACCCGTCCCCCCAACGTGCCGCGCATCGCGCACCGCGCGCTCCACCGCTTCTTTCAGAGCCGGATGCCGCGACAGCTCCAAATAGTCATTCGAGCAAAAATTTGCGCCATGAATTTCCGCAAGCGACCGCCGCAGCCCTCGCGCTTCCAGCTCGCGCAGCCCCGCCTCCAATTCCCGCTCAAAGTTTTCCTGAAAACTACAGAGTTTCCCCAAACGCTTCTCCCTGGCTGCACCTTGTGCTTCTCTTGTAGTGGCGCAGCTTGTTTACCCTGAGTCTCGAAGGGCTGCGCCTAACGGACTTGCAGAGGCCGGGCTTTAGCCCGGCCCTTTAGACTGCGGCAGCTCTGCTGCCGCTTTTCTTCCTTCCTGCCTTGCCCATTTTTTACAAGATTTAATAAGGTCGAAATCTCTAACACCGCGAACCATCACGAGTTACCAGTCACGAGTTGTCCGATCTCTGATCTCTGATCTCTGATCTCTGATCTCTCATCTCTGATCTCGGCCTTCAATCGGCATGCGGTTCCAGCGGCTTCATTCCCAAACTCTGCAGCAGCATCTCATCCTCATCCGGCCCCGGATTCGGCGTGGTCAGCAACTTCTCGCCCACAAAAATCGAATTCGCGCCCGCCAGGAAGCACAGCGTCACCGCTTCCGGCGAAAGCTGCTTGCGCCCCGCAGCCAAACGCACGCGCGACGCCGGCATCAAAATGCGCGCCGTCGCGATCGCCCGCACCATCTCCAGCGGCTCGAGCGGCGGCATCGCAGCCAGCGGCGTCCCTTCCACCCGCACCAGCATGTTGATCGGCACGCTTTCCGGATGCGGCTCAAGCGTCGCCAGTTGATGCAACAAGCCAATGCGGTCGGCCTCGCGTTCGCCCATTCCCAAGATTCCGCCGCAGCAAACCGTGATTCCCGCTTTGCGCACCGCCGCCAAAGTCTTCAAGCGGTCATCGTAAACGCGCGTGGTGATGATCGAGCCATAAAATTCCGGCGAGGTATCCAGATTATGGTTGTACGCCGTCAGCCCCGCTTCTTTCAGCCGCGCGGCCTGCGGCTCGGTCAGCATCCCAAGCGTGCAACAAACTTCCATCCCAAGCGCCGAAACACCCCGCACCATTTCCAGCACTTTCTCAAATTCCCTGCCCTCGGGAGCATCCCGCCATGCCGCACCCATGCAGAACCGCGTCACGCCGCGCACCGCCGCCTCGCGCGCCACTTCAATGACGTGCTGCGGATCCAGCAATCCCTGCCGCTCAACGCCCGCATCATAATGCGCGCTCTGCGGACAATACGCGCAATCTTCCGGGCAGCCACCGGTTTTTATGGAAATCAGTTGGCAGGTTTGCACGCGGTCCGCGGCATGATGCGCCCGGTGAACGGTCTGCGCCCGAAACACCAGCTCGGGCAGTGCCGTCCGGTAAATCGCCTCAACATCCGCGCGCCCCCAATCATGCCGCACGTCTTCGCGTGCGGCCCCATTCGATGCAACAGTCTTCGCCGCGACGCTCCGCGGTGCGACGCTTTGTGCCGCTTCCAAACCTGTTTTAGTCGCCATGGTCTCCGTTTACCTGAGCCGCGCACAAAGTTGGGAAGGCGCTTTTTGGGAGTGCGGCGGCTTGCCGCCGCTTTTCTTCCGTGCTGAACTCGATCCCTATGTTTCTGCGCGCCTCTGGCTGAACTGCTCGTTCAAGATGAAACCCGCATCTTACCATTAGCCACCACGCTGGCAGACTGAAAATGCTAGAATGGGCCCGCGTTAGGCATGCGAAAGGTGAGGTTTGTGGCGGATTTCGCCAGGCGAGGAAGTCAGAAGTGGTTACAGATTGCCATCAATCGGAAGCCAGAATTGCTTTTAGAGGCACTCCGACAGAGCGGCGCGCTAAGGCAGGGGACGTCAGTCACTTGGCACTCACCACTAGAGGCAGACTCGTTCCGGGAGTATCGTGACAGTATCGCGTTGGCAAAGGCTGGAATCGCTCAACTGAAGGAGCCAATACATTCATTTTGGCCCCCACGCGGTCCAGTTTGGGACGCGATTGGGATCATTTCTAATGACGGGCCGCTTTTGGTTGAAGCAAAGGCCCACATCCCCGAAGCAGCATCACCAGCAACGAAGGGCGGGTGGCCCGGAGATTAGCAGTTGAATTTGTTGACATGGCACTGCGGAGAGAATAACACTGCGCCGGAGCTTGAGGAAGATGAGTGAGCCGGCACGAATCGGGTGCCCCAGGTTTGGTTTGTAAACCTGGGTCTTGGGTTTGACTTTTCCCGGGTCGTGAGGTCGGCGATGCCGAGGGTGTGGGGACAGTTTTAGGAAATTGCCAACAGCCGCCTCTCGGCGGAGAGCAGGGGAAGAATCGCTTTCGCTAACAAACGCCAAGGCAGGAAAAGTCATTCATCCCGATGCCGCAAGGTCGTTTGACCCATCACCCCCAAAATGTTATAAAACTCCGACT
>DATGEY010000006.1:0-8351 GCA_035309625.1 Candidatus Acidiferrum sp.
CACCAATGCTTGGTACTTCGGATTTTGCAGCAGAGCCAGGTTGGGCATCTTTTCCATTTGTGCGGATTGCACGGCGAAGACAAAGCCTTGTTCGCCGCACCAATCGAGCAGGCGCTCGACTTCGCCGATGTTCCACTCTTCGATCACGGTGCTGATGGTGAGGCGCCGCGCGCTGCCCAAACGCTCTTTGGCTAATCGCAGATTCTCCATCACTTTGGGCAAAGCGGCCGGCTTTGAAAGCGGGTTGGTAGGATCGGCGGCCAGCGCGTCGAGGCTCACTACCAATCCGGTCACGGCGGAAAGGATTCCAGCTTTGCGGTCTAGCAATGTGCCATTGGTGATGAGAAGAACAGAGCGGAATTTGCAGTCGAAGCGCGCGGCGTGAACGATTTCTTCGATGTCGCTGCGCAGCGTGGGTTCTCCGCCGGTGAAGACGATGGAATCGGTTTCCTTGCGAATCCTTCGCAGCAGCCGAATTGTATCCGCCGTGTTCAGCTCTTCGCTAAAGACGTCCGGTTCTTTCTGCGTGCAATAGGAGCACGCCAGATTGCATTTGTGGGTCACGTAGAAGGTGACGGCATACGGCGCCACCACTTTTGTGCGAAGTATATGGCGCCGCCAGCCGTTGCGAAAATAGAGCTGGAAATTCTTGGCCACGAACGGCGCCTGGCGCACCAACCCGCGCAGCAAGTCGCGCTTGGAAGGCGGGCGCTTATCCAAAGCGTTGACCGGGACAAAGTTTGCGTTCTTCTCAGACATGCTTCACGCCACCAGCGTACAGGACTGACGCTACAGGGCCAAGCCAAGCGCCTTCTCCGTTCGGAGCGTCGTGTATGTCCAATTTCGAGGGCAGTTAGGCTATAGTCCCTGACCGTCAGCTACTCATGCCAAATCTTCGAATCATTGCACCTGTTGCTTTCGCGCTATTCGTCATCGGCTACGCCGCACCTGCAGCGGAAACCACTCCAGACTTTCGCCGTTGGACGGCATCGTGGATTGTTTGCCCGGATGGGCCGGTGCGGGATGCGGGCGCTTTCCATTTTCGCAAGCGATTCACGCTTGAGAGGATGCCCGCGCATTTCGTCGTGCACGTCAGCGGCGACACCCAGTTTTTGCTGTATGTGAATCAGCAGCGTGTGGGATCGGGCCCGGCGCGGGGCGACCTGGCGCATTGGCGATATGAGACGTACGATCTCGCTCCCTTTTTGCGTGTTGGAACAAATCTGGTGGCCGCCACCGTTTGGAACTTTGGCGAGCATTCGGCGATTGCGCAAATGAGCGATCGGACGGGTTTTTTGCTGCAGGGAGATTCGACCGCGGAGCAGGTTGCGGATAGCAACGACACCTGGGAAGCGGAGCAGGAAAAGGGAATTACCGCAATGGCGCCAACTGGTCTGCCGCCCCATACCTATTTTGCGGCGGAGCCCCCGGAGCGAATCGATGCTGCGGGGTTCGACTGGCAGTGGCATGCGGACACCTCCGGCGTTGCGAATCCGCAATGGAAGAAGGCGGCGGCGATCGGGAAGGCAACGTCGCGGGGGCAGAGTTTCCCATCGACGAATTGGGAGCTGGTACCAGACGCGCTTCCGCCCATGGCGATGGAGCTGGCTCCGGTGGGCAACGTGGTTCGCGCGGCGGGGATCGAAATTCCGTCGCAATTCCCCGACCATGCTTTTGTGGTTCCGGCTCACGCCAGCGCCAGCATTCTCATCGACACTTCCCATTTGACGACCGCGTATCCCGAACTCACCGTGAGTGGTGGGGCCGGCAGCGACATTCGCGTGACTTACGCCGAGGCGCTCTACGACGACAAGGGCGCCAAAGGGAATCGCAACGAGATTGCGGGCAAACACATTGTGGGCTTGCGCGACGAGTTCTTGCCCGATGGTCCCGCGCGCACTTTCGTGCCGCTGACGTGGAAGACCTGGCGCTACTTGCAACTGGATATAGCGACGGCGAATGAAGCGCTGCGGGTCGAGCGCTTGCGTTCCTGGTTTACCGCCTATCCCTTCGAGCAGCGGGGGCGGTTCGATTCCGACGATGCTGCGCTGGCCTCGATCTGGGAAATTGGCTGGCGCACCGCGCGGCTCGACGCCCACGACACGTACATGGACACGCCTTACTGGGAACGGCTGCAATACGTGGGCGATACGCGCATCCAGGCGCTGATCTCGTACACCGTGGCGGGAGATGACCGGCTCGCGCGGCAAGCCATACAGGCGATCAATAACTCGCGCATTCCCGACGGCATTACCCAGAGCCGTTATCCGTCGTCCTTGCCGCAGTACATTCCGACGTTTTCTCTGCTGTGGATAGGGATGGTCCACGATTTCTGGTTGTATCGCAACGACGCGGATTTCGTTCGGGCGCAAGTGGCGGGCACGCGTACGGTGCTCGATTGGTATTTGCAAAGGCAGCGGGCGGACGGGCTAGTGCAACGGCTGCCCTGGTGGGTTTTTGTGGATTGGTCGGAAGACTTTCAGGCTGGCGAGCCGGCGCAGGACGCGGACGGGGGATCGTCAATCATCACGCTGCAATTTATCGAGGCGCTGCGTTACGCGGCGGAGCTGGAGGATGCCTATGGTGAGAGCGCGCGGGCGGAGAGGTACCGGCGAGCTGTGGACCGTGCGGTCGAGGGCGTCAGGAAGCTGTGCTGGAACCCGAAATACGGGTTGCTTGCCGACACTCCGGCACAGGCGCATTTCAGCCAGCACGCCAACATCCTGGGCATCTGGCTCGACGTCATTCCACCCGAGCAGCAAAAAATTGTGATGGCAAAACTTCTCTCCGGGACGCTGACACGGTTCAAGCGCGACGCCGCGCTGCCGCCCCTGTCGCAAGCTACGTATTATTTTCGTTTTTACCTTGCGCGGGCTCTGCAGCATGCAGGGATGGGGCAGGAATATCTTCCGCTGTTGCAGCCGTGGAGAGACATGCGGAGTCTGGGCCTGAGCACGTGGGCGGAGCAGCCGGAGCCGACGCGCTCCGATTCGCACGCGTGGAGCGCGCATCCCAATTACGACTTGCTGACCATCGTCGCGGGAATCCGTCCGGCCAGCGCGGGATTTCGGCGAGTTACCATCGAGCCGAACCTGGGCGAGGTACAGCACGTGGCGGCCACCATGGCGCATCCCAGCGGCGAAATCAAAGTGGAATTCACAAAGCAGAAAGATTCGGTGGCCAGCAGAGTGAACCTGCCGCCGGGCCTTTCTGGCACGCTGCGATGGGGAGGACGCGATTACCCGCTGCATGAAGGAGCGCAAAGTTTTGGGCTGCCGCTGCCCCACGCTACTCCGTGAGCGTGTTGCTGCCAATTATTGCTCCCGTTAGGTATCGCGTGGTTCTTCACTCTTCTGTGGTGGCGGTAATGCACTGACTGAAGGTTGGCTGGGAAAGGCCTCAGGGCAAGGGCGGCCTGGTACCGCGTGGGGGAGTTGGTGATGGACGGACTAAAGTTTGGTGGAGAAGGCGTCAGGGCGGAAGATAGACCTGCGTGGGAAGCAAAACTTAGCGGCTAGTCGGTGAAGACCACGCCGACCGCGGTGTGGCCTTTTTCGGATTCGCCCTCGATGCGGACTACGTAGCCGCGCAGTTGCATTTGCTCGACGCCGTTGACGCTGGGAGTTTCCATGGTTACCTGGAGCTCGGACTGCAGGCGCGGGCTGTGCTCGAGGGAAATCAGCGCGCCTTGCAGCGACAAGTCCTTCACTACAGTATCCTCTTCAAAAGGATGGCCGCCTTCGGTCACGCCGCAGACGTGAGCGCGGAAGTGGGCTTCGCGGCGCAGGGCGGTGCGGCTGCCGGGCATGTGGGCTTCCACGCGTTCGCCAGGTGCGCCCAGGGTGATGACCATGCCTTCGCTGGCGGCGAATACAGACTCGAATTCTTCGCGCGCGTGTTTCAGGATCGAATCCACCAGGCGATCGGTCGAATCCGGGTCATGATGAAAGAGAACAAGAGTTTTGGCCCCCACTTCTTTTGCCACGCGGGCGCCGTCGAGCCAACTGGAATGTCCCCAGCCGCGGCGAGTGGTAGCCAGTTGCTCGGGAGTGTATTGGGCGTCGTTGATGAAGATATCGGCGCCGGCGGCGAGTTCGCGCAGACTGCGGTCCAGCTTGGGATCGCCGGGTTCATTGTCGGTGGCGTAGACCACGGAGCCTGCAGGGGTGTCAATGCGAAAGCCAAGGCAGCCCTGGGGATGATTGAGCCAGGCGGTAGTGATTTCGTTTTCGCCAATGCGGAAGGTATCCCCGCCGCCGACTTCCTTGAACTTGCGCTTGGCGTTCATGGCGGACATGTCTACGGGAAAATAGGGGACGGCCATCTGGGCTTCGAAGACTTGCTTCAGGCTATCGCGGCCCAGAAATTTGGAGCGGAAGCTGTAGAAGTGGAATTCATTGTCCTGGGCATAGAGCGGGGCGAAAAAGGGGATGCCCTGGATATGATCCCAGTGGTAATGGGTGACGAGAATGTGGGTTTCGCCTTGCGTCCCGGCGCTTGGAGAATTGCCGCGGTTGCCCAACATGCGCAGACCGGTGCCGCAATCGAGAATGAATTGGGTACCGTCGGGAGCGACTAGCTCCAGGCAAGGCGTGTTTCCGCCAAAGCGCCAGGTAGACGGGTCAACCGTCGGCGTGGAGCCTCGCACACCCCAGAAGCTCAGCTTTGCAGTGGGAGCAGTCATGTTTTTGCGCGTACCGGCCTTGCGCAGATGAGTCCCGCGCGTACGCGTGCGATCAGGAAGCTGGATTGATGTTGGCAGCGAAGCGGCGGAGCGTCAACGAAATCGGGATGGGGGCGTGTCAAAGTGCGTAATATGTGCGGGATGGGTGGCTGCGCGAGCCCGCGGGAACGCGTAGAATATTTCTGAATGCACGAACACGCACACGGACCAGCGATGCCGGCTTGCGATTCGACGGGATCGGGGCACGATCACGGGCCTGAGCCTTTTGGCCACGCGCACCACGGACACGGGCATGCGCACGCGCATCCGACGCTAAAGCCGTCCGTATTGGCCTGGGCCATGGCGGCCACGCTGGGGCTGGTGGCTGCCGAGATTGTGGGCGGATTTCTGGGACGATCGGTCGCGCTGCTGAACGACGCGGTGCACAACCTTTCTGACGTTCCGGCGCTGGGCATTTCGTGGCTGGCCATGCGCTGGGCGGAGCGCCCGGCGGATTCCGAAAAAACGTACGGATACCATCGCGCGGGGACGCTGGCGGCGTTTACGAATGCGCTGGTGCTGGTGATGTTGTCGTTGTGGCTGGGTTACGAGGCGTTGGAGCGGCTGCGAGCTCCGGTGCAGGTGGTGGAGAGCTGGATGATCTGGACGTCGCTGGCGGCGCTGGGGGTTAATGGAGGAATTACGCTGGCGCTGGTACGCGGGCGAAACGATTTAAATTTGCGAAGCATTCTGATCCACAATTTTGGCGATGCGCTGTCAAACATTGCGATTATCGCGGGAGCCATCGCGATTCGAATTACCGGCGCGCTGTGGCTCGACCCCGTTCTGGGTCTGGCTATCGGTTTGCTGGTGCTGTGGTCCAGCATCGGAATTTTGCGGGAGTCCACTCATATCTTGCTGGAAGGGCGGCCGCGTGAGACCCGGGTGGAAGAAGTGGCGCGCGCGATGCTGACGATTGAAGGAGTACAAGAGGTGCACGACGTGCATATCTGGTCGTTGGGCGGCGAACACAATGCGCTGAGCTTGCACGCGCGGGTGCCGGACATGCACATGGACGAGTGCGAGCGCATCCTGAGCTCGATTCAGGAAAAAGCGGCGAAGAATTTCAGGATTGAGCACACTACCGTGCAGTTGGAGCGCGCCGGTTTACCGGCCATTTCCGGGTATGTGATGCCGGAGCCCGCGAAAAAGAGTTGAGTTCGCCGGCGCTCGCGCCCAACCGTGGCGCAGACGTTTCTATAGCGAGCTTCAGGCGGGGATGCGAAAATTCAGGCCACGCTGCTCGTTGAACTGTTGGGTAGCGTTGAGATCGAGCGTTTCGCGGTCGATGCTGCGGCGAATTCCTTCTGGAGTGATGTAACGCAAAATGCCGTTTTCCCAGGCATAGGCAACCGCAAAAACAAGGCCGCCATCCCGGCGCACGAAAACATATTGTTGCACGTCGGGCTGCGGGGCCGGGGCGCTTTCCGCGCTTTCCGGTTGGGGTTGGCTCATCGGGCGAGCGATTCGCGCGCGGCGCGGCGGGGGCTGCGTATCGGGAGCGTCATCGGCTACCTCTTCTTCTTCCGGCGCAACGGACGATGAGTCGGCGGCCGGGGCTTCCTCGACCATCACGGACGGGCTCAAGAGAAAGCCGCCGAAGCCAAAGGGTGCGAAGTTGGCAAATCTGCCGTCGTGCAACTGGTGGTTGCCGAGGGTGGCGGCCAAGTGCGGGAAGTCAAATCCCAAGCCGGGAACATCCTGGAAGTCAGTGGCGCCGAAGTCGGTGGTGCCGAAGTCGGTGGTGCTGAAGTCGGTGGCGCCGAAGCCTGTGGCGCTGTCGAATCCGAACGGTGTGCTGTTGGAGCGATGGACTGTGCGGATGCCACCATTGCGCGAGCGCAAAAGGTGCGAGCCAATGCGGGCGGTTCTGGCGGAGCGTGATGGGACGCGCACTGCTGCATGGAGTGACCCGGCGCGCGGCATGACAACGCCACCGCGCGCTGGCGCGGCGGACGGGAAGGCGGCGCCCCCGCTATGTTGGGCGGCGGCGAACGCTGGGATGGCCAGCAGGGTTATGGCAGCTGTCGAAAGTCGACCCATAAGCGTACGCTTTTGCATCGCTACGACTCTAACGTAAATCTACCCAGAAAGATGCGGCCAGAGCGATATTGGTTTCCTGACGCAATTACCGATATTGGGATGGCGGCCTAACCGGCTGGATGCGGTTCTAGCCAGGCGGAAGGCAACGCGGCGGCTGGCGCTTTTCCCTTGCGGAGGGATGTGCTATAACCGTCCCGCCGTGGAACAAGCCGTGAAGACAGGGGCGGCGCCTGGTGGGGCGGAGACTGCGAGGGATGAGTCCTCACGGATCGTGGCCCCATCGCGGGCCGAGGCTCCGCAGGAAGACGCTTCGCGTTATTGCCCGGTCTGCTCCCAGCGACTGGAGTCGCGGCGCTGCAAACTGGTTTGCGCGGTGTGCGGCTATTACATGTCCTGCGCAGACTATTACTGATATGCTTTGCGGGACCGGCCCGGTTGCCGCTGGAACCGCGACTGACGAGGAGATAACAAGATGGCACTGAAGATGACGAACCGCGAAGTGGATGGCGTGGCAGTGGTGGCGCTGGATGGGCGGATTGTGCTGGGCGAAGAGAGCAACGCACTTCGCGAAAAAGTGAAGAGCCTGATCGCCGGTGGGAAGAAGAAAATCGTGCTGAACATGGACAATGTGACGTTCATCGACAGCGCTGGATTGGGCACGCTGGTAGCGGCGCATCACAGCGCGAAATCGCAAGGGGCGGCGCTCAAGCTGTGTCATTTGGGCAGCAAGTTCCAGGAAGTGCTGCAAATCACGAAATTGCTGACGGTGTTTGACGTGTACAACACTGAAGCGGAAGCGGTGGGGAGCTTCTCCAAGGGCGCCGGCGCGTAATAGAATCGGCGGTAATGAGTTTTCCAAGGGCACGCGTCTGCGTGCCCTTTTTTCCCCTGCGATAATCAACGATTTGCCGGTAGCGGGCGTTCGCCGTGGTTTGGCGGCGTTGTTTCACGGACGCCGATTGGCTGGCCAATTCAGTCTGAAAGCTTTGTTCCCGCTCGTTTACGTACTGTTGGTAACCCTGCGGGTCGATGAACGGGTTTGTGGCGCCTTGCTTGAGGCGGGCGTATTTTGCCTCCATGTGGTAGTAACTCCCATGGGCGCCCAGGAACACGTCGCAGGGAAGGGCTTTCAAGACGCGAAAGGTCCGCTGATAATCGCCGGCGATCCGCGGATACCTTCGTTGCCTACCAGTTTGTATCCTGGATTTACATTGGGACTGCCCACGATCACTACATCGTAGGGCTTGCCGCCGTCCTGCACTTTTAGCGTCCAGGTGGTGCAGCCCTTGGTGTGGCCCGGAGTCAGGCGGGCCGTTAGAACGGTGTCTGCGAGTTTCACCTCAGCGCCATCGTGGAGAACGCGATCGACTTTCGCGGGCTGGTATAGCATCTCGGGAGAATTACCGTAGGCGAAATCCGCCTTGCCCCCGGATTCAACCACCGGCACGTCAGCGTCCATCACCATGTATTTGGCTCCGGTCATGCGGCGGATGGTTGCGCTGCCGGCGTCGTGATCGAAATGAGCGTGACTGATGAGGAGAATCTTGATGTCGGTGAAACGAAATCCGAGTTTCTCAACGCTCTC
>DATGEY010000007.1:0-15464 GCA_035309625.1 Candidatus Acidiferrum sp.
GCCGCAACACAAAGCGCATACGTTCTTCCACGATGGACCGCTCCTTCCATGGCATCGGCACCTCCAAGCTGGACTAGTCCAGCTTGGAGGTGTAAACCATGTCTTCGGAACGTTTTGTAAAGGAAGAATCCGAACGCTCACCAGACACGGTCTTATCTGCCCTCCCAGCCCGCTGGCATCCTCTGCTACAATTTCTTTCAGCCATTCCGGGATCGTCTAATCGGTAGGACATCAGCCTTTGGAGCTGAGTATCCTGGTTCGAGTCCAGGTCCCGGAACCAACTTTTTTTATAACCTCTTGGCGATCCACCGCATCTAGCAGCCAGTCCGAATTTTGCGCGGTGCGGCGCCCATCGGCACGCCATTAGTTGGCTTCCGGAAGTCTGCCCGTTCAAGTAAAATGCTGGGTATCACCTCACCTATGTAGCGGCTTTTGAAATTCCTGACCCGAGCCCTGCGTAATAGGTACGTGACTCCCGTAAGGATTACCGATCGCATAGCTATGCCGGCAAGCGCGCCTACACACGACCTCGGTTCTCTGCGCATCGACGACCGTCACCGCTCCGGCAGCAATTGGGGCAAGCGCCTGGCTATCTTCTTCGGCTTATTGGTGATACTTGGCGGACTCTCTGCCGTCGCTTTTACCTTCTTGAATCAGAAACCCACCGTGGATGTCCAGGTGGTGCAGAAATCGCTGAACACCGGTGGCCGCGAAGCTCTTCTGAATGCCAGCGGCTACGTCACCCCCCGTCGCCGCGCCACGATCGCCGCTAAAATCACCGGCCGCGTTACCGGCGTCTTTTTCGATGAAGGCACCCACGTTACCGAAAACCAATTGCTCGCCACCCTGGACGATTCCGACGTCCGCAAAGCCCTCGACGCCGCTAAAGCCGACTACGAATCCTCTAAAGCTGCCATCGCGGACCTGCAAGTGCAATTGAGAAACGCACAAATCCAGCTACGTCGCGCCGAGCAACTGCAGACTGCAGGAGTGCAGACCCAGGAGCAATTGGACAACGCCCGCACCGCTGCCGACAGCCTGGAAGCAAGAATCGCACTCGCCAAATCGCAAGTCACCAGTGCCGATACCCGCATTCAGGAAGCTCAGCAAGCGGTGGATAATTGCACCATCCGCGCCCCCTACGCCGGCATCGTCGTCTCCAAAGACGCCCAAGTCGGCGAAATGGTCTCTCCCGTTTCCGCCGGTGGCGGCTTCACCCGTACCGGCATCGCCACCATTGTCGACATGAACTCCAATGAGATTGAAGTGGACGTCAGCGAGTCCTACATCGCGCGCGTGCAAGCGGGCCAGCCGGTTACCGCCGTACTGGACGCCTATCCCGATTGGCAGATTCCCAGCCGCGTTCGCACCATCATTCCCTCCGCGGATCGCCAAAAAGCTACGGTCAAGGTACGCATCTCCTTCCTGAAGTTAGATCCTCGCATTCTTCCGGACATGGGCATCAAAGTAACTTTTCTCGGTGCCGAACAAAAAAAGACGCCCGGCGCGGAAGCTGCGATTCTGATTCCGCAAAGTGCGGTTCACGATGACAGTGGCAGGAAGATCGTGTTCCTCGTAAAAAACGACAAGACCGAGCGCCGCGCCGTCACTCTAGGCAGTGCTCGCGGTTCGGACACCGAAGTGATCGCCGGCGTGTCCGTCGGGGATACCCTGGTCGTAAAGGGTCCCGAAGACCTGCACGACGGCCAGCCGGTCCAAATTAGGAAGTAGCTTTGTCAGGTCGCGTAAGGATGCGCCCTGAAACCAAGGAGCAAAGCAAATGGTCCGAGTCGACGGCACGGGAAAATCCGACAGCCTGATCCAGGTCCGCGGTTTGACCAAAGCCTATCGCCGCGGCGGCGAAGAGATTCAAGTTCTTCAGCGGCTGAATCTCGACGTCGACAAAGGCGACTTCGTGGCTTTTATGGGCCCTAGCGGGTCCGGCAAGACCACGCTGCTCAACTTGCTCGGCGGCCTCGATGTTCCCACCCACGGCAGCATCACCGTCGCCGGCGACGAAATCACCCACATGTCCGGCAACAAGCTCACCCACTGGCGCGCCCGTCACGTCGGCTTCATCTTTCAGATGTACAACCTCATCCCGGTGCTTACGGCCTTTCAGAACGTCGAGCTCCCTCTGCTGCTCACCAAACTTTCCAAAGCCGATCGCCGCAAGCACGTCGAGACCGCTCTTGGCGTCGTCGGTCTGGCCGAGCGCATGAATCATTATCCCCGCCAACTCTCTGGCGGACAGGAGCAGCGCGTAGCCATCGCCCGCGCCATCGTCGCCGACCCCACGTTTCTCCTCTGCGACGAGCCCACCGGCGACCTCGACCGTAAGAGCGCTGATGAAATCATGGAATTGATCCATCGCCTGGTAAAGGAATATGGCAAGACCGTGCTGATGGTCACTCACGATCCCGTCGTGGCTCGGCGCGCCGATATAACTCTGCACCTGGAAAAAGGTGTCCTCGTCGAAGCCGGCGATTTGCAGAGTGTTGTCGCGGGAGGTACGGCATGAAATTCAGCAGGCTCATCCTCGCCAACCTTTTCCGTAAGAAAGTTCGTCTTCTTCTCACCATCGGTTCCTTTGCCGTAGCCCTGTTCCTCTTCGCCTTTTTGGCCGTGGTGCGCGACGCCTTTGGCCGCGGTGCTGACGTGGCCGGCGCCGATCGCCTGGTCATCATCAATCGCACTTCCATCATCAATCCCATTCCTCTTTCCTATCGCGACAAAATCCTGCGCATTCCCGGCGTTAAGGTCATCACCCACAACAACTGGTTTGGCGGCATCTATCAGGACGAGAAAAACTTCTTCCCCCAATTCGTCATCGATCCCGAAAACCAGCGCCAGGTCTTCCCCGAACTTATCGTTCCCGATGACCAGTGGAATGCCTTCGTCAAGGACCGTCAGGGTGCCATCGCCGGCGCCCGCACCGCCGAGCGTTTCGACTGGAAACTCGGTGACCGCATCCCCATCAAAACCACTCTCTATGGCGGCGGCAATTGGGAATTCAACCTGGTCGGCATTTATCACGGCAAACGTCCCCAGGACGATGAAACCCAGTTCTGGCTGCAGTGGGATTACTTCGAGGAACACGTTCCCGAACGCCTCAAAGGGCAGATCGGCTGGTATGTGCTCCGGTTGAACACTCCCGACGACGCTGTGCGGGTCGCGAAGACCATCGATGACGAGTTCGACAATTCTCCCTACGAAACCAAGACCGAAACGGAATCCGCCTTTGCCGCCGGCTGGGTCAAGCAATTCGGAAATATTCGCTTCCTCATCGTGAGCATTGGCATTGTGGTCTTCTTCACCCTCCTTCTGGTGACCGGCAATACCATGGCCATTTCCGTCCGCGAACGTACCTCCGAGCTCGCCGTTTTCAAAGCCATCGGTTTTTCGGACCGCGCTGTCCTTTTCTTTGTTCTCTCCGAATCCATCTTCATTGCACTGGTCGGCGGCGTTCTCGGATTACTTCTAGCGGTCGCCGCCGTCCCCGTACTAACCAGGGCTTTAAGTGGGCTGCTGCCCAATCTGATTCTCGCGCCCCAGACCCTGGTTCTCGGGCTAATCGTCGCTCTGTTCGTCGGCGTGGCCAGCGGGCTACTCCCTGGTCTCGGGGCCATGCGCCTGCGCATTGTCAACGCGCTGAGGAGAGTCTGACCATGCTGGCCAAGCTTTTCATCGGGCTGATCGTCACTGTACTGGCGGTCGTCGCTCTTCTGCTCGTGGTGGCTGTGCTCGGCGGGATTGTGGCGGGCTTGCTCTCTCCCTTCCTCAGTTCCGTGCCGGTTTCTTACAATTTCCGAAGCATCCGCGTGCGCTGGACTTCCACCATCGTCGCCGTCATCGGCATCGCAGGTACCGTCGGCGTGTTTGTGGCTATGCTCTCTCTGGCTCGCGGCTTCAAAGCTACCCTCGTCTCCTCAGGCTCTCCGGGCAATGCTCTTGTCCTTCGCGCCGGCTCTCCTTCGGAAATGATGGGCGGAGTCACGCTGGACTCCGTTCGAATTGTGCAAGACGCTCCCGGCGTAGCGCGCGATTCCAGTGGCCCGCTGGTTACCCAGGAAGTTGTCGGCGTGATGCCCTTCCCGCTGATCAGCACTGGTACCGATGCCAATACCCAGGTTCGCGGCGTTTCCTCCAACGTTCTCAAGATCCGCACATTCGTCAAGATTGTGCAGGGCCGCATGTTTGAACCCGGCCTTTCCGAACTGGTCGTCGGAAAAAACGCTTCGAAATCCTACGGCGGCTTAACCCTCGGCAATACCGTCAATTTCGGTGGCGGACATTGGAAGGTGGTAGGGATCTTCGACGCCGGAGGATCCGCTTTTGACTCCGAAGTATGGTGCGACGCTAAAATTCTCGCCGAGGTCATGAAGCGCCCCAATAACATTTTTCAGTCCGTCACCGTGCACCTCACTTCGCCGGACTCCTTTCAACAATTTAAGGACGCCGTTACGTCCGATCCGCGCATGAACGTGGACGTCACCCGCGAGGTCGACTACTACGCCAAACAATCCACCACCATGACCCGCCTCATCACCGTCCTCGGCGGCTTGGTTGCTGCCGTCATGGCCATCGGCGCAATTTTTGGCGCCTTGAACACCATGTATTCTGCGGTCGCCGAACGCGGCAGGGAAATCGCCACCATGCGCGCCCTCGGTTTCAGCTCTCCCAATGTCATCCTTTCTTTTCTCTTTGAGGCATTATTAATCTCTTTCGTCGGCGGTATTCTTGGCTGCCTGGCGGTCTTGCCCTTGAATGGCTTGACCACCACCACCATGAATTTCCAGACCTTCTCCAACCTCGCGTTCGCTTTTAAAATCACCTTCGATCTTCTGCTGATGGGCATTTTCTTCGCCTTCGTGATGGGCGTCCTGGGAGGCTTGCTGCCTGCCCTGCGCGCCGCTACAAAACCAGTAGCCATCGCCCTCCGCGAACTCTGACATGCGTAGGGGCGCAACACCGCTGCGCCCCATCTCGCCCTAATTTCAGCAAGCAAGCCGTCCGGCGGGATCGGCCCGGCGAGAGGGTTTGCGGGGCGAAGGCGCGTGCCGCAGATCGACAGGAATCGCGCGGGCTGCACCGATCGCTGCTTCGGGGTGTTCGGGCAGCGCCAGAGAGATCTGCAGGAAGCGGCTGGCCCAGATGAAATTGTCGGCGAAGTGCGGCCCCAGCGGATCACGCCGCCAGGACGTGCCCGCGATGCGGTGGCCGCGCTTGCGAAGCAACGTGTCATCGAGCAGCGCCACGACGGGGCTGCCCGGTGGCAGAGTGTCCAGCACGCCGCCGAGGGGGACGCGCCACAACGCATTGCCGTCCAGACGCTCGCGTTCAAACAGACGATAAGCGGCGGACCAGTCGCGGAACTGCTGGCCGCTCGCACAAAGCAGGCCGGACAGCGTGTGACGGCCCAAACAGGTCAGGGCGGAAAGGCCCAAGGTGCGCGCCCGCTCGAGGGTGCGGTGCTGCGAGAAGGCCGCACGCGCCTGATTGAACAGCCCGTTCCAGTGGGCCATCAGGCCTTGCCGCGTTTGGTTTTTTTTTGCGCCGTCGCGGGAGCTTTACGGCGGCGGAGCAGCAAACGGTTCTTGTCCTCGACAATCCACTCGACGACCTCGCCACGACTGAACTCCATGGCTTGGGCCACGGCGGAGGGAAAGTTGATGTACCACTGCTGACTATCTTTGCGCTGGATCAGCTGCACCTTGGTAGGGAATCCCATAAGGTCCTCCTAATATCTAGTTATATAACTAGATAACTGCGAACGCAAGATGCCGCAGACAAAGACCTTGCGGATTCACCACTAGAGGAAAACCTAATCCGAACTAGTCAAAGGGCCAAACACGAGATGCCCTCGCTTTCGCGAGGGCATCTTCTCATTTCCCTACAATTCTTCAAGAGAGTTTCGTAACAGTCTGTCCTGCCCGGCCCCTTCCTCGCGCACCAGCGCCTGCGTTCGTGCCGCCCTGTGTTTACCGTCCGGACGACGTCGCGCTCCGGGCCCGTGCTTCACTCAACGTGCCCTGCTCTGAAATCAATGATTGATTCGAAGTGCCCACCGGAATCTGCCGGTTCTTTCTCTGCAGCTCCGGCACCGGGACCACCACCTCCAACACCCCGTTCCGGAAATTCGCCTTGGTCTCTTCCATCTTCGCGTTCTCAGGAAGCGGAATCAGCCGATAGAACCGGCCGTATACCCTCTCCGAGTGGCGCCAGCCTCCCTCTTCTGAAGCATGTTCGCGCTTGCGCTCGCCGTGGATGGCCAGCCCTTCGTCCGTGGCTTCTACCTTAACGTCGTTTTCCGTCAAGCCCGGCAGGTCCGCATGGATCACCAGGTTGTTGCCCGATTGCCGCACTTCCACTGGTGGCGCCCAGCTGAATTCCTGCTCCGAGTGCTCCCCACGGTTGATCCCGCTCCCGAAGCCGAATGCACGGTCGATATCTTCCGTGAACCTTCGCATCAGCGAAATGGGACTTAGGGTGAAGAACTCACCGGGCGTTACAGAGTAGACCGATGGCATCTGGCTTCCCTGCCCAAACCGGCCCTGCTGAAAGCGAATGCCCTGTGGTTGCCCAACTCTGCCTTCTGTTCGTTCGGATGCGGTCAAATTCGTGGACTGATCTTCTCTCTGTCGTTTAGTTCCAAATTCAGTCATGACCCGACCTCCTCTTTCTCTGTGTTTTTGCTCTACCGGAAAACCAAATCTTCTTTCCAGTGTGCAATCTCCAGATAAGTAGAGTCTTTAGGACCCTGCAATACAGGGATAACAGCAGAGGTACCTGAGTCTGTGACTTTTCGATTTTCTTCGCCGCTCTGGTGGCAACTTCAGGGGAACACATCACTTGTGGCGCGAAAAAAAGCGCTTGCCGCCGATTGCAGCCGCGTCCGTTCGGTAATTTTCTTGGCTGGCCGAGGAATTATTTGTGTTTACAGCTCGTTTTTCTGAATCTGCGCCACGGCGTAGTCGCAGGCTCGCGCGGTTAGCGCCATGTAGGTCAACGACGGGTTCACGCACGAATTGGAAACCATGCATGCGCCGTCGGTCATAAACAGGTTTTTCACGTCGTGCGCCTGATTGTGCGCGTTCAATACCGAGGTCTTCGGATCGCGGCCCATGCGCGCCGTTCCCATTTCGTGAATGGCCAGGCCCGGCGGGGACATTTCCTGGAACACGGAAATATCCCGGGCGCCCGCCGCCGCCAGCATTTCGGCCGCTTGCACCGCTATATCGCGCGACATCGCGCGTTCGTTTTCGCCCCACGCGCAATGGATCTTCAACGTCGGAATGCCCCAGGCATCCAGTTTGTCCTTTTGAATCTCGACGTAGTTGTCGTGGTTCGACAGGCATTCGCCAAATCCGCCGATGCCCATGCGCCACGGGCCGGGCTTCTTCAGTTGGTTCTTGAAATCCGCGCCAAACCCGCTCATGTGCATGCCGCGGCCCCAGCCTTCGCGGCTGCCGCCACCCTGGTAACCATAGCCTCGAATAAATTCCTTTTGCTTCGCCTTTACGTTTCGGAAACGCGGAATGTAGATTCCGTTGGGACGATTGCCGAACGGCATCTTGTCTTCATGCCCCGCCATAACCCCGCTGGCGCCGGCGCCCATGTGATGATCCATCAAATTGTGGCCCAATTCTCCGCTGCTGTTGGCCAAGCCATTCGGAAATTCGGGAGTGGCGGAATTCAGCAGGATGCGCGTGGACTCCAGGGTGGACCCGTTCAAAAAGAAGATGCGAGCCTTGAATTCCAGGGAGGCCCGGCTTTGTGCATCGATCACCCGGACGCCGCTGACTTTTCGGGTACCCGGATCGAAAATCAGGCTGTGTACCACGCTGTAGGGGCGCAGCGTGAGCAAGCCGGTTTTTTGCGCGGCCGGCAGCGTTGAACTGATGCTGCTGAAGTACGATCCGGTGATGCAGCCGCGGTGACATACTCCGCAGTAGTGGCAGGCCGCGCGGCCCTTGTGCACCTGGGTCAGCACCGCGGAGCGTCCGATGGTCATGATGCGATCGTCAAACTTCTTGGCCAGCGCGTCGCGCATGTCCCGCTCGACACAGGTCATCTCCATGGGCGGCAGGAATTTGCCGTCGGGCAATTGCGCCAGACCTTCCGCTTGGCCGCTGATGCCGGCGAATTCTTCGACGTAGTCGTACCACGGCGCGATGTCCGCGTAGCGGATGGGCCAATCCACCGCGACGCCATCCTTCAGGTTGCCCTCAAAATCCAGGTCGCTCCAGCGGTAACTCTGCCGTCCCCAGGTCAGCGATTTTCCGCCTACCTGACGGCCGCGAATCCATGAAAATTTCTTGTCCGGCGCGGTGGAATAGGGATTTTCCTTGTCGTTGACGAAGAACTGGTGCGAGTATTCGTCGCAAGCGTAGTAACACTCGCGCTGAACCGGTTGCGTGCTGGCTCGCTCGGCGCGATTGTCCCAGCCGCGATACTTCAATTCCCACACCGGGACATGTTCGACATAGTCACGCTCCGGCAAAATGGTGCGGCCGGCTTCCAGCACCAGCACGCGCATCCCTTTTTCCGTGAGCTCTTTCGCCGCCCAGCCCCCGGTTATCCCCGAACCCACCACGATTGCATCGTAAGTGTTTGCCGCCGCCATGTTCTCCTCGCCCCCTGTCCTACGCGTCGCCCAGCCCGGCGCCCAATTTCTGGCAACCGTGCTGCGCGCCGGGGATAATCTGCAACTTCAATTCCTGGGTGAATCCGATTTCCGAAGTGTAATAGCCGTGCAGCGTAATTCCGCGGAAGACGTCGTAGAAATTTCCTTTTAGCTGGGCGTCCAGCGCCGGAACGGTGTTGCCGTGTCTTTCGCGCTTCTGCGCGCGTTCGGTCGCGGAATAGTCATCCATGGCCCGCAGCAGCGTAACCTGCTGCATCGGGCTGGCGTCGACAAAATCCTTCCCATAGAGCTCGTTGCTTTGTTTGTCCACGCCGGCCAATCCCCCGAGGAAATTTTGCCGCTCTTCCGGGGTGGCCCATTCGGTCAAGATTACGTCGATAAATTCATTGACCCGCGCGCCCTTCGCTCCCGGGGTATCCGTCTCCGGAATAATCAGGTCAGTCATCGCTACCACGGTGGCATTCTGGCTCGGGTTCAGCGTGCGCAACTTGTATCCCGGTCCGGTCTGCGCCTGCGCCTCCCGAAAAAAAGCGGTCATCGGTGACGAAAAAACCGGCAGCACCGCTCCAGTGGCCAACATCTTCAAAACGTCACGTCGCTGCATAAGTCCCCCGCGCGAATTGAGTTTTTGCGGAATTCCTCGACCTTGCGGCCCTATAATACGGAACCAGATTTTTTGGCGCCGTTGAGCATACTCCAAAAAAGTGTTCTAGAGAATCGATTTTCTAAATGGGTTTGAGGGGGTGGGGTTTGGCTGCGAGGCCCGCGGAAATCAAATATATCACCGTCGACGGCAAGCGGCTGGAAACCGCGCTGTACCCTGGCGCCGAGGCCACCGCCACCATTGTCATGCTGCATGAAGGCCTCGGCTCCATCGCTCTGTGGAAAGATTTTCCAGCGCGGGTGGCGGAGACCACCGGCTGCGCGGTGCTGGCATATTCGCGTTACGGCCATGGAAAATCGGAGCGGCTGACGGAAAAGCGGCGCGTTGATTTTATGCACCAGGAAGCCACAGTCGTGCTTCCCGAACTGCTCGACTCCTTTCACATCGTAAAACCGATTCTCCTTGGCCACAGCGATGGCGGCTCCATCGCGTTACTTTACGCGGGCAGTTGGCCCGGCCGGGTACGCGCCCTCGTTCTAGAAGCGCCCCATGTCTTCGTCGAAGAGTCGGGCCTACGAAGTATCGCCGCGATTCGCACGCTGTATGAATCTACCGACTTGGCCGAGAAGCTGAGCCGCTATCACGATCATGTCGACGAAACATTTCGCGGATGGAACGACATTTGGCTCGATCCGCGGTTTCGCGAGTGGAACATCGAGGAATATCTTGGTGCGATTGCGTGCCCTATCCTGGCGATTCAGGGCGAGAACGACGAGTACGGTACGCTAGCGCAGGTGCAAACCATTCAACGCCACGTACCCGCCACGCAAACCTTGATCCTGCCCGACTGTGGGCACTCGCCGCATCGCGATCAGCCGGCGTTGACACTGGACGCGATTTCCAAATTCGCGGCCGAGCTGCCGATTCGGTAACGGATTACGGGCTACTCGCTTACCCGGGAACCCCGAAATCTCCTTTTTACCGTTACGCCCGGGCAAGCTGGGGCGCAGCATGCTGCGCCCCTACGGTTCAATCCACAGCGACTGTGAGCAGGGTAGCATCGTCGTGCCAGATTCCCTGGCTGAAGACGGAGACGGCGCGCAGAATCTGTTTTTGAATTTGCTCGGCGCTTTGCCGGCGAATTTCCTTCAGCACTTTCAGCAGGCGCTTTTCGCCAAATTCTTGCTCACCAGCGTTGCACGCTTCGGTTACGCCGTCGGTGAACAGGACCACGCGGTCTCCGCTGTGCAGCGGCACGACCCCGGTTTTGAACGCTTGATTAGGAAATACACCTAAGACGCCGCCGCCCTGGTTGAGCCGCTGGTGCGAACCATCGGAGTGCACAACGAAAGGTGCGTTGTGGCCGGCGCTTACGTAACGCAACTGCCGCGACAGGCCCTCTAACTGCGCGTAGAAAAGGGTGACGAAGCGATCGCTGGCCATGTTGCGGCAGAGCAACGCGTTCAAGCGCGCACACAATTGTTCAGGCGGCAGAGCAGGCGAAGCCAGGCCGCGCACGGCGGCTTGCAGGTTGGACATCAAGAGGGCGGCGGGCAAGCCTTTTCCAGCGACATCGGCGATGCATAGCCCGCAGGACTCGCCATCAAAAGGAAGAACATCGAAATAATCGCCGCCGACTACGCGAGCGGACTGCCAGGCGCCGGCAATCTCGTAACCCGACAGCTGAGCGATTTCCTTGGGTAGAAATCCTTCCTGAATCGCACGGGCTTCCGCGATTTCGTGTTCCTGCTCATGAAACTGCGAGGCGATCGCTTTGTGCGCCTGCGTTTCCTGCACGGCGAGCCGCGCCGATTCGCGGCGCTCGCGACCCAGGGAGATCTGCTTGCGCAATACCTCCAGCAGTTGCGAATTGGTCCAAGGCTTCTCTACAAAATCAGTAACGCCACGCTGCATGGCCTCCACGGCAATGCCGACGGTAGCCCAGCCGGTCATGACCACAATGGGAGGCGCGGTGTCGATGGTTTTGAGGTGGGCCAGAAGGTCCAAGCCTTCGCGGCCGGAAGTGGGGTCGCGGGCGTAATTCAGGTCCATCAACAGCAGATCGAATTCACTGCGCCCGAGGGCCGCCAGCAAATCAGCAGGCGAGGTTACCGTTTCGGTGGTGTAGCCGTGGCCCTTCAGCAAGAGGCACAGCGCCCGCAGGACGTTGGGTTGGTCATCGGCAATTAGAATTCGGGACTGCATGGTTCTCGGTTCAGCGGGAGTTTCGGATATGGATGCTAACACCGAGCCGATTCCCTCTTAGGTATGGACGTTGACGGGAGAATAGTGTGTCGGCAGCCCTTGGCCTCGGGTACACACCCCGGGGGTTTTGCGAAAAGAGGCTGCAAGTTACTGAAAACAAAGGATGCGGAGTGCGAAAAACGGTGCAAGAGCTTACAAGAGGCCGCAACGGCTAGAAAAGACAGGACTTGCTGAAACCGAGAGGAAAGGGCAATGGCCGGAAGAATAGTTTGCGGCGACCATAGGAAGGGTAACACGGTATGGCAGATAACGAAAGCGTAATCCATTGAATGGGCATTTTTGAGGGTTGAATGGTTGCTGGGTGCTTTGAATGGGACGGGAGGGGCAATCTCCTGTTACGAGAGAGCTTCGCTGTTGGAGTCGTGCCGGGCAGGGGCGCGGCGGTGCTGCACCCCTACTGGCCGGAGGCGGCTCGATTGGCGGCATGGTGGCCGCACATTCCGTGGACTCCGCCGCCTGGCGGGGTGGAGGAGGAGCAGAGGTAGATGCGTGGATCCGGTGTGGCGTAACGACGCCAAGTGGGGCGGAAGAAGAATTGGGTTATGTCCATGGCACCACCGGAGATGTCGCCGCCGATGAGGTTGGCATCCATTGCTTCCAGGGCGGCAGGGGAGAAAATGTGACGGGCGAGGATGCAATCGCGGAAGCCGGGGGCGAAACGCTCGATTTGGGATTCGAGTGGCTCAAGCATACCGACGGTAGAGCCATTGGGGACGTGACAATAGGCCCAGGCGGTGTGCTTCCCTTCCGGGGCGCGGGTGGTATCGAAGAGGCTGGGCTGCGCGAGTAGGACGAAGGGGCGATCAGAATGGCGGCCTTGACTCACGTCAGACTCGGACGCGGCAATTTCCCCGAAAGAGCCGCCCAGATGGACGGTGGCGGCACGGGCGCAGTCGGCCGCCTTCCACGGAATCGGGCTGCGGAGCGCGTAATCCACCTTGAAGACGCCGGGACCATAGCGGAATTTGGCGAGGCGACGGGCAAACCGGGTGGGAAAGCGGTTGCGGGCGATGCGCAGCAATTGGCGCGGGGTGACATCGCAGAGGATGGCAGCGTAGCCCTTAAGCGCAGATAAGTCTTCGACTTGGGTGGAGGTTTGGACCGCGCCGCCCAGCGTCGCGAGGTGAGCGCAGAGGGCGTTGGTGATGGATTGGGCGCCACCCTGGGGAATGGGCCAGCCGACGGCATGCGCGGCGGCACCAAGGAGGATGGCAAAGGCAGCGCTCAACGGAGCATCGAGGCTCAGGAAGGAATGGGCGGCCAGGCCGGCGAAGAGGGCCTTGGTGCGGTGGCTGCGGAACAGATGGGAGAGTGTTTTTGCGGAGGGGAACGCGCAGAAGCCGAAACGTGCGAGAAGGAAGGGATGGGGAGTGACGATGTGCAGTGGGCGAAGGATTTCCGCGGATAGAGCCGGCCATCGTTCGACAAAGGGATGCAGGAGGCGACGCCAGCGCTTGCCGTCCGGTCCCAGGGCGGATTCGGCGTCGCGCAGGTCGCGCTCTAGAGTTACGGCGGTGCCGTCATCAAGAGGATGGGCAAGGGGCGCGGGCGAGTGAATCCAATCCAAGCCGTATGCTTGCAGCGGGAGCGAGGAAAAAAATGGGGAGCCGGCGGCGAGAGGGTGAACAGCGGAGCCAAAATCGTGGAGAAAGCCGGGGAGGGTCAGGGGGAGGGTGCGGGCGGCACCGCCCGGCTGCGGTTGGGCCTCGAAGACATCCACGCGGAGGCCGCGCTGGGCCAGGGTGATGGCGGCGGCCAGGCCGTTGGGTCCGGCGCCGATTATGGCGGCCTGGCGGGGAGATTGAGGGGAGGTGGTCATAGGAGAAAAGCGGGCCCTATCCTTTCGTCCGGGTCGCGCGGCAAGCGGCGTTTGCCGCCGTCGATCTTTGCATCGTGCCGAGATGGGGCGCAGCGGTGCTGCGCCCGTACTGGTATAGAGATTGGCGTTTCGGGGAAAGCCGATGGTGCGAAGTCGTTATTCATGAGGCGGGAGTTCCGGGGGCCATTCGATGGCGGTTATGCGGCCGTTGGCCTCGCGGGCCAGGGTTGGGGCGTAATTGCCGAGGAGCTGGCGGCGCCACCATAGGCCCTGGTCGCGCATTTCTGGCATGGAGGTGAACCAATATTGCCAGAGGAGGACGCGGATTTGCCGTGGCGGCTGGGGGAAAGGGTTGTTGGCAAAGAGGGCCAAGACGGTGGGGCTACCTTCGAGGAGGCGCTCTTCCGTCCGCGGGACGATGGGATTGGAGCGCCAGTGGCCTAGCGAGGCGAACCAAAGGTTCCAATCGAAACGGGGCTGATAGGGTGCATAGATACGCGGGGCCTCGTGCGTATTTTGTGGTTTGAAGCGAAATTGGTAGGGGAGCCAGTTCTGGCCGTCGTTGGAGCCCTGGAATTCGATTTCGTAGCGGCCGCGGGTCATGACTGCGAAAAGGCCGTAGCGATCGGCAATGCGGAAGGGCTGCAGGGCCGCAACGGGCGTGGAGGGAAATGGCGCATTGGGCCAGATCATCCATAGGAGAAGGACGGCGCTGGAGTAAAAAAGCCAAGTGAACATAACAGCGGTGAGAGCGAGCTTGAGCGTGGCTAAGGAGCTCGCCCACGTTTGTTGCCAGTTGGGCGAGACGCCTGCAGACGAAAGTGGCGACTCAAGCGCTGCTGAAACTGGCAGGGATAGTTGCGCTTTCCAGGATTGCGGGATGAAGCGGACGAGGAAACGGTCGTCGAGCAGAAAGATGCCGAGAGCGAGGACGAGATAGTTGAGAAAGGTGTAGTTGGCGGTAACGATCACGCCGATTTGCCAAGGGGTGACAATGAAGAAGCAGATGATGCGGATGCGGCGGGGGAGAAAAAGCAGGAAGACGAGGACGAGTTCGAGGACGAGAGTGCCGAAGGCGGTGGCGGCGTGGAACCAATGAGGAAGATGCTGAACGTACCAGCCGATCCAAGTAGGCAGGGGGCCATTTTGATAATACTGGTCCATGGCGGTGAAGTGACGCCATTGGGGATCGCCGCTGGCGATTTTAGCTACGCCGGACTCGAAGTAGATGCGGAACCATTCCCAAAGGAGAAGAAAGATGCTGGCGCGGATGGGCGGGCTGATGGGGGCGAAACGGGGACGGAAGCCAGGCGCGGCTAGAAAGAGGGAGATGAAACCGGCTTCGAGGAGCATGCCGTCGGATTGGTAGCCGGAGAAATCAGAGGCGGCGCTGACGAAGGAGATAAAGCAAACGAAACAGAGGAAGAGCATGGCGCGGGGGAAGATATTGACGGTGAGAACAATCGAGGCGAGCCAGCCGACCCAGCAGATGGCCATGAGCATGTGATTGCTGGTGGAGAACCACAGGAGCGTGGGCGCATACCAGAAGCGGGCGAAGCCGATGGAGTTGGTGACGGCGCGGAGGTATTCGCCGGCGGGGAGGATGCCATCGGCACCGATCAGGCCGCGGACCTGGAAGAGTAACGAAAAAAAAGCAGAGAAATAGATTACGCCGAGAGCGCGGAGAAAGAGCCAACGCGGAAGGAGACGGTCGCGGGCGCCGTGCTGGGGGTCGAAAAGCCAACGGAGAGCGGAAGCGGGGCGGAGGTCCATGGAGAGATTCCAATATACAGGGAGGATGTGGTGGACGGTAAAGAGGAAACGGGGGCGTAACCGGAACGGGATGCTGGGGAGGCGTTTTGGTCCTTCGGCCTGGCCGCAATCGGGCGGGCCTCAGTAGGGCGGGCTAATGGCAAAACGAGTTGCGACAACTTTGGCATCTTGCCGAGATGGGTCGCAGCGATGCTGCGCCCCTACTGGCGGCGTGTCGATTCAGATGCTTCGGGAATCTACTTCTATACGTAGATTCTATGTATAGATGACGCTTACAGAGAGCTGGCGGACATGGGATATCAGCCGATTGAGAATCACGGGATTATCGGGAACATGCGGACAGCGGCATTGGTAGG
>DATGEY010000008.1:0-19240 GCA_035309625.1 Candidatus Acidiferrum sp.
TCGTCGAAGACGAATACGTCTACGTCCGTGCCTTTGAGCGACAACTGAAAATCAAGTGGAGCTTCCTGTCCCACGGCGAGGTGAATACCACGGCGAACCTCGTCGCGGAAACCGGCTTTGCTGACTATGACGTCGTATACACCGACCGGGAGGGAGGGAAGGTTGTAGCGGCCAGAGTTGTCGGTAGCGGCAATGCGGGAAACGCCGGTTTCGAGATTTTTCGCGGTAACCACCGCGGAAGGAACGGCCGCGGCGGCGGGATCGGTAACCAAGCCGGTGATGCTGGCGGAGACCTGCGCACAGGATGGCTGGGCGGCGATGCCAGCGGTTAGCAAGCTTATGAGAAACAATATCGGGCGAATTCGCACGCCACGATTACATACGCTTGAAGTCGTTAAGTCAAATCGACTTAATCCGGATAGAGATTGGCCGGAACTATACGAACGCTGGCGGCAAATCACCCAACCTTTACCGTGCGGACTCGCGTGCCTGGCGTGTTGGCCGGTCCATAGTAATCGGATTTTGTGAACCAAATGTCCGATAGCGCGTCAATCGGGCATGAGGATTACCTCCGAGTGCTCTGTCACGCGGGTTGAATACCATACCAGGAGCAATAACCCTGCATGTTCGCGCGACGCTTGAGCAGGCTTTCAGTTCTCGGCGAGAGTTTCCATCGGCGATATTCGCGCGGCACGTTGAGATGGCAGCAGACAAGCGACCAGACACACCAACCCTACGACGAACACAGTACCCGCGAGTATGGCTAAGTCAAAAGCCGGCACGTGGAAAAGAACCGCCTGCATGGCTCGGCCCGCCAGCCAGGCTCCGATGACGCCCAATAGGACTCCGCCAGCGAGAAGGCGCAAGGAGAGATAAAAAAACTGGCCGCGGATTTGCCCCGGCTGCGCGCCCAAGGCCATGCGCACGCCGATTTCGCGGCGACGCTGTGCTACAGCGTAGCTCAACACACCGTAGGTGCCAATGGCGGTGAGCAACAGAGCTATGCCGGAGAAGAGACCAGCCAGCAACGCCGGCGAGCGCCGCGCGACAAGGCTATCGGCAATGCGGGTTTCCATCGACCGGAGGTCACTGACCGGTACGTCGGGGTCGATTTGCCGAACTACCTTTTGCAGCGCCAACCCGAGCGATTCCGGCGGAAGGGTGGTGCGGACGGCGACGAAGACGCTGTCACCGATGCGGAAGACATAGGGATAATAAATCGCGCCCTGAGCTTCGTCTTCGGTGAGCCCCGCTTGTTTCGTCCTGCCAACAACGCCGACAACAGTGAAAGCTTCGGCATGGTTTCCCGCTTCGGAGCCGTCCCACAATCGTTGGCCAATAGCGTTGGCCTGCGGCCAGTAGTATCGCGCGAAGTCTTCATCCACAACACAGACTCGCTCGGAGCGGCGTGAATCGTCGGCGGTGAGGAAACGTCCTGATCGCAGGGAGAAGCCCATGGCGCGAAAGTAGTCGCCCGCGACGCCGTAAGAGTAGTGCCCTCGCACGGATTCGCCTGGACGGACAATGTGCCCTTGTACCGTGGCGGCACTTTTGCCGCTGTTGCCACTGAAGGGCACATTGTTGACCACGCCCGCGGACAACACTCCCGGCAGGTGGCCGATTTTGTCCATCAAGCCTTCAACAAATTTCAGACGGGCTGCGTCCGGGTAGTCCGCCCAGGGAAGCAAGATTTGCCCGGTGAGGATGTGATCGGGCTGAAAGCCCGGAGAAACGGCCATCGCACGCTGAAGACTGAGGGCGAGCAGACCCGCTCCGGCCAACAGCAGGAATGCCAATGCAATCTGAGACACGATGAAGCTATGCCGCAGGATTTGACCGCCGCGGCCGCTCGTTCCACCCCGGCTCTCCGATTGCAGTGCATTACCGAGATGCCGGCGAAGATTGAACCAGGCGATGGGCACTGCGAACACGATGCCCAGGATGACGGCTCCGGCCAGGCCGACCAATACCAATCGCGCATCAAAGGTGACGCGACTTCCCAAGGGTAGGCGATCAGCACCCAACACGCGCAGAAGGTGGATTCCCCCAGCGCCGACGGCGAGTCCGAGCAGTCCTCCGACTAACGTGAGCAAGGTGGTCTCGACTACCATTTCGCTCACCAGGTATCTCCAACTTGCGCCAAGCGCCTGGCGAACGGCTAATTCTTTGACTCGTCCGCTGGCACGCACAAGAAGCAGATTCACGAGGTTGACTGCGCCGATCAAAAGGAGAACAAGTACGCCTGCTTCCAGCAGCAACAGAGTGGGACGGACGGCTGCGACGTGGTCCGCATGCAAGGGCACCACCAGGGAACGAAAGCCTGCATCGGCAATCATCTTGGCCTGGGGGTCGTCTAGTTCCAATGTAGCGTTCTGCGCGTCGATCTGCGACTGGGCTTGCGCGAGAGTGGCGTCCGGTTGGAGGCGGGCAATCATTTGGATGACATTTCCGCCGGCATGCCGCCGCGATGGCGCGCGATCTTCCGGGCGCGATGCAAGAGGCAGGAACACCCGGGCATCGGAAGAGAGAAACTGGAAGGTGGGAGGCAGGACGCCGATCACCGTTCTGGGAACACTGTTTACACGAATCTGCCTTCCGATCACATTCGGATCGGCATTGTATCGTTGGCGCCAAAACATGTCGGAAACAATGGCAACGTGGTCGGTTTCAGAAGTGGTTTCCTCGTCTGTGAAAGTGCGTCCGATCGCCGGACCGAGCCCAAGAGTAGAGAAAAAATCCGGAGACACGCGCATGGTCTGCAGGCGTTCCGTTGAGCCGGGCTCACCGACAATCTCCGTGCCATAGCTATAGATCGCGACCGAGGTGAAGGCGGAAATATGACCGCGGCGTTCGTAATAGTTGGTTATCGAGGAGCCGTCGCGCTCGACGCCGGCTTTCGGATACGTGTTGAATATCGTCATGAGCCGGTCGGGCTCGGGAAACGGCAGCGGACGAAGCAGCACCGAGTCGATCGCGGCAAAAATCGTCAGATTGGCGCCGAAACAAACGGCGAGGGTCAGGAGCGCAGTAGCCGTGAATCCGGGCGTCTTTCGCAGCAATCGGGCGGCGTAAAGCAGCTGCCTGCGCAACTCGTCAAAGAAGTGTACGCCAAAGGCTTCCCGGCAATCCGCTTTGATGTTGATAGGGCTACCGAGCTCCGCCCGTATCACGCGGGCCGCTTTTTCCCGTGACATGCCGGAGCGCACTAAGTCGTCCGTGTATTGCTCGATGTGGAAGCGAAGCTCGTCGGACATTCCCTGCTCGAAATCACGCCGGCGAGTGAGTACACGAAATAGAGAACGAAGGCGCTGGATCATCTCACACCTCCTCGGGCGTCGTGCTCAAGGCCGCGGCAATCGCAGACGCCAGGCGATTCCAACCGGCGGTTTCGTCGCGCAGACGGCGTCGTCCCGCGGCGGTCAGCGTGTAGTACTTCGCCCGACGGTTGTTCTCGCTCTGGCCCCATTCGGCAGTGATGAGGCCGTGATGCTCCAGGCGGTAGAGGGCCGGATACAACGAGCCTTGCGGAATCTCCAGGGCATCTCTTGACATCTGCCGGATGCGCAGCAAGACGCCGTATCCATGCAGCGGTTTCAAGGACACCGCTTTGAGAATCAGCATATCGAGTGTGCCCGGGAGTAGTTCCGCGGTTTTGCCCACAGTGTCATGGCCTCCTAGTCTAGCTAGGAGTCTAACGAATGCTCTCCTAGTTTGACAAGGGGAAAGCACGGCGCCTGGCAAGCAGCCCCACCGGAACGCCACCCGCAAACAGGGCACCCATGCGTTGGCGGTTGAAAGGTAGCCCACCGTGTCCCGGCGCGGCCGTTCCCGACCAAACCGGGTACGAGCCGGAACGGCCTCAGCGCTGCAACCATCGTTTACAGAGTCTCTCCCTGGATGTTCACAAGAGGACGATTAGCTACTGCGTGAAGGATGGCAGTGGCACGATTCACGCCGAAGGCGCCATCGCGGCCACGCGCTTTAACCTGGACCCTTGGATCAAACCACTGCCGCCGCCGTGGACTGCGGCAATGGAAGCCACTGTTTTTACCGGCTGGATCTACGATCACTTGCAACCGCACGCCAGGGCGCTGAAGGTAGCGCATCGCTGATGCTGCGAGCCATCGAGGCGGCGAAAAGGCAGAACGATCGTATCGACACCAACAAGATCTGCGACTGCCTGCAGCCGCGTCTCTGGGCTGCAACATCGGTATACGAAGGCGAAAATCTCCGGGATTGTATGTATTGAGCCGCACGGATTAGAGAACAGAATGGGTACGTCCCCGCCTCATCCGTCCTACGTCAAAAGGGAGAAGCCCAGATGAAAAGAGTAGTGACAGTTTGTGGATTCGTGCTGTGTTTGCTGGTGTTCGCGCACCCCGCCCTCGCGAACCACCTAACCGAAGCCACGGCCACGGCTACCTGTAATGGTTTTACGCTGACCGTGGATGCGGTGCAACTAAACTCAGGAACCTCATACACAATCAAGTTCACCTTCACCCTGATGCCCACTTCTGGACCGCCGATAACGGTCCCGGGCACTATCAATTTTTCGGCCAACGGCTCCACAGCCACGGAAACGACTTCAGGCACCTGGCCGGGCGCCCCACTGGCCGCCGACTTCACCCTGACGGGCTCGGCAGTGCTGACATCCTCCGGCTCCACGGTTCCCATCATCATTAACGGATCAAGTGCGGCCCCATTGTCCTGCGGACTCGATGGACGCATGACCGGTGGTGGTAGCGTGTTCGAGACCGACGGCACCCGCGTAACGCACGGATTTGAACTGCACTGCGACACGGAAGATGTACCCAACCGCCTTGAAATTAATTGGGCTGGACACCGTTTCCACCTTGAAACACTCGTTTCGGCATTCTGTTTCAAGGACTCCACGATTGATGCCGGTCACCCGACAAACATCTTTAACACCTACGTCGGCTTTGGCACCGGACTTTTCGACGGTACCCTTGGCGCAACCGCACATTGGACGTTCACCGATGCTGGTGAGCCTGGTACGAACGATAAGGCCACCATCGTCATCAAAGACTCGCATGGGACGGTAGTGCTCTCGGTCAGCGGCAAGTTGCACAGTGGGAATCAACAGGCCCACAAAGATAACAAATGAACGGCTAGCGTCTGACAAAGAAAGGGGGCCCTTTTCGGAGGCCCTCTTTTTTATTGCAGGAACGCCCTCGCCGTGCCCGCCGGTTTGCATTCTGTGTGGAATTTCGGGGCTGGATTCTTACGTTGTGGGACGTGGTATCGCTCGGAGACCAAACGTCCAAAATTCACACTTCGTTCCAATGCTCCCTCGCAATCCTCTTGATGGGCTGACCGTTTCTCAGGCTAAGTCCCGATTCGTCGCGTGATCGGAAACTGACCCTGCTCCACGCGCACATCGTTGTGTTTCTCCCTACGGATGAGTAAGATGCGGCGGATTGCTCCGGCCACGGGGTTGGGTGCCTCGGGGAACATTTGAGAGGCACTTTTCGTTCCATACTATGGCAGGCCGAGACCGGCTGCTCACGGTTTACAAGAAATTGACCGGGGGTGGCCGCGCATGTCACCGCACCAGGATTCGAGGCTGATGAGACGTTGGAGCAGGATGCCCAACTGGTCCAGCAATGCCTGCAGGGCGACGGTTCGGCCTGGGAGGAGCTTGTGCGCCGCCATTCGCGCCGGATCTTCAATATCTGCTATAGGTTCACGGGCAATGGCACGGAAGCCGAGGACCTTTCGCAGGACGTTTTCCTGCGGGTCTATCGCACGCTAGTGAGTTATCGGTCGGCGCACGGAGGGTTTGCCACTTGGGTGACCAGCGTGACCCGCAACCTGCTGATCGACCACTACCGGCGAACCAAGCGGGACCGCCTCACCGATTCATTGGACGACGCCATGCCGGTGGTGGAAAACAAGGCCTCCACGGCGCGGCGCCCGGACGAACTGGCGCTGCTGGGCGAGTTGAGCGGGCAAGTACAAACGGCGTTGACCAAGCTATCGCCGGAATTGCGGGAAGCGGTGATTTTGCGGGACTTGCAACAATTGGAATACGGTGAGATACAACGGGTACTGTCGGTGCCCGAAGGCACGGTAAAATCAAGGATTAACCGGGGACGGATCGAACTGGCACGCATTTTGCAGCAGATGGGAGTGCGGCCGTCGTGAAGCGGGCAAGAGCTGGTTCTGGGTAAAGATGTGGAGAGCGGAATGAGCTGGAGTTGCGAACAAATCGAAGCGCGGCTTAGCGACTATCTGGACGGGTTGCTGCACCCGGCTGAGCTTGCGGAATTTACCGGGCATGTACACGTGTGCCCGCGGTGCGCGCCGCTGGTGGCCAGCGTGTCGAGCTTAGTGAGCGGCTTGCATGGAATGGAAGCGATCGAGGAGCCGCCGCGGCTGGTGTACTCGATTTTGGACAAGACTTTAGGGCCGCGCGAAACGTTGGCCGGGTGGCGGGCGATTTTCGGATGGGTGCGCGGAATCGCATCGATTCGATTGGCCTATGGCGCGCTGTCCGTGGCGGCCACGCTGATCATTTTTGCAACCGCATCGGGATTTAATTGGCGGCATCCGAAACTAGCGGACCTGCAGCCGGCAACGATTTATCGTAACGCGGACCGTTCGGCGCATTTGGCGTACGCGCACAGCGCGAAATTTGTGAACGATCTGCGGGTGGTAAACGAAATCCAATCGCGTTTGCGCGAAGAGAACGATCTGCGCGCAAACCCGGAAAGCACCGTTCCCGAATCGTCCCCGCAGAAACAACCTGGCCGCAGCGATGGCTCGAAACCCGCCACCCCGCGGCAGCAGAATCGCGCCAATGATCTGGCGCGGCAGGTGGAAGTGTTGGCCATGGAGTTGCCGGCAGTCTGCGGCGGGCTCGGCGGACTATGATTTCGAGGAGTGTACTATGAAGTGTGCGGTGCATCCCGATGCGGACCCCGTAGGATATTGCCGGAATTGCGGCAAAGCGATGTGCGCGGTGTGCGTGCGGCCGGTTCGCGACGTGCTGTATTGCGAGGATTGCCTGGCGAATGTGATGGGACTGCCGCCCACGCCCGGGTTCGCCCAGAGCACCGTTGCGGGTGCGCCGAATATGCCGCCAGCGCCTGCTCCAGCCTTTGGACCGGGCGTCGGACCGAGCCCGCTGCTGGCGTTTTTCCTGGGATTTCTGCCGGGTCTCGGCGCGTTCTATAACGAACAGTTCGGCAAGGGCGTCATCCACCTGGCGATTTTTCTTTTCCTGTTCATCCTCGGTGTAGATGGAGCCGTGGGCGGCGGAGCGGAAGCCGCATTGTGGATCTGCCTCTCCGCGCTATGGATTTATATGCCGGTGGACGCCTATCGCACGGCGAAAGCGCGGCTGGCTGGGCAGCGCCTGGATGATCCGCTGGAAAATTTCAGCAAAGGAAAGCCGGTGGGCCCGCTGCTGATTATCGGGATCGGAATCTTGCTGCTGCTGCACAATTTCGATTGGTTCCCATGGTGGAGAATTCAGCAGTTCTGGCCCATTCTGCTGATTATCGTGGGTATGCTGATGTTTCGGAACCGGCTGGGGGGCCGCTAAGAAAAGGTATGCCTAACGGAATGCGCTGCCGATGCCCACGCTGTACCATTCGCGGACTGATGGGTCCGGCAGTGCTCATTACCGTCGGGATGCTGTTCCTGCTGCACGAAATCCGCGGCGAGTTTTTCGATTTCTCCAACACGTATCCGTTCATCCTGATCGTGATCGGGGCCATCCTGCTGGCCTCTTCGATGGTGCCCATGACCGGCCATTTTGATTCAACTATGCCGCCGCCTCCGGCCGCACCCGGCCCGGGACAGAATCCCCTGCCGGGCCAGGGGCAATAGATTTACATGGCCAGCCTTCGCCCTCGCGGAAGCAGCGTCTTCAGCGGATTGTTGCTGATCTTCATCGGCCTGCTGCTCTTGCTCCACAATTACCGTGGTTTTGAACTCAGCAGAGTCATTCTGCACTGGTGGCCGTTGATCCTGATTTTTTGGGGCGCCATCAAGATTTATGAGCGAACCGCGGGCGCGCGAGGGTCGCAACCGGGTGCCTCGCGCATAACCGCGGGCGAAGTCGTTCTGGTTTTCGGGTTGCTGGCGCTAGTAGGCGTCGTCCTTGGGGTCGACCAAGCCAGGCGACGCCTGCCCGGACTCGAGATCGATCTCCCCGGGGAAGCCTACGCCAACAATATCGATGTAGCGCCGGAGGCGGTGCCGGCAAATGCGCGCGTGGCGGTGCGCGGCGGGAGGGGCGACATCACCGTTCGGGCCTCGGACACGCCGGAGATTCGCGTGGCCGGGAAAGTCAACGTAAAGAGCTGGAGCGAAAACGCCGCAAAACGGCTCAGCGAACGGGTGTCCGCGGAGATCGTGCAGAATGGCGACGGATTTGAAGTGCGACCGACCGGCGCGGCAGGCGGTGGCTCGCGCGTCAGCGTAGATATGGATATCGCCGTCCCCAAAAAGGCTTTGCTGACAGTGCATAACGACAAGGGCGACGTCAATATCTCGGATATGGCCTCGCAGGTCAGCGTCGACAACGGAACCGGAGATATTGAAGTGCGCGGGACCGGCGGGGACGTCAGCATCGACATGCGCAGCGGCGACGCGAATGTATCGGACACCAAGGGCGACGTGAAGATTTCCGGGCATGGCGGAAGCGTGGAGGTAGTCAACGTCAGCGGGAGCTTGACCGTTAACGGCGAATTTGTGGGCCCCGTGCGCGCCGACAAAGTGAGCAAAGGCGTGCGCTTCGTATCGCACCGGACGGATTTGACGCTGACGCAGCTCTCCGGTCACATGGAAGCGGGGTCGGGCAGCCTGGACGTGGTGGATGCGCCCGGCAACCTGATTGTGCGGACGCGGGATGAAGATATCACCATCGAGAACGCCGGTGGCCAGGTGAAGATCGACGACCGCAACGGCAATATCCAGGTGCGCTTCTCTTCCCCGCCGAAAGAGGACCTCGAGATTACCAACGTTTCGGCGCCCATTACGTTGTCGCTGCCAGAATCGTCGAGCTTTGAGATTTTAGCGGACTGCCACTCCGGGGATATCGATTCGGAATTTGAATCCGACACGTTGAAAAAAACCTCGTCGGAATCGGGCGACTCGCATCTGGAAGGAAAATACGGGCGCGGGCGCGGCCCGAAGATCACGCTGAAGACCAGCTACGGCTCAATTTCCATTCACAAAACCAGCTAGGCGCAAAAACCTTGCGGCATTGTGCGCAGCCATGCTGCGCCCCTACGGTAGGGGCTCCTTTATCGCTCGGTTACGCGGTCCAGGTCTTCAAAAAAGTTTGGGTAGGAGACGCCGGCGCAGTTGGCGTCGCGGATGATGGTGGGACCATTGGCGCCGAGGGCGGCTACGGCAAAGGCCATGGCGATGCGGTGGTCGCCGTGCGGTTCAATTTCCGCGCCGCGCAATTTTCCGGAGGCCCGGCCTGCGACGCGCAAGCCGTCCGGGCGTTCCTCGACGGTGGCGCCCATGCGGCGCAAATTTTCGGCGAGCGCGGCAATGCGGTCGCTTTCCTTCACGCGCAACTCCGCGGCGTCGCGGATTTCAATTCCCTGCTCAGTGTAGGGGCCAAGCGCGGCAAGCATGGGGAGTTCGTCGATCACCAGCGGTATCTGACCGCCTTCGATCACGCCACCCTTCAGCGACGCGCCTTTCACCGCCAAATCGCCCACAATTTCTCCGTGGGCGCTGCGCACCGAGAGCATCTGAAGCGCGGCGCCCATGGAGGCGAAAACGTCGAGAATGGCCGTGCGCGTGGGATTGAGACCAACGTTGTGAAGGAGCAGGTTGGAGTCCGGAAAGAGCGACGCGGCGGCGATGAAGAAAACGGCGGAGGAGAGGTCGCCAGGGATTTCCAGCGAGCGCGGATGCAATTGCATATCGCCATTTCCATTTTCGCGGCCGCGTATGCGGATGCTCTTGCCAGCTTTTTCCAGTGGGGCGCCGAATTCCTCGAGGGCCAGTTCGGTGTGATCGCGCGTCCGGGCGGGTTCGGTGACCACGGTTTCTCCCTCGGCGAATAATCCCGCGAGCAGGACGGCGGACTTTACCTGGGCGCTGGCCACCGGCATGTCGAAATCAATAGCGTGAAGGCGGCCACCGCGGATGTCGAGTGGCGCGAAATTGTCGTCGCGCGCGCGGATGTCCGCGCCCATCTGACGCAGCGGCCCCACCACGCGCTTCATGGGACGCTTGCGCAACGAGGCGTCGCCGGTCAATTGCGAGGGAAATTCCTGGCCCGCCAGGATGCCGGCGAGCAGGCGCATGGTCGTTCCGGAATTTCCGGCGTCCAGCGCGCGGCGCGAGCTTTTTAGTCCGCGCAGGCCGTGTCCCGTGATGCGCACCACGTCTTTTTCGATGCGGACCTCGGCGCCCAGCCCCTTAATGCAATCGAGCGTGCTGTGGCAATCCGCCGCCGCGGCAAAATGGCGCAGCTCGCTGGCACCCTCGGCGAGAGCGGCGATCATGGCGTAGCGATGGGAGATGGACTTGTCGCCGGGAGGCTCGACGCCGCCGGAGAGCTGCCTGGCCGGTTGAATGGTGCGTTTTTTCACGCAGCGATTTTAGCATGCGGCCGGGCGCGGCAACGCTTTCGCCACGGAAGCGAGTGGGGGCCGGTGCGTGAGGTGAGCGCCTGTCCATTTGTACAGTATTGCCGGAGCAACGGAACGCCAAAGCGCGAAATCTTTTCTTTGGCGTTTACGTATTATCAAGTGCGGGAGAACTTCGATGTCAGCACGGGGAACGCTGGTCCAAATCGCGGCCAAAGCCGGCATGCTGGTGGGCGCGCTCTTTATCTTCACAATTCTGTTGGCGGCTTTGCCGGCACACCGGTCGCCCGTACAGCAAGCGCTGCCGCAAGATGCGCAGCCGCCGGATGTTGCGCACAACGGTATGCCGGGCATGGACATGGGCGATGAGCAGGCCAATGAGAAGGCAGCGGTTCATGACATGACGCCCGGTCATGACGACGCGCACAGCCGGCACATGACCATGACCACCATGCGCGAGCAGTCACCCGAAGACGTCGAGCGCGCCAAGCAGATTGTGGCGCAACTGCGAACCGGCATCGAGAAATACCGCGACTATCACGTGGCGCTGAACGACGGATTCAAGATTTTCCTGCCGAACGTTCCGCAACCGGAATATCACTTCACCAGCTATCGCAACGGGTTTCTGGAAGCTTTGACGTTTGACCCGGCGCGGCCCACGTCACTGCTGTATCGCAAGACTTCCGGCGGATATGAACTGGTGGGCGCCATGTACACCATGCCCAAGCGGGCCAGCGAGGAACAGCTCAACGCGCGTGTGCCGTTGAGCGTGGCCATGTGGCATCTGCACACCAATCTGTGCATGCCGCCGCGCGCGCAACTGCGCAACGCGGACTGGAGCAAGTTCGGATTGAAGGGAACGATCGCCACCCAAGAGGCCTGCGATGCGGCCGGCGGCCGGTTTCGGCCTTCCATCTTTGGATGGATGGTGCACGTCTATCCCTACGAGGATTCGCTGGACAAAGAATTCGCCATGCACCATCACATGGATTAGCGCCGGCTCTAAGGGCGAACCGGGATAGGCAGAAACGGTTTCTTCTCGCGAGGACTGGGAAGAAGAACAGGTTCGAGTGCCAGCGCCTGCATGGCGCTGCGCTATGAATGATTGCGCCGGCCACGCGTCGCGCTACGGCAGAGCGAACGCAACCAGCGCATCGCCTTGTTTTTCTTCGCTAATTTTCGAGTGCCCTCCCGCGGCGATCACCACATATTGTTTCCCGTTGGGCCCCCGGTAGGTCATCGGCGTGGCATTACCGGCGGCCGGAAGCTGGGCCTTCCAAAGCTCTTTGCCAGTTTCTATGTCGAAGGCGCGAAGGTAGGAATCCGTGGTACCGGCGATGAACACGACGCCTCCCGCAGTCATCATGGGACCGCCCAGGCTGATCGAGCCCGGCGGAATGTGTTGCGCGTGGGGCCCGCCAAAATCTTGCATCGAGCCCAGCGGCACTTGCCAGCGAATCTTCCCCTCATTCATATCGACGGCGATGAGCAGGCCCCAGGGCGGCGCGCTGCACGGCAAATCCGAAGGCGATTGCAGAAAGCGGCGGAACAAGCCGTAGGGCGTTCCGCTCTGATCGCCGTAATCGCCGTCTTCGGTGTGCGAGCCGCGCCGGTCGTAGGCGGCGCGGGGAATCAGGCGGGCGCCGGCGACGAGATTGTTGCTATTGGTCACCAGCAAACCGTGTTGCGGGTCAAACGCATAGCCGCTCCAGGTCATGCCACCGACGTTGCCCGGCACCATCAGCGTTCCCTTCAGACTGGGAGGCGTGAAGATGCTCTCGTTGCGCAGCCCGGCGATTGTCTTGCGGCAGGCCTCGCGATCTTCAGGGGTTGGCCCCCAGGCTTGATCGGCGGACAGCGCATGCGCGGCCAGCGGCGGCGGGGCGAGGGGAAAGGGCTGCGTCGGCGATGCCGTTTCGCCGGGGACATCACTTCGCGGAACCGCGCGTTCCTCGATAGGAAATACCGGCTTGCCGGTGTCGCGATTCAGCACATACAGCATGCCTGATTTGTTACCTTGGATCACCACCGGCACATCCTGCCCATCATGGCGAAGGGTAGTGAGTAACGGCGGCGATGCGCTGTCAAAATCCCAGAGATCGTGATGTACCAACTGGAATCCCCACACGAATTCGCCGGTTTGAGCGCGAAGGGCAACCACCGAGTTGGCCCATTTATCGTCGCCAGGACGCAAACCTCCGTAGTAATCGGGACTGGCGCTTCCGGTGGGAACAAAAATTAAATGTCGTTCGGGATCGACGGCCATGATCGACCACGCATTGCCGGCGCCGCTGCGAAAAAGTTTTGCATTGGCCGTCTGCGCTTGATCCGGCGCAATCGGATCCCAACTCCAGCGCAGGGCTCCGGTGCGGGCGTCATAGGCGCGGACTACCCCACGGGTCATATCCACGCGATGATTGTCATCAATAGCGGAGCCGACCACTACCAGGTCGTCAATCACCGCCGGCGGCGAAGTCATGTGGTACCAGCCGGCGTGGTAACCGGAAACGTCGCGCAGATTCACCTGGCCGCCTTGGCCAAAGTCCGCGCAAGGCGCGCCGTTCACCGCATCGACGGCGATCAATCGAACATCTTGCAAGGCCTCAAATAGCCTGCGACGGCAGGGTTGCCCGTTTGCGCGCGCGGAATCGAGCCACGCAGCCACGCCACGGTTGACCAATCCGTCGCCATAATCGCCCCCCAGCTCAATCTTTGGGTCATACGCCCAACGTTGCGTTCCGGATTGCGGGTCGAGCGCAATCACGCGATTGAACGGCGTGGTCAGATATAGGGTAGCGTCGACCAGGAGCGGCGTGCTCTCGAATCCGCTTCGTGTGCGGCCGCCCTTGCCCTCCGAAATGTCGCCGGTGTGAAAGGTCCAGGCGACCTTCAACTTGAACACGTTCTCGCGGTTGATTTGCGCGAGCGGAGAATAGCGCATGCCGCCCGCGTCGTGCCCATAGTAGGGCCAGTCTTCGCCGGAATCCTTGGAAGCGACACTTTGCTGAGAGCTTACGACCATCGCGGTCAGCAGTAGCAGAAGAACGGTAACTGCCATAATATTCGCAAGCCAAGATTTCTTATAGGCGCTCGATCCAAGTTGGTTGGCCTGCGACGCGGCCCGAAAAAAGTGTGGCAATGGAGTTTCCTCGCTTGCATTAGCACTCTGCCTGCTACGCACGGTGCGCACCGGGATTGGTATCACACAAATTCGAGGCAAGGAAGAACTAACGAGGCTGGTCCAGCTTACGGAGTGGCTTGCGCAATTTCTTTAAACGAGAGCACCTGATAAGGAATGAGAGACTGCGCGGTCCTCACCCAACTACTGCTATAACGAATTCCGTTCCCCCCGCCCGTTTGGGAGAAAGAACTGTGCCCTAAATTGGGGTCGGGCAATAAATTGCCAGACGAATCGCGCGTTTGCGCGACGAAAACTGCCCCTTCAATTATGCCCACGCCCCTGCGGTTGGAGGTGAATACACCCTTTCCAATCACCAGGATGACACCGTCCCAATATGCGTCGGGATTGTAGTCCAGGGTTCCGGTTACCAGAAGAAGACCGTAACCAGTGCCGCTCCCATGCAGATTAAAATCGCCATCGACGACAACCACCATGGGATTTAGCGCGGACATATTGGAGGGCAAGTCTACCTGGCTCGCGGCAGTGCCCGGGGCCGGTTTGAGCACGAGATCGGCGTTCTGCGTGATGCTTTGAACGAGGCTATCAAGGCCGCTGGGGGTCTGAAGTAGGGGCCGAATGCCATTCTGCGCCGTCGTTGACCATGGAGGCAGAAAACTTATATTGGGGACCCCCACCGGGCTTATGTAATTAGTAGACGGCACGGCTGCGGATGTAACGCCAGCACCGTCACCGGAATTTGTATATCCGATTGCTGGAACCCCGGATGAGGTACCAGCGGGCGCGTCCATGTCCGTCCCGACAATCTGAAAAGTACCGTTCGCCCCACCCCCCGGGCCGGTTTGGCCGTTGAAGGTAACCCCGTTGCCGTCCAGCGTGAGTGCCGATGGAAAAATCGGCAAAGCGGCGGTGAACGGCGAGGCAGCAACGGCGTATTGAACCATGCGGCGGCTGTTGGAAGGAGTGACGGCAAGCGAGGTGACAGTAAGAACCTGGGCGCCAGAGCCGGTGGTGTTCATATTCTGGCCGTCAAAAAAGAGCGGTGTGTTGTCCAGGGTACCGTTGCCGTTGACGTCGATTTTCGCGGACTGTTCGGTGCGTGGCGTGATGCGAACCCATTTGAAAAGCGGTCCGTTGAGACCGCTAGCCGCGGACGTAGAAGGTATTAATGGTGCGCTTGCGGTGACGCTGGTTCCCCATTCTTGCTGGTACTCCAAGTCAGCGTAAGTGTTTGCCGGATCCCGGGGATCCACCGTTTCGCTACCAGCGGGATTGATGATGTAGCAAGCTTGTCCCACGGCCATGGGCGCCCCGCCGGGGAGAATGCAATTGATAATCGCGGAGGAATCCGCCGCGGAATCCGGATTGAGCGGCCACATGCGTCCGCGCGCTTCTTCCAGGCCGGCCTTGGCATCGTAGAACGCTTGCGTTGCCGACCGATAATTGGACTTGATGGCGGATTGCGTCCCGGAGGTTATGATCAAGGCGGTGGCCACGACGCTGATTAGCAACAACGAGAAAATGGCGATAACCAAAGCCATACCCCTTTGCGCATCGGCCCGGCGTCTGGTCTTTCTCTTCATGGCGTTCACTTACGTCCTGGTCGGTTAATTAAAGCGCACTGCCTGGCCGGTTAGAGTAATCGTGCGAAATTGCCGCGTTTGCGGATCAGGTTCCGCGGATTGCACGATCAGCAGGATATTTACCTGCCGGATATTTGTTGGCCAAGGCGCCGCCGGGGGATTCGCATTGCCGTAGCCGTACGAAAAAATCGGGAGGGACCTGTTCCCTGGGCCATTCTGCACGTTCTCAAGATAAGGCAGCAGCGATCCGGTCGTCGAACTAATCGGATCAGCCCACGCTACTTTGGGAGTCATGCCGCGCATCAGCGTTGTGCCTTGCAATGAATAGCGAATCCACTGCACGCCGTTCCCGTCTCCGAAATCCGTCTCCAGGATCATGTCGTAGTCGCCCGGGAAATTTCCACAGGTGGTGCCCACGGTGCACGGGGTTGGAGGCGAATTGGTGTATCCAGGGGACCAGGCAAAGGGATTGGCCATCAATTTCGGATACTGCGGGTTGCTCAGCGCCGCGGTGGAAAACGAACTTGGCGAAGGATATCCGGCCGAATGCACGTCCCGGGTAATCTGGTCCATCGCCACATTGGCCTGCTGAAACGCGTTGGTCAGGTCGCTCTCGCCGTGATAGCGAAGCTGAGCGCTGAGCAGCAAAGAAAATACGGTGCCGGCAATAATGGTGAACAGCACAGTCGCCACCATCAGTTCAATGAGTGAATAGCCCGCGACGCTTTTTTGCTGCTTAGCCATAGAAGTGAGCTACTTCTGTTGCCAGGTATCAATGTTGACCGGTAAAAGCGGTTGATTGGCGTTCGTTTGGCGAACGCCAATGATAATCCGCCTGCTGATTGTTCTCCCACTGGACGCGACCTGCGGAATGACCGCCCAACGCACGTCAAACGTGGCGCCCGTAGGATTATTTATATCCACGTAATTGGTAACGGAAAAACCGGCAACCGGGCTGGCGGTAAAATCGATCTGCGCCATCGGGCCCTGCATCAATACGGGCGAGCCCGGTGAATTTGCGCCGCCGAGGCTGATGGTATTCCCGTTTGCATCTTGAAAGCTATTTACCGACAGCGGTTGGCTGAGCATTTGATCCAACTCGCGTTGCGCGATGGTCGTCGCCATGGTATCGAGGCGGCTGCTGGCATTGAGCTGCAAGCTAGCCGGCACCAGCTCCACCACCGAAATGATGCCCACCATCAGAATCGCACTGGCCAGCACCATCTCCAGAACGGAGAAGCCGCGCTGGCCTGCTCGCGCGTTCCTCGTCGACCTGTTTTCTCGCAACACTCGTGTTCCTTTCACTTACATACCCGTCCAGGGGCCTCCCGGCGGAGCCTTCCACATCTTCGCTTGGCCCATGGGAGTTACCGTGATCGCCCGGCAACCATACTGCGCCTGACTTACGTAGCCAAGCGCCAGAAAGTAAGCCGCTACCGGCCCGCCCCCCGAGAAATTTACGGTGCCGCGATAATCGAAGGTCATTTGCGTACTAAAATCCTGCGTCGGCGAGAGCCCGATGGTAGATGCGCTCGGGGTGAGCGGCTGACCGTTAGCGAGCTGCATGTCGCTCGGCAGCATCACCATCGGTTCGTTCGCATCCAACACGCTGTTTCCGTTTGTATCGATGTAGAAAATCGTGTTGCCGCTCTGGACCGTCTTCAGCACCGACACAACGGCATTGCGCCGGATCGCCGTGTACCTCGCCAGCTCTACTAAGCTCGCCACTTGCTGCGTAGCACTGTTGAGGCGGTAGGCTTGCACCGCTCCGATCAGAGTGGGCAGCGCCACGCTGACCAAAATAAGGCCGATGGCCAGGGTCATCATCATTTCGACCATACTGTAGCCGGCCGATTTTGCGCGCCTGCGCTGGGATACGTTCATGGGGTCCTCAAAGGGAACAGTTCCAACCTAGAACACTCTGCTGACAAGGTAGCCAATTATCCTCTAGCTCGAATATAAAGCAACTCCTCTGTCGGACTAGTAGTCCCGATAAAGAGGTACTATAACCGAGCTGAGAGTGCGGCGGGTGCGGCTATTCTTTGCCTTCCAATTCCCTTGGGAGCAAATGACCTTCCAATCGCAGTCCGCGATTCAGCCTTGGCTAAGCACCATAGTGTCTGAGAGTTATAGCGATTTTCCCTTGCGCATGACCATCTTGCAGGTAACGGAGTGCTTCGGGCGCCCCGCTTAGCGGGTAACGCCTATCGATCACGGGCACAACTTTTCCGGTTTCGAGAAGACCTTTCAAGCCAGCCAGATCGCCTGGGTGGATCTTCGCGATAAAGAAACATGCCTTTGCTTCCAAATCGGGACATTACCGGTTAAAGAGAGCTGTGGCCGGCGCACTGCAGCACACCGAGGTATGCGCTATACGGGCCCACGGCCTGCCGGTATTGGTGGGCCATTATCCTGGAGACTTGGTGCAGATGAGTTAAGTCATGAGCTGCCCAGGTAGCCAGCAGCTCTGACAGAGTAACTACTCCGAAGGCAGGATGTCGTCCGCGGCGTTCGAGGTCCTCTGGCCGCAGATTCAGGGCACGCAGTCCTTCGAGATTTTCTGCGCGCAAACGAGAGAATTCATCCAGTAGCTGTGGCAAAGACTTATTTCGACTCTCTTGTACGTGTCCCCATCGATCAAAGGGCCCGAATGCCTGGGTCTCGCCAAATTGCAGTAGCACCCTCGTGCGCGGCATCCAATTGGTGCGCTCGCCGTGAATCAGGTGGCCAACAACATCGAACGCGGTCATCGTGTTTTCGCCTTCATTGCGCAGCGTCCACGGTTCCGGCAGATCGCGCAAAAGTGCATCGAGAGCAGCGGGAGTCCTAGCGAGAAGCGAAATGGTGTGCTGCAAGTTATGTTCCATGATGTTCGCCAATTTCGTAGATGGAGATTTTACAGAGACTCTGATTGTATCCGTTCTGCTTAGCGAGCGTTTGCCCACCCGACCGCCCTGAAAGTCAAAACCGCACCCCTTGCGAAAAGCGCAGAGGCGGCGGCTGGTGACAGCTGAATCCAGTCAGCGAGGACGGCTCAAGCGGCCGATTCGGAGCGGAAGACTCGTTGGAAGCGGGGGCCGGTAAACTGCACGCCGACGTAATGCTCGCCCGGTTGTTCGGAGTCGGCTACATGCACTACGCGGCCATAGGTGGCGAAGTCCTTCTCGGTTTGCTCCATGCGCGTGGTGCGGCGGGCGGGGTAGCGGGTGAACGGGATGCGGATCTCCAGGTCGGAGCCGATGGCCACGTCGAAGCGGGTGAGGAAGGCGGCGCCGTTGCGGCAGAGATTTTCGCTGGAAGTTTCTTCCTCGAAGTTGATGCCGCGGGCGTCGCGGCCGCGTACCTTGAGCGGCAGCCGCACGGAGATTCTACGTTCCGAGCGCTGCTTCGAGGCGGACAGCTCCGTTGCTGGGACCATGGGCTGGGTCCTCATTTCCGGCGACCGCCTCGAGCGACGGAGCCCGCCTCACCTGGCGGACGCTCGTCTCCTGCGACTCGGGATCGGCCCCCACCACGCTGGCACGGTGCTCGAAAAAGCGTTCGACGCTGTCGAGCACTTCACTGGGTGTTCGCGCCGCGTGTACGTTTCTGCGAAGCTCGCCGCCGTTCCCAACGCCATGCGAAAACCAGCAGGCGAACTGCTTCATTTTTCCCACAGCATCGGGCTGGTTGGCAGCATTAATTTCCCGATAGTAGCCGGAGAGTAAACGGTGGCGGTCGCCGTCGCTGGGGACGTCGTAGCGCCCGCTGGCGGCATATTGCTGCATTTGCGGAAAGATCCAGGGATTGGTGGCGGCGGCGCGGCCGATCATTACCGCATCGCATCCGGTTTGCGCCAGCATGCGCTCGGCGTCTTCGGGAGTGTTGATATCGCCATTCCCAACGACCGGAATGCGCACGGCTTGCTTGACGGCGGCGATGATCTTCCAGTCGGC
>DATGEY010000009.1:0-23091 GCA_035309625.1 Candidatus Acidiferrum sp.
GCGCACGGTGCCGCAAGATAACGTTGCATCGGGTGGACCATCCAACACCGCCGGCGAAGGGTGGAGGAAGAGTGGGGCCGTGCATCGATGCGGGGCATCCGGCGTTGTCGCCGTGCACGAAAGAGGAGTTACGAAGGATGAAGAAGCGCGAGGATGAAGCGCGGAATCCGAGGCTGTTTTGATTCATGGGTCACTCTTTTCAGGAATTGGCGGTTTCGATCTCGGCTTTCAGAGAGCGGGAATCAAAACGGTCTGGCAGGTCGAACTTGATCCATATTGCCGACGAGTGCTTGCGCGCCATTTCCCAAGAGCCTTCCGATTCTCGGACATCAGAAAAGTTTGCGGACACCGAGGAGAATTCGCCATCACCTGCAAGGAATGCGGGAAGTACGCGCTTAGCCGGGTCGATGTGCTCAGCGGAGGCTTCCCCTGCCAAGACATCAGCAACGCTGGCAAGCGAGCGGGAATCGACGGAGAACGCAGCGGACTCTGGAGCGAGTACGCAAGAATCATTCGCGAACTACGACCCCGCTACGTCGTCGTGGAGAACGTCGCAGCCCTGCTTGGACGGGGAATGGAGCGAGTTCTCGGAGACTTGGCCGCGTGCGGGTATGACTCGGAGTGGCAGGGTATACGAGCTTCCGATGTTGGTGCGCCCCACCGAAGAGAACGAATCTGGATTGTGGCCTACCCCACGCGCGATTTACGGCGAGCATCCAGGCATGTCGGACAGCCGGCATTTGACGGGCGCGGTTCAGTTTTGGCCGACTCCGAGAGCTTCGGATGCGACCGGGGGGTTCTGGACGAACCACGAGGATGGCCGGCAGGGCGGACCTGGATTGAAGGAGGTAATCCGTGGGCAACTGAACCCGACGTGGGTCGAGTGGCTCATGGGGTACCCGCCCGGGTGGACCGCCTTAGAGGACTCGGGAACGCCATCGTCCCGCAAATCGCGGAGTTCATCGGCGGAAGGATTATGAGCGCATGAAAGAGAAGAAAATCACGCGGCAGCTGTGGCACCAGTTTACAGATGCGGAAGAGCGCAACTGCGGGCAGGTGTTGACGGACGCGATTGGGCGGCACCAGGCGGCGCGCGACCGCAAGCGCGATGTGAACAAGATGCTGAACGAAGAGATCGCAGACATCGAAAGCGAGATATCGATTCTGGCGGTGAAGCTGCGCGCGCATGGCGAGACGCAGCCGGTGGATTGCGTGGTGGTATTTCACAAACCCACCGCGGCGGCGAAGGAAATCTTTCGCTGCGATACCGGAGAAAAGATTGCGGAAGAGGCGATGACGCCGGAAGAGTGCCAGGAGCATCTGTTTGACGCCGGAGAAGAAAAGCCATTTCAACTGGAGCAGGAAACGGGTTCGGAGAAGGCGGAGGGAGCCAGTGCCTGAACACTACACGGAAGAGGACAAGCCGCGGCTGGCGAAGCAGTTGGACGTGGTGCGGGAGTTCATGCTGGAAATGAGCCAAAACCCGAGCCAAAACCCAAGGGAAGAGGTTTGGCTAACGCTGCAGGCCATCGCGAACGTCACCGGTTTCCCGCAGGCCAGTGTCAGCGCGGATTTGCGTCATTTGCGGAAGGCGGTGAATGGCGGGTACAAGGTGGAGAAGCGCCGGCGCGGCGATCGTGGCGGGCTGTGGGAGTACCGCGTAACGCGGCGCCAGGAGAGGGCGGCGTGAAGATCGTCATCGGCAAGAGCGGCGGCCACAACGTCTCGATTGACCTGAACGTGCTGCTGACGACGCGTGCATTGCTGACAGCGGACTCTGGCGGCGGAAAGACGTTCGCGCTGAAACGCATTTGCGAGCAAGCCAAAGGAAAAATCCAGATTCTGATCATTGATCCAGAAGGCGAATTCGCGCCGATGCGCGAGAAGCTGGATTTCGTGCTAGTGGGGAAAGGCGGAGAGACGCCGGCGGATGTGCGCTCGGCGGCGTTAGTGGCACAGACGTTGCTGAAACTGCGCGCGGATGCGATTTGCGATATCTACGAGATGAAACCAAGCGAACGGCACGGGTGGGTCCGCACGTTTATCGAAGCGCTGATCGAAGCGCCGAAAGAGACGCGGCATCCGTGCCTAGTGATCGTGGACGAAGCGCACATGTTTTGCCCGGAGCATGGGAAAGGCGAATCGGAAGCCGGCGACGCGATGATTAGCCTGTGCACGCGGGGGCGTAAGCGGTTGTTGTGCCCGCTGTTCGCGACGCAACGGCTGGCGACATTGAGCAAAGATGCGAGCTCGATGTTACTGAACCGGATGATTGGCCCGACGTTTGAGGACATCAACCGGAAACGCGCAGCGGACGTGCTGGGAATTACCAAGGAGGACCAGAAAGAATTCTACAAAGAGATCCAGACGCTGGAGCCCGGAAACTTCTTCTGTTTGGGACGTGCGATATCGAAAGAACGGATTCTCTGCCACATCGGGCCGATCGACACGCCGCACGGACAAGAGGCGTTGCGGTACGAGATGAAACCGCCGCCGGCGCCGGATGCAATCAAGGCGCTGCTGCCGAAGCTGGCGGATTTGCCGAAGCAGGCGGAAGAGCAGGCGAAGACAGTTGCGGAATTCAAAACCGAAATTCGCTCCTTGAAAGCGCAGTTGCGAGCACAGCCATCGGGCAAACCGGTGGAAGTGAAAGTGGCGGACCAGAAGCTGATTGACCGCGCAGTGGCGTCCACGATGCACGCTTTCAGGGGACAGATGGGGGAGCTGCAGCGCGCGATCGAGCGGCAGAGGCGCGTCCTGGACGCCGTGGCGAAGATGGCGGCGAAAGAAGTAGGCATTGAGCTGCCAAAACTCGCGAAGTTAGAAACGCCTAAAGTTACGGCGCCGTTTGTTCCGAAACCCGTTTCCACTCCAGTCAGGGCAGTGCGCGCGGAAGCCGACGGCGATGCGCCAAAATTAAAAGCGGGCGCGGTGAACATGCTGCAGATCCTCGCGCAGTGGCATCCGGACCCGCGCACTCGCGACCAGCTCGGGGTGCTGGCGGGATTCGCGCCAGGTGGGGGAACGTTTTCGGAATATCTGAGCGTCTTGCGGCGCGCCGGTTACATTTCAGAAAACGGGAATGGCGTCCACATCACAGACGAAGGGCTGGCAAACGTAGGCAGTATTCAGCCGCGACCGGAGTCGCCGGCGGAATTGGCAGCGCTGTGGAAGTCGAAGTTCAAGGCTGGCGTCGGAAAGATGCTCGATGCGTTGGTGAATGCATACCCGGCTGCAATGACACGAGAAGATTTAGGCGAAGCTACCGGATTCACGTCAAGCGGAGGCACGTTCAGCGAATATCTTTCGCAACTGCGCCGAGCCAAGCTGATCGAGGAAGGCGGCGGTTCGGTGCGAGCAGCAGCGAGTCTGATGGAAATCTAAACAGTTTCGGGATGCGTTCCTGCCCGGGACCACCGAAAGCGGCGGCGAAGAAGGCTCATGAACCTACCCTTCGCCGCCGACAAGTTTGTGTGCATAGGGCGAGCCGCTGATCCGCCAGAATGAGCGGCTCGCGTGAGGAACAGGACTGCAGGTTGACGGGAAGTAGTTTGGGTTCCCATCGGCGTGCAGTCTGTTCCGTTTTGTACAAATGGTCTGAGGGGGCCAAATGACGGAAGCGGTGAGGTGGGTGGATGAAGAGTCGCGCGCACGAGGGACGGAGTGGACATTATTGTGGGCGATGGCCAGGCGCGCGGATGGGTGTGTGGCGCGAATGACGGCCGAAGAAGCGATCCGGGAAGGGCGCCTTTCGCGCGCAGAACTGTACAAAGTGCTTCGGAGACTATCTCACCTCCGCGAGCTCGAGCGGATTTCGCAAGTTGGTGATAAATCGAGGGTTAGGACGTTCCATCTTCTCGGAGTGTGCAAGTCTCCTCTGTTGGGCCATTTTTCGCCGCTATGTCCTTTGTTTTCTAGGAGAGTCTCCGACTTAAAGCATAGGAAACAGGAAGCGGAGAACTGCTGTTTGTGTCATGGCACGGACTGGAAGGTGATCCCTCGGCCGGAAGGTGTGGGAGAGATGGCAGTGAAGTGTGAGCGGCATGTGGTGCAGATTCCGCTGTTGGCGATCCCGGAGAAAAGTTGGGTGCCGGGGATAACCCGTCAAATGTTGGAGTGGCGGTCGCGGCAGTGGCTGCGCGAGACACCGCTATTCGGTGGTCGATGATCCGGTTTGTGGCTGAAGCGAAGCGGGAGTTGCCGAAGCTGCCTGGACGGTATAAAGGGCGGCGCGGCAAGAGGCGGGAGCCGCCGATTGTGGTGAAGTGTTGGCTGTGTCCGTGGAAGAGTAAGGCGCTGCAGCCGGCGAAGGCGGAAGTGGCGTTGAATGATCATGTGCGGCGCGAGCACGGTACTATTGATTAAAAGCGGAAAAAGTTTCAGTATCGGTAAAGCGGCGGAGGAAAAGGGCGACCCAGCCCGTTGCCACAAGTAGACCTACAAGCGCGCCGGAAGTGGCAGAAGGCGTATGATTCGCGCAGACCGAAGCGCGATCGGCGGGCGTCATTCGCGGCCTGGAAAAAGCGCCGCGATCCCAATATCCGAAGAGAGCGCGAGCAGGAGCGGCGATTCCGCTTTGTGGATTCCGAGCGCCGACGCCGGCCGGATGATGCCGACTTCGATGATGTTTTCCTGTCCCTAAATACCATTTACACCCGAAAAACGCTGGTAACGCCGGAATTTGTGTTTGTGAAGCCGAGCGGAAAGCGGCTGCGCGAGCGGATCGGTTCGCTGGAAAAGTTTGCCGAGAGGATTGCGACGCAGTTAAAGCTGGCCGAAAAGCTGGTGCCAGTGAGGGGATTCTAAATGACTTATGAGCAGACGACGGAAGAGCAGAGCGCGTTTGATGTGTGTTTATCGGTGTATCGAGCGTGCTCGGAGCAAATAGGAACGGGCAGGCTGGGCGCGATCGATGCCAGCGCGTTCAAGAGTAACCAGTGGAAGCCGGATCGGAAGCCGCGGGCGGAGGATTATTTGGCCGACTTTGCGCAAGCCGGGGTCGCTGCATTGAAACGTGACGGGCAACACTCGCGCCTGGTGCTTTTCCGGATGCATTATCTGGCTGGAGCGCCGTACTGGTCGGTGCGGCAGTTGCTTAAATTGAGCGAGATGGGCTGGGTGCGGTGGACCGAAGAGATTCGCAAAACAGTGGGACAGGAACTGGTGCGGCGCGAATTGTACCCGCCGGACAGGTACTTCGAGGAATTCAGGTCTGAAGCGCGAGGTGAGGAATGCTCGAAAACTTAAGGCTTTTAGCGGCAGTGGTTTTCTGGGTGAATGTAGCGACAGCCATTGCTGGGTTGGCTATGCTCACATGGCAAGAATTCCCGATTACAGTAGAACGGAAGCGTTTCGATGTGACGGTCGCTATCTGCCTGTCCTGTTTTTGGGCTATCTGGGCAGGATTGTTGTTTTTTGGCCATGCGGCCAATTAAGTTGCGGCCTTTGGAACAGGGCAGCGATTTTGGACCAAGGAACAGGTAGACAGCGCGGCCAAAAGAGTGGAGAGTTGGCGATGCAAGCCGAAGTGTAGCCGTATACAAATTATTCGCCGCCAGGGCCGGAGAACGTTTCCGGCCTTTTTCCTTTCCCAGCGAGGACTGAATGCCTTCCTATATTTTGACAGGACCGGTACCCGGCTCGGCAGCCGCGGCCACCGGCCTGCAACCTTCCACGATAGAATCAGGCGGCACCAATCAGGTCGCCACCAACCTTCAAGCGGTAGCTGCATCGCAGGTCACTCCCCAATCATCGGTTTTTACCGTTCAGCCGCGAGGCGATGGCGGAGACCGCACACTCACGATCGAAGGCGTTGGAATTGGCGCGGTGCCGACGGCGGCCAGCGTGAATTTGCTGGTGTCGTATGACGGAGGGCTGACCTGGGGTCTTTACGCGGGCGCCACGGCGCAAGCGTTGTTCGCGGCGGGAGTTGCGACGCCAGCGATTTATAAAAACGTGGTGGCCGGACCGCTGTATGCGTTGTCGACCTCGGGCACGTTCACGCTGGGCGGCGCGACAGGCATCAATCTCGTCGTATCGCTGAGCTAAAACAACTGATGCAATGCGCGGCATTTCGTCCGGTGGACGTTGCTGGGTGGAAGCGGTGCGCGCGCGAAGCGACGATGAGCCGGTTTTGCCGGGAGCATGCGGAAGTGCTGCAAGGCGTGCTGCTAGGCATGGCTGCGATCGGGATGCCGGATGAACCAGAGCTGACAGCGGCGGAGCGGATGTTTGGCAAAGAGCGGCTGCGGCGGGAGCGCGGCAACCGCAGGAGATGTCATGCGAAAGACGGAGTTAGCGCGAAAAATCGTCAAGCACCTGAAAGCGCGGGAGAACGGAAAGAAAAGCTATAAAGAAGCCGAGCAGTTGCTGGATGAGATTGCGCAACATGCGCGGAGTGGGCAGGAAATTGCGCTGCCCGGCGGGCGCAAAGCGGTGCTGAAGGATTTGTATCTGACGACCAACAAGGTGTTTCGTGCGCATGGGATTGGGCGGTACGAGATCGAAGTGGTTGAAGCCTAGCCCAAGCAACAATTTCACGTACTGTTTAGTTTTTTGATTGTTTTCGAGCATGCACGCACTCACCAAAGACGAGTTGAGGCGGCTACTGAGCACGGCGAAGGTGAATCGCGAGCGCGATTGGCTGATGATTTTGGTGGCGTTCCACCACGGTCTGAGGGCCAGCGAAGTTGTTGGAATTACGGCAGATGCGGTTGTGGATGGGTTCCTGACGGTGCAGCGTTTGAAGGGCTCGAACAAGACCACGCAAGCGCTGGTGGCGAGCGTGGATCCGCTGCTCGATGAAAGAGAGGCGTTGATTGAATTCGTACGGAAATCAAAGCCAGGGAGTCCGGTTTTCGGAATTGGGCGAGTACAGTTCTGGCGCCTCGTTAAGAGATACGCAAGAGCAGCCAGGATCCCGCAGCACAAGGCCCATCCGCATGTCCTCAAGCATTCAATTGCTATGCAAACTATTGACAGAGCAGGAGTTGAGAACGTTCGCCAGCATCTTGGGCATAAGAGTTTGAGCAGCACCGGAGAATATTTGAAGGTTTCGGATGAAGAAGCGGGGAAGCGAATTTCTGAAGCGCTGAATGTTTGATTTTTTGATTTCCGCGAGGGTTTTCCTTTAATGGCACGGGGAGGCAAGAGAGAGGGCGCAGGGCGGAAGCCAGGCGTGGAGCTGCCGGAGCTCGCCGATCGCGAGGCGGCTGGGCGAATCCTTGAGAACCTGAACCGGGCAGCGGATGCGAAGGATTCGTACGAAGTGCAGCAATGGCGGCTACTGGCCGAAGCGCAGGATCTGCGGATTCGGCTGGATGCGCGGAAGTGGCTGTATGACAAGCGGGACGGTAAGGCAACGCAGCCGGTGGAAGTGGCTGGGCGCAAAGGCGGGCCAGCGATCATTTTCGATGTGCCAAGCGCGGTAGCGCGGAGAGGAAAGTGAAAATGCCAATCGTCGTGCAAGCAGGAGCGCCGGGAACAGGCGGATCGGGTAACAATGTGCAGTTCATTGGCGAGTTAGTCCAGATTGCGGGAGTTGCCAGCGCTGTGGCGGGCGTGGTGTTGAGTCTGCATCACTGGCCGGCTGCGGTTTGTCTGGTCGGTGGAGGCGTCGCGTTTTACATCGGCAAGAAGCTGCGCGGCCAGTAATCGATGCGGGTTTCGGTCTCAGCGAATTCTGGCGCGCCGAGGACCAGCAAGTTTTATACGCCATTTGCTCGGCAGCAAGAGTTTCACGATTCGCCAGCAAAGTACCGGCTGTTTGGCGGAGCGGCGGGCCCGGGCAAGACCAAAGCGCTGCTGTGGGAAGCAATCTTTCAGGCGAATAGGGTGCCGCAGTCAGATTCGCTGCTGCTGAGGCGAACGTTTTCAGAGCTCGAGATGTCGCTGTTGGCAGAATTCCGGAAGAACGTGCCGCGCGATTTGTATGAAAAGTACAACGATGCGAAGCGGGTAATCACCTGGTGGAATGGCAGCACAACGAGGTTTGGCTATTGCCGCAACGAGAAGGATGTTTACCAGTACCAGGGCGCGGAATTTTTGTTCATCGGGCTGGACGAGCTGACGCACTTTACGCTGAAGCAGTGGCAGTTCCTGACCAGCCGCAACCGGTGCTCGGTGCCAGGGAGTTTTCCATGTATGGCTGGTGCGAGCAACCCGGGCAACATCGGGCACGCATGGGTGAAGGCGCTATGGGTGGACAAGAAAGCGCCGGCGGGATTCGAGCGGCCGGAGCTGTACGACCCGGCGGAATACGAGTTCACGCGAGCGCGGCTGGATGACAACCCGATTTATGCGAACGATGCGTCTTATCGCCGAACACTTGAGATCTTACCGTCGCACCTTCGGCGGGCGTTTCTCGATGGCGATTGGGGCATCTTTGCGGGGCAATATTTCGACATCTTCGATCTCGGCAAGCATACTCAGGACGGCCGCGAAGTCTACGAAGGAATTCAGCCGTGGTGGCCGCACTGGATATCGATTGACTGGGGATTCCACCATCCCAGCGCGGTGTACTGGCATGCCAAAGCGCCAGACGGACCACCGTTTCACGGAAGAGTGTTCACGTACCGCGAGTTTTGCACCGAGCCGGAACGCGGGCTAAGTCCGAGGGCGCTGGGCCAGCGGATTGCCGAGCAGACCAAAGAGCGCATCACTGAGATTTTCCTGTCGCCGGATGCATTTGCGCATCGCACGGCGGAAGCGAGCATTGCCGAGCAGCTGGCGGAAGTTTTTGAGTCGCACGATTTGCCGAGGCCAGAGCCCGCGGATGATGACCGCATTGGCGGCTGGCAGTGGATGTATCAGTTGATGGAAGGCGAAGCGTGGGTAATCAGCGAGCTTTGTCCAAAGCTGATCGCGTGTTTGCCGACGCTGGTGCGGGACGAGCCGCCGCACGCTGAGGACGTCATGAAGGTGGACGGCGACGACCCGGCAGATGCTGCGCGGTATGGCTTGGTGCACCTGAAGCGGCAGTTGGTGAACACGCCGAAAGAAGAGCGGTTCAGGCAGCGGCAGCAGGCGAGCTCATCGATGGAGAAAGTGGTGGATGAGGAGACCGGCAAAGAAAAGTTCGTGATTCGCGACATGACGAGCTTTGCGATCAATCAGCAGAAGTTAGAGGCCGAGGACCGAAAGAAGTTTGTGCCGAAGCGGAGACCGCGGCCTTGGGGGCGGTAGTGGCAGGCAAAGGAGTTTGCGGGCGCTGCGGATTCCGGTTCGTGTACATGACCGATGAGGATTGGATTCGCCGGATGGACGAGCATTACGCGGATGAGCATCCAGGGACGCCACGCGAGGAAAAGAGTGAGCCGCAATCGTCGTTCGTGAATGTGAAGTGCGGCTATTGTTTCAACCGGTCGTTTAGCCGGGAGACGCTGGAAGCGGCAAATGCAGCGCTCGATGAACACATCGCGGCGGTACATGGCGGCAAGAATTTCGATCGGATGGATTGGACGGACAAGGATTTAGAGTTTTTGCATGGCGTAAGAATTTCCCCACTTTAGAAAAAAGGACAAAACGATGAAGAAGAAGATTTCAGTGGTAGCCGCGACTGCGGTTGCCTTGCTGTTGGTATTTGCGGGAAGCGCATGGCTGCATCCAGTAAAGGCCGTGATTCCCTCCGGTAACCTGTCATTTGCTGGCGGAGTTTACAACTCGGCTTCGTATTCGCAGTGGGGCATGTCGGTGGCTGCGGGCAACTCGGCAACCGGGAGCCAAGCGATTACGGTGTGCCCGGAATATGTGCAGCTACCGGATGGGCGAGCGTTTAGGCCGCTGGCGCCAGCGAACGGCGTTTTCACCCCGTTCACGATTGACCCAGCAGGCAGCGCCTCGGAGACGGTGACGCCGACAGCATATTCGTCGGTGACCGCACCGGCAGGCTATCCCGGAGGCCAGAACGGGACATGCGCAAGCGTGACTGCGACCTTCGCGAATACGCATGGCACGAGTTTGGCTCCGAATCAGGTGATTCCCAGCGATCAAGGAATCCAAGAAGCGATCAACGATGCGGCTCTGAATAATGGCGGAATTGTATGGTGGAAGATCGATCCGGGCATCGTGACGCTGAGTACCGGAGCACCGACCACCAGCCTCGGGTCAGTGAATATTCCGGCGCGCTCGATCGTGATGAGTGCGACGGCGCGCGTGACGACAACTATTGCCACCTGCGCTGGCGGATGGTCGCTAGGTCTGACTGGCGGAACGGGCACGGATTTGACTGCAGCCAATACGACGCTGACCGCTGGAACCACAACTGAGTCATCCACGATTAAGACACCAGTGAATACGGCGGCTATCGCAGCCGGCGTTCCCACCGCGTTTTGCACCACGTCGAATGCTTCGGCTGGCGCGCTACATGCGCACATCGAAGGCTATAAGCTGGTAGCGCCAGCGCAGTAATTTCCCTCAACCCCCATGACCTGGCTGCGCGATCTTCTGAAATCTTCGTACACACGGCTCTTGGAGAAACTGTGTGACGCGAAGGATGAGGAGATTGCGCGGCTGCGGTCAGAGAACCGGGCGATGTTGAATTCGCTGCTGGCGACGGCGGGATGTCCGCCGGTGATAGAGCTGGAAAAAGCTGCGCCGCCGGCCAAAGTGCCGATGCGCGGAATGAGTTGGCATCAACGGCAAACGTTGACTGAACGCCAGAGCGAGCAGCGGATGCTGAACCGCCAAGCGGCGCTGCGTCCGCCTGGTGGCGCGATTGCTTCAAGCGTGAAACAGCCGGAGGCGGCCGATGCAAAGTGAACGGCGGAGATTACGGGGTTGGCGCTGGCTGAAGCACCTCTTGGGTTTGGATGGGTGGATTGAGCGGCGAAGGACTGCGTGATGTTTGGCGGGCGGACTAAGAAGGATGGCCGCAAAGACGCCGAGTCAGCCGGGTATATGGAGCTCGAGGGCGCGCGGAAAGATGCGGATTGCCAGAAGATTCGCGTTGCCGGTGGCGTGAGCAGCGACCTGGGCTGCTGCAATTTGTTCGAGCCGAAGTTCAATGGCGTGAAAAAGTTTAGCTGTGGAACCTGTGAATACGTGAAGCAAAAAGGAGAAAAGTGATGGATCCGAATAGCAGAGTGGGCGGCGATCTCGAAGTGCTGGGCGAGCTGTTGAAAGAGAAAGCGCATTTGGAAGTGAAGCTGTTCAAGGTGAACAAAGCGATTGATTTGACGCGGGCGCGCGAAGCCGCGGACGAAGAGTTGCGCGCGTTCCGGCACGCTGAAGGCGTCTAGTGCTGGATGAGGTCTTAGCGAGCCGCGAGCAGTTGACGGAGCTGTTGGCCGCGAAGACTCAGAACTACTGTTTGACCGGTGAAGTTGGACAGATTGCGCGGTGGCGAGCGGCGCATCCGTGGCGTTGGCGAAGGGTTTTGGCGAAATGGTTTGTGGAGATGAAGCGCGAGGAGCTGCTGAAGCAGATTCACGCGAAGGAGAAAACAATGTTGATGGTGAGCGGAAGTGCGGAGTTCAAGAACGAAGGGAAAGTGCTGGAGACGGTGTTGCGGATCCAGCCACAATTCGAGAAGCAGCACGAGTTACTGGCGAAAGTAGCAGCGACGTACGGCGAAATCGGCGGGATGAAGATGGAGAAGGGGATTCTGGTGATCGAGAGGAATTACCTGGTGGAGATAGCGCCATCGGTTCAGGAAGCGGCCAGTGCGCCGCAATCGGAATCATCTTCGACATCTGTAGCTGACACCGCCGATCCGTTGCCAAAGTTCATGCCAGGTGACCGCGTGCAGTGGATTTCGCAGGGTGCGTATCACTTTGCGGAACCGATGCACATCCTGAGGATGAGCGACGACGGGAAGTTCGCGTTTTTCGAGGGTTCGGAAACCGGAGTGCCGGTCGAGCAGTTGGAAGCAGAACCGGTTCAGTAGGATTGAAGAAAAAACGCCGGGTTGGCTGATCTTTCTGAGGGACGGCCAGCGCCCGGCGTGAAGGGCGTGCGTCGCGCGCACGCGGTCTTTTTGCATTTTAGGACGAAAAAGAGGAAATGGCGACAGCTCCGTTAACGGTTGACCCATCGCAGGCTGACGCGAAGGGTGTGAACGCGCCACCGCCGGGAGTGATTGCGCCGAAGGATGGTAGCGCTGCGCAGGATGCGCTGGGCTACGGTCCGAACAACGAATATCTGGAGAGCGGGCGCAAGGACCCGCAAGGGCAGGTAATTCTCGAAGGCAAGCCGAAGGTTGTGGCGGCGATTCGTTCGATCGTGCAGCAGTTCCGGATGGAAGGAATTGTGGCGCGGCGGCATGAGATTCGCCGAATCAAGAAGGCGCGGCTGTTCTGGCAGGGATTGCAGTACAGCTATGGCTGGGACGCCGACAACATGGAATGGCAGATGCCCTTTGGAACGAGTCAAGGGCTGAAGCTGAACGATGGGCAGGATGAAGAGCAGCTGGGCCCGCGCTACGAATTCGTGACCAACATCTATGGCGCGGATGGCGAAGCGTTTATCGCGGTGATGGCGGCGGAAGTGCCGACGATTCATTGGTACCCAGTGAATCCGAACAACGAGCAAGACATCGCGGCGGCGAAAGCGGCGAGCGAAGCGGAAAAACTGATCGCCGAAAACAACAAGATTGAGGATTTGCTGCAGCGCATCGGGTTTTTCCTGTGGACTGACGGAAAAATCGGCGCGTATGTGCGCTACGTGATGGATGGGCAGCAATTCGGGTTTCACGACAACCCGATTGTGGAAGCGCAGCCGCGGAAGATGGGCGAAGACGCGTTCAACTGCCCGAATTGCGGAGCGCAGACGCCGGCGGGCGCGATGTATTCCGGCACGATTTGTCCGCAGTGCGGGACAGCGCTGGGCCAGGAACATTTTCAGGAAGCGCCAACGATCCAGGTGCCGGTGGTGACCGGCACGGAGAAAGTACCGAACGGGCAGGAAGTGATCACGATTGTCGGCGGGCTAGAACTGAACACGCCAGTGTGGGCGAATTACGACTGTGAGATGCCGTACAAGCAATGGCAGCTGGAAGTTCATCAGGCGCTGTTGAAGGCGAGTTATCCGCTGGCGGCAGACAAGATCATGCCCGGCAATTTGAACGATGCGGAAGATGTTTACGCGCGCGCGAGCCGCGTGAGCGTGGCGCAAGGGTTGCCGACAACGCATCCGGGCGATGCGTTGGTTTCGCTGATCACGTTTTTGCGGACGTGGATACGGCCGTGGGCGTTCTATGCGATCGAGGAGAAGGATGTTCGCGCAGAATGTCTGAAATTGTTTCCGGATGGGTGCTACTGCGCGTTTGCGGGAGACACGTACTGCGAATCGCGCAATGAGAATCAGGATGAGCATTGGGCGGTGATGCACGCTCTGCCAGGCGACGGCCAGAACCGCCGCGCGTGCGGAAGTTCCGAAGTGGAAGTGCAGGAGCAGGTGAATACGCTGAGGAATCAGCGGATGGAAGCCGCGGACTATGGCATTCCACCGATTTATGCGGATCCGCAAGTGCTGGATTTCGATGCGCTCGGCAATCGCGTGGCGGAGCCGGGAACGCATTTCCCGGCGAGGGCGAGGCCTGGACAGCCGCTTGAAGCGGGATTCTTTCAGCCAGCGCCTGGGCAGATTGCTGCGGACTCGATTGCGTATGAGCAGGAGTTGAGCGGACCGACCGCGCAGCGGTTGACGGGATTGTATCCGGCGATTTATGGCGGAGCGATGGAAGGCTCGAAGACGCTGGGCGAGTACGCAATCGCGAGGGAGCAAGCGATGGGCCGGCTGGGGCTGGTCTGGTCGCGAATAAAAGTCTTCTGGGCACGAGTGATGCAACTCGCGGTGAATTGCTTCAAAAAAAATCGCACCGAGGATGTGCAGATTCCGATCTTGGGCGAGGACGGAGAGTTTGAAGCAAAGGTTTTAAAAATTACCGATCTGCAGGGAAATGCCCAATCGCGTAACGAAGCCGATGAAAAATTTCCGCAAGCGAAGAGCCAGCAGCGCGGCGTGTTGCAGCAGTTTATAGGCATGGCCCCAGAAGCGCCGGAAATTGCGGCGATGCTGGCCGAGCCGGCGAACATGCGGTACATCAAAAACGTGGTGGGGCTGACGGATTTGGTGATTCCGGGCGAGGACAGTGCAAACAAACAGCTGCGCGAGATTTCTCAGTTACTGAAGTCGCCACCGATTCAGATTGGCGTGGCGCCGGGACCGAATGGGCCACAGCCGCAGTTCACATCTACTCTGCCGGTCGACCCGGACCTAGACCGTCACCAGCCAGAGATGCAAGAGATTGTGCGGTGGTGGAATTCGCCGGCGGGGATACAGGAAAAACTGAAGAATCCGATGGGCTGCGCGAACGTGCGAGCGCACTTCATGGAGCATAAGCAGGCCATGGCCGCGCAGCAGAGCGCGCAGAACAAGCCGCCGAGCGAATCGATGAACTTCAAGGACATGCCGACCAGCGGAAAAGTACAGATGGCCGCGCAGGCAAACATTCAGCTGAATCCGATGGAGTTGGAGGCAAAAGACGCGCAAGAACGCGCGGACAAAGCCGCCGAGCTGAAAGCAAAGTTAGGAAGTAAACAGGAGAAAGCAGCATGAGCACACCAGCGTCAGTATTACCAGCGGCTCCGGCCGCGCCGGCAGCGGGAACGCAAGAAGCGGTGAATTCCGCGCCGTCGTTCGACACCGCCGCCGAAAGCATTCTGGAAATCGACAACGTTTCGGCGAATGAGGTGAATGGAGCGCCGCCCGAGGCGAAAGCCGCAGAGGCCGCAGCGCCTGCAGCGGATGCACAGGCAGCGCCGGACCCAGCGAAGGCGGCAAGTGACGCCGCAGCGGCTGCGCCAGCCGATCCGTGGGCGCTTGACCAAGCGCTGCTCGCGAAAGGTTTGGCGAATCCTGAAGTCGCGCCGCTGATTCAGGCGATGCAGACGCAGTTGGCGGAAGCGGCGAAGTGGCGGGAGTTCTTTCCGACGGTAGCGGATGCGCAAGCGTTCAAGGCAGCGGCTCCGGGCGGAATTGAAGAGCTGAAAGGGAAGCTGGAGATTGCAGAGTCGGCGCAACGCGAGACAGCCGACTTTGTGAGCGGCGATCCGACGAGGCAGAAGTCCGCGATCGCGGCGCTCGAGGCGGACAATCCTCAGGCATTCGCAAATGGCGCAAGCGCGTACCTGGACGTGCTTGCAGAAAAGAATCCGCAAGCGTTTCAGACTGCGGCGCTGGATATGGCGAAACGCGGATTGCAGGCGGAAGGTGTTCCCGAACTGTGGAATCAGTTTGTGCAGGCGGTTCAGGGCGGCGATGACGCAAAGATTGGCGAAGCGTTCAACAATTTCAGCAATTGGATGGAAAAGGCCGGGCTGAGCAAGGCGGCAACGGGAGCGCCGCCGGATCGCAAGGCGACGAATCCTGAGCTAGCCGCGGCGCAGGCGCGAATCAAGGAACTGGAAACCGCGGAACAGTCTCGCGTGCATCAGGAGACGGCCGCAAGTTTCAAGACCTGGTGGGAGCCGACGGAAACGGCGATCAAGACCGCGGTACGCACGGACATTCAGAAGCGCATCGATGAGGCGCTGCCGAAGAATGTGCCGACGGCATTCCGCGAAGATTTGATGGGCCGGATCATTGACCAGGTGGAAAGCGACATCCTGACGCAGATGCGCGCGGATAGCGGGCATCAGGAAAAACTCGCAGCGGTGCTGAACGGCAACGCCTGGAAGACGAAAGGCGAGGACGCGCGGACGCAGTACGTGAACCTAACAACCGGGCGGGCGATGCAGTTGTTGCCGTTTGCGGTGGCCAAGGTGATCGAGCCTTACACCAAGCAGGTGGTGGCAGCGGCAGGCGCGAAGACCGAGCGAGAAAAGGCGCAGGCCGCGCGGGTCGACGTGAGCGGAGGCGGCGGAGCTCCGATACGGCCAGCGGCGCCGTTGACCGCGAAGGACATGAAGGGCAAAGGCGCAGGCAAACAACTGACCGACGAACAAATTTTGGACATGTAAGACCAAAACTCTTCCTGGAGCAGGGAAGAGCAAAAGTTTTCGAGAGCTCATCGATTCAGTCGATGGGCTTTTTGTTTTTAGAAGTGAAATTTCAAAGAGCCAGCAACAGGCTGGCAGAAGGATACAGAAATGCCAGCACAAGCAAACGCAAACGTAATCGCGTTGCAACTGGAGAAGGTGCGCGACAAAGTGCCTCTCCTCTACGAACGCGATGACATCTTACTCACCATGATCCAGCAGCGTGGTGACGTGGAAAAAGTGAGCAGCCGCAACATGCGTCTGCCGCTGCAGATCAATCCCGGCGGCAAAGCGGGAAGCTACAACGCGGATGGCGGAGATTTGGGGCGCGGCAGCGGAACGCAGTATGACGTTGCGCAGGTCAGCCCGGTCTTCTTCCGGTTCGCAATCGAAATCACTAAGCTGGTGGAGTATGCGACCAACGGGCGAGAGAAGGCGATCGAGAATGCGGCCAAGCGCGAAGTGGCGCAGGGCATGAAGCAGTTTCGGGCGTTCCTGGACAAGCTGATGCAGACCGCCGGGAACGGCGTGCTGGGAGTAATCAGCAGCGTGGCTGGCAACGTGTTGACTATGGCGATCCCGAACGGCGCCGCGCTGGTCTACGTTGGCCAGACCATTCAGGTGTACGACACCACGCTGACCACCAATCGCGGCACCGCGAACGTGGTGGAAGCGGATCCAATCAGCGCTTCGCAGACGATTACGCTGGACGCGCTGCCTGCCGGCACCGTGGCGACCGACGTGATCGTGCATGACGGTTTGGCGGGAGCTTCGCCGGTGAGCTTGTTCGGGATCAAGTACCACCAGAACAATGCGACGACCGGAACCTGGCTCAACCTGAACCGCGCGACCTACCCGGTACAGCTGCAGACACCGCGCGTAAACGCCGGAAACGCAGCGTTGACGCCAACCAACGTCCGCCTGGCGTACAACAAAGTGCGCAAGGCGTTGGGCGTGAACCAGCTGGGCAAGCTGATCGCCTACATGGCGCTGGAACAGGAACATGCCTGGGAAAACTTGGGCATCACCATCAGCCAGGTGATCAAGGAAGGCGCGGGAGGCGGAGTCGAAGACCTGGATTTGCTGTTCAGCGGCAAGAAGACCATGGGCGGAGTTCCGATCAAGGCCAGCATCAACGCGGACCAGACGCGCATCGATTATTTGGACCTGAGCCACTGGGGCCGCGCGGTGATGAAGGACATCGACTTCTACGAAGTCAATGGCAACACGGTGTTCCCGATTTACGGCGCCAGCGGTGGCTTGGCTGCGTCGTACATCTTCTATTTCGATTTGGCGATGCAGGTGTGGGACGACAGCCCACGCAGCGGCGCTTTTATTGACACGCTCGCGAGACCCGCCGGATATTAGTACTAACAGATAAATAGTACTAAAACAATTAATAAGAGTTGCCTGCTGAGGCGTGCACTCCTCACGCCGCGACGACAGCGGGCCGAGAGAGGGGCGGCTGCGGAACCGCCCCTTTTTTATTTGCACATTTTTATATTTTTAAATGATTAAAGTCATCCGAGAAACGCACGAGACGCCGGAAAGCGTAGCGCACAGGCTATGTGTGGCTGGAGGAGTGAACCGTTTCGGAGAGGCGAACTATCGAGCGGTATGGGGCTGGAATCGCCTGGGATGGATTGGCGGGAAGTTCGAGGACCGCGACGAGCATGGCAGTCTGATTCGCGAAGTGGTGCAGCTGCGGATGGAGCCGAAATATCCGCAGGTGAACCGTTGGCACATTGAGCGGTGGATGCCGCCGGAGAGCTATGGCTCGCCAAAGATTTGGTATGCGCAAACGATTGAGCGGGAAGGCGGGCAAAGCGTGCCGGCACTGGGCCCGTATCCGGTGCTCGGGGACTATGAGCATTGTTTCACGCTGGAAACGCCTGGCGGAGAATTTCTGCAGCTGACATCGACGGTGGCGGATTGGATTGCCCGAGCGATTGAATTCAGCCGCGGGGTGCGAAGTTCGGAACGGCGCGCGGCGATTTTCCGGCGGGAAGCGAAAGAGGATTTGCAGTACGAAAACTGGGCGTATGACGTGATGGACGATGGAGTCCGCGCGTTTGGCGCCCGGCCATTCGTGACAGTGAGTTAAAGAGTTTCCGGGTTGGAGCAGGAAACGGAAAAAGCAAAAAGGAGAGAGCAATGCCAAGACCGCAGATACAGTTCGACACGCGAGAAATCGCGGTGATTTGCAACATCAGCGAGCAGACCATGGGGCCGGTGATGCGCGATTATGGCGCATTCATCGTGCAGGGATGCAAGGAAGGGTTGCGGCTGGTCCGTCACGTAAACGGCGAAATCGAAGAGATTGAATGCGAGAAGGGGCAGGAATACGCGCTGACCGAGATAACCGGGCGCGACACGCGGGTGGACGTTGGCGAAAAGAATTCGCGGTTGGAGTACGTCTATGCCACACAGATTGCGGAAGACTTGGTGCGAGTGATGAACGCCAACGTACCGGTGGGCGCGATCACTGATGATGGAGAGGCTGTCGCGAGCTTTTCCGGTGTGTTTCTGTGTAAGGGCAACACGCCAACAAAGACGGAGCTGGCAGAGGCGCACGCCAAGCTGAAGCTGTTCTATCAGGGCAGCGTCTCGATGGCGGACGCGTTGTGGGAGCAGCACCACAATCCGATTTTCATTGATGCGGTGATGCGCCGCGCGGCGCGGTCGCTGGGGCTGATCGATAAGCCGTGGCTGTTCGATACCAAGACGGCGGAGAAGTGCCCGGCATGCGCGGAGCAGGTGAAAGCCGGAGCGGTGGTTTGCCGGCATTGCGGCTTCGTGCTGGACCAGGCGAAGGCGAAAAAGTTGGGAATTGGCGAGAAAAGCGCGGCTTAACCGCGTTCTTTGAGGTAGAGCTCAGCGAGCGCAGTAAAAAAGCCCGGCTGGAAGGCATAACTGAGGTGGAGCTTGGCGTTCGCCTTTAAACGGTCATGGTCGAGGACGTGTGTTCTTTTGCCATCAATAACAATCGAAACCAGACCTAGAGAGTCGTGAAAAAGCATCTGCAAGGAATGGCCGGGACAGCCTTGCGTCCTGAAGTTAAATTGGACGATCTCGGAGCATGAAGTAGCCACAACACGAATAGTAATACATGAGCATCGCCGGTGCCATCGATGTGCCCGTGGAGATCATCGGCGGGTTGGTGTGCGATACCGCGCCGGATGTATTGCCGAGCGGGGTATCGCCGGATTGCCAGGATTGCAGTTTTGCGAAGTCGGCGGTGGAGACCCGGCCAGGTCTTGCACCGCTGGCGCAGCTAAACGGCAACGTGGTGAATTACCTGAAGACGTTTGTGACCTCGAACGGGACCAAGCGGGCGATGTCGTTGACGGACATCGCGAATCTTTATAAAGAGACCGCGCCGAACGCGATGACGCTGGTGCAGCAGCTGGCGGACGCAAATCCGCAGGTTGCGGTGCCGGTCTATGGGAAGTCGACAACGCTGTTTCAACGGGAGTGGATTGCCATCAGCGACGGCCAGAATGGGATCGGCATTCCGCGGCAGTTTGATGATGCGCTGCTCGATCGGGTGAGCCAGGAAGGGCCAGGAGTAGCGCCGACAGCGACGGACGAAAACGTCCAGGTCAACGTTGTGGCAAGTCCTGCGGGAGCGACGCAGCCTGCAGCGGTGGCAATCGCTGTGGCGAGCGAGAGCGGGTTTCTGGTCACCATCACGACGGCCGCGGCACATGGATTGAGCGTCGGGCAGAGCACCACAATCGCCGGCGTTGGCGTGGCGCAATACAACGGGACTTTTCCGGTGCTGGCGGTGCTGAGCAACGTCAAGTTTCAGTACATTCTGGGAATTTCTGGGCTGGCCGCGTCGGGCGGCGGAACATCGGCATCGGCGACAGCAACGATTCAGACCACCGCGGCGCATGGATTTGTGGTTGGCCAGCTGGTGACCACTGCGGGGATCGCTGTGGGCGGCTACAACGGCACGTTTGCGATTACCGGAGTGCCGGACGCGACACACTTCACGTTTACGGCGCTGACAGGGGGGTTGGCGGCTTCTGGAAACGGGACGGCATCGGCGGCAGGAAGTATTCCGGCCGGTGTGCACCAAGTCAGCGTCTGCTTCGTAACCAGGAAGGGCTACATCACGAAGCCGGCGCCACCGGTATCGTGGACCGCGAGCGGCGGAAAGCGCGTGGCGCTGACGGGCATCCCGATCGGGCCGCCGAACGTGGTGCAGCGGATTCTGATTTTTACCGGAGCGGCGGGAGCGAGCTTTTTCTATTTGCCGCCGGATGCGACGAACATTTATTCCGGGAGCACCATCGTCACGGACAACACGACGACGTCGACGGTGGTGGACTTTGCGGATGCGGTGCTGCTGGCAGGCACGAATGCGGATGCGCTGTTTGATCTGCAAGTGCTGGGGGAATGCGCGGGAGTGGAATCGTACAGCGACCGGCTCTTCTGGTGGGGCGAACGCAACAAACTGTTTAATTTGCTGAACATGGAATTTTGCGGCGGGTTCTCGAATCCGGGGCTTCTGCCGAATTTGCCGCTGGGCTGGACGCCAGATGCAGTGTTCAGTCCTGGCGGAGCATCGGCAAACAAGCTGGGCGGGCCGGTCATCTGGGGCGATGCGTACGCGATTGTGGGGGATGGCGCGACGCCGACGCGAGGGCTGCTGACGCAAGCGGTCGCGCAAGACTTTTTCAAGGTACCGATCATCCAGGCGAACACCGATTATTCGGTGCGGGTAAGGGTTTGCAAGAATTTGGCGCTGGCCGCGGGAACGCTGCATGTGAATTTGAAAAGCGTAAGCGGCGCATTCACGACGGTGGGGCTGCAACTGACGGCCGCGCAAGTGACCACGGGATACGTGGAGTACACGGCAGACCTGACGGCGCCGCTGACCACGATTCCAGCGGACCTGGTGCTGCAGATTTATGCCGATGGAACGCCGACCAATGGCGGGGTCTTCTACATCGGCACCATTCAGATTTATCCGACGCTGCAGCCGTTTTTGAGTTCACAGCTGCGGTCAAGCAAAGCCGAGGATCCTGAGAGCTATGACGGGACGGACGGCTTCCTAAACATTGCGGAAAACGATGGGTACGCGGTGCGGAATTGCTACGAGCAGCGTGCGCGGCTGTATGTGGTGAAAGAGCATTCGCTGCACACCACGCAGGATGACGGAGTGAACGAGCCGGCGCAATGGACGATTGATCGGGTATCGGCGAAGGTCGGAACGCCATCGTGCAACGGAACCGGGCTTGGCGAGGATTGGGCAATCATCGCGGATCGGAATGGGCTGTACATCACGCGCGGCGGCGAACCGGTAAAGATTTCGCAGGAAGTGGGGCACAGCGCAAGCGGGCAGACGCTGGCCTGGGACCAGATCAACTGGCAGTACGGGTCAACGCTATGGGTGCTGGTAGACACGGAAAAGAAAAAGATTTTGGTCGGCGCGCCGTTTGGAGCGGCAACGACACCGAGCGCGGTGCTGATGATGGATTATCGCGACATCGATTCCGAACAGGGAATCGAGACCAGTCCAGCGATCCGGCTGAGTTATCGCGGGCAGAAGATTGTGAGCGACAAAAGCCGGAAGTGGAGTCCGTGGAGCATGTCGGCAAATAGCTGCGCGCTGATCGAGCGTGCGGACGGAACCGCGCACATTTGGATGGGAGCTGGCGCGGGAGTGCCGGCAGGAACGGACACTGGGTACATCTACGACTTGCTGGAAACGCAGCTGACGGACTACACGACGAAGCAGCAGATTCCGAGCTATTACACGACAGCGTTCATCCCGCAGCGGGAAGCGAACCAGGCGACACAGAGCCACGAACACCGCAAGTTTTTCCCGTACCTGGCGACGTACATCGAAGGTTCGGGATTCGTGAATTTCACCGCGCATGTGAACTCGCTGAACTTTACACAGCAGCTGCCATCGCTGATTTTGTCGAACCCGGCGTACGGAGATTTGGAAATGACGCTGAACGTGCTGGGCGAGCGAGTGGCGTGGAAGATTTCGCAGAGTGGGGCGGCGAGCTGGTTCCGGCTGCAGAAGTTTACGCCGGCGATGATGGGCGCGCCGTGGAGTCCGGTTCGTGGCGTGAATTAGAGCAGTCCTGTTTGGAGCAGAAAACGGGAAAACCGTGAGCAAAAAACTGACAAAACTTTGGCTAACTTTAGCCGCTGTGATGCTGGGGTGTGTCTTCGCGCCGGCTGCGAGCGCCCAGGGCGGGCCGATCAATAGTATAGCTCTACGGTATACGCCGAGCGGGGTGCAGTATTTCCCCGGAGCGACGATCACGATTTGCGCGTCGAATGCGACGATACCGCTGAACGGAGTGTGCACGCCGGCGGAGAATGATGCGAACTGCTGTTTTACGAATGCGGCGATGACGGTGGCCAGCCCGAATCCGACGGCCGCGGACACTTTTGCGAACTATCCACCGCTTTTCGGGACCCCTGGAAACTACATCGTCTGCATTTCAGGGAACAATGCGACGCCGAGATGCAGCCCGTATGTGATTCCCTGCGTACCGAGCGCCGTGGTGGCGGGGTGTGCGACAAATGCAGGAATAGCGCGGCTGCAAATTTCCGGGACGCCGCTGGTGAGCGGGGATTTCAGCACGCCAAGCGCGGGAGGATGGGGAACCGGCGCAACGATTTCGAGCATTGCAGGGAGTGACAGCGGGTTTCAGTTTACGATCACGGCGGGAACCAGTCCGAGCATAGCGCCAACCATCACGCTGACGTTCCATGATGGGCCGTGGACGGCGATTAATAGCGTAAGCGCGAACTGGATTGCTGGAACGGGGAATGTGGCCGACGTCCAGCAATCGAACAACCTTTCTTCGATCACGCTGACCTACCTCGACCTGCCGGTGGCGACGAAGACGTACACCTTCAGCGTGCTGCTGTCTGGGCGGTCGAACGTAATTCCTGTGACCAGCGTAGTGAATCCGGTGGTGTTGAATCCGAGCGGGTTCCAGACGATCACGGGTTTTGGTTTGGGAGTGCCGTCACTCACGTCGACGGGGCTTTCGACGTTCAACGCAGGGATAACCGGAACGGGAAACATCGGGAATCTGGATTTAGGCAGCGCAGCGTTGGGCGCGTCGCATACCTGGAG
>DATGEY010000010.1:0-51702 GCA_035309625.1 Candidatus Acidiferrum sp.
GCGCGTCCCGTCTTGATTGACCAATTTCTGGAAGAAGCGACGGAAGTGGACGTGGACGCTCTTGCCGACGGCACCGACGTGGTAATCGGCGGCATCATGGAGCACATCGAAGAGGCCGGCGTGCACTCCGGGGACTCTTCGTGCGTGCTGCCGCCGGTCAGCCTGTCGCCGAAAATCCTGGACACCATTCGTGATTACACAAAGCGCCTGGCGCTGGCGTTGAAAGTTGTCGGCCTGATGAACGTGCAGTACGCCATTCAGCGCGACACCGTGTATGTGCTGGAAGTCAATCCGCGGGCCTCGCGCACCGTGCCCTTTGTCAGTAAAGCGACCGGTGTGCCGCTGGCGAAGGTGGCCGCGCGTTTGATGGCCGGCAAGAAATTGGCGGATATGGAGCTTCCGCTGGTGCGCCACAACGGAGTCTCCGAGATCGCCATCCACGAATTTTATTCGGTAAAATCGCCGGTATTTCCCTTCAACAAATTCCGTGGCGTGGACACCATTCTGGGACCGGAGATGCGTTCGACCGGCGAAGTGATGGGCATCTCCAGTTCCTACGGACAGGCGTTCGCGAAAGCACAACTGGCCGCGGGGCAGCGTTTGCCGCGCAAGGGGACCGTGTTTCTGAGCGTAAACGACCGCGACAAACGTCACGTCGGCCCGCTCGGCAAAGATTTGCACGCGCTTGGTTTCACCTTGCTGGCCACGCGGGGAACGGGCGCGGCGCTGGAAGCCGCGGGCGTGCCGGCGGAATCGGTCTTCAAGGTCAACGAAGGCCGGCCCAACATTGTGGACCTGGTGAAAACGGGGAAGATCGATTTGATCATCAATACGCCGCTCGGCCGCGAATCGTTCTACGACGAGAAGTCGATTCGGCGCGCCGCGATTCGCTACAATATTCCGTGCATCACCACGCTGGCGGCGGCGCATGCCGCGGCGCGCGGGATTCGCGCGCTGGTGGAGCAGAGCACCGAAGTGGCCGCTTTGCAGGATTTGCATAAGCGCAAAGTGGCTGCGTCGGGCGGCCAGCCGTCAAGCGGAGATTGAATTAGGCTGGAAATGGTGCAGCAGATAGTGTGGCAGGAGAGGGAGCGATGGATTTCAGCGGAGTGTTTGCGGCGCTAACCACACCGTTCGCGGCGGATGATTCCGTTGCGATCGCGGACCTGAAACAAAATATTCAGCGTTATAACGCAACCGGCTTGGCCGGTTACGCGGTGCAGGGCTCAACCGGGGAATCGGTTCTGCTCTCGCGCGCGGAATGGGACAGCGTGCTGGTGGCGGCGAAAGAGGCGGCCAGTCCGCAGAAGAAATTGCTGGCCGGTACGGGAGTCGAGTCCACCGCGGAAACCATTTCACGCAGCAAGCGCGCCGCGGACTTGGGATATCACGCGGCGTTGGTAAAGACGCCCTATTATTACAAGCCGGTGTATAAGCCGGAAGTTTTCATCGCGCATTACCGGCGCGTGGCGGACGCTTCGCCGATTCCGGTGCTGCTGTATTCCGTGCCCCAATTCACCGGCATTTCGCTGGAGGCGCCGGAAGTGTCGGTGCTGGCGGAGCATCCCAATATTATCGGAATCAAGGAAAGCTCCGGGCACGTGCAGCGTGTCGCGGAAATGGTTGCGGCGACGCCAGCTTCGTTTCAGGTGCTGACCGGAGGCGCTGGCGTGCTGCTGCCGTCCCTTACGGTGGGAGCCAAGGGCGCAATCCTGGCGCTGGCCAGCGCGCTGCCGGAGAAATGCGCCGAGCTGTATGAAATCACGCGGCGCGGCCAATTAGACGCAGCGCGCGAGCTGCAAACGAATCTGCTGCGCGCGTCGAAGCTGATTGTTTCCGAACTGGGCATCGCCGGCGTGAAGTTTGTGATGGATCAGCGCGGCTATCGCGGTGGCGTCCCGCGCTCGCCCCTGCTGCCCCTTTCAGATGCCTCCAAGAAACGCGTGCTGGAACTGCTCGCTGCGTTTGAGCCTGCGGCGGCGCGAGCCTAGGACCAAGGTCCCAAGTTGCCGGCAAGCCTAACAGTCCATACGCTGTGTGCCGGCTGAGCTAAGACGGGCACGGGTGTCCCGTGCCCATACGATTGGCGGAAGACGCCGAGCCTCGCGCGAGCTACCGTTTGCGCCGGGTCTTCGTCCAAGAGGGGGTGCCGCTGCGGTCGAGGCAACCCGATTTGCCTGTTACCAAATAGCGTGATAATCATCTAAGTGCCCATGGGCTGTGTCTCTATACCTTTTCGGCGCCTGCCGCACCAGCCTAAGCTGTTTGTCCGCCTGATTGACGATTACTCCAGTGTGAAGCAGTTTTACGCGCACCCGCCGAACTTGGAAGCGGTGAAGCAGGTTGCGGCGAGCCTTGATTATCCGGCGGAGCGTCGGCGGGAGGTTGCCGCCATTTTGGGCGAACAGAACTCGGCTTGGGGTGCGAGCGCCGCTACGCGGAGTCATCTGGAGCGGCTGGAGCGCGGCGCGGTGGCGGTGGTGAGCGGGCAGCAAGTCGGATTGTTTGGCGGGCCGGCGTACGCGGTATACAAGGCGCTGACCGCGATTCGCGTTGCCGAGGAGCTTAGCCAGGCGGGCATTCCGGCGGTGCCGATTTTTTGGATGGCTACCGAGGATCACGACCTGGACGAAGTGCGCCATGTGAGCTGGTTCGATTCCGGCAAGCTGGTGAAATTTGAGCTGCCGGCGGACGCCTTAGCGGCTGGACAGCCGGTTGGTCGCGTGCAACTCGGACCCGCGATTCTAGAGAACGTGAAGAACGCGGCGGAGTTGCTTTCCGGGCCGGGCAGCGAAACGCTCTCACAAATTCTGCGGCAGAGTTACCAGCCGGGAGATACCTACGGCAGCGCGTTCGGAAAGTTATTCGCGCAAATGTTTGCGGAGCAGGGATTGATCTTGCTGGACCCGCTCGATGCGCGGTTGCATCGGGTGGCCGCGCCGCTCTATAAGAAGGCGATCGAAGACCGCGACGTGCTAAACGAGAAACTGTTGCAACGCGGCAAGGAACTGGAAAGCGCCGGTTACGACGTGCAGGTGAAAGTTACGGCGAGGAGCACGCTGCTTTTTACGATTCGCGATGGCGTACGGCAGCCGGTGGTGGCGAGCAATTCGCACCTTCAGAGCGGCGATGCGAGTTGGACCCGCGAGGAAGCGTTGCGCCTGGCGGACGCGTCCCCGGAAACATTCAGCGCAAATGCGTTATTCCGTCCGGTGGTGCAGGATTATCTGTTGCCGACGGGGGCGTATCTGGGCGGGCCGGCGGAGATTGCGTATTTCGCGCAATCTTCCGTGATTTACGCGCACATGCTGGGCCGCATGCCGGTGATTCTGCCACGCGCCGGATTTACGATCCTGGATGCCAAGGCGGAGAAGCTTTTGCAGAAGTACGGCCTTTGTATCGAGAATCTTTGGGCCGGTCCGCAGGAATTGCGGCGCAAGATGGAATCGGTTTCGGTGCCGGACGGGCTGGCGGAAAATTTCGACCGGGACAAGGCGCAAGTAGAGAGCACGCTGGCGGAACTTGGCGCGCAGATTGAGAAACTGGACGCGACATTGGCGGGAGCGGTGGACACGGCGCGGAATAAGATCTCGTTTCAATTGGAAAAGTTGCGGCGGAAGACCGGACGGTCGCTAGACAAAAAGAGCGGGCTATTGGCCGAGCACGAGCGTTTTCTGGAAAATCTCCTGTATCCCGACAAGCAATTGCAATCGCGGGAGTTGTGCTTTCTGCCGTTTCTGGCCCGGTGGGGCATGGAAGGCCTGAGCTCGTTGCAAAAGCTGTCTGGGAGTGCAAGCCTTGGCGAGCACCGGATTGTCCGCATTCCCTGAAGGGCACCCACCCCCCTCCCCCCACTTTTCCGGATCTGCGCATTCTAAAGGACTTAGCGCGGCAAACCTTCGGATCTGTTCATTTTAGTGTACTTACCTTGATGTTATCGAAGCATCCGCGATGGGCGCGCAGATTTCGCGCTGCTTCTTTGTGTGCGGTTAGCAGTCCGCAAGTTCCTTGTTTAGAGGCGTTTAGAAAGGTGAGACGTCTGAGAAGCGGGGTAGATGTGCGTTTACCCAAGAGCTATTATACCGATAAGCTAAAAAAAGTCAAGGAAAAAATCGGGTTTCGAGCCCGGTGTGTCCGGCGATGACGAAACGCGATGTGTGGATGAGTTGGCGAAAAGGTTGATGGGCGCTGGGAATGGGGTGCCCTACGTCACACTGGGTTTCGGGATACGACGGATGGCCAGGTTGCACCGTTAGCCGGGGTACGTGCCGGGCTGGATGGGGAGGGTGGAGGCTCCAGCGTCCAGGTGCATGGTGGTGCCGGTGACTTGGGCGGATTCGTCGCTTAGAAGGTAGACGACGGCGTAGGCGGTTTCCTGGGGGGATTGGGCGCGGCCGAAGGCTAGTTTTTCGCCGGCCTGGCGGAGGTCTTCCGGGGTGCGCCCTTCGCCCTTTTGGATGGCGATTTCGCCTTCGGTGAAGATCCAGCCGGGGATTACGTAGTTGACGCGGATGCGGTGCTCGGCCAGGGCGCCGGCCAGAGTGCGGGTGAGGCAGAGGAGGCCGCCTTTGGCAGCGCCGTAGGCTATTAGATTGGGCAGGCTTTGGATGCCGCAGATGGAGCCCATATTGACGATGCTGCCAGCGCGGGCTTGGCGCATCCTGGGGACAGCGTATTTGCAGACGTAGAAGGCGCTACGCAGGTTGACGTTGAGGACTTGTTCCCAAAGATCGGTGGTGGTTTGCTCGAGGGTGGCGCGGGGGAACCAGCCGGCGTTGTTGACCAGGCCGTCGAGCTTTTTGTGGGCGGAGAAGGTATGGTCGATCAGGGCGGCGCATTGGGATTCATCGCGGACGTCAACCGCGTGGAAGTAGGCGCGGTGGCCTTCGTTGCGGAGGGCGGCGGCGGATTTTTCGCCGCGTTCTTGCTGGATGTCGGCCAGGATCACGGTGGCGCCTTCCGCGGCGCATTGTTGGGCGCAGGCGAAGCCGATGCCTTGGGCGGCGCCGGTGATGAGGACAACCTTGTTTTGGAGGCGGTTGGACATGGGAAAGGCAAGTCGACAGTTGACAGTTTACAGTCAAAAGCTAGACCGGAAATCGGGAACGGCAAGAATTTAACACAGCGGGCACAGAGAACACAGAGGGCGCAGGGAAAAGGAACAAAGGAAAAAGATAACGCAGAGACGCAGAGGGCGCTGAGGTTCGCAGAGATGGTGAAGACGAGGGGAGAGATTGATGATGGAGACTTTGCGGGTTAAGACTGGGCGGCGGACGCAGTTGCTGGATATTACGGCGGAGGTGGAGCGGTTGGTTGAGGCTTCGGGGGTGGAGTCGGGATTTGCTACGTTTATGTGCCGCATACTACGGCGGGGGTGGCGATTAATGAACATGCGGATCCGGATGTGGCTTCGGATCTGGAGGGGGTGTTCGATCGATTGGTGCCGCACTCAGGGCCTTACCGGCATGCGGAGGGGAATACGGATTCGCATGCCAAGGCAGTTATGGTGGGGGCCAGCCAGGTGATTTTTGTGGAGGGTGGGAAATTGTTGTTGGGGCGGTGGCAGGGGATTTTTCTGTGCGAGTTCGATGGGCCGCGGGAGAGGAAGATTCTTGTTAGGGTGGAGAAGACTAAAAGCTGAGGGAAAGCACTCGAGAAAAAGGGAGGAGAAAAGAAGGGAGAGAAGAAAGGGGGAAAGAAAGAGAGAAAAAGAAAGGGAGAGAAAAAAAGCGAGAAAAGGAAAGAGAGAAAAAGATAACGCAGAGACGCAGAGAACGCGGAGATTCGCAGAGAGGAAAAGGCGGGTTTTGCCGAAGCGGGAAAATGCAGATTGTGTGGTAGCGGGATTCTTGCGCCTGGGCCAACTGGGGCGCAGCGGTGCTGCGCCCCTACTGGAAGACGCCGGCAGGATGCGGGCGCTAGTCAGAGCGTGCTAGAGTTTGCTTGATGAAAACGCTGGGGATTTATGTGCAGGTGCCGTTTTGTCAGACGCGGTGCACCTACTGCAATTTCCATACGGGGGTGGTGCCGGCGGCGCGGTTTGCGCCTTATGTGGGGTGCGTTGGCACGGAGATGGCGGGGCATAAGGAGCTTTATGCCGCGGCTGGGGTGACGTTGCCGGAGGAGTTTGCGGATGCGGTGGTGGACACGATTTACGTTGGCGGAGGGACGCCTAGCTTGCTCGATCCGGCGCATTTGGGGAGCATGGTTGCTGCGGTGCGCGAGAATTTTGTTTGCGAACTAACGGAAGTTACTTTGGAGGCGGACCCGGAGACGGTTACGGAGGAGAAGGCGGCGGCCTGGGTGGGGGCGGGGATTAACCGGATTAGTTTTGGGGTGCAGTCGTTCTGCGATGAGGAACTAAAGGCGGCAGGGCGGATGCACCGGCGGGCGGATGTTTACCGGGCGGCTGCGATTTTGCGGGGCGCGGGGATGGCGAATATCAGTTTCGATTTGATTGCGGGATTACCGAAGCAGACGCGGAAGACTTGGAGGGACTCGCTGGATGCGCTGGTGGAATTGGGGCCGGAGCATGTTTCGGTGTATTTACTGGAGGTGGATGAGGGGAGCCGGCTGGGAGGCGAGATTTTGCGCGGGGGAAAACGGTACAGTGCCGCCGAAGTGCCTGGCGATGACGAGATGGCGGAGTTTTATGAGACGGCTTGCTGGGAGTTGGGGGCTGCGGGCTATGAGCATTACGAGATATCGAATTGGGCCAAGCCGGGATTTGCTTCGCGGCATAACTTGAAGTATTGGCGGCGGGAGGCTTATTTGGGGTTTGGGGCCGGGGCGCACTCGTTTTCCGGGACGGAGCGATGGGCTAACGCGCACGATGCGGCGGGGTATGTTGCGGCGGTGACCGCGGGACGATTGCCGGTGGAACAGCTTGAGAGGCTTACGGCAGAGGGTGCGCTGGAGGAAGAGTTGTTTTTGGGGTTGCGGCAGTTGGCGGGGATCGATTTGGGGCGGATTGAGCGGCAGTACGGAGTTTCTTTGGATTCGCGATTCGCCCGGCTTCGTGCGGCGGGGTTGATTGAACGGGAGGGGAGTTTGGTGCGCTTGGCTCCGGGGCGAGTTAGCGTTTCGAATGAGGTTTTTGTGGAGTTGATGAAGTAGGGACCGACCGGGAAAAAGATAACGCGGAGGCGCTGAGGGCGCTGAGGTTCGCAGAGGAAGGCAAAGATTTACCAAAGAGGGCAGGGAGAAGAGGCGGAGCGTGGCTACTGATACGAGGACGGATGTGGTTATGGAGTTGAATCGGGCGGGGGCTGCTGGCGGGGCGGTGGATTTGCGCAGCGATACCGTTACGCGGCCTACGGCGGAGATGCGGGCGGCCATGGCGTCGGCGGAGGTGGGGGACGACGTTTACGGGGAAGACCCCACGGTGAACCGGTTGGAGGCGCGCGCGGCGGAAATATTTGGGAAAGAGGCGGCGCTGTTCGTGCCTACCGGGTGCATGGGGAATTTGATAGCGATCAAATTGTGGACGCACCACGGCGATGAAGTGATCTGCGAGGAGCGCAGCCATGTGAATTTGTATGAACTGGCTTCGATGTCTGCGATTGCGGGATGCATGCCGCGGGTGGCGCGCGCGGAAGACGGGATTTTGAGTTGGAAGCTGGTGGAGGCGGCGATCCGGCCGAAGATTTATTACGACTCGCAGACGGCGCTGGTTTGTCTGGAGAATACGGTGAATATGTGGGGCGGGACGGCGTATCCGACGCTGGCGGTGGAGGAGATTTGCGATGGGGCGCACGCGGCGGGGTTGAAAGTGCATATGGATGGGGCGCGGATCTTTAACGCGGCTACGGCGCTGGGAGAAAACGTGGCGTCGATGACGCGCAAGGTAGATTCGGTGATGTTTTGCCTGTCGAAGGGGCTCGGCGCGCCGGTGGGTTCGATGCTGTTGGGAACGCGGGCATTTATCGAGAAGGGGCGGGTGTACCGCAAGATGTTTGGCGGCGGAATGCGGCAGGCGGGAGTGATTGCGGCGGCGGGATTGATTGCGCTGGAGAAGTCACCGGGGCGGCTGCACATCGATCATGAGAATGCGCGGCGGCTGGCGGAGGGGATTGCGCAGATTCGCGGGCTGCGGATCGATGCAGGGAAGGTGCGCAGCAACATTGTGATTTTCGATTGCTCGGGGCTGGGAAAGACGGCGGTGGAATTGTGCGAGGCGCTGTACCGGCGGGGAATTTGGGCGCAGGATACGGCGGTGCATTCGGTGCGGATGGTTACGCATGTGGATGTGAATCGCGAGGGGATGGAACGGGCGATTGCGGCGTTGCGGGAGTTGGCGGCGGAGTCTTCAACGAAAGCGGCGGCCCTTCGCGGCTCAGGGTAAACCAGCGCCGCATTCCATAGAAGGCGGGAACATGAGAAATCGTTGGTTGGCCTTTGCGCTGATGTGTGTGGTTTGGCCGCGGCCCGGCAGGGCGGCGCAGGATCCGAGCGAGACGGCTCCGCCGGAACAGAAAACCAAGCCGACGGCGAACCCCACTGCGACGCAGACGCACAACAATATGCGGAGGGCGAGAGAAGGAAGTGCCGGAGCGCCAGCCGTGCAGCAGGCGCAGGCGTTTTTAGACGAAGCGGAGAAAAAGCTTTTCGACTTGGGAGTGAAGGCGTCGCGGGCCGAGTGGGTGCAGGAAAACTTCATTACTTCGGATACGGAGGCGATGGCCGCGGATGCGGGTGAGGTGGTGAACACATTGAGCGTGGAATTGGCCAAGCAAGCGGCGCGATTCGACGGCGTGAGATTGCCGCCGGTGATGGCGCGGAAAATGAAACTACTGAAGCTGGCTTCGGGATTTCCGGCGCCGACCAATGCCGCAGAGCAGAAAGAGTTGGCGGGAATTCTGGCTTCGCTGGATGGGGATTACGGCCGCGGGAAGTGGTGTCCGGAGGGCGAGCAGGGGAAATGTCTGGACGTAACCGCGGTGGAGAAATTGATGGCGGAGAGCCGCGATCCGGAGGAGCTGAAGCGCGCGTGGATTGGGTGGCACGCCGTGGGCGCGCCGATGCGGGAACGGTACGCGCGGATGGTGGAGTTGGGGGACAAGGGCTCGAGGGAATTGGGATTCGCGGATGTGGGGGCGCTGTGGCGTTCGAATTACGATATGCCGCCGGATGCTTTTGCGCAGGAGCTGGATCGTTTGTGGGAGCAACTGCGGCCGCTGTATTTGTCGCTGCACGCGTACGTGCGCGGGCAACTGGCGAAGAAATACGGGAAGGACGTGGCGCCGCCGAATGGGCCGATTCCGGCGCATCTGCTGGGGAATATCTGGGCGCAGGAGTGGAACAACGTTTATCCGCTGATGGATTCGCCGAAGGCGGAGCAGAGTTATGACCTGACGAAGATTCTGCAGGAGCGTAAGACCGATGCGCTGGGGATGGTGAAGTACGGGGAAAACTTCTTTGTATCGCTGGGATTCGCGCCGCTGCCGAAAACATTTTGGGAACGGTCGTTGTTCACCAAGCCGGCGGACCGCGAGGTGGTGTGCCATGCCAGCGCGTGGGACGTTGATTTCAAGGAAGATCTGCGGATCAAGATGTGCATCCAGATCCGGGAGGAGGATTTCCGGACCATACATCACGAGCTGGGGCATAACTTTTATCAACGGGCGTACAGCACGCAGCCGCCGCTTTTTCAGGGCAGCGCGAATGACGGGTTTCACGAGGCGGTGGGAGACACGATTGCGTTGTCGGTGACGCCGGAATATTTGAAGAGGATCGGATTGATCGAGACAGTGCCGCCGGCTTCGGGGGATATCGATTATTTGCTGGCGCAGGCGCTGGAGAAAGTGGCGTTTTTACCGTTTGGATTGACGATTGATAAATGGCGCTGGGAAGTGTTCTCGGGCCAGGTCAAGCCGGGGGAATATAACAAGGCGTGGTGGGATTTGCGGCTGAAATATTCAGGCGTGGCGCCCCCGGTGGCGCGTACGGAGGCGGATTTCGATCCCGGAGCGAAGTATCACGTGCCGTCGAACACGCCGTATATGCGCTACTTTCTGGCGCGGATTTTGCAATTCCAGTTTCAGCGGGCGCTGTGCCGGGAGGCGGGTTATTCCGGGCCGCTGCATCGTTGCTCGATTTACGATAATAAGGTGGCAGGGAAGCGGTTGAACGAGATGCTGGCGCTGGGGCAGAGCAAGCCGTGGCAGGAGGCGCTGGCGACGCTGACCGGTGAGCGGGAGATGGATGCGAGCGCGCTGGCGGATTATTTTGCGCCGCTGAAGACGTGGCTGGATGAGCAGAATAAGGGGAAGGGGTATGCGGTGGGGTGGTGAACGGATGAAAGCGGTGCTGGAGTCTTTGTCCCTTGGATCTGGTGCTCTCCTGATAGCTCTTGCTTCGGCGGCCGTTGTTTGGTTACTGTGCCACCTGATCCCTATCCCTTTGCAGTGGCTGTCGGTTGTTGTTGTGCCTTTCTTTTTTGCATATTCACTATACTGGCTGCCGGTTTGGCTCGGAGCCGAACCATCTGAATACGGGGCGTGGTCCCTGCTCGGCGTCGGGACATGGTTTCTAGCTGGGAGCATTCCGTCCGCAGGGGTAGTGACAATTCATCGGCGACGCCGTCCCAAATGAACGCTCCGGCGCGGGCTGATGACGAACTGAGTCACCACGTTCCCTCACAACGTTTGCGACCATATGCCATAATGGCATAAGCCAGACTTTGGCTGGCTATAGGGAAAACTTAGACCCCGAGGAATCCGTGGATTTCACTTTTACCGACGAGCAGCAGCAGTTGCGACGTAGCGTGCGAGAGTTTGCGGAGGGGGAGATTGCGCCGCACGTGATGGAGTGGGACGAGGCTTCGCATTTTCCGATGGAGATTATGCCGAAGCTGGGGGAGATGGGATTGCTGGGGGTGATTTTCCCGGAGGAGTATGGCGGGGCGGGGCTGGGGTACATCGAGTATGCGACGGCGATTGAGGAGCTTTCGCGGGTGGATGGGTCGGTGGGATTGATCGTGGCGGCGCACAATTCGCTGTGCAGCAATCACATTTTCAAGTTTGGGAATGAGGCGCAGAAGAAAAAGTATCTGGCGCCGCTGGCGCAGGGTAAAAAGATCGGGGCATGGTCGCTGACCGAGCCGGAAGCAGGGTCGGACGCGGGTGGAACGCGAAGCACGGCGAAACGGGATGGCAAGCATTGGGTGCTGAACGGGGCGAAGACATTTACCACCAACGGACACTACGCGGATGTTTGCGTGGCCATGGCGGTGACCGATAAATCGAAGGAATCGCACGGCATCAGCGCGTTCATTTTGGAAAAGGGGATGACGGGATTCAAAGCGGGGAAAAAGGAAAACAAGCTGGGGATGCGGGCCAGCGACACTTCCGAGGTGATTTTCTCGGACTGCCGGGTGCCGGAAGAAAACATGCTGGGGGCGGAGGGCGAAGGATTTATCGGGAGCTTGAAGATTCTGGATGGCGGGCGGATTTCGATCGCGGCGCTGGCGTTGGGAATGGCGCAGGGCGCGCTGGATGCGGCGACGAAGTATGCGAAGCAGCGGAAGCAGTTTGGGCAGGCGATCAGCGAGTTTCAGGCCATTCAGTTCAAGCTGGCGGACATGGCCACGCAGGTGGAGGCGGCGCGATTGCTGGTGTATCAGGCGGCTTGGCTGGCGGATCGGGGGAATGCGCGCTTTACGCGTGAGTCGAGCATGGCCAAGCTATTTGCCAGCGAGGTGGCGGTGCGGGTGGCCAACGAGTGCGTGCAGATCCACGGGGGGTACGGATTTATCAAGGATTATCCGGCGGAAAAGTATTATCGTGACGTGAAGCTGTGCACCATCGGCGAAGGGACCAGCGAAATTCAGCGATTGGTGATTGCCCGGCAGCTACTGGGCAAGACAAAATAGGGTGATGAGTCTAGCCGGATCGGGAGCTCCACAGGAAAGCAATGTCGCAGTCGACTGAGAATTGGGCGGAGCGGGTGTGCTTGGGCGACGTGCGGGCCATCGCGCGGGCGATTACGGCGATTGAGAATCATGAGGCGGCTGCGGAGGAATTGCTGCGGCGGTTGTTTCCGCGTACGGGCAAAGCGTATCTGACGGGAGTCACCGGCGCGCCGGGTACGGGGAAGAGCACGCTGGTCGATCGGCTGGCGGCGCATTATCGCGCGAAACAGGAACAAGTGGGAGTGATTGCGGTCGATCCGACCAGCCCGTATTCCGGGGGCGCGATTCTGGGAGATCGCATTCGCATGCAGGGGCATGCGAGCGACAGCGGGATGTTTATTCGCTCGATGGCCACGCGGGGATTTCTGGGCGGGTTGGCGCGGGCGACGGCGGAAGTGTCTCTGCTGCTGGATGCGGCGGGGAAACAGCAAGTGCTGATCGAAACGGTGGGCGTGGGGCAGGATGAGATCGATATCGTGCGGCTGGCCGATTGCGTGGTGGTGATGCTGGTGCCGGGGATGGGCGACGACATCCAGAACATGAAGGCCGGGCTGATGGAGATCGGGGATATTTTTGTGCTGAACAAGGCGGATCGTGAAGGAGCGGATCGGCTGGAGCAACAGTTGAACGCGATGCTGTCGCTGGTGATGCCGCGGGATGGATGGCATCCGCCGGTGGTGCGCACGGTGGCGTCGGAGAATAAGGGGATTGACGCGCTGGCGGAGACGATTGGACGTTTTGGAAAACACTTTGAATCGAGCGGGGAGCGTAAACGCAAGCACGTGGAGCACTGGAAGGAAAGATTGATCGAGCTGCTGGAATCGCGGTTGCTTCAGCGCGCGTTGGGAGGAGCCGGCGGAGAGGGGCGATTGGCGGAGTTGGCGGAAGAGGTGGCGGAGCGGAAGAAGGATCCGTTTTCGGCGGTGAACGAGATCTTAAAGAGTAGTGGACTGAACGGGATGACTTGATGGTGTCGGGCGGAGTTGGGGGGAGAGGAATGGCGGGTGGGAGCAAAAAGGAACGGCCGGGAGCGGAGGCGACGATCGGGGTCATTGGGGGCAGCGGGCTCTACTCGATGGCGGGGTTGAAGGACACGCGGGAGATACGCGTGAAAACGCCGTTTGGCGCGCCCTCTGACGCGATTGTGTTGGGGACGCTGGAAGGGAAGCGGGTGGCGTTTCTGGCGCGGCATGGGCGGGGGCATCGGATTTTGCCAAGCGAGATCAACTTTCGCGCAAATATCTGCGCGATGAAGCAGTTGGGAGTTGAGCGCATTATTTCGGTGAGCGCGGTGGGTTCGCTGCAGGAAGATTTGCGGCCGGGAGAGTTTCTGGTACCGGATCAATTTGTGGATCGCACGAAGAACCGGGTGTCGACATTCTTTGGCGGCGGACTGGTGGCGCACGTGGCATTCGATAAGCCTACCTGCCCGCAAGTGTCCGCGGTGCTGGGGGATGCCAGCGCGCATTGCGATGTAAAAGTGCACCGGCGGGGAACCTACGTTTGTATCGAGGGGCCGCAATTTTCGACGCTGGCAGAAGCGCACGTACACCGGCAACTGCGTTTTGAAGTGATTGGAATGACCAATGTAACGGAGGCCAAGCTGGCGCGCGAGGCGGAGATCTGCTATGCCACCATCGCTATGATTACCGATTACGATTGCTGGCACCCGGAACACGAATCGGTTACGGCGGCGCAGATCATCGCCACGCTCAACCAGAATGCGGAAAACGCCCAGAAGGTGTTGCGGGAGGCGGTGCGCACGATGCCCGCGGAGCGCGTTTGCAAATGCGGCGCGGCGCTACAGCACGCCATACTCACCAATTTGAAGGTGGTTCCGGCGGCGACCAAGAAGCGGCTGGCATCCATTGTCGGCAAATATCTGTCCTAGGAGAAAAACAGTGTCCTTACTGGTGGTCGGGTCGGTGGCCTTTGACGCGTTGGAGAGTCCGTACGGCAAGGTGGAGCGGACGCTGGGCGGCGCGGCGACGTATTTTGCGGTGGCGGCGAGTTTTTTCACGCAGGTAAACCTGGTGGCCATCGTTGGCGACGATTTTACGGCGAAGGATGCGGAGATTTTTCGCGGGCGGAAAATTGACGTGGAAGGGCTGGAGCGGGTGCCGGGGAAATCGTTTTTCTGGGCCGGGAAATACTCGGAAAACCTGAACGAGCGAGTCACGCTGGCCACGGAACTGAACGTGTTCGCGGACTTCAAGCCGCGGCTACCGGAGCGCTACCGGGCGTGCCAATACGTTTTTTTGGCCAACATCGCGCCCAACTTGCAACGCGACGTGCTGCAGCAGGTGGCCAAGCGGCCCAAAATCGCGGCGCTGGATACCATGAATTATTGGATCGAGCGGACCAACGGGGATTTACGCGAGACGCTGCGGCATGTGGACATCCTGATGATCAACGACATCGAGACGCGGCAGCTTTCGAACGAGCACAATCTGCTGCGCGCCGCGAAACACATTTTCAAGATGGGCCCCTCAACGCTGGTAGTAAAGCGCGGGGAATACGGGGCCATGCTGGTGGATGCGCGCGGCGTATTTTGCGTGCCGGCGTTTCCCCTGGAGGAGCCGCACGATCCCACTGGCGCCGGCGATTGTTTCGCCGGAGGATTCATGGGCTATCTGGCGAGCGTGGAAAACAAAAGCGATATGTCGCTGCGGCGGGCGATGGTGTATGGCTCGGTGATGGGCAGCTATTGCGTGGAGAAATTCGGGCTGGATCGGCTGAGGACGCTGAAGCGCGCGGAGATACACGCCAGAGCACGGCACTTCGCGAAACTGACGCAATTCAAGTTGTAGGTAGTAAAATTTTGCCAGCGCGGGCCAAGCCTCGCGATTCACATGCTCTCTCTCCATGAAATGTTCTTGCGGCTGAGCGTTGCGGCGCTGCTGGGCGCGGCGATTGGCGTCGAGCGGGACCTGCGCCGCCGGCCGGCCGGCATTCGCACCAGCGCGTTTGTCTGCATGGGCGCGGCGCTGTTCACCCTTCTTTCCTTCCAACTGGCGAAAATGTACGGCGACACGGGATCTACGCGGATCGCATCCAACCTGGTGCAGGGAATCGGCTTTCTGGGCGCGGGAGCGATTTTGCGCGAGGCCGGAGGGCTGGTGGGACTGACCACAGCGGCGACGATTTTCGCGGAGGCGGCCATCGGAATGGCGGTGGGAGGAGGGCTGTACGCAGTGGGCGCTTATGCCACCGGTCTGTTGCTGTTTGGGTTGGTGTGCCTGGGATGGGTGGCGCGAGTGACCAATCTTAAGCAGCGCGTAATGAATTTCCGGATTACCGCCAGTCACACCGAGGGCATCGCCAGTGAGGTGCAGCAACTGCTGGAGTCCGTAAGAGTGAAGCCGCAGCAGTTTCGCGTGTCGATGCAGGGAGAAACGTCGATTGTGGAGTTTCATGCGGAGATGGGATATCGGCAGCAGGAGCAAATGGTACACAAACTGAACCGGCCGGGAGTGATTACCGAGGTGGTTCCATTCGAGGGGCACCACGAATGAGTTCCACTCGTCCTTTGGCGCGATCGCTTTCTTCCCTTGGCAAACCGAAAGCGCTGCAGCAGGGAGACACGCTGGCCGTCTTTGCGCCCGCGTCTCCGGCGGAAAAAAAGAGCTGCGCGGCTGGACTTGCGGAATTGCGCCGCATGAAGTTCGGAATTTCCGCGACCGATAATCGATTGCTGTCTTCGGAAGGATATTTTGCCGCGAGCCTTGAGGAACGCCGGCAGGAGTTTCTGGACGCTCTTGCTGCCGAGAAAGTCGCCGGCTTGGTTGCCTTGCGAGGCGGTTATGGATCGACTTACCTGCTCGAAGAGGCTTTGGCGCAAAAAGTGAGGGAGCCGAAGGTGTTGATTGGCTTCAGCGACCTCACTTCTCTGCAGATTTTCTTGTGGCAGCGGGCTTCCTGGGTGACATTTTACGGGCCGATGGTGGCGGCAGGATTCGCGGCGGGGGCCGGAAAACCGGGCGGCTATGACGAGCAATCCTTTCAGTCGGCGGTAAGCAATGGTGAACCGGATTGCACGATTTCGCTGCGAGGCGAAGCGCTTGTGCATGGTACAGCCGAAGGGCGGCTGCTGGGCGGCGCTATGACACTGGTGGAAGCGACGTTTGGCACGCCCTGGGAGCTGGATACGCGCGGGGCTATCTTGCTCCTGGAAGATCGGGCGATGAAACCTTATCAGGTCGATCGTGTGCTGATGCATTTCCTGCAAGCGGGCAAGCTGGAACATGTGCAGGGAATTGTGCTGGGGGATTTTCCGGAGTGCGCGCCACCGGTCATCGGCAGCCCGACGGTGCGCGAGGTTTGCGCGCGAATTCTGGGACCGCTGGGAGTGCCGGTGGTTTTTGGCGCGCCGGTCGGGCACACCGCGCGACCGATGCTGACGATTCCGCTGGGTGTGAAGGCGCGGCTGGTGGCGCAGGGAGACGGCAGCCTGGAACTATTGGAGGCTGCGGTCACTCGATGAGCGAAGCGAAGCATATCCATGTGATCGGAATCGGCGGATCGGCGATGTCGCCGCTGGCGGGGATGTTGCGCGAAAAGGGATTTCGGGTCACCGGATCGGACACTGGCGTGTACCCTCCGGCTTCGACGCTGCTGGAAAGCCTGGGAATTGCGTTTTATAACGCGTTCGACGCGGCGCATTTGCAGCCCGCGCCGGATCTGGCGGTAGTTGGGAATATCATTGCGCGTGGGAATCCGGAATTAGAGGAAGTGCTGGATCGCAAGATTCCGTACCGCTCGCTTCCCGAGATATTGGAGGAAGAGTTCCTGCCAGGACGGCATTCGATCGTGGTGAGCGGCACCCATGGAAAGACCACCACGACGGCGATGCTGGCGTGGATTTTCCAAACCGCGGGGCGTCGGCCAAATTTTCTGGTCGGCGGGGTGGCGGAGAATTTCGGGAAGAGCTATGGACTGGGCGGCGGCGCGGAATTCATTCTGGAAGGCGACGAATACGAGACCGCGTTCTGGGACCGCGGGCCGAAATTTTTCCACTACCACCCGGACGATCTGATTATTACTTCGCTGGAGTTCGATCACGCGGACATCTATGCGGACTTTGAGACCTATGAGCTGGCATTCCGGAGGCTGGTGAACCTGGTGCCGCGCACCGGACGCGTGGTGATCTGGGGCGACACCGAAGATTCCGGGCCGGCTTTGCGGCGCGCGGCAAGCAAAGCGTTTTGTCCGGTGGAAACGTATGGATTTTTGGAAGGGAACGAGTGGGTGGCGGATCAAGTGGGGGTGGAGGAGGAGAAAACGAGATTTCGCGTGCGCCATAAGGGCAAAGCGTTCGGAGAATTTGTGCTGGCGGCCACGGGGCGTCACAACGTGCTGAACTCGCTGGCGGCCCTGGCGGTGGCGCACGGGCGGGGCATTGGTGCGGATTCGATCGGGAAGGCGCTAGCGACGTTCCGCAGCGTGAAGCGTCGAATGGATGTGAAGGGCGAGCACGGGGGCATTCTGGTGGTGGACGACTTTGCGCATCACCCGACGGCGGTGCGCGCGACGATTGAGGCGGCGCGGAGCCGCTGGCCCAAGCGGCGGTTGTGGGCCATTCTGGAGCCGCGCTCGAATTCAATGCGGCGCAAAGTGTTTCAGGAATCTTTGCCGAAGGCGCTGGCGCTCGCCGATCGGATCGTCTTGGGCGGGGTCTTTCGCGCGCACCAGCTTGGCGACGATAACCGGATGGATCCGGAATCGGTGGCAGCCAGCATGCGCGAATTAGGGCACGACGCGCGGGCGCTAGCAGGCTCGGACGCCATTGCGGAATATGTTTCGTCGGAAGCGAAGCCCGGCGATCTTCTACTAATCATGTCGAACGGCAGCTTCGATGGCTTGTGCGAAAAGCTGGTGAAGAAGTTGGATCGCGTTGTGACGGTTCCCTCCGAGGCATCGACCAGGTGACAGGCGTCCCTTCCCGGCATTTTGTTCTTCGGATGTTCCTGGTGCCGATCCTTGCGGCGAGTTGGGCCGGCGCGGCTTGCGGCGCGATCCGGTATACCGTTTCTCTCGACCATCCGGAGCGGCACGTTTTCCACGTGACCATGGAGATTCCGGATGTTACCGGCGAAGTGACCGTGCAGATGGCGGCGTGGAACGCGCTTTATCAGATTCGAGATTTCAGTTCACACGTACGTGACGTCGAGGCCTTCGCGGGCTCGGAAAGCGTGCCCTTGGAGAAAGTCGATAAGCAATCGTGGCACATCGTGGGGAGCGGAACGATTACCGTGAAATACGCGAGCTACTGGGATGAGCCGGGCCCGTTCGCGACGCAATTGAACAACGAACATTCCTTCATCAATCCCGCCATGATTCTCTTTTACGTTCCGGCGCGGCGGCGCGAGGAAGTGAAGCTGGACTTGCGCGAAATTCCCGCAGCTTGGATGGCTGCGGCGGCGCTGCCAGAGCTGGATGAATCTGCGGGTGGCGCCCATGCGATTGAGTTTAGCGCGCGCAGTTTCGATGCGATGGCTGACGCTCCCATCGAAGCCGGCACATTCGAGCGGTTCGACTTACCGGGAATGACGCCGCCGGTTTCCGTCGTCGTGCATGGTGACAAGTGGAAGAAGAGGGAAGTGGTGGAGGAACTGCGGCGGATTTGCGGGTATGAAGCGAAGCTGATGGAAGGCGCTCCCTACGAGCATTACACTTTTATTTTGCACCTGGGGGAAGGGGCGGGAGGCGCGGGCGGCGGGATGGAGCACGCCAATTCCACCGCGATTTCGCTGCGCTCCGCGGAGAGGCTGCCGAATATTGCGGCGCATGAGTTCTTTCATTTGTGGAACGTTAAGCGCATCCGGCCGACGACGTTGGAGCCGGTGGATGATACGAAGGAGCAGTACACCCGGGCGCTGTGGTTCGCGGAGGGCGTAACCAGCGCGTATGCGGCTTACGCGGTGGTGCGCACCCAATTGTGGACGGCGGAACAGTTTTATCTGGATCTGAGCCAGCAGATTAGCGAACTGGAGGATCGGCCAGCCAACAAGTGGCAGAGCGCGGAGGAATCCAGCCTGGATGCCTGGCTGGAAAAATATCCGCTGTACAACCGGCCGCAGGAGAGCGTGTCGTACTACGCGAAGGGGCAGGTGCTGGGCGTATTGCTGGATGTATTGATTCGCGATCGCAGCGACAACCAAAAGAGTTTGGACGATGTAATGCGCGCGATGAACAACCAATTTGCAAAGACAAATGAGCCGTACCGGGACAGTTTGGATATTCGGTTGACGGCGGAGCAGGTGGCGGGCGGATCCTTCGAGGAATTCTTTCGCAAGTATGTCTCGCGTGCCGAGCCGCTACCTTACTCGCGGATCCTGGCGCTCGCGGGGCTCGATCTGCTAACCGCGCAACGGAAGCGCTCCACGATGGGATTCTTCACGGAGCGGGGCGCGGGTGGAGAAGTTATCGTCCGAAATGTGGACCCGGAAAGCTCGGCCGCGCAGGCGGGCTTGCGCTCGGGCGATGTGCTTCTTAACTGGAACGGTTCGGAGCCGCCGCGCAACGTGGAGCGCTGGGCCTACGCACAAAAGGCGGGCAGCATGGTGCGCGCGCGGGTGCGGCGCGAGGACCGCGAAATATCCGTGGAGTTTCGAATCGACGAGGTAAATGAGACGTTCTATCAGGTGGTGGAAGACCCCAGCGCCGGAGCCAAGGCCAAGCGCATCCGCGAAGGAATGCTGCGCGGCGTCACCCAGCCGGTTACAGCCCTGCTCCGATGAGGGCCTGGCCCCTTGACGCTGAGCGCGGGATTGGAGAGAGTTCTGCGCGGACATGCTGCGCGCCATTTTCATTTGTATCTTTCTCCCCTTATACATGCTGCTGGCGGGCCCGCCGCTGCTGTTATATACGCTGGTGTCGCGCAATCCCAATGCGCTGTACTGGGCGGGGATCAATGGCATTTTATTTCTGGTGCGGCTGATCGGAATTCGCTTACAAGTCAAAGGACGGGAACGCATTCCCAAGGGCGCTTGCTTGTTTGTTGCCAATCACACCAGCACGGTGGACGCGCCCGCGGTGGTAGGCGCGATTCCGCGGCGAGTGGCGATTCTGCTGAAAGAGGCACTGTTCAAGTATCCAATCGCCGGGCAGGCGTTTACGTTGGCGGGATTCATTCCCGTGAATCGTAGCGAACGCGAATCCGCCATTGCCAGCGTGGAAAAGGCCACGCAGTCACTGCGCGCCGGGCAATCTTTCCTGATTTATCCGGAGGGCACGCGGAGCCCGGATGGGCGCTTGCAGACCTTCAAGAAGGGCGCCGTGGTCATGGCGATTAAAGCGGAAGTGCCCATTGTGCCGGTGGCCTGCTCCGGAGCCCATAAAGTTATGCGCAAGCGATCCTTGCGGATTCATCCGGGAGCGATCCTGGTGGAATTTCTGGAGCCCATCGATGCCTCTCGGTATTCTTTCGACGAGCGTGATGTGCTGAACGATCGCGTGCATGATGCCATGGCGGCAGGCTTGCCACCGGAGCAACGCCCCATCGGCTTTCCCGGCGCCGCGCCGCCGCAGCAACCATAAGTTTTCATCGCAGCAGATTATTTGTCCGGAAAGGATGGCCTCGGCCATGAGCAACGGAAGCATTCGAGCAGGTATAGCTCTTTTTTTCGCGCTGGCCAGCGTGGCGGCGAATTCAGCCGCGGCGCAAGCAAAGAAGTTGACCGCTCGCGAAGTAGCCACACGCATTCAGGCCCACGTGGGAATTCCGTGGATGGCCGAGACGGTGGACACGTTCGTGGCGGGCGATCCGGACACGGAGGTCAAAGGCATTGCGGTGACCATGATGGCCACGCTGGATGTGCTGCAGCGAGCGGCCTCGGCGGGGCAAAATCTGATCGTCACACACGAGCCAACCTTTTTTAATCATCACGAAAAAATTGACGACCTGGAGCTAAAGGAAAATGATCCGGTATTGGCCGCCAAACGAGCGTTCATTCGCGAGCACAAGCTGGTGGTGTGGAGATTTCACGACCACTGGCACCGGATGAAGCGAGACGGCATCGAAACCGGCATGGCCCGCGCGCTGGGCTGGGAAAGTTTTCAGGATTCCGGCAATCAATACCTGTTTGCGATACCAGAAACGGACCTGGGGCATTTGGCCGGCGATGTGAAAAGCCGGCTGGGGATTCGTGTCCTGCGCGTGGTGGGCGATCCTATGCTGAAAGTGAAGAAAGTGGCCGTGGTTCCCGGGGCTTCCGGCTTTACGAAAGAAACACGGGCGCTGGAGATCGACGATGTGCAGGTGCTAATCACCGGGGAGCCGCGCGAATGGGAAACGGTCGAATATGTGGCCGATGCGGTGACCGAAGGGAAGCCCAAGGCGCTGATTATTCTAGGGCACATCCCGTCGGAGCAAGCGGGCATGGAAGAGGCCACGCAGTGGCTGAAAACATTTGTCAGCGAAGTGCCGGTGGAATTTGTTCCGGCGCGCGAACCTTTCTGGGAGCCCAAGCAATAAACATCCGGCAAGCGTGGCACGCGTTTAGCGACGGGTCTTCAATTTTTCGATCTCCGATTCCAGTTCCCAAACGCGCCGTTGCAACTCGGGCAGGCGATTGAGTGCCGCCGTATTCTTCAGCCACTGGCGGTTTTCGATCGCGGGATAACCGGAATATAGCGAACGGGGCGGAATGTCACTGGGGATGCCACTCTTGGCGGTCACCACCGCGCCAGCACCGACCGCAAGGTGCCCGGCGGTGCCCACTTGTCCGGCAAGAATGCAGCCGGCACCGACGCGCGTGGAGCCGGCGAGACCGACCTGGCCGCAAAGCATGGTGTTTTCACCGACCTGCGAAGCGTGGCCCACCAGAACCAGGTCGTCCAGTTTGCTGCCGCGCCCGATGCGCGTTTCGCCCACGGTGGCGCGGTCCACGCAAGCGTTGGCCTGCACTTCCACGTCGTCTTCGAGCACGGCCGGGCCGGACTGCTGCATTTTGTACCACGATCCGTCCTTCTGTTTGGCGAAACCCAGTCCGTCGCCGCCGATGACCACGCCATTCTGGAGAATGACGCGATCGCCGATGCGGCAGAATTCGCGTACGACGGCATGGGCGTGGGCGAAGAAGTGGTCGCCGATTTTCGCGCCGCGATAAATGGTGACAAAGCTGTGCAGCACGGCGGTGCGCCCGATTTCCGCTTGCTCGTCGACAAAGCAGTAAGGCCCGATGTGCGCGCCGTCGGCGATTCGCGCTGTTCTCGCAATGATTGCGGTGGGATGGATAGAAGGTTCATAGTGCGGCGGCTGGTAAAAGAGTTCGATGGCGTGCGCGAAGGCCAGGTATGGATTCGGACTGCGTAGCGCCGCAATCGGTGGCGAGCCTGCACCGCGTTCCAGGCTGATGCCGTCTTCAATCAGCACGGCCGACGCGCGCGTGGTCTTGAGCAGAGGGAAGTAGCGGCGATTGGCGAGAAAGGTTATTTGTCCGGGTTCGGCTTGTTCGATGCCGGCAATGCCGCGAATCTCGGTGCCCGGCGCGCCTTCCAAACGGCAGGCCAGCTTCTGCGCAACCTCAGAAAGTTTCATGGACGAGGCTCCTCGTATGAGAGCGAGTCTCGCACATCCGCAAACGAGTGGCGAGCAAGGAATCAAAGGGCTAGTCGTAACGCAGTGCTTGCATAGGGTCGGTGGCGGCGGCGCGGCGGGCGGGCACCATGCAAGCAAGTACCGCCGCGGAAATCAAGAGCAGAGTGACACCGCTAAGGATCAGGGGATCGCGCGAGCTTTCGGTCACCCATTTGGTGGCCAGCTTGCCAAAAGCGACGCTCAGGAGAATGCCGGCGGCCAGTCCGCCGCCGACGTTCACGGCGGTGGACGTCAGCACCAGCCGGAATACATCGGCGGCCTTGGCACCCAGCGCCATGCGGATGCCGAACTCATTGATGCGCGTTGCCACTCCATACGAGACCACGCTGTACAACCCTACGGCAGCCAGGGCCAGCGCTAAAATCGAGAAGACGCCGAACAGCGTGGCCACCAGGCGCTGCTGCGCGTATTCCTGCTCGCCGGTGATCCACGCGTTAAGGTCGCGCACGCGCATGGTCTGTTGATCCGGATCGATGTGCACCAGTTGTGCGCGAATATCGTGAAGAAGCGAGAGCGGAGGGACCCGCGTGCGCACCAGAATTTGTGTAAACATCCACATCTGCGTGGTGAACGGCACGTAAATCGCGGGCTTGACCGTGTTTCGCAAGCCGTCATCCCGTGAGTCGGCCACTACGCCGATAATTTGCAGCCAGCCATCGCTTCCAGCTACGGCGCGCTGATACGGCGGCTGGTCCTTTAGCGAAGGAATGCGGGCCTGATGGCCAATGGCGTCTCCATTGGGCCACACTTGGCGCGCCATGGTTTCATTGATCACCGCCAGCGCCCCTCCGCGCATCACTTCCGCGTGGTCCCACAGCCGGCCTTGTGCCAGTGGAATCCGCAACACTGGAAAATACTCCGGGCTGACGAAGTTCACGCGCACTTCGGGTTTCTCCGACGCGGTGCTGCCCATGATTTCGATCGGCTGCGACCAGCCGCTCGATGGCGGAGTTGCGTTGGTGGAGATGCCCGCGGCTACCACTTCCGGCATGGCGGCGATTGTGGCGCGGATTTGCTCGAAATACTCGGCACGATCCTTCCATGTCACATGCGTGTTCTCGTGGATGGGAATGGGCACGGACATGGTGTTGTGCGGGTCATAGCCGAGATCGGTATGCAGCAGGCGAAGGAACCCTTTGCCCGCGGCGCCAGCCGCCGTCAACATCAGCAACGTGAGAGCTACTTGCGCGCCGACCATGGCGCCGTGGCTGCGCCGGGCGCCCACGCTTCCAGCAATGCGCCGAGTGCTGCTTTGCATCAGCCGGGCAATCTCCGGACGCGAAAGCTGCAGCGCCGGCCAGAGCCCAAAGACAATCGCCGTGGCGAACGCCAGCGCCACGCTGAACAGCAGCACCGGGATATTCATCTTGATCACGGATTCCGCGGGGAAGGAATGCTCCGGCAGCCGCGCGGTCAATAAGGATAGCCCGCGCCAGGCCAATAGCACGCCGAACGCCGCTCCGGTCGTGGCAATGCCAATCGATTCCGTAAGCAATTGCCGAATCATGCGGAGCCGATCGGCACCGATCGCCGCTCGCACAGCGAGCTCGTGCTGCCGTTCTGTCCCTCGCGCCAGAAGCAGAATGGAAACGTTCGCGCAGCCAATCAGCAGCAGGGAAGCGACCGCACCAAGAAGTAAATACAGTGTCGGACCCAGCGGCCGGGCGTACACCTCTACGATGCTGCGCAACTTCACCTTGAAAGTCTCTGGATACTGGGTGGGAGATTGCTTGGCGAACTCTTCGATTATCGGCTGCAGCTCGGTACTGGCTTGCGTCTCGCTCACGCCTTCCCGAATCTTGAGCGAGGCGGCGTAGCGAATGTTCGGATCCTGGGTAACTTTCAGCGGCAAGTACATATCCGCCTCGCCCCACTTGAAGCGCGGCGGCATCACGCCAACAATCTGATAGGGCTTGTGCACCAGTTGGATGGTGCGGCCGATTACATTGGGATCACCGACGTAGTAGCGCTGCCAGAATTGATAGGTGAGAACCACAACCGGCTGCGCGGGTTGTCCCGGCGGCGCGTCGGAAGGAATGAGCCACCGCCCCATCAGCGCGCGAATGCCCCAATGATTCGGCGCGTTGGGCGAAATATACATGGTCTGCACGTCCTCTGGCAGGTCGCCGTCCGTGGTGGTCAGGTTCCACCAATCCATAGCAGTGACATCTTCGAGCGATTTGGTTTGGCGAAGTTGGTCCATTTGCTGGCCGCTCAAGCCTGCAAAGCGGTCTTTGCCGGCTTTGTCCACCAGGCGCAGCTCGACAATGCGGTCGGAACCGGGATAGGGGAAAGGATCGATCAGTACCGCGTAAATCACGCTGAAGACGGCGCTGGTAGCGCCGATGCCGAGGGCGAGTGAGAGGACCGCAGTGAGGGTAAAGCCGGGTCGTTTGCGGAGCTCCCGCGCGGCATAGCGCAAGTCGGAGAACAGAGATTGCATGGCACCTCGCTAGATACGTCCACCATGTATACGGGTATGGACGACGCGGGTTCCCTCGCGGTTAGGTGTGAGCTGGTCTTTTCTGGTTGCCAACGAATGTCGGCGGGTTCGTTAGTCTGTGAAGAGGCGTGGTTGGTTAGCGGCGGCAGCGGCTACGGCAGGTTTGCGGCGTGCGATGCCCACCACGCCGAGCACGGTCACTTCCGCCAGTGCTGAGCGGGGAACGAAAATGCGATCGGTGGTCGAGTTCAGGTCGGGCGGAGTGATCTGCAGGCCGTTGTCGAGCAGCGAGAGCAAATCGTTGGGCACGACTCCCTCGAGCGTTTCATTGTCGCTAAAGCGCAGACGCACCCAAAGCCCATCGAGCTTGGGGCGGCTCAGAAAGACTTTGCGCTCGGGCTCGAAGTCATCCGTGAACTCGCGGACGAAATAGATCGAGCGAATCTTGGTCAGCGGGATTTGTTCATGCTCCCCGTCGGGAGTAAGGACGTCGACAGGATCGGTCTGGCCGAGCCGCGTGGGGCCAAGGTAGCCGCGCACAGCGGTCTTGTCCAGAAGCACGACCACAACTTTCTTGTGCGTAGAGGCTGGGGCTCGGTTCTTCAAAGAATGCGCACGTGTTTCAGGGCCCTAATTTGCGAAACGCTGAAATGTATGTTATGTTAAGCGCGTTTTCCCTGTCAAGTCATTGTTTTCATTGGGTTTAGGCCACGGAGCGACGGCCGTTGACCGAAAAAAAGCAGATTCTGAAGTCGGCCTCGATCATATCCCTGGTCACCATTGTCAGCCGCATCCTGGGGTATGTCCGCGACCAGCGCATCGCCTTTCTATTAGGGACGTCTCTCTCCGCTAACTCCTTTATTTTGGCCTATCGTATTCCCAACTTGTTTCGCCGCCTAGTGGCGGAAGGCTCCATGACTGCCTCCTTCATCCCCGTTTTTACGACGTATATGCGGGAGAAGTCCCCAGGGGAAGTCTGGGAGTTCGCCAACCGGTTGTTCTGGACCCTGGCGTTCGTGGTGGCCATGATCACGGTGTTGGGAATGGTGTTCTCGCCCTCGGTGATTCACGCATTCACCGCCGATGGCGGCAAAAATGTTTCCTGGGAGCAGGCGGTCAACCTGAACCGGGTGATCTTCCCCTATTTGTTTTTTGTGGCCCTGGCCGCGCTGGCCATGGGCATCCTTAACTGCTTCCATACCTTTGGCTTACCGGCGGCAACTTCGGTTTTCTTGAACTTGGCGGTAATCGTGTTTTCGATTGGCGCGGTGTGGCCCTATTTCAAGGACCCGGCAGTATCCCTGGCGGTGGGGGTGCTCGTCGGAGGCGCCCTGCAGTTTCTGATTCAGGTGCCGTCGTTGGTGCAGAAGGGCATGAAATTTGATTTCGGGATATCGTTTTCGCATCCCGGGATACAAAACGTGGCCCGCCTGATGCTTCCGCGGTTTTTCGGGATCGGGATCGGGCAGATCAACCTTTTCGTGGACACGTATTTTTCTACCGCCAGCAAAATGCCGGAAGGCAGCCTGACAGCGCTGTATTATGCCGACCGGGTCATGGAACTCGTGCTGGGGGGCTACGCCATAGCGGTGGCCACCGCCATCCTGCCGATGATGTCACACCAAGCGGCCGCAAGAGATTATGAGGCGTTGAAGAAAACGCTGACGTTTTCCGTGCGAATTGTGGCATTTATTACTATACCGGCCGCACTGGGGCTGATGATCCTTCGCGAGCCTATTATCCGCGTGCTTTTTCAACATGGGCAGTTCGTGCCCGCCTCCACGCGATTGACTGCGCGGGCTTTGCTGTATTACGCAATAGGGTTGCCGGCCCTGGCCTCGGTAAAGCTGATCGTGCCGGCCTTCTACTCCACGCGCGACACTCGCACGCCGGTGGTGGTGGCCAGCTTTTCGCTGGTGATGAATCTGGTTCTGAATATCGTGTTCCTGCAATTCTTTTTCAAGCGGGTGCAGAACGGCGGGCCGGCGCTGGCGACGGCCATCGCGTGCTTCTTCGATTTCTTCGCGCTATTCATCATTTTCCGGCTGCGCTACGGCGCCCTGGGAACCATGGAGATTTTGCGATCCTTCGCAAAGATTTCGCTGTGCTCCGCGATCATGGGAGCGGCTGCCTGGCTGGGCAAGCACTACACCGAGTTCACCGCGCACTCGCGCTTTCTGGTGCAGCTCTCCGTATTTACCGGGCTGATTGTAGGGGCTACGGCGCTGTACCTGGGGCTGGCGTGGATTTTCCGTTGCCATGAGATGGAAGAGATTTACGGCATCGCCTTGCGGCGCGGACGAGGCGGGGAAGCGTACGTGGAAAGCTGATGGAAATTTCGGCGGTCATTTCATCGTTTTTGATGCACGTGCGAGTGGAGAAGGGGCTCTCCGCGAATACCATATCCGCGTACCGGCGCGATCTGGCCAAATTTGAAGAGTTCACCCGAAAACGAAAGTTAAGCCTGGAGAGCGTGGGCCGCGACGACCTGGTGGACTTCCTGGCCGGGCTGTACCGGCTAAAGCTGGAAAGCCGGACAGTGGCGCGGCAAATGGTCACCTTACGGAATTTTTTCCGGTTCGCGCAGGTCCAGGAATTACGGGCCGACGACCCCTCAATCCACCTGGAGTCTCCGAAAATCCGCCGGCACCTGCCGGGCTATTTGCGGCTGGAGGAAGTGGAAAAATTGCTGGAGCAGCCGGACTCCAAGACGCCGATCGGTTTGCGTGACCGGGCCATGCTGGAGGTGTTGTATTCAACCGGACTGCGCGTTTCCGAGCTGATCGGCCTGGGCGTCAGCGACCTGGACTCCAAGGTGGGCTGCGTGCGCTGCATCGGCAAGGGCGATAAAGAACGCATCGTGCCGGTTGGAAAAAAGGCTTTGGGAATCGTGGATAAATATCTTCGCGAGGGACGTCCGCAGTTGCTGCGAAGCGCGAGAGCCAGCTCCGGTCCGGCGCTTTTCCTGAACCGACGGGGGGTCGCGCTCAGTCGCGTGGGAGTATGGAAGATCCTCTCGGCCTACGGCCGCCGCGCCGGGTTGCGCGTGGCGCTGACGCCGCACATGCTGCGGCACAGTTTTGCCACTCATCTTCTGGAACGTGGCGCGGACTTGCGCTCGGTGCAGCTCATGCTGGGGCACGCGGATATTTCCACCACCCAGATTTACACCCATGTTGTCGAGGAGCGGTTGAAGCAGGTTTACAAGGCCCATCATCCGCGCGCCTAAAGCTCAACAGGCGTCGGAGGTGGCCAGCGGCCCCATCCCCGGGAAATTGCACAGAGGACATGCGCGGAATCGAGCGCGGAGGCCTCAAGGCTAAGGAGAGCGATGCCAGATTATATGTTTTTGTTGGAAAGCCGGTTGTCGCCGGAACAGCGCGCGGTAATGATGCGGGTGCAGGAACTTTCCGCCGCGATGGGCTTCAACTTGTATTTGACGGGCGGCACGGTGCGCGACCTGATCACCGGAGCGTCGTTGCGCGACCTGGATTTCACCGTCGAGGGCAATCCGTCGAAAATCGCGCGCGAACTGGAAAAGGGCGGCGCCAAGATTCTCTCTGACGACGAGAAGCTGCGGCACATCGAGGTACTGTTCGGCGGTGATGTCGAGGGCAGCATGTCCGCGGCGCGGGATGACCATTACGTGCGCCCCGGAACGCGGCCGGAGATTCGCTGGTCCACTATCATGGAGGACTTGCGGCGGCGCGATTTTTCCCTGAACGCGATTGCCATTTCCCTCAATCCGGCGTCCCGCGGATTGTTGCTCGATCCCACCAACGGTTTGTCGGACATCGAGCGCGGCGAAGTTCGCGCCTTGACCATTCATAGCTTTACCAACCAGCCGGTGCGCTTGCTGCGGGTACTGCGTTTTTCCGCCCGGATGGGTTTCAAGCTCGAAGCGCGCACGCAGGAGTGGTTTGACCTGGCCATTGAGCGCGAACTGCATACAACCATTGCGCCAGAAGACGCCGGCGGCGAGCTGCGCGCCGTCGCGCGCGAAGAGCGGCCGACGGTGGTGCTGAAAGCGTGGGAGCAGCACGACCTGCTGGCGGCGATCAATCCCAATCTGGCCAAGCGCCACCCCGATTACGACGCCGTTGCCCGCTTGATGAAAGTGCGCGAGGACATGTTCACCGCCGGGTTTCGTCCGCGCCTGGCTACTCCCATGCAATTGGCGGTGCTGGGCCGGCTGAAAGACCGCGAGCAGGCCGGGGTGCTGTCCAAGGCCGGTTACCGCTCCGCCGAAGCGGAAACGGTGCTGGGGTTCGCGCAAGAGGCCGATGAGGCGGCTAAAGAACTTTCCGGCCGCAAAATGAACGCTCCGATTGACGCTTACCGTTTTCTCGAGAAGATGCCGCTGGACCAGGTGGCTTATCTGCTGGCGGAATCGCGCAACTCCGCGACGCTATCCAAGATTCGCGCGTACCTCAACAAGTGGCGCCCGATACGCATCGGCCTTCCCGGCGTGGCCAATGAGCTGGAAGCGCTGGGCATGGCGCGCGGCCCGAAATTCGACGCCATTGTGGAGCAGGTTTTTGCGGCCCAGCTCACCGGCCGCGGCAAGACGCCGGAAGAGCGCGAGAAACTTTTGCGCAAGCTCTCCGGCATTAAAGAAGCTCCCAAGAAGAAGGAAAAAAAAGGCGCCAAGGGAGCCGAGAAGCCGCACGGTGCGCCGGCCGGGAAGCAGAGCGAAGCCGGCGCGGCCGCCGCTAAAGCTGCCACGAAAGCGCAGCACCGCGAGCGTTTAGGCGCGGGCAAACACGCCAGCAAGGCTGCGCCCCCGGCGCACGGAAAATCGCCGGCCGGAGCCAAGAAGAGCGGCGGGCGGAAATAGTTTTGGCGTGGGCCGGCGCAAAGTATCTCGGAGTGATCGTGCACCGCACCGCCGTTGCGACTGCCGCGGCCTAAGCTGTGGGAAACGCAGAATGCGGGTCGCAATTCCCGCACGCAAGATTTAGAATTGGGGTCCATGGGTCAGCCGCAGTTCGTTCACCTGCACCTTCATACGGATTACAGCCTGCTGGACGGCGCTTGCGAAACTTCCGAGCTTTTGGATGAGGCTTCGCGACAGAAAATGCCGGCGGTAGCGATTACCGACCACGGCAATCTGTTCGCCGCCGCGAATTTCTTCTATGAAGCGAGCAAGCGCGACGTGAAGCCCATCATCGGCTGCGAAGTGTACGTGGCCCGCGGCAGCCGCCACGAACGGGGAGAAAAGATCAACGGAAGCAACGGCCAGGAGCGCGCCGAAAGCGAACCCGGTACCCGCGGCAGCAATCACCTGGTGCTGCTTTGCGAATCGCTGGAGGGTTATCACAACCTCATCAAATTGGTTTCCGCGGGATTTCTAGAGGGGTTTTACTACAAGCCGCGCATCGACTACGACCTGCTCTCCAAGCACAGCAAGGGGCTGATTGCGCTGTCCGCGTGCCTGCGCGGGCCGGTGACCGAAGCGGTGGTCGAAGAAAAGTATGATGTAGCGCGAGAGAATGCCTACCGGCTGCGCGATGTCTTTGGCAAAGGAAATTTCTTTTTGGAGATTCAGGACCAGGGACTGGAAATCGAAAAAAATGTAAACCGCGAACTGGTGCGGCTCTCGAAGGAAACCGGTATCGCGCTGGTAGCCACCAACGATTGCCACTATCTGCATCACGGCGACGCGCATGCGCAAGAAGTCCTGCTGTGCATCCAGACCGGCAAGACCATGAGCGATGCGCACCGCATGAAGTTCCAGACCGACCAGTTTTATTTCAAATCGGCCGCGGAGATGGCGCAGGTTTTCGGCGAATTGCCGGATGCGCTCAGCCGCACGGTGGACATTGCGCAGCGGTGCAACGTGAAGGTGGAACGCATCCCCAGCCCGTTTCCCGAATTCCAGGTTCCGGCGGGACACACGGCGGGAAGCTATTTCGAGAAGGTGGTGCGCGAAGGCTTTGCGTCGCGCGTGCCTTTATTGGAGCGCCAGGCGCAGCAAGGCCTGCTGCGCCATCCGCTGGCCGACTACGAGCGGCGCCTGACTTCTGAAATCGAAATGATCCTGAAGATGCGCTACGAAGGCTACTTCCTGATTGTTTGGGATTTCATTCATTATGCGCGCACCCAGGATGTCCCCGTGGGGCCGGGTCGGGGCTCGGCCGCCGGCAGCCTGGTCAGCTACGCGTTGCGCATCACCGATGTGGATCCGCTGCAATACAACCTGCTCTTCGAGCGCTTCCTGAATCCCGAGCGGGTGTCCATGCCCGACATCGATATCGATTTCTGCATGCGGCGGCGCGGCGAATTGATCGACTACGTGACGCAGAAGTACGGGCGCGAAAACGTGGCGCAGATTATCACCTTCGGAACCATGGCGGCCAAGGCGGCCATCAAGGACGTCGGCCGCGCCATGGACATTCCCTACGGCGAGGTCGATAAGCTGGCCAAGCTGGTCCCCACCACCTTGGGAATTACGCTGGATACCGCCCTGGCGGAAGCGCCGCAATTGAAAGCCGCCATCAATGCCGATGAGCGCATGAAAGACTTGATGGCCGTGGCGCTGCGCCTGGAAGGATTGGCGCGCCACGCCTCGACGCACGCGGCCGGCGTAGTGATCTCGCCGCGGCCGCTCACCGACGTCGTGCCGGTGTACAAGACCAGCCGCGACGAAATCACCACGCAGTACGACATGAACGCCCTGGAGCGCATCGGCCTGCTCAAGATGGATTTCCTCGGCCTGACCACCCTCACCGTTTTGCACGACACGGTGCGCATGATCGAGCAAAACCGTTCCGTGAAGGTGGACCTGGATACCCTGGCCCTCGATGATGCGGACACCTACAAGCTTTTCGCCCGCGGCGATACCACCGCCATCTTCCAGTTTGAATCGCATGGCATGCGCGACATTCTGCGCCGCTATCAGCCCACCCGCATCGAAGACTTAACCGCGCTGAACGCGCTTTATCGTCCGGGACCAATCCAGGGCGGCATGATCGACGATTTCATCAAGCGCAAGCACGGCACCACCAAGGTGGCCTATGAGTTGCCGCAGTTAAAAGAAATCCTCGAAGAAACCTATGGCGTGATTTTGTACCAGGAACAGGTGATGCAGATCGCCAACTGCCTGGCCAGTTTTTCGCTGGGTGAAGCGGATATTCTGCGCCGGGCCATGGGCAAGAAGAAGAAAGAAGAGATGGCCGCGCAGCGCGCCAAGTTCATGTCCGGCTGCGCTAACAACAAGATTCCGGAGAAGAAAGCCGAGCGCATTTTCAACCTGATGGAAGAGTTCGCGGGCTACGGCTTCAACAAATCGCATTCCTGCGCCTACGCCCTGCTGGCCTATCAAACCGCCTATTTAAAGACCCACTATCCGGTGGAATTCATGGCTGCGCTGCTCACCTCCGAAGCCGGGAACTCGGACAAGACCGTGAAATACATCAATGAAGCGCGCGGCATGAGCATTTCCATCCTCCCGCCCGACGTGAACGAGAGCGATTTGTATTTCACTCCGGTAGGCGAGGCCATCCGCTTCGGGCTGGCCGCCATCAAGAACGTGGGCGAGAACACCGCCAAAGCCATTCGCGAATCCCGTTTGCATCAGGGCGAATTCCGCTCGCTCTATGAATTCTGCGAGCGCATTGAACCGCGATTTCTGAACAAGCGCGTTTTCGAGAGCTTGATCAAGTCCGGCGCCATGGATTCCTTAGGCGCGCGCGAGTGCATGGTGGCCTCGGTTGACGATGCCGTCATCGCCTTGCAGCGCGCCGCGCGCATCCGCGAGTCCGGTCAGCACGGCTTGTTTGGAACCGCGGCGGCCCCGGCGCCGGTCGCCTTCGAGATGCGCGAGGCCGAACCCTGGGGCGAAGAGGAGCGGCTGGCCAGCGAATATGCCATGCTGGGCTTCTATGTCTCCGGTCATCCGCTGGCCAGATATGCGTCGCGCCTCCAGGAACTCAAAACCATTTCGCTTTCGGAAATCGAGGGACAACGCAACGGAAAAGAAGTTGCCGTCGGCGCGCTGATTGTGGGCGTGCGCCCAATGCGCTCGCGCAAGGGCGCGCGCTGGGCCATTTACACCATCCAGGATATGACCGGCGTTCAGGAGCTGCTGGCTTTTCCGGAAAGCTTCGCCAAGCTGGAAAACGTGTTGAAGCAGGGAACGCCGTTGTTGCTGAAAGCCCGCGTCCAGATCGAGGAAGCCGGCACCCGGCTGTCGCTGCAGGAAGCGCGGCGCCTGGAAGACATTGTCGAGCGCAAAGGTCCTCCGGAGTTTCGCGTGCGCCTAAACATGGAAGCGCTCAGCGAGAACATTTTGGATCAACTGGCGGAGTTGTTGGCCGGCACGCCGGGCCCCACTCCGGTGCTCTTTGAGCTGCACTCCGCGGATGGCTCGGTGGCGGTGCTGCAGGCGCAACAGCGCGTAACGGTGAAGGCCGAGCTGATAGAATCGGTGCGGCAGATTTGCGGTGCGCAAGCTATCGAACTGGTGATGTGATGACGCGCAGGGACAAAACTCCAACGCCAGGCAGCCGTCAGCGCGAGATCGATCGCCTGGAAAAAGATGTGGAAGAGCTGCGTCACCTGGGCGGAAGCGCCGACGGGGAAGCGGAGCTGGAGCGCATCCGGCAGCAAGTGGCCGAGCTGCGCCGCGAATTTTACGAGCACCTGGGCCCCTGGCAGCGTGCGCAAATCGCGCGGCACCCGCAGCGCCCTTACACACTGGACATCATTGGACTGCTGTTCACCGATTTTGTGGAGCTGCATGGGGATCGCGGCTATGGCGACGACAAGGCGATTGTCGCCGGCCTGGCGAAATTCCACGGGCGGCCCGTGGCCGTTGTCGGCCACCAGAAAGGCCGCGACACCAAGCAGCGGCTGGTGCGCAATTTCGGCCAGCCAAAGCCGGAAGGCTATCGGAAAGCCCTGCGGGTGATGAAGCTGGCCGCGAAATACGGGCGGCCCATCTTTACGTTTATTGACACGCAGGGCGCTTACCCGGGCCTGGACGCCGAAGAGCGCGGCCAGGCCGAAGCCATCGCACTGAATTTGCGCGAGATGGCGCGCTTACCGGTGCCGATTATCGTGACGGTCACCGGCGAAGGCGGTTCCGGCGGAGCCTTGGCCATCGCCGTGGGCGACCGCGTGAATATTCTGGAGAATAGTTTTTATTCCGTCATCTCGCCGGAAGGCTGCGCCGCGATTATGTGGCGCGATTCCACCAAGGCGGAAACCGCGGCCGTGGCGCTGAAGATTACCGCTACCGATCTGAAGGAGCTCGGCATCGTCGATGAAATCGTACCGGAGCCGGAAGCCGGTGCGCACACCGACTACGAAGCGGCGGCAAAATTGCTCGACACCGTGCTGGATCGGCAGTTGGTGATGCTCACCAATGAATCGGTGAAGGATTTGCTCGACGCGCGCTACCGGAAGTTCCGCAATATGGGCCAATACTTCGACGTGGCCTGACCTCAACGAGGGATGATCGGCTGGCCACCCCTAGGACACTCTCTGCAAGTCTACCCCGTAGCACATTGGCAACTTTCCGGCACAGCATTCATTGTGGCTTCCGTAACTGCGGTCTACTCTGATTGCGCTAGTTACCTAGGCGCATTAGTCCAGGGAAGCTGCCGGCAACGCAGCGCTGGTGCGCGGAAAACAGGACTCGATCATGTCGGAACCGTTCCGTCCGTACGAAAAATTGGTGGATATCACTATCCTGGGGAAGAAATTTCAGGTGCCGGAGCGCAATTCGCTTTTGCGCTGCTTCCAATTCATCAGCCCGGAAACGATTCCGTATGGACGATTTTGCTGGAACCAGGAATGCCAATATTGCCGGGTGTCCTGTCAGTTGCCGGACGATGATGAGTCGCGCGAGATGCTGAGCTGCAAGTTCATTGTCATGCCGGGCATGGAAGTCACCGAGTTGAGCCAGGAACTGAAGTGGTGTCTGCGCTCCAAGCTGCCTTCCGATTTTGCGGTCCAGAAGTAGCCGCGCATTCGCCTGTCCCGTTTTTAAGCCCAAGCCAGCATCCTCCCGCTCGGATTTGCACTCCGCCTGCGGCTCGTCTACGATTCTCCTGGCATGAACACAGCAGAGTTGCGTTGTGACGGTTGCGGTCAGCTGGCTTCTCCCGAACACATAGCCAGGCGTTTGCAGCGCCTGGAGTGGAGCACCCGTTTCCGGCCGGTGCACATTGGCACGTTGCTGCTGGGCGCGGCCGCTCCGCAAAACGATTCGGAATTCATTTATTCGCCCGCCGGCGGCTGGACCGGCGAAGGCAGGCTTTTGCTTGGCGTTGCCGGCGTAACGCTGGAGGGAAAGCCGGCGGAAGCCGCGCTTGCGGAATTCCAACGTGGCGGATTCTTTCTTACGCATGTTCTGGAATGCCCGGTGGAAGACAGCCAGCGCGCCGCAACCGCGGAATTCCTGCGCGAACGGCTGCCCGCGGCGCTGACGCGCATCCGGCGCTCGCTCAAGCCCAAGAAATTGGCGCCCATCGCACGGTCTCTAAAGCCGTTCTTGCCTACTTTGGCCTCCGCCGAATTGCCTTGTGCCATCGTGCTTGACCGCGAGAACCCGTTTGCCCTGGATGCGGATTTGGCGCCGGAAGCGGCCGAACGATTGCGGAACGCGGTCGCCATGCAGAGCGTTCACGCCAGCGGATGATGCGGCCACAATGCTGCGGCCCGCATGTTTTGCATGTGATAGAATTTGCGTAGGTACCGGCGTGTATTAGGAGCATTGCTGTGCGGAAGCAAGCGAAATTCGGCATCGGGATCGGAATTATCGTGGTATCGCTGGGTTTCCTCGCCTGGTTGGGCTACGGCGAAAGCAAGACGTATTACCACACCATTGCAGAATTGCCGGCCCTGCATGGCGCCGCGCGATCGCATCGCATCCGGGTGGGCGGCACGGTCGAGCCCGGCAGCATCAAACGGCTTTCCGGACGCGTGGACTTCGTTTTGGCCGGAGAAGGGAAGTTGCTGCCGGTGAGCTATGTGGGCAGCGAACCGCTGCCGGACACGTTCGTGGACAAGTCCCAAGCCCTGGTGGAGGGCAGTCTGCAGAATAACGGTGAGTTCGTGGCCGAGCACGTGCAAGCCAAGTGCGCGTCGAAATATGAAGCGGCGCCGGGGGGCGATGCAAAGCCGGGGGCAGCGCAACCCAGCGCGATGTAGAGTTGTAGCGCGACTGTGGAGTCAGGGCGCTACGGTGGAAGGCGGACTGCTAAGTGGATGTTTTTGGTTCCTTCGCGTTACTCCTGGCATTTCTCTGTGCGGGATATGCCTTTGTGGGCGGCATCGCCGCGATACTCACGCGGCATCCGCTGCTGGTCAAGAGCGCTCGGCAGGCGGGCATCGCCACCTGCGGGCTGATTTTTCTGGCTACTGGCAGTCTGGTTTACCTCTTTTTCAGCGACAGCTACTGGGTTTCCTACGTCGTCTCGCACAGCAACCGCGATCTCTCCACGTTCTACAAAATTGCCGCGTTGTGGTCCGGGCAGGAAGGTTCGCTGCTGTTCTGGAGCTTTTTGCTGGCGGCTTACGTTTTTTCCGTCCTGCTGGTCTATCGCAACAAGAATGGCGAGTTGATGCCTTACGTCGGGGTGGTGCTGGCCGGCGTGCAGATCTTCTTTCTGACCCTGAATAATTTCGTGGCCAGCCCGTTCAAGGTGTTGGCGGCTCCGGGGGCCGGCGGCGCGCTCGAAATTTTTACACGCGCGGACGGCAACGGCCTCACACCTCTTCTGCAATATCCGGAGATGGTGATCCATCCGCCCAACCTTTATTCGGGCTACACCGGATTCACGATTCCGTTTGCGTTTGCGCTGGGCGCCCTGTTGGCGCGCTATCCGGGCGAAAAGTGGATTCACCTGACCCGCAAGTGGACCATGATCGCGTGGTGCTTCCAGACCATGGGAATTTTGCTGGGCGCGCACTGGGCCTATGCGGTGCTCGGCTGGGGCGGTTACTGGGGCTGGGATCCGGTGGAGAACGCGTCGCTGCTGCCCTGGCTGACCGGCACGGCGTTTCTGCATTCGGTGATGATGCAGGAAAAGCGCGGCATGATGAAAGTGTGGAACGTGTGGCTGGTTTTTACCACCTTCATGCTGTGCATCCTGGGGACTTTGCTGACTCGCAGCGGAGTAGTCAGCTCGGTGCACGCCTTTGCGCAATCGAGTATCGGCAACTATTTCGTTGGATTTCTGCTGCTGATATTCGCGGTGTGCTTGGTGGCCTACCTCAAGAATCGCGACTATCTGAAGAGCGAGAATCAACTGGATTCGATGATTTCGCGAGAGTCCAGCTTTTTATTCAACAATTTGATCTTGCTGGTTTCCTGCATCGCCGTCCTTTCGGGAACGCTGTTCCCGGTATTTTCCGAATGGTTTTCCGGGTCGCGCATCAGCGTGGGCGCTCCCTTTTTTAATAAAGTGAATATTCCCATTGGCTTGCTGTTGTTGTTTCTCACCGGCGTGGGGCCGTTGCTGGCTTGGCGAAAAACTTCGACGGACAGCCTGAAGCGCAACTTCGGCTGGCCATTGGTCGCGGGTTTGCTGGTTGGGGTGGTGGTTTTTGCGCTCGGGGTGCGCGAGTTCTTCTCGCTGGTGTGCCTGATGCTGTGCGTGTTTGTAACCGCGACCGTCGGCATGGAGTTTTTCCGCGGCGCGCGCGTCATTCGCTCACGCTCCGGCGCATCGCTGCTTGCTTCCGCGGTGGATCTGACCATGCGCAACACGCGCCGCTATGGCGGCTATATCGTACACATGGGCATGGTGCTTATTTTCGTGGGCCTGGCCGGAGCGGCTTTCAACCGCGACGCGCAGAAGGATATGCGGCCGGGGTCGACGCTGCAGATTGGCGCGTACAAACTGCTGCTGCAGGGCTTCGATTCCAAGGTGGAGAAGAATTACACTTCCGAGCGCATGATCGTGGAAGTGTGGCGCGATAATAAGCCCATGATGATGTTGTATCCGGAGCGGCGCTTCTTCCAGACCAACGAGCAGTCCGGAACCATGGTGGCGATTTATTCGACGCTGCGCGAAGATTTGTACGTGGTGTACGCCGGACAAAATCCGGAAACGCAAGCCCCGGTCATCCACGCGTATTTGAATCCGCTGGTGAAGTGGATTTGGCTTGGCGGATTAGTCGTGGTGCTGGGAACTTTAGTGACGTTACTGCCGAACCGCCGCGCGGTGTTGGTGTTATCCGCCGCGACGGAACGCGCTTCCGCGCAACCAGGGCAGACGTTCGCGCCTTCCGTGGCACATCGGGAAGGGCATGATTAAGCGGCGCAGCGCGGCGTTCTTCCTGGTGATGGCGCTGAGTGCCGCCTCGGGGGCGGTGTTTGTTTCGAGCGTGCAGGCGCAGCAAACGGATCGCGCCAAGCAGATCGGCGGAAAGTTCATGTGCATGTGCGGCTGCAACCAGGTGCTGACGCAATGCAATCACGTCGGCTGTACGGTTTCCGCCAGCATGTTGAAAGAACTGGATGGCTGGGTGGCGCGCGGCGATTCGGAGACCGCGATTACCTCGGCATTGGTGCAGGAGTTCGGAACCAAGGTATACGCCGAGCCTCCAAAATCCGGGCTGAGTTTGGTGGCCTGGATGTTGCCGAGCCTTTATCTTTTGCTGGGCACGCTGGTGGTGGTTTTTGTGATCTGGAAGTGGCGCTCGCGAGCCTTGGCGGCGCGCGGGGAAAGCGCGGATCAAGCAACGGCGATGGTGTCGCCGGACTTGGAGCGCGCGCGGCGGCGCGTTGCGCGAGAGACTGAGGATTTTTAATGGCCCCTGTTTTTACAAACCTGCAAGCTGCATGGGTTGTTTCTTCGGCGGATGGCGCGGTGTTGGGCGCGTGCATGGCGCTGGCCATCGCTACCCTGCTTTTTATTTTTTACATTCACCCCGACCCCTCCGATCTGGCGCCGCACCGGACCCGGCTGGATCAATTGATGGAGCGGCGCGACACCATTTACGACAATTTGCGGGACCTGCGCTTTGAATTTCGCTCCGGGAAATATTCCGAAGGCGATTACACCTCGATGAAGCTTTCTCTGGAGAACGATGCCGCGCTGGTGCTGACCGACATCGAGCGGGTCACCGAGTCCCAGGTTCACCGCGCGCGCGGAGCACGGGCGGCAGAGCGTGACCAGCGATGAGGCCGGGCCGTAACCTCCTTGGGATCTTTGCAATTCTGTTGCTATTAGCGGCTTCGGCGAAAGCCGGCGTACTGCATGGCACGGTCAAGAACGGTACGACCGGAAAAGCGGCTGCTGACGTGCAGGTGGTCCTGATTCAACTGCAGGGCGGCATGCAGCCGGTGGCCAACACCAAGACCGACGCGCAAGGGAGCTTCTCGTTTGATCACACCGCCATTGGCGCGCAGCCCATGCTGGTGCGCGCGATCTACAAAGGAATTAATTTTCATCAACCCGTTCCGCCGGGGACCGGCACAGTGGAAGTGAGCATCTTTGAGCCCTCCAGGGATCCCAAGACTATTTCCGTGGCTTCGCGCATCGTGTTCTTCCAGCCCAGCGGCGACAAGCTGACCGTGGCGGAGGAATATTCGATTGAAAATAATTCGCAGCCTCCGCAAGCCTATTTTCGCGCGGACGGTAATTTCGATTTTGTGATCCCGCAGAGCGCGCAATTGCAGCAAGTGGCGGCGTCGGGGCCTACAGGCATGCCGGTGGTGCAAGCTCCGATCGACAAAAAGAAAGGCAAGTACGCGATCGCGTACGCGCTGAGGCCGGGCCAAAACACGGTGCGCTATTCCTACGAGCTGCCCTATCCGGGAGACACCGCCACGGTAAAGCTGGCTACGATCTATCCGGCCGCGCGAGTCCTGGTGGTGGCTTCCCCGACCCTGCAAATCAACGGCGATGGCTTGCAGAGCGGCGGACAGGAACAGGGCATGAGCGTGTACGGTCGCGAGAACGTGCCGGCCAACAACGTGATGGCGGTGAACGTTTCTGGCACCGCGCCACCGTTGCCGCAAGGGAACGGCAGCGAGGCCAGCGGTGGACCCGGCGCGGCCGATGCTCAGGGCGCGGCGCCGGCGGTAAACATACAGTCGGTGCCCGGCCGGCTGGACGTGCTGAAGTGGCCGCTGATTGCCGGGTTCGTGGGTGTATTTGCGCTGGGCGCGATGTTGCTGGCGCGCAAGCCAGTGGTGGCTGTGGCCGGCGATGCGCGGTTGGATCGCGGCGCGGAGGCCTCTCCGCCGCGGTCTGCAGCCCTATCGCAAGTGGACGCCGCGGTGGGCGTCAGCCTGGACGCGCTGAAGGATCAGATGTTTCGCCTGGAATTGCGGCGGCAAGCGGGCACCATTTCCGAAGACGAGTACGCGCAGGAGCGCTCGAAAGCGGAAAAAGTACTGCGCGATCTGGTGCGGGGCTGAGGGTGAGCGCCGGTTGCGTAGTGCGCGCGGGCGAGGGCGTACGGTGACCCCGGCGGAAACGCGCCCCATCGGTCTGCACTTCGAAAATATCGATAAAAGATACGGCGCGCTTTACGCGCTGCGCCGCGTTTCGCTGGAAATCGCGGCCGGCGAGTGCGTGGCGTTGGTGGGCCGCAACGGATCCGGCAAGACCACGCTGCTGCGCATTGCCGCGCAGTTGGTGCGGCCATCGGGGGGAAAGCTGACGTTTTCGCCAACTCCATCGGCAGCGAGCCCGGAGGCGAAGAACGCCGGCTTCGTAGCGCACGCCACCATGGTGTACGACGAGCTGACCGCCCAGGAAAACCTGTTGCTGTTCGCGCGGTTGCTGGAAATCAAGGAGCCGGCGAAGCGCGTGGAGTTGCTGTTGCGCGAGGTCGGACTGTTCGAGCGGGGCGACTCCCTGGTGCGCACGTTTTCGCGGGGAATGCGCCAGCGCATAGCGATTGCGCGGGCGCTGCTGCATGCGCCTGCTGTGCTGCTTCTGGATGAGCCAGGCACCGGGCTCGATCCGCAGGGCGTTAGCTGGCTGGCGGAAACGCTGCGGCGGCTGCGCGAGGCCAGAGCGACCATAGTCATGAGCCTGCACGGAGAATCGGAAATTTCGGCGCTGGCCACGCGCGCGGTGCGGCTGGACGCCGGCGCGGTGGTGGCCGATACGCACACCGGTGTGAGCTTGCGCTCCATCCTGACCTTCGCCAATGCCTAGATGAGCCTGTTCTCCAACACCACGGTGCTGCTGGGCAAGGAGCTGCGGACGGAGTTTCGCTCGCGCGAATTGCTGACTACCACGGTGGTGTTCATCCTGATGGTGGTGGTGCTGTTCAGCTTTACGTTCGATCCGACACGGGAAGAGTCGCGGCATTTCGGGCCGGGGTTGTTGTGGCTGGCGTTTCTGTTCGCGGCGTCGCTGATGCTGCAGCCGGGTTTCTTGCGCGAGCAGACCAACGACACGCTCAGCGCACTGCGGCTTTCCGTGTCCGATCCATTCGCCATTTTCCTCTCTAAGATCTGCGCCAACACACTTTTTCTGCTGATCACGGAACTGGTGATGCTCCCGATTTTCGCGGTGCTCTACAATGTTCCGCTGCTGGGTGTTGTGCCGCAGCTCGCGTTGGTGCTGTTTCTGGGCAGCCTGGGACTTTCGGTCACGGGCACGACGCTGTCCGCGATTTCCGCGCAGGCGCGCATGCGCGAACTGCTGTTGCCACTGCTTTTGCTTCCATTGCTGACGCCGCTGCTGATCGCCAGCACGGAGGCTACGGGCGCGTTATTTGCAGAAAGTCCAGAGCTCCGCTGGGACTGGCTGGCATTTCTGATTGCGTTTGACGTGATTTTTTTGACGGCGGTATGGCTTTTCGGGGAATATCTCTTGGAAGAGTAAAAAGTTGCAGTCCGGAAGAATGGGGCAAGGGTGGACACCCCCTCCCCCCGGGTTTTGCGAATCTGTATCATACGGAAGGGTTTACGGGTACTTTTGCTCGGATCTGTTCAAGGTAAAGGACATAAGGGTAACCCAAATGCCTGCAATCACATCGACTGAGCAGGAGCGACGATGACGGCAAAACTTATCGGCGCTGCGGCTGTCGTGGTCCTGTTGAGTGCCTCGGCGTATGGGGCTTTCTTTGTGGCGCCCAATGAATTAACCATGGGCATCGTGCAGCGGATTTTCTATCTGCACGCGCCTTGCGGAATGACGGCGCTGGTGGCGTTTCTGGTGTGCTTTGTGGGCAATTTGGCATATTTGTTCAAGCGCGAAGCGAAATGGGATTGGCTGGGAGTGGCCGGCGCGGAGGTCGGCTTGGCGTTTTGTACCGTGGTGTTGATCACTGGACCGATCTGGGCCAAGCCGGCTTGGGGCGTCTATTGGGCGTGGGACGCGCGGCTGACTTCAACGCTAGTGCTGTGGCTGCTTTATCTTTCGTATTTAATCTTGCGGACCATGGTGGACGATCCGGACCGGCGTGCGCTGATCAGTTCCTTCTATGGCGTGTTCATTTTTCTGGATGTGCCGCTGGTTTATGGGTCGATCTGGTGGTGGCGCACGCAGCACCCGCAGCCGGTGGTGTTCACGAGTGGCGGTATGGATCCCGTAATGCGCAAGATTTTCAATCTGTCCTGGCTGAGCCTGACGGCGTTGATGATTCTGCTGATCCGGCAGCGCTACGAACTGGAAGAAGTGCGAGCGGCGGCGCAAGCCCTGGCGCAGGAAGCGGAGGCGGCGTGAAGAATCTGGGCAGCGTGATGACCGCGTACATGATCGGGTGGGGCGTGTTCTTCCTTTATTTTGTGAGCGTGGCGCGGCGCACCGCAGAGCTGCGCAAGGACGTCGAGCGGCTCAAGGTGACTCTGACGCGGGGGAAATAGTGGCAGGGAAGAAGCGCGTCGGAATTGTGTTGTTTCAGTTGGGCGGGCCGGATTCGCTGGAAGCCGTCGAGCCGTTCCTGCTCAATTTATTCCTTGATCCGGACATTATTCCGCTGGGCCCGCTGGGGATATTGCGGAAGCCGATTGCCAAACTGATTTCGTCGCGGCGCGCGATTCCGGTGGCGAGCAAGTACGCGGAGATCGGCCGGCGTTCGCCGATACGGTTGCTGACCGAGCGGCAGCGGGTGCGGCTGGCGGCGGCGCTGTCGCCGTACATGGAGCCGGTGGTGGTGACGGCGATGCGCTACTGGCATCCGATGAGCGCGGAAGCGGCGGAGACATTGCGCAAGGCGGAGCCGCTCGATGCCATGGTGCTGCTGCCGCTGTATCCGCATTTTTCGTACGCCACTACGTTGAGCAGCTTGAAAGAATGGCGACGCGTTTACGGGCCGCCGGCCGCTGGCGGGAAAGAGCATACCGTCGGGCAATTTTATGAGCACCCGCTTTATATCCAGGCGGTCACTCAGCGGATCGGCTCGGTGCTGCGGCAGTTTCCAGACAGCGCGAGGACTCCGCTGGTATTCAGCGCGCACGGTTTGCCGATGAGCCTGGTGGAGAAGGGCGACCCGTATCCGCGGCAAATCGAAACGACGGTGAAGCTGGTGTGCGAGGCGGGCGCGCGGCAATATCCGGGTTGGCCGCGGACGCATGTGCTGTGCTACCAGAGCCGGGTGGGACCGGCGAAGTGGCTGCAGCCGCCGCTGACCGGCACCATCGAGCGGCTGGGGCACGAGGGCGTGAAGGAAATGCTGGTGGTGCCGATTTCGTTTGTGACCGAGCATATTGAGACTTTGCACGAAATCAATATCGAGGCGCGCGCGGATGCCGAAAAGGTGGGCATCGATACCTTCAGGATGATGCCGGCGGTAGGAGATTCGCCGATTTTCATCGCGGCGCTGAAAGATTTGGTTTTACGCGCCGTAGGAATGGAAGAGCAGCGGGCAACGACACAGACGGCCTCGTTGGCCAGCTAGCGTGGCGGTGACGCACACTTGCGACGGTTTTGTGTCCGGCGGTAAAAAGATGGAAGCTGCGCTATAATTCGCGACGAGTTTTCGCAAATGACTACGACGTATAACCCAGGGATACACCGGTTCGCCAAGTTCGTAGTGGCGTGGACGGTGCTGCTGTTCATTGCCGGGGCGCTGGTGACTTCCAACAATGCCGCGCTGTCGGTTCCGGACTGGCCCAAATCGTTCGGTACCTGGTTTCCTTCGCTCAGACAACTGGCGGGCGGAGCGTTTTTCGAGCACTCGCACCGGGTGATCGCCGGTGGATTGGCCGTTTTCACCCTGGTGCTGGCGATTTTGATTTGGGTCAAAGAGCATCGGCGCTGGTTGCGCTGGTTCGGCGTGATTGCCGTGCTGGGAGTGGCAGTGCAAGCAGTGCTGGGCGGCGAAGTGGTGCGGCAGCTGCTGCAGTACTGGCTGCCGGTGATTCACGCGTGCTTCGCGCAGATGGTGTTCGCCGCGGTGCTGGGGATCGCGGTGTTTACCAGCAAGTGGTGGATTTCGGAGCGGCCGCGGTTGGTGGACAGCGGGACGCCTTCCATCCATAATCTGGCGATCGTGAATGCCGCAGTCATCTTTCTTCAAGTGGTGTTGGGCGCGGGCTTTCGGCACTCCGAAATACCGGTATGGCCGCACATGGTTGGCGCGCTGGCGGTGCTGGGCACGGTGATATGGACGGCAGCGGCGCTGCGCAAGCGATTTGGCGCATCTCGCGAACTTTCACGGGCCCGGGCACTGCTGCACTCGATTTTCGGGGTGCAATTCCTTTTGGGCTTTGGCGCGTACTGGGCACGGCTGGAAAGTGAAAAAACCGGCGCGACGTCGGCGACGGTGCTGCTAACGGTGACGCATACGGTAGTGGGAGCGTTGCTGTTCGCATTCTCGGTCCTCATTGTTTTGATTTGCTTCCGGGTGGTGCAGCGCAGCGGGGAAGTGGCGGCAGCGGCGCCGAATCAGGTGGCGGCCCGATGAGCACGCTGCGCACGGCGGAGATGACGCTGGCTTCGCGCGCCAACGCATACGTGGCGTTGACCAAGCCAGACGTGTCGTTTCTGGTGCTGATCACGACTGCCGCGGGATATTACCTGGGTTCGCGTGGGCCAGTGGACTGGCTGCACATGGTGCACACCGTTTTTGGCACCATGCTGATCGCGGCAGGGACCGCGGCGCTGAATCATTACATGGAGCGCGATTCCGACCGGTTGATGCGGCGCACGGCGTCGCGGCCGCTGCCGAGCGGCGTGTTAAAACCGGGGCAGGCGCTGGCTTACGGGATGGCGCTGTCGGTAGCCGGGGCGTTGTATCTCTATTTCGCGGCGGGAGCGCTGTCGGCGGGGCTGGGCGCGGTGACTTGCCTTGGGTACTTGCTGGCGTATACGCCGCTGAAGAAGCGCACCGTGTGGGCCACGTTTGTGGGCGCGTTTCCCGGCGCGATTCCTCCGATGATTGGTTGGGCGGCGGCCACCGGGCGGCTGGATGCCGGCGCCTGGATGCTGTTCGCGATTTTGTTCTTCTGGCAGTTTCCGCATTTTCACGCGATTGCCTGGATGTACCGCGACGACTACGCGCGGGCGGGAATTCTGATGCTGCCGGTGGTGGACCGCGAGGGTTCGCGCACCTTTCGGCAAATTCTGGCGACGGCGACGGTGTTGGTGGGCGTCAGCCTGTTGCCGGCGATAGCCGGACTGGCAGGAACCGTTTATTTTTTCGGCGCATTGATGCTCAGCGTGGGCTTGTTGCAGGTGTGCCGGTGGGCGGCCAGCGATAAGACGAATTATCGAGCCAAGTGGTTGATGCACGCTACGGTGGCGTACATCCCATTGTTGCTGGCCCTGATGGTCTACGACAAAATCCTCCGCTGATTTGCCTTAAGGAACTGGACGGATGTTTTCTCATGCAGCGCTCAACGCGTCCCTGAATGGTGTGAGCGCGGTGCTGCTGGCGTGCGGATACGTCGCGGTTCGCAAAGGGAAAATTGCGATCCACAAGGCGTTTATGATTTCCGCGTTTGTGGTTTCGACGGTGTTTCTGTTTTCCTACCTGCTGTATCACTACCGCGTGGGGCATGTGGCGTTTCAGGGGCAGGGTTGGATTCGGCCGGTCTATTTCGTTCTGTTGCTTACCCATACCGTGCTGGCGGTGGCGATTGTGCCGATGATTTTGATTACGTTGCGGCGGGCCTGGCTTCAGAAATTCGATCGGCATCGGGTGATTGCGCGCTGGACCTTGCCTTTGTGGTTTTATGTCAGCGTGACCGGAGTCATTGTCTATTTGATGGTTTATCAGATTTATCGACCGGCTTAGGAGCAATTTTGCGGGTGCGGACGAAAGGCTCCGGATGCCGCAAGGTTGGCAGCGATTCAGGCGGTTGCGGCGACCGGGAGGGCGGAGATTACGGCGTCGGTGAATTCCTGGGTGGTGGCTTTGCCGCCGAGGTCGCGGGTGACGTGCTTGCCTTCGCGATAGACTTTTTCCAGGGCGGCTTCGATACGGCGGGCTGCGGGGCGCTCGCCTAGATGATCGAGCATCATGATGCCGCTCATCAGCAGGGCGGTGGGATTGGCCAGGCCTTGGCCGGCGATGTCCGGGGCGGTGCCGTGGACGGCCTCGAACATGGCGCATTCGTCGCCGATGTTGCCGCTGGGCACTACTCCGAGGCCGCCTACCAGGCCGGCAGCCAGATCGCTCATCACGTCGCCGTACAGATTGGGCAACAGCAGCATATCGAACTGCTGCGGATTCAGAACCATTTGCATGCAGGCGTTGTCCACGATCAGTTCTTTGTACTCGATGGTTTTGTATTTTTCGGCTACGGCGCGCACCGATTTCAGGAACAGACCGTCGCTTAGCTTCATGATGTTGGCTTTGTGAATGGCGTGAATTTTTTTGCGGCCGCTGCGTACGGCGTATTCAAAGGCGAAGCGGGCGATGCGGGTGGAAGCTCGCTCGGTGATGATTTTCAGGCTTTCGACCACGCCGGGAACGACTTCATGCTCCAGGCCGGAGTAAAGATCTTCGGTATTTTCGCGGACCAGGACGAGGTCTACGTTTTCAAAGCGCGATTGTACGCCGGGCAAGTTCTTTACCGGACGCAGGTTGGCGTAGAGATCCAGCGCTTTGCGCAGGGCGACGTTCACGCTGGGGGCGCCGCCGGCGATGGCCGTGGCGGTGGGGCCCTTGAGGGCGACGCGGTTGCGGCGCACGGAGTCGATGGCGCCTTGGTTAACGAGCTGGCCGGCTTGGGTGGCGCTATCGGTGCGGGCGGCGAGTTCCTCCCATTCGATGCGCACACCGGCGGCGTCAAGGACGCGCCGGGTAGCCGCGGCAACTTCGGGGCCGATGCCTTCGCCGGGAATTACCGTGACTTTGTGGGCCATAGCTGCATCGTATTGTAAGCGAAGGGCATAGCGATGTCGAAAGGCTGGAAAGAGCGGGTTGCTTGAAAAGAACGCTCGATTATGCGGGTGAAATAAGGTTCTGTTATACTGAACAGGTAAATTGCTGGCGGCCAGGGGCCGCTGGCGGAGGCGAAAAGAATCATGATCAGTTTGACGCCCGTGGCAAGTACCAAAGTGAAAGAGATCATGCAGATGCAGAGCCCGGTACCGGTGGCGCTGCGCGTCGCGGTGGTGGGCGGCGGATGTTCCGGTTTTCAGTACCACATGGCCTTTGAAAATCAGACCAACGACACCGACGAACTATTGGATTTCAACGGACTGAAGGTGGCGGTGGACCAGATGAGTTCGATGTATCTGGAAGGCGTGGAGATCGATTACATCGAGACCATCGAAGGTGCGGGGTTCAAGTTCAACAATCCCAACGTGAAGAGCACCTGCGGCTGCGGCAGTTCGTTCAGCGTTTAATAGTTAGAACGCCGGACTTGCGCTTGTTCCGGCAAAGGATTTTCGGGCTCCTGGACACCGTGTTCAGGAGCCTTTTTTATGCTAGCCAGCGCATCGGAATGGGACGCCAGGTATCGCGCGGCGGCGGACGAGCCGCTGGCGGAGCCCTCTGGATTTGTCCGTGAGTTATTGCCGCTGCTGCCGGTGGGAGCGGCGCTGGATTTAGCTTGCGGTACGGGGCGGCACACGCTGCTGCTGGCGGCTCGGCGGCAAACGGTGACCGCGGTGGACGCGTCGGCGGTGGCGCTGGGAATACTGGAGCGGCGGGCCCAGGGTTCGCATTTAGGGATTAGCCGCATCGAGCGCGCGGCACAGATTGGGCAGCGGCAGCATGGCATTCAGATTTGGCAAGCTGATTTGGAGCGAGTCAGCCTGCCGCCGCAGGCATTTTCATTGGTGCTGTGCGTAAATTATCTGCAACGCTCGCTTTTTCCGCAAATGGAAGGAGCGCTGCTGCCGGGTGGGATCCTGTTGTTTGAAACTTACACGGTGGCGCAACTGGAGTTCGCGGGCGGGCCGCGAAACCCCGAGTATCTTCTGGAATCGGGAGAGTTGAGAACGGCGTTTCCGGGGCTGGGCACTTTGTTTTATCGCGAACTGCGCGCGGAGAAGGGAATTGCCAGCTTGCTGGCGCAGAAGCGGCGATGAACTTTTGGACCGCAAACGGCCGCAAGGAGTTTGCAATCCTGGCGATGCGAACATATTCTAAGGGGCCGGCATGAAGATAGCCCTCGCGCAGTTCAATCCCACCATCGGCGATTTCGCGGGAAATTCCGCGCGGATTTTGGATTTATCGGCGCAAGCGCAGGCGCGCGGCGCCGCGCTGGCGGTTTTTTCCGAGCTTTGCCTGTGCGGCTATCTGCCGCTGGACCTGCTGGAGCGCCCCGCGTTCATCGATAGAAATCTTAAGGAATTAAAGACGCTGGCAGGGAAGTTGCCGCTGGCGGCGATTGTGGGCTACGCCGGGCGGGTAAAGAACGGATCGGGCAAGCATATTGCCAACAAAGCGGCGCTGCTGTGCGGAGGCCGCATTGTTTTCGAGCAGAGCAAGATGCTGCTGCCGACCTACGACGTATTTGACGAATCGCGATACTTCCAGCCGGCGGAAAAGCAGTCGGTCTACGGTTTCGCCAACGAAAACCTGGGCATCACGATTTGCGAAGACGTATGGAACGACAAGAATTTCTGGGCTAATTTGCGTTACGAGCGCGATCCGGTGACCGAGCTGGTGGCGCAGGGAACCAGCTTGCTGCTGAATATTTCCGCTTCACCGTACACCATCAACAAACGGACGCTGCGGCTGGAGATGCTGCGATCCATCGCCATGACCCACAAACGGCCGGTGATTTACGTGAATCAAGTGGGCGGGGACGACAGCCTGATTTTTGACGGCGCGAGCATGGCGGTCACCGCCGACGGCCGGGTGGCGGCGCAGGCGCTGGCGTTCGAGGAAGACCTGGTGCTATTCGATACGGAAAGCGGCGAAGGGGAGTTTCACCCGCAGCCGCCGGATGAGATCGAGTATGCCTATCGCGCGCTGGCGGTGGGGACGCGCGATTATGTGTCCAAGTGCGGATTCAAGAAGGTGCTGGTGGGACTGAGCGGCGGCATCGACTCCGCAGTGGTGGCCTCGATCGCGGTGGACGCCTTGGGGGCCGAGAATGTGCAGGGCGTGTCCATGCCGGGGCCGTTTTCCAGCGAAGGGAGCAAGCAGGACGCCAAGACGCTCGCGGACAACCTTGGGATAAAGATGATCACCATTCCGATCAGCGAGGTGTTTGACGCTTACCGGAAAGCGCTGGCTCCGGCGTTCGGCAATCGGTCCGCGGACGTGGCCGAGGAAAATATCCAGGCACGCATCCGCGGAAATTATCTGATGGCGCTGTCCAACAAATTTGGCTCGATGCTGCTCAGCACGGGAAACAAATCGGAACTGGCGGTAGGGTACTGCACGCTGTACGGAGATATGGCCGGCGGACTGGCGGTGATTTCCGACGTGCCGAAATTGATGGTGTACGAGCTGGCGCGCTGGATCAATCGCGAAAGGGAAGTGATTCCCGCGTCGACCATCGAAAAGCCGCCCTCGGCCGAGCTGCGGCCGGATCAGAAGGACGAAGACAGCCTGCCGCCCTACGATGTGCTGGATCGTATCCTGAAAGCGTACATCGAAGATTTGCGCAGCCCGCAGGAGATTGCGGACAAATATGGATTTGAGCTGCAATTGGTTCGGGCTATTGCGCTGCTGGTGGACCGCAACGAATACAAGCGCAAGCAGGCGGCCCCGGGGCTGAAAATCACGTCGCGGGCGTTTGGATTCGGGCGGCCATTCCCGATTGCGCAGCGGTTCATTCCGTAGGCGTTAGACGACGGTCAGAAAGGCTCCCGTGAAAGGATTCAGCACACAGAGCGCAGCAGCAAGATCAGCCTTCGAGGCGCAGAGCAAACGCGGAGCACGGCGGGGTAGGGCCTTGCTGGCGAGCCTGGCCGCTCTGGCTTGCTTTCCGGCGGTGGCGCCGGCGCAGACGAGCACCGCACCGGCCGCGTCGGCCAATAAGGCTTCCACAGCGGGCGCGTCCAAGACGGCACTACAGAGATATATTGAGGCCTACCTGCGGCATCTCTATGCCTTTGGATCCGAGGTGCAGCTTACGGTCTCTCCGCCAAAGGAAAGCGAAATTCCAGGGTTGCTGGAGACCACCATTGAATTGAAGGATGGCGAGAATTCGCAGACCGCCATCCTGTATGTCAGCAAGGACGGGAAGTACTTGGTGCGCGGCGAGGTGTCCGACCTTAGCAAGGATCCCTTGGCGGAAACGCGGGCGCGCATCCAGACCGAGAATGCGCCGGCCCTGGGCGACCCCCAGGCTGCGGTCACGCTGGTGGAGTTCTCGGACTTCGAGTGCCCGGTCTGCCGCAGCCTGCACGATGTGCTGCGGGGCATGTTGCCGAAGTATCCCCAGGTGCGGGTGGTGTTTAAGGACTACCCGCTGGACTCGATCCACCCCTGGGCGCGGACGGCGGCGCTGGCCGGCCGCTGCGCCTACCAGCAGGACCACAAGGCGTTTTGGAAGGTTTATGACGCAATCTACGACCAGCAACAGGTGATCTCCGCGGAGAACGTGTGGAGCAAGATGGCGGATTTCGCCGCCGAGGCGGGGCTGAACCCCGATACGTTCAAGTCCTGCATGGCCAGCCCGGAAGCGGCGGCGGCGGTGGACGCCAGCCGAGCCAATGGGCAACAACTCGAGGTCAACAGCACGCCCACCGTTTTTGTAAATGGAAGGCGCTTTGTGGGCGCCGATGCGCATGTGCTCGAGCAATACATCCAGTACGAACTGGCGCAGCAGAAACCCTCGAAAAATTGATCGGTATTTCAGCGTCACGGAGGCGCCGTTACGGGTGGCATTGGCGATTGCACCGCAACGGAGCGGTTACCGTGGCGGGGCAGAGCGGGCGACGCTTTGTCAAGCCCTTTGCTAGGGAGCGGCTGTGGAAGGTGCAGATGCGGCAGATTTTCTAGTTAACATAATATAACTTATACGACGCGATGTCAATAGAAATCTTTCGATTATCCACAGCTTTTTCCTCTCTCTGAGCCTAGCTAGATTGATCCCTATTCCCTGGCTATCTCCATGGGGCTCTGTTCGATGCGGGCTTGCGGCTCGCAGCCGTGGTCCTTCGGGTTGCGGCCACGCTGAGATCGATCAAGGAACTGGGTTGGTGCGTTACATAGGTTGTGGAGGACTGGGAAGAGCCTGGCGCGGGGGGGGTGCGCCAGGCTCTTCCCAGTTTTGGGGAGATTCGCGCATTCGAGCTGCGTGCTGGCCGCCCGGAAGGACGGCCTCTATCAATGTGGGATTCAGCGGTGGGCCCTGGCGGCAAGGGCTCCGGCGGCGGCGCCGATGGCCAGCCACTTGGCGTTGCGGGCTATGCGGCGCATCAGGCTGCCGCCTTTTGCGGTGCGGACGGCTTGGTCGCGTTCCCGGGTCAG
>DATGEY010000011.1:0-33439 GCA_035309625.1 Candidatus Acidiferrum sp.
GCGCGAAGCCGAGGGACCTGCTTTTCGCTTTTCCCTCTGCCGGCGCCAACCGCTCACCCCGCCGAGCGTTTTTTCTTCGCGGCTTGGCGCTCTTCGCGTTGTGCGGCCGCGGGAACCGCGCGCGTCGGCGGCTTTTTCGCCGCGGGCTGCGATTTTTCCGCGATGCTCTTTTTCAACGCCTCCATCAAATCGATCACTGGGGCCATCTTGGCATGCGGCACCACCGCCACTTCCTGCCCGGCCTGCTTGGCTTCGATCATGGCCTTCATGCTTTCCTGATATTGATCCTTGTACTTTTCCGGCTCGAACTTGGCCGCCAGGCTCTCAATCAGCTGTGTAGCCAGCTTCTTTTCCGCCTCTTTCGGTTCCGCCGCCGGGGTGCGCTTGCCGTACTCCGCCACCGCGCGAATCTCGTTGGTGTAGAACATGGTGTGCAGCGTCATGCCGTTCTCGCGCGGACGAATTACCACAATATGCTCGCGCTGGTGCATGGTGATCTTGGCGATGGCCGCGTAACCGGAATCTTCCATGGCGTCCAGCAATAGCTGGTACGCCTTGCGCCCTTCGTCCTCCGGCGTCACGTAGTAGGAGGACTCGTAATACAGCGGATCGATTTCGCTCACCCGCACAAACTCCAGAATCTCCATCGAGCGCGCCGATTCCGGCTCGATCTTCTCCAATTCCTTTTCGTCGAAGAGCACGTACTGATCTTTCTCGTACTCGTAGCCCTTCACGATTTCGCTGCGCTCCACCTTGCGGTCGCACACCGGGCAGAACAGCGGCATCTTGATGCGCGAGTGGCAAACGCTGTGCAGTTGGTTCAAGCTGATGCGCTCGCCGCGCGCCGCCGAAAATAGCCGGATCGGGATCGAGATAAGCCCAAAGGTGAGGTAGCCCTTCCAGACCGAGGTAGCCATGTACGCGTCTCCTGGAGCGTGAGTTACCGGGTGCCAGTAGCCTGCTGAGACCACTAAGGTTAAGTCGAGAATTGCGCGAGATGCAAGGCGAATCCGCGGCGAACGCGCGAAAAAGGAAAGCAGCTTTGGACGTTGCAAGGTGTTTGGTTGGAACGTGGGGAGGCGCCGGGTATTCACTGTCACACCCGTCGGCAAGATGCCAGCGGTACACTGAGGTTTCTGAGTGCGGGGTAGGCTGGCTCATTCCGGATTCTTCGAGCCTCCGCGGCTCTCTAAAGAGCCATCCCTCCGCGCTCAGCGTCTCACACCAGGAATGCCGTCTTCGACGTTGACAGCCCCCATCCATAGGCCTTATCCTATATAGCATCGTAGAATAGCTATGAGGATACCTAAGAGCTTTACCATCGAATCGGAAATTTGCAATTACGTCGACGAAACCAAGGGTCAGCGCTCTGCCAGCGACCGCGTCAATGATCTCTTACGCCATGCCATCATTCAGGAGCAATACGAGCGCTTGGAAGCCGAAGCCGCACAATTCTACACGGATGCTCATTCCGACGGCGCGGAAACTCAGCAGTTCCAGAAAGCTTCCCTTCGCACCTTGAGCAGGGATTGATGCCCGCCCCTCCAGGTTGGTATCCCAAGCGTGGCGAGGTCTACCTCGTCCAGCTAGACAAGCCCCGGCCAGCCTTAGTCCTTTCTGTTGATCCCCTGAACAAATTTGCCTTGGATGTGTGCGTCGTGGCCCTCACCACCGTGGAGCACCGCCGATTCAGCATGCGTGTACCCATCAAGAAGGGCGACGCCCGCCTAAATTTCGATTGCTGGGCCAAGTGCGATCAAGTAACCACCCTGGAAAGAAATCTGCTCAAATACCCGCCCATCGGCACCCTCTCCCCCTCTGTACTGAGGCAAATCGAGGAACAAGTCCGAGTCGCTCTAGGTCTAATCTGACGGTCTGCCAGCGATAGCCATCCTCATTCCTGCCGGTCGATCCGCTCTTCCTTCGCAAGCCGCTAATAAATAATCCACTTATAAGTTTACTATTGACAGATCCCTGAAGCGGTAGTATAGGCGGCCGTGTTATCTCAAGCCAATCTCGTTAGCCTTTCCCGCCCCTCTGGAATTACTCGTTTATCTTCAATGATTTGCCGCCTCTTGAACTCTCTTTGCGCTTTTTTCACCGCTCCCATGCTTTGTTTTCAATCACTTCCAGCCTCTTTTGCAAAACACCCCGGGTGGGTGTGCCTCAACAAGTGGCTTCCGTAAAATCAGTAACTTACAGACTCTTTTTTCGCGATTCAAAGGCGCGAGGTTTCCGAGGGTCCTTCGCTTTGGCGAGCGCCGGAGGGCGGCCCAACCGTGGAGTGTTTGCCGGTTTTTTGATTGAAAACGACGTACGCACATCGGTCGCCCCGCGCCAGAGCGGCGGCCTTTGCATTAGCATCGTCAATGGTCATGGCGGCGGCGCACCATAGCAAGTGGCCGTCCTTGTCGGTCTTGAATATGTCGAAAGCGGGAATCACTTCTTCAACTTATCATCAAGATTAGGCTACCTGATGCGAGTGACACGCCAGTAGGGAGTCGGGAAATGCGTCTGGTTTGGTCCCGGCTAAGGAATACGCGCACAGCAAAGGGACCGAGTGGGTTTCGATGACTTCATTCCACAACTCTTCGATGCGTTGCGTAATGCGAGGATTGGACTGCCACAATAAATCGACCATCTCACCAAAAACGCGCACCGGCCGGCGTCGGCCATTGCAATTCCTGGCCTTCTCGATTATGGCGCCGAAGGTGGTCTTGAAGCGATGTTCGTCAATGATGCTGTCGATCAGGAAAGTGGGAATCAGTTCCTCTGCGCTGGCACAGACCAGTTGCCCGCTGCTTTCCAGTTCGCGGAGGTTGAAACCTTCGCGTTGCAGGCGTTCGCGAATCGGCTTACGGTGGCCGGCGGTCATAATCAGGATGGCCGCTTCGCCTTGGCGAAGGCCGGTGCTGGCGAAAAGGCCCACAGCTTCGGCCAAGTGGGCGTCATCGGTGTGCGGATATACCAGGTGGCCGCGGGGCTGAGTCAGCATAGCAAGTGCGTTGGGGGTCATGCGTGTACCATACCAAACTTACGGGACATCCCACGCAACAAAACTCTACAGTAAATACCCTGTGGTCCCTTAGACCCGAACGGGCAAATTGCGCCGACGGGACTTTGGCATTGAGCGCATAAAACCAAGCCAAAGGAAGGCAGGCAACCCGACGCGCCAATGATACTTCCGATAAAGGCAGGGCCGGAACCGATCCCAGGCGCCGCGCTGGCGCTGGGCAAGTTCTTGCTGACCTGTCCTTTGGTTCAGGTATACTGGCGCTATAACCAGGCAAAACGGATTGAGCCTAAGCCATCTGTTGGCTTCGGAAGACTGCTAGAGAGAGGTGAACGTTGCATTTGCGCCGAACTCTTACATTGATGTTTACGTGGACCTTGCTGGGAGCCCTGCTGCTGAGCGGCACTTCCAGCCAGGCGCAGATCCTGCACAGGAAGAAGAGGGTCAATAAATCGACCGCTGCCGACAATTCCGCCGAGCCGGACAAGGTGCTGTACAACCGGGCGCTGGCAGATATCAAGCACGGCCGCCAGGAGGTGGGCCGGCTGGGTTTGCAGACGCTGATTAATACCTACCCGGATAGCGAATATCTGGCCAAAGCCAAGCTGAGCATCGCTGACTCCTATTACAAAGAGGGCGGTACAGCCAACCTGGCGCAAGCCATCCAGGGCTACAAGGATTTCATCGTATTTTTCCCCTTCCTCCCGGAAGCGGCGTACGCGCAACTGCAAGTAGCCAACACGCACTACCAGCAATTGGCCAAGCCGGACCGCGACCGCAGCGAAGCCCGTGCGGCGGAAGAGGAGTATCAGACCTTCCTGTCCAAATACCCCAAGGATCCCCTGGCGCCCAAGGCGGAGCAACGGCTAAGGGACGTGCAGGAAATCATCGCGGAAGGCGATTACCGGATCGGCTTTTTCTATTACGTGAAGGGCGACAAGCGGGCCGCGGCGGCGCGCTTAATCACCATTGCAAAGCGGTATCCCCTGTATAGCAAGTCTGACAAAGTGCAGTGGATGCTGGCGGACATTTTCGAAAAGAGCGAGCACAAGGAAATCGCGGCGGTCTATTACGGAAATATCGTGAGGAATTATCCGCTGTCGAGCATGGCGCCTAATGCCAAGAGCAAGCTGGTGGCGTTCCAGGTGCCGGTGCCGCAGCCGGATCCCAAGGCAGTGGCCTGGATGACCGCGGAGCAGAATGCACCGCGCCAGCATGACAAACTGATGAAGAAGCCGTTGGCGCTGGTGCGTGCCGGCCCTCACGACGAGATGATCGCTTCGGCCAAGAGCGGCCTGCCGAATTTGCAGCCGGAGTCCGACAATGATTCGGGCATGGATATCTTGAAGGGCGGCAACAAGTCGCAGCTTGGCGGAGGCGGCGCCGGCAACACCGCAGTAGTAGAGACGGTAACGCCGGGCGGCGCAGCGCCGGCAGCTGCCGAATCCGCGCCAGCCACGGAGGGAACGCCGGCGGCAACTCCGGATAGCGCAGCGGCCCCGGCCGCTGCCAGCGGCGACAGGACCGCTCCTGCGGCAACGCAGCCGCCCGCTCCAGGCGCGGCCGGTGTTGCAAATCCGCCAACGGCGGCAGAAGACTCCAAGCCAAATACGGCCGCGGCTTCGGATAGCGAACAACCCGCGAAGGCCGATTCCGCCGCGACGAACGGTACCGATGCGAGCAAGACGGACGGATCGGCAAAGCCCGATGGCAAAGACGACCCCAAGAAAGAATCGAGCAGCAAGAAAAAGAAGGGCCTGAAGAAAATCATCCCCTGGTAATGCCTGGTAAGAAAAATTGAGAATGGCAAAAGGCGGGCCTGCGGGCTCGCCTTTTGCATTCTTATTCCGTGTAGGACTTAAAATACGGTATTCACCTTCCGACACACCCGCTTCCGGTTAGCGTTGACGCGAATTATCCCCAATGTTCCAATACGATTGTGCGGTTGTGTGTGGGGCGGTAGCGGTATCGCCGGAGGAATGTTCGGTGGCCAGGATATTGGTTGCGGACGACAACAGCAACATCCAGAAGATGGTGGGTCTAGCCCTGAAAGATCAGGGTATAGACGTGGTTGCCGTTGGCAATGGCGAAGCCGCCGTGCGCAAAATTTCCGATTTGCGGCCAGACCTGGTGCTGGCGGACGTATTTATGCCGGTGCGCAATGGCTACGAAGTTTGCAAGTTCGTGAAAGACGATTCCGCGCTTTCGCACATACCCGTAATTTTGCTGGTAGGCGCGTTTGATCCGCTGGATGAGCAGGAAGCGCAGCGAGTGGGCGCGGACGGGGTGCTGAAGAAGCCGTTTGTGCCGCCCGATCCGTTGATTTCGATGGTGAAATCGGCGCTACAGCGGGCCAGCACGGCGCGAGCCGCCGGGACAGCGGAGAAGACCGCGGTGCCGGCGGGGGTAGCCGCGGTAAATTCCACGCCGGCGCTGAGTACGGCGCCTGTAGCGAGCACAGCGACGGTTTTTACCGCCTCGGCGCCAGCGGAGTCGTTTGTCGATGAAGTTCCGGCGAAGCCGGAGGTACTGGAGATCCAGTCCGAGGGTAAACTGCTCGCATTCGGGAGTTTGCTGGAGACCACCGCGACTACCGAAGCTGCGGATGATACGCCGTACGTAGCGCCGCCAAGCCCGGAGCTTGTGGACCGGGATTGGAACGCGGCGGAACCCGAAGACGAAGAGGAAGAGGAAGAAGAGTCCGGCAGTTCTTCGTGGCGGCGAGACGGCGGGAGTGAAGATTTTGCTCCGGAACCGGGAGCGGAAGCGGCAACCGAGAAGGCGGGATCACGCGGCAAACGGCGGGAAACGTGGACGCCGACGCGGGAGAAGACCCAGGATCTATTGGAAGAAGCGGCAGCGCCGGAGGTTGTCGCTACGCCCACGCGGGCTGCGCGTACGGTTGAGACGACACCGCCGACGCCGTGGGCCACGCCCGAGCCAGAACCAGAGTTGGTCACCTCGGCGGCCTTGGCGGACGCGTCGGCTGCTGCGGAGGAGAGCGTGCCGGAAACGGTTGAACCTTCCGTTGTGAAACCGAACGGAACAAATTCCTGGTTCAGCACGACAACCAGCCCGTGGGAAGCGGAGGCTCAGAAGGCCACACAGTTGGCTTCGGCCTGGGACGCGTCGGCGGCGCCGGTTGTCAGCGCTCCCGCGGAAGCGACGCAAGAAGCGGCTCAGCCCGAGCCGGAGCCGACCTACGATTTTGTTTCGGAAGCGCCGAGCGAGGAGCCGGTGCACTACGTGGCTGATCCGGGGTTGGTGCAGAACGAGGTGGTGGAGCACAACCCGTTGCCGGAACTGATTTCGGAAGGATCGATTTCTCCGGAAACGGTGCAGAATATACGGCAAGAGACCACGTATGCGCTGGAGAGCGTCACGCAGGAAGCGGTCGAGGCCCCTGCGGCACCGGCGTTGGAATCCGTGGCAAAGATAGCGGAAACATCGCAGCAAGACATGGACGCGCTGGTGGCCAATGTGCTGGCCAAAATGAGCCCGGAAATGCTGCAAGCGGTCACGCGCGAGATCCTGAAGCCGGTGGTTGCGGCGATGATTCGCGACGAAATCACCAAGAAGTCCTGATTTTTCACCCCATCGTAAACGGTAGCTTGGGCAGCTTGCCTTGACTTGAGCGCTGAGATGCATCCGGCAAAGCGCATTTTTCTGGCACTCTTAGCCTTCGCCCTGACGCTATATTCGTTGGACTGCGCGGCAGCGCGGACCGCCGATGTCCCCATCGTTCGCTTCCGTGCCACTTCGCATTTAGTTCGTCTTTCCAGACAATCGCCGACTCGAATTGACGGGGCTGGATTGCGCCTCGTATAGTCAGGGATTGCGCCGATTGCAGCAGTGTTTGCGTGAGAGTGGTGACTGTTACCAATCGGACTTAAGGAGCTAGGTTTCGGATGGCCCGGGAAATCGCAAAGAACTATGAACCGCAACAGATTGAGCCGCGCTGGGCGGAATTCTGGGTGCGCGAGCAATTGTTTCGGGCGGACGCAAACGCGGCCGGCCCGGTGTTTTCGATCGTGATACCGCCGCCGAACGTGACCGGGTCGCTGCACATCGGGCACATGCTGGACCACACGGAGATCGATATTTTGACACGCTGGCACCGCATGCGGGGCTACAACACTTTGTATCTGCCGGGAATGGACCATGCGGGGATTTCGACGCAGCGGGTGGTGGTGCGGGAGTTAGCGGCGCAGGGGATCGATTACCGGAAGCTGGGGCGGGACGAGTTCGTGCGGCGGGTGTGGAAATGGAAGGAAGAGAGCGGCGGAACGATCACACGGCAGATGAAGCAGATTGGGGAGAGCTGCGACTGGTCACGGGAGAAATTCACGCTGTCTCCGGAGCTTTCGCGCGTGGTGCGCATGGTGTTCGTGCAGTTGTACGAGCAGGGGCTGATCTATCGCGCGCACTACATGACCAACTGGTGTCCGGTGTGCTTGACGGTGCTGAGCGATCTGGAAGTGCTGCACGAGGAGCGGGCGGGGCATCTGTGGCACATCCGATACCCGGTGGTTGGAAAGCAGGAGTATATCGTGGTGGCAACGACGCGGCCGGAAACGATGCTAGGCGATACGGCTGTGGCGGTGCACCCGGAGGACGAACGTTATCGGCATTTGGTGGGCCAGCGGGTGCTGCTGCCGTTGATGGAGCGGGAAATCCCGATTGTCGCGGATGAGATGGTGGACCGCGAATTTGGGACGGGAGCGGTGAAGATTACGCCGGCGCACGATCCTAACGATTTTGAGTTGGGGCGACGGCACCGATTGCCGGAAATCGACGTGCTGACGGGTGACGGGCACATGAGCGCGGCGGCCGGGGCATACACGGGCCTGGATCGCTTCGAGGCGCGGAAGAGGGTGGTGGAGGATTTGAAGGCGCTCGGTTTGCTGGAGAAAGTGACGGAACATACGCACGCGATTGGGATATGCGAGCGCAGCCGGACCATTGTGGAGCCGCGGGCTTCGACGCAGTGGTTCTGCAAAATGAAACCGCTCGCGGAGCCGGCCGTTGCGGCGGTGGAAAGCGGGGAGATTCAGATCGTGCCGGAAAACCGGCGGCAGGAATATTTCAACTGGATGCGGAACATCCGGGACTGGACGCTTTCCCGGCAACTTTGGTGGGGGCACCGGATTCCGGCGTGGTACTGCGAAGATTGCAAGCAAGTGAATGTGGCGCTGGATGATCCGGCCAAGTGCATGAAGTGCGGGTCGGCGAAACTGACGCAGGACCCGGACGTGCTGGACACCTGGTTTAGTTCGGCGCTGTGGCCGTTTTCGACGTTGGGTTGGCCTGAAGAGACGCCGGATTTTCGCAGATACTATCCGACCAGCTTGCTGATAACGGGATACGACATCCTGTTTTTCTGGGTGGCGCGGATGATCATGATGGGCATGCACTTCACGCGCAAGGCGCCGTTTCGCGCGGTGTACCTACACTCGCTGGTGCGCACCGCAGGCGGCGAGAAGATGTCGAAGTCTAAGGGCACGGGACTGGATCCGGTGGCGTTGAACCAGCAGTACGGAACGGATGCGATGCGATTTTGCCTGGCGTCGATGGCCGCGCCGGGGACGGATATCGTGCTGTCGGACGACCGGCTGGGGAGCGCGCGGAATTTCGCGAACAAGATTTGGAATGCGTCGCGCTTTTTGTTCGGGAAGCTGGACAGCCTGGAGCAGAGCGGCATTACCTTGGAAGAATTGGCGGCTCCGGAGATTCGAGCAAAAGCGCCTTATGCAGCCGGGGGCGCAGTGTCCCTTGTTGATGGATGGCTGTTTTCGCGGCTGGCGGCGACGATCAGCCTGGTGAACGAGGCGCTGCAGAGTTACCGCTTTCACGAGGCGGCGCAGGGTGTGTATCACTTTTTCTGGGGCGATTTTTGCGATTGGTACATCGAATGGGTCAAGCCGGAATTGCAGAGCGCGGAAAGGGAGCGGGCGGTGGCGGCCTGGCGGAATTTATTTGCGGCACTGGACGCGGCGCTGCGCGTACTACATCCCTTTATGCCGTTTATCACGGAGGAATTGTGGCAGCAATTTCCGCAGCCGGCCGGAGCGAAGTCGATTGCACTGGACACCTTTCCGGAAGGGCGGACGGAGTGGAAGAACGCGGAGGCCCTGGAACAGTTTGCATTGATACAAGAAGTGATTGTGGCGCTGCGCAACATTCGCGCGGAGATGAAGCTGGCCGACCCGAAAAAGAAGGTTGCCGCGGAATTTTCGAGCCCGGATGAACGGGCGCGACAAGCGATGGAAAGCAGCCGTGATGGGATTGTCCGGCTGGCTATGCTTTCCGAATGGAAGGTAGGCGGCGAACGGCTGCCGCAATCGGGGGCCGCGGTGCGCTCGACGGCGCTGTTCGATGTGCGTATCGCGTATGTGGCGGAGACGTTGGACGTGGCGGCCGAAGGCCTGCGTTTGCGGAAGCAGATCGAGGGATTGGAAAAAGCCATTGCAGCCAAGGAAAAACAACTGGCCGACGATACGTTTCGGAGCCGCGCTCCAGAGAAGGTGGTGCGCGGATTGGAAGCGACATTGGCGGAACAAACGACGGAATTGCGGAAGTTGCGGACGAGATTGGAAGAACTGAAGACGGCGGTTTAGGCTCTGTTCGCGCTGCGACCTCGAAAGCGGCAGCCCTCTGAGGTAAGCAAGGCGGCCGAGTCCCAAACAAGATGAGACCAACGAAGAAAATTGCGGAGGACACGCTGCCGGGGATTACGGACCGGCGAATCGGGGCGCTGGTAACGTTGCTGGCGGAGTACGGGACGATTGTGGTCAGCGGGGCGCGGGTGGCGCGGGAGATCGGTGTCTCGAGATCGACGGTGTGGAAATGGGTGGAGCGGCTGCGCGAGCTAGGCGTGCGGGTGAAGGGGCATCCACGAACGGGATATTTCCTGGAAAAGGTGCCGGACATACTGACGGCAGACATGCTGCGGCAGCGGCTGAAGGGCAGCTTGTTCGGGAAGCGGATTTATCATTTTTTCAAAGTGGACTCGACGAACCGGGTGGCGATGGAATTAGGGCATGCGGGCGAGCCGGAGGGAGCGGTAATCCTGGGAGAAGAGCAGACGGCGGGGCGCGGGCGGGCTGGACGCAAGTGGCATTCCGAGCGCGCGACGGGAATTTACGTGACGCTGCTGCTGCGGCCGAAGCTGGCACCGGTGCAGGCCCCGCTGCTGACGATGATGGCCGGACTTTCCGCGCGCACGGCAATTCAGGCCCAGACGGGGCTGCCGGTGGATTTGAAGTGGCCGAACGACCTTCTGGTGAGTGGAAGAAAAGTTGGCGGGATTCTGACGGAGATGCATGCGGAGCCGGGGCAGGTGCGCTTTGTGATTGTGGGGATCGGGTTAAACGTAAACCAAGAGAGATTCCCGGCAGAGGCAGGCGGAGGCGCAACCTCGCTGCGGGTGGAAGGCGGGAGGGCGCAATCGCGACTGGAGCTGCTGGTACGGTTGCTGCGGGAATTTGAGCGCGACTACAATGAATTCATGAGCGATGGGCCGGCGGGGGTCATCGAGCGATTCACGCGGGTTTCCAGTTATGCGAACGGGAAACGAGTGCAGGTGAGCAACGGCCGGGAGAATTTTACCGGGACGACCGCGGGATTGGGGCCAGAAGGATTGCTGCAGGTGAAGCGCGACAGCGGCCAGATTATTACGGTGATTGCGGGCGACGTCACGGAGGCGACGTAGATGCTGCTCACTATAGACGTGGGGAATACCAACACGGTGCTGGGCGTGTTTCGCGGCGAGGAGCTGATTGCGAACTGGCGGCTGACGACGGCGCGGCAACAGACGGTGGACGAATATGGCGTGCTGACGCGCAATCTATTCACGCTGGCGGGACTGGACCGCGACGGAATCCGCGGCGTGATCATCAGTTCGGTGGTGCCGCCGGTGAACTGGACTCTGGCGGAGATGGCGCGAATTTATTTTGGACAGAAGGCGTTGTTTGTGGAAGCCGGGGTAAAGACGGGAATGGCGGTGCTGGTGGATAATCCGCTGGAAGTGGGGGCGGACCGCATCGTGAACGGCGTGGCGGCGTTTCACAAGTATGGCGGACCGTGCATCGTGGTGGATTTTGGGACCGCGATTACGTTTGATGTGATTTCGGAACACGGCGAGTATTTGGGAGGAGTGATTGCGCCGGGATTGGGCATTGCGTCGGAGGCACTGTTTGCGCGGACAGCGAAACTGCCGCGGGTGGAGATCAAGGACCCGGGAAAAGTGATTGGCACAAATACAATCACGCATATCCAAGCGGGGCTTTATTACGGCGCGGTGGACATGGTCGACGGAATGCTGGCGAGAATCAAGGCGGAGCTGGGAAAGGACGCGGCGGTGGTGGCCACGGGCGGACAGGCATCCCTGGTGGCGCGGGGATCGAAACATATTCAACATACCGACGAGTTTCTGACGCTGACGGGATTGCGAATTATCTGGAGCAAGAATCAGGGGACAGAGCAGGCCAGGCCGAGCGGAGCGGCGCAGGAACCGCGCGGCATTGCGGAGATGAAGAAAGCGCAGAAGTGAGCAGCGACACGCCAAGTGGAGGCGCGGCTGCTGCGTTCAACGAGATGGACGGCTGGAACTACTTTAACTACTTCACGGAAATTGAAGAGTATTTCTGGAAGAAACGCGGAGCGCACCTGCTGGTGTCGCCACTGGATTGGGCGATCATGGAAACTTGGCAGAAGGCGGGGGTGCCGCTGGAGGCGGTGCTGAAAGGGATCGATCGGGCGTTTGAGAGCTACCAGCGGTCACGCAGAGGAGCGGGAAAGCCGCTGAAAAGTCTGGCGTATTGCACGGATGCGGTGCTGCAAGCCACGGAGGAGGGACTGGAGGCCGCGGCGGGCAGCGCGCCAAAGAACGGGCGGGAGGCGAAGGACGCGTTTCCGCGCGAAGAGCTGAAAGCGTATCTGATCAGGAATGCGGCGCAGGTTGATGCAGCTGCGAGGAAGCATGAGGGGCGGGGGCCGGAGCTGAGGGCGCGGCTTAGGGAGATCGCCGAATCGGTCCGAAACAGTTCCCTGCTTTTGGATTCGCCGGGCAAGGTTGATTTCGAGGATTTGGAACGGCGGTTGACGGTTCTGGATGACAAGATAGGGGCTCTGCTGATAACCCATGCGACCGAAGATTTGCTGCAGCACATCCGGCGCGAGGTGGAAGGACAGTTGTCGGTTTACCGGCGCAAAATGAAAGCGGAACAACTGGCGCTGGTGGAAACGAAATATACGCAGAAGCGCCTGCTGGAAGAGTTTGCATTGCCGCGGCTGAGCCTCTACTACTTTTCTTAATTTCTTTCCATGAAGGCGCTTTCCTTTTTGTCCGAAACGCCGCAGAATAGGATTACTTATGACTGATGAGTTACGCATATCGATTGAGAAGCTGGTGTATGGCGGGGATGGGCTGGCGCACTCCGACGGCAATACCGTCTTTGTGCCCTACGTGCTGCCGGGAGAGGAAGTGCGCGCGACAACCAAATCCAAGCGGAAGAAGTTGGTGTGGGCAAAATTGCTGGAGGTAACCTCCGCTTCGGCACAGCGCGAAGGCGCCCGGTGCCCGCACTTTCAGACTTGCGGCGGCTGCCATTACCAGCACATTCCCGCGGCAGAACAACTGCGGCTGAAGAAAGAGATTCTGCGAGAGACACTCTCGCGCCTGGGCGGGATCTCATGGGACGGGCCGATTCAGGAGCATTCCGCCGAGCCGTATGGTTACCGGAATCGCGCGCAATGGGCGGTGCGCAACGCGAATCCGCGGGCCATCGGGTATTTTTTGCCGGAGAGTTCGGTGATTGTGCCGATCGACGAGTGTCCGGTGTTGTCGCCGCTGCTGGCGAAAACTTTTGGGCAATTACAAGAATTGGCGCGCTCGAATCGATTGCCGGAGAAGGCGCTGGAAATCGAGGCCTTTGCGGATTCGGCGGACGCGAAGATCGCGCTGAACATCGCTTTCGAGCGATTTCCGAAAGCGCCGGCGGAATTGGCATCGCTGTTTCGAGAGGCACTGCCGCAACTGGACAGTTTGTTATTGGCCGACGAGAGCAAAGACAAGTTCGAGTTAACCGGGCCGGGATACCTGTTTCAGGAGGCGGGAGGCTTTCGCTACCGGGTGAGCCACCTATCGTTTTTTCAGGTGAACCGATTCCTGGTCGAGGAGCTGTTGCAGACGATGGTGGCGGGAGCTAAAGGCGGGACGGCGCTTGATCTGTATGCCGGTGTGGGATTTTTCACATTGCCTCTGGCGCGAGCGTTTCAGAAAGTGATCAGCGTGGACGCTAACCTGGCCGCCACGCGGGATTTGCAGGTGAACGCGGAAAGTGCGGGAGTCACGGTGGTGTCACATAGCGAGCATGTGGAAGAGTATCTGGGAAAGACAAGCGATACGCCGGACTTTGTTTCGTTGGATCCGCCGCGGTCTGGATTGGGAGCGGAAGCAGCGGGGAAGCTGGCCGCGTTAGGGGCGGCTGAGGTCGTGTACTTGTCCTGCGATCCATCCACGCTGGCTAGGGACCTGGCGGTGTTAACCGGATCAAAGAGGAGCGGCACAGCCGGGGCGAGCGAAGCAAATCGCTATGAAATTGCGGAGATGCATTTGTTCGATCTTTTCCCGCAGACTTATCACATCGAGACACTGGTGCGATTGAGGCGCGCACGGTGAAACTTCCGGCCGTGGCGATCACCACGGCTTTCGCTGCCGGTGTCGCTCTCGGCCTGTGGCCGCCGCTGGCAGGGCGGGCTACTTCCCATTTTTTCCTCGCGGCGGGCTTTGCGATGGCAGGCTCCCTCCTCCTTGCCGCGGGCATCCTTCTGAAGAAAACACGACTTGTTTCAGCTGCCATCTTGAGCCGGGGCAGCTGGATTGCTATTGGTGTGCTAGGGGCAATGATTGCGGAACAACCGCTTCCCCGCAGCCACGCCATTAGCCAGGTCGAAACCGGGCGCTTGGATTTGCACGCACCGCTGGGATGGCACGGGACGTTGCGGGACGAACCCATCCGATTGCCATGGGGCTACGGACTGGAAATCGACCTGACCGGCGTGGAGTATGAAAACCAGCTGGTTCCGACGTTGGGCGGATTGCGCTTGACCGTCTCGCCGCGCCCGGAGGATTCGCCACTGCCCGAGCTGCATGCCGGCGATGAAGTGACCGTCTTGGCGCAGGCCAAGCGGCCGCAAGTCTTCCGGGACGAAGGCGCGTTCGACCGGCGCACGTATCTCTCCACCCAAGGCGTCGACCTGGTGGGGACTCTCCGCGCGCCAGAATTGATCCAGAGGCTGTGCGCGGCGCCGCTGGCGCCCGGGACGATGCTGGCCCGCGGCCGGCGCCGATTACGAGAAGAGGTCGATGACTTGTTCATCGGCCGGCCCGAGGTAGCGGCCGTGCTTCGCGCGATGCTTCTCGGAGATCGTAGTTTTGTGGAGCGGCACGACGCTGTCGATTTTCAAAAGACGGGCGTGTTCCACGTTCTGGTAGTGGCGGGCTTGCACGTAGGCGCACTGGCGTTTTTCTTGTATTGGGCTGGGCGCAAGCTGCGCCTTTCGCGCTCGGCGACGATGGTATTCACGCTGACGCTGCTGTTCGCGTACGTAGGCGTGGTTGAACAAAGGCCTCCGGTATTGCGCGCGGCGTTGATGACCGCCATTGTGGTGATCGGCAGTTTTTTTTACCGAAAACTGGAGGTTTTGAATTCCGCAGCGATAGCGGCGTTGATTCTTCTGGTGGCGCATCCGCTAGCACTGCGCGACCCCAGCTTCCAACTGACATTCCTGGCGATCGGGTGCATAGCGGCATGGGCAGCGCCATGGCTGGAGATACATGTCCAGCCTTATGTGCGGGCACTGCACGGTTGGCGCGATGTGACGAGAGACGCGGCCCATGAGCCTCGTGCGGCACAGTTCCGAATCGATTTGCGTACAGCGGCAAGCTGGCTATCCGCCCGATTGCCACGGAGGATTGCCGGAGTCATAGAAAATACGTTGGCGCGCGGGATTGGGGTGGCGTTGCGGACCTGGGAATTGCTGGTGCTGACGCTCGCGCTGCAAATCGGGATGCTGCCGCTGATGGCCCGGGATTTCCATCGGATTACGTTAGCAGCTCCGTTAGCGAATCTGGCGGCGGTGCCACTCACGGGAGTGGTCGTACCATTGGGATTTTTGACGTTGGGCAGCGCGCTGGTGCTGCCGGGACCTGGGCGAGTGCTGGCAATTCCGCTCGCTTACATCACGCTTATACTTTTGCGCATCGTGCATGGGTTCGCTGGCTTGCCAAAATGGAGTTACCGGATCCCGGGGCCGCGCCAGTGGGTTGTCATGGCATTCTTCCTCTGTGCGGTGCTGCTGGCGGTAGCGCTGCGAATGGCGCATCCGTGGCATCGCAGAATGGCGTGCGCGCTGAGTGCCGGCCTAACGGCATGCGCGTTGCTGATTGCGCTGTTTCCGTTTGCTCCGGTGCGGTCCGCAGGGAAGCTGGAGATCAGTGTTCTGGACGTTGGCCAAGGGGACTCGCTCTTTGTTGTTTGGCCGCGAGGTAAGACCATGCTGGTCGACGGAGGGGGCGCGTTTGGCGGATTTGAAGGACAGAGCAGCCGCGGAATCGATCCAGGAGAGGAAGCGGTTTCGCCGTACTTGTGGGCCCGGGGATTCCAAAGGCTGGACGTGGTGGCGCTGACGCACGCGCATCAGGATCATCTGGGAGGGTTGGCAGCGATTCTGGAGAATTTTCATGTGCGGGAGTTGTGGATCGGCCGGGAGGTAAGTTCAACGGCATTGGCCAGGATTGAGCAAATGGCCCGAGACCGAAGCATCCCGGTTAAACATGAAGCGCGGGCGAATCGTTTCGCCTGGGATGACGTGGAAGGCAGATTTTTCTGGCCGGAAGAATCTTCCGAGGTTGTCTCGCCGGCCGCAAAGAATGACGACTCGCTAGTGCTTAAATTGCAATATGACGACCGCGCCGTGATGCTGCCCGGCGATGCGGAACAAGGGGCCGAGCACGCAATCCTTGCCGAGAGCAGTCCGGGCGAATTGCGAGCGGAGGTGCTGAAAATCGGGCATCACGGCAGCAAGAATTCGACGACGCCGGAGTTTCTGGCAGCGGTCAACCCACGCCTGGCAGTCATTTCCGTAGGCGAAGACAACCCTTACGGGCATCCGAGCGCGGAACTGCTGGAGCGGCTCGCGAGAGCCGGCATTCGGGTGCTGCGAACGGACCGTAATGGAGCGGTGCACATGCTGATCGACAGCCATGGGGTGGAAGTGCGTTGCTTCGTGCCGTGTTTGCCGGTGCCAGGCGACGATCTAGAACGAGCGCAGGCGCCAGATCACCGTAAAAACGATCAACAACAATAAGAAACCGATGGTGGCGCGGTACTCGCGGTTCCGGTTGTACTGGGCAAAGGAAAATTGGCTCGCGTCCGTGGAAGTGCGCTTCGCAGTGGTCACGCGCGGCATAAACAGCGGCACGGTTTGCGCATATTCTCGAAATGCTTCGCCGTGGCGCTGCAGGAGTTCCCGCTCTTCCCTGCGCATGACGAAAGAATAGAAAAGCGCGAAATAGCAAAACAGGATCAGCGCGGCCGGCCAGGAACACGCGGCGATGGCAGCGCCGATGGTCAGAGCGAAGCTGCCGAGATAGAGGGGATTGCGGGTGCAGGCATAGGGGCCGGTGGTGGTGAGGACTTCCTGTTTGTGCAAGTGGCCCGCGGCGCGCGCGCGAATCCACAGGCCCATGGCGCCGACCAGAGCCCCGGCGAGGATGCTCCCGGGCGTCGGCCTGGAGAGCCATAGCACGACGGCGGCAAGCGGATAGCCCAAGCGCACTCGCCAACGGGCGAAAAAGGCCGCGGCGTTCATGTAGCGGCACCAATGCAACGGGTGACGGCCTGGAAGACCTGGTCAACGCTGATAGACAGGATTGCGGGATGGGGCTGCGATGCGCGCTCGTGCGTGGTGGTGACGCCGGAGGCGCGGAGCACAACGTCTTTGCTTCCGTGAGGTGCAGGCTCGGCGACTCGATACGGACCGTTCCGGGCGGGATCCGTTGGACCAAAGATGGCGACCGTCCGCGTATCCAAAGCCGCAGCGAGATGCAGGGGACCGGTATCGCCGGCGACGATGCAGTCGGCGGCACACAATAGCGCCATCAACTGGGAAAGGTCGCCGCGATAAACCAGGGGAACAGCGTCGCCGCTTGCACGGACCAGCGCGGCGGCCAGGTCGTCTTCGCCCGGACCGAGGTTGACAACGCAGCGCAGTCCCAGGGATTCCCGTAACATTCGAGATAAAATGCCGAAGCGCTCAGCGGGCCAGCATTTGGAACGCCAGCCACCGCCAGGACTCAAGACAATGTAACGTTCCAGGCCCTGCGCGCGCAGGAGCGAGCGTACAGTCGATTTGGCCAGTTCGGGGATCTGCAAACTTATGCGGGCGGTGCCGCGCCGCGACCCAGCCTGCCGGGACAAATCGCCATTTTGCTCGGCGATATGAGCCTTGCTTGACGTTACGCGCTCGGTGTAGAGGACGGGGACACCGAATTCGCGAACATTGATGGACGAAAAACCGATTCGTCGCGTCAGGCCGGAAAAAAACGGCAGCGCGGCGGACTTCCACAGTCCTTGATAATCGATCGCGGCGGTCCAGGAATCTTGCCGCACGCGGCCGATTACTTTTCGCAAAGAAGAAAGTACGCGAGTTTCCACGGTGAGCACTTCAGAAGCTAAACCGCTGCTGCGAACAAGGAAATCCCAGCGAGGGTGAGTGAGCCAAGTGATACAGGCGGCGGGAAAGGACTCGCGCAATGCGGCAACGGCGGGAAATGTGTGAACGATATCACCGAGGGCGCCCAGCCGAACCACAAGAAAGCGCGGCTCAGGCATGCGGAGCCTTGCGCACGGCATCGAGAAAATCGCGGGTGGAATGATCCTTGGGATCGCCCACAATGGCTACGCGGATGCCGAGACGGGCGGAAGTTGCGCGCTCCGGGACAGTTTCGGCGGCGTAGTCGGTCCCTTTGGCGTGAACGTCCGGACGCAAGTCGTTGAGCAGAGCTTCGACATTGGGTTCGTCAAAAAGCAACACGTAATCGACGGAGCGCAATGCGGCGACCAAAGCGGCGCGCGCCGTTTCCGGAAGAATTGGGCGCCCGGGACCTTTCAAAGCGCAAACACTGGCGTCGGAGTTCACGGCAACCACCAAGATGTCACCTTCGCGGGAAGCGCCCTCGAGATAGCGGATGTGGCCGACATGCAAGGTGTCGAAGCAACCATTGGCCAGGACAATTTTCTGGCTGCGGCGGCGGTGCTCCGCGAGAAGCTCTCGCAGGCGGTCGCGCATTACGATTTTGGATTCGGCAAAGCGCATCGCTACGTACTGGAGCCGCCGGCGTCGCGACGAATCGTTTCAAGGAGTTCGGCGCGGGAAACAGTTGCGGTGCCGCGCTTCATCACTACCAGGCCGCCGGCGATATTGGCGATATGGGCGGCTTCGAGCGGCGAGGCGCCGCAAGCCAGAGCCAAGGTATAGGCGGCGAGGACGGTGTCGCCGGCGCCGGTTACGTCTACTGCCTGATCGCTGCCGTGAACGGGAACGCGAGTGACGCGGCCGGGCGGCTCAAATAACGCCATACCGTCGCGTCCGCGGGTTACCAGCAGCGCGCGCAGTTTCATGGAAGTCAGCGTGGCTGCGCCGCAGCGGGCCAGCTCGTCGAAGTTCGACCCAATCGAGGTGCGATGCAATGCTTCAAGTTCCCCTTCATTGGGGGTCGCCGAGACAATTCCGGCGTTGGCGTAGGCGCCGAGGTCGTAGCGGGCGTCGAGCGTTACGATCATTTGGCGTTTACGCTTCGCGGAGACCAAACGGACCGAGGCTGGGCTGGCAACGCCGAAACCGTAATCGGAAACGGCCAAAGCGTCAGCGGAGCGGGTTTTTACCAGCAGGATTTGCTGCAGTTTTTTGCGCGCGACCTCTGGCAGGGCCATTTGCGGCTCGCGATCCACACGAAGGACCTGCTGGCCGACGGTGTGCGCCCAGCCGGCCAGGAAGCGTGTCTTGGTCGGGGTGGTCCAGCCTTTGACGCGAACAATACCGGAACGATCTACGCGACGGCCTCGAAAGTGCTCGAGTAGGGCGTCTCCCGCAGCGTCCCGGCCAATCGCGGTAACGGGAAGGACCCGCGCGCCTAAGGCAGCCAGATTGTTCGCGGCGTTGGCGCCTCCGCCGGGCAGTACCCGGGTCTCGCGATGACGCAGAATCAGCACCGGAGCCTCGCGAGAAACGCGCGAGATATCGCCATACTGGAACTCGTCGGCAACGAAATCGCCGAACAGCACAATCGTTTTTGCGGAAAATTTCTCCACACACTCCGCGAGGGCCAACAGGTCCACGGAGGCCGACGGGTTCCGCTGAAAAGCATCAGTCATTCGGCTGCCTCAGAATCCAATCCGCGGCATCGGCAATATTTTCCGCGATAAAATCCGGAGGCGCCGGCCACTTTGCGGAGTGCCACAAAATTTCCCCTTCGCCATAACCGGTGCGCACCAGAATCGCGCGGGCGCCGACACCCTGCGCGAGCTCGATATCGCCGTGGCGGTCGCCGACCACAAAGGACCGGCGCAGGTCCAGGGCGTGTTCGCGAGCAGCGCGCTGCAACATGCCGGGTTTCGGCTTGCGGCAGGCACAGGCATCGTCACTCTTATGCGGACAATAGTACAGGGCATCGAGGCGCGCACCGGCGTCGGCGAGTTGCTTGGTCATCAAATCGTGAACGGCGTGGACCAGCGAGTCTGGGAAATATCCACGACCGACGCCCGATTGATTGGTAACCACGATGACCGGCAGCTTCGCTTCGTTCAAACGGCGGATGGCCACCGCGGCGAAGGGCAACATACGAAAACGGCTGACGTGATTCAAGTAGCCGACTTCTTCGGCGATGGTTCCGTCGCGATCGAGGAAAACGGCCGGACGCAATGGCGCGCTGTCAGCCAGAAGCCACCTCCGCGGAGCGCAACCAACCGCGCGCGGCAGCCTCGACGGTTTCGGGGACCACGCGGGTCATACAGCGATGATCGGTGGGGCAGCGGCGCAAAAAACAGGGGCTGCAATAGGGCTTTTCTTGAATCACGGTGCATCGCGGAGTGACGGGAGCGGTCCCATTCGGGTCGGTTGGGCCGAAAATGGCCACCACCGGAAGGCCGACTGCGGCGGCGACATGCATGGCCCCGGAATCGTTGCCGACAAAAAGTTGGCAGCGCGAAAGGAGCGCGGGAAGATCGGCGATTGCGGTCTTGCCTGCCATGCTGATCGACACACCGTGGATGGCGGAGGCGATAGCGTCGGAAACTTTCTGCTCGGCCGCGGTTCCGAAAAGAATGGCATCGGCATCGGTGTGGCTGCGAAAGCGATTTACGAAGTCGGCGAAGCGTTCGGGCGGCCAGCACTTTGCCGAGCCGTAGGAGGCCCCGGCGCCAATGGCAATTCTCGGGACGTTTTGGCGAACTCCCGCGCAGGACAAGGTTTCTTCGGCTTGGCGGCGATGTTCTTCGGCGACGTCAAGCGTTATGAAGGATTCTCGCGGGAGCGAATCGATCCAGCCGGCGCGGCGCAAGAGTTCAAGATAATAGAAGTGTTCGTGCGGCGGGATTTCACCGGGCTTGGGCACCGGAATCTTTTTCGTCAGCAGAAGGCTCCGCCCATCGCGAGCATAGCCAATGCGTTCGGGAATGGCGGCACGCCAGGCCAACCAAGCAGCATCAAATGCGTTCTGGAACAGGAGAGCGGCGTCAAACTTTTGTTCCCGAAGATTGCGCGCCAAACGCTCCCGGCCGCTGGTGCCCGTGTGCACTCCTTGTTCATAAGCGATCAGCTGGTCGCAAATGGCCTGGCCGCGATAAATGTCCGCGACGTAGGGCCGGGCTACAATGGCGATTCTCGCTTGTGGGAAGCGGGACCGAATGGCGCGAAGGGCCGGAAGGGCCAGGATGGCGTCGCCGACCCAATTCGTGGCGCGAATCAGAATTTTCACGCAGCGGCTCCCTGACGGGCAGCAAGTTTGCGGTCAATGGCGGCAAGCAGTTCACTCTCCGCAGGGAACACTAAATCGATGACCGCAACCCAAATTGGCAAGCGTGAGTTGGCGGCGGAGAGGTTTTCAGCATCCTTCTCGGTGGTTACCAATCCAACGGCGCCACATGCTTCCGATTGATATTGCAGGCGCTCCAAGTCCTGGAGCGAATACTTGTGATGATCCGCAAAGATTTTCCTCTCCACGACCTGGACGTGCCAGCGGCTCAAGTCGTCAAAAAAGGCACCGGGATTTCCAACACCGCAGAAAGCAAGGAAAGGTCCGCAACCAATCTCGCTAACATATTTTTGGTCCGGATCGTGGCCGAACCGCCGAAATCCAAGAAGCCTGGTCTGTGCGTAAAAGATGCAGAATTTATGGGCGTCGCGAGCTTCGATTGCAGGGCGCTCACATTTTCTTGAAACTATGAGGATGTCGGCGCAATGGCAGGCGGCGATCGGCTCGCGCAACGGACCTGCAGGAAGCAACCATTTGTTCTCGAGCTTGCGAGACCCGTCGAGCATCAGTATGTCCAAATCACGGGTGAGCTGCAGATGTTGAAAGCCGTCATCCAATACGAATACATCGATGGGTTGCTGACCTTCCAAGCGGCTTCCCGATGCAAATCGATCCGGACCTATTCCGAACACAACCCTGCCGCCGAGACGCCGCTTCAGCAGCTCCACCTCGTCGCTGCTATTACGAGTACCCTTATAACCGCGGCTGAGAATAGCAACCCGTTTGCCCTGCGCCACCAACCTTTCGGCGAGCCATAAGACCATAGGAGTCTTCCCCGTGCCCCCTACAGTTAAGTTCCCTACGCTGATCACCGTAGCGTTCAGACGCTTTTGTTTCAGCCAACCCCGCGCGTAAAGCTGACGGCGGCAGCGGACATATCCGCCATACACCATGGAAAACGGCCAGAGCAAAAGGCCCAGTGGCAGCGGAAGATTCATCGGGCCGGGCTCGCGAGTAATTTCGATATTTCCGCGAGGACGCGGTCGGTGGCGCCGCGGCTGCTGTCCACCAGATGCCTGGCGTTCTCTCCCATTTTTTGGCGGCGCTCCGGGTTTCGTAGAAGCTCGATCCAGGCAACACCGGCATCTTCCGGGCTCTCCACCTGTATCGCAGCTTCTGCGGCCACAAAGCGCGCGGCGATCTCCGAGAAATTTTCCATGGACGGCCCGAATACTGGAATCTTGCCGAACGCGGCGGGCTCGAGAATATTGTGTCCCCCGGAGGGAACGAGCGAACCGCCCACGAACGCGCCATCAGCCAACCGGTAGAGTGACGCGAGTTCGCCGATGGTGTCGAGCAGAATTACCGTAACGTCCGCGGGGAGTGATCCATTACCGCTGGGCGCCGCGCTATCCGCGTGGTCTGCAAAAGCCAGTTGCGATCGCCGAATAAATTTACGGCGCGATTCGTGAATGAACTCCGCGGCGGCTTCAAAGCGCTCCGGCTTTCGGGGAGCGAGAACCAGCAAAGCATTGGGGTGTTCGCCCTGCAGTACGCCGAAAGCAATCAATGCGAGCGGTTCTTCGGTGGCCACTACGCTGCCGGCGACTACAATGGGGGAGCGGTGTCGTCGGCGCGCTTCGGCTTCGAGCCAGTCGGAAAGCGGCGTTGCGACGGGAAGCTCCAAGTCGTACTTGAGGTTGCCGCTCACGGCCACCCGATCCTGCGGCGCGCCCAGCGCGCGAATGCGCTCCGCGTCTTTTTCGCTCTGCATTAGGAACCCGCTGGCGTGGCCGAGCGCCGAGCGCAGGAACGGGCGCAGGAAAAATCCGAAGCTGCCGAGGAAACGTTCATATCGTGCGTACGAACGGTCTGAGATTCTGCCACTGACAAAGAGCACGGGGATATTTTGGCGGCGTGCCTCACGCAGGAAATTGGGCCATATTTCGGTTTCCAGAACGACCACGAGCGACGGCCGCACGGCGCGCAGCACGCGCAGCACGCAAAAGCTCCAATCCAGCGGAAAATAAAATACCGCGTCGGCAAATTGCATCCGGTCGCGGGCAAGGGACTGACCGGTAATGGTCGCGGTGGAAACTACGAGGGGGCGGCCGGGATGAGCCTCTTTCAAGCGCTTGGCCAGCCCGATGCTGGAAAGAAGTTCCCCGACGGAGACGGCATGAATCCATATCGCGCCAGAACGGCCGCGCAACGATGCGTCAAGCGAGGCAGTAGACAGCCCCAGCCGCTCCCGCAAGTTGGACAAATACTTGCCTTGCCGCAGTCCCTTGGCCAGCCAATACGGCAGCAGCAAGAGGGCGGCGGCACCCATCAAAAAACTATAGATGAAATACACTAAGCGTGACTCCGGTCCCTAATTGCCGCCGCCACTTGGCGCGTGCCAAGCGCGGGGCAACCCTGCACGTCCCCCAGGAATCGAAGGCGTCGAGATGAGAAAACTATATTATAACCTCATGCGCACCGGCGTTTTGAGAATTCCGATGCTTGCCTTGGCCTTCGCCGGGATATTCGCCGGAGCCCAGCAGCCGCCCGTACGCACTGTCGCGCTGGAAGCGCATGAGGGATTAACGATCACCGCCGATCCATGGACCGATCAAGCCAAATACAAAGAGAAATTTCCCAAAAAGTCGCCATACACCGCCGGAGTTCTTGCGCTACAGGTTTCGTTTCGCAACGATTCGGATGACAGCATGAAGGTGAATTTGTCGCGCATTCGTTTGACCGTTCATCTGGATGCCGAGAACACCCAAGAGCTTCCCTCGCTGAGCGCGGAAGAATTGGTGCAAGCGATGTTGAAGTCCGGTGGGAAGGACCCGACCGCAACGCGCAGGCTGCCGGTTCCGTTGCCCAAGGGCAGAAAGGACAAGAACGCCGATGAATTTCGTCGTGAAGCGCAGGAAGCCGCAGTGCCGACAGGGGTGATCGCACCCCACAGTACGGTGCAAGGCCTGCTCTATTTTGATTTGCAAAACCAGTTTGACCTGCTGGACACCGCCCATCTCTATATTCCGGAACTGGTTCTAATGCGCGGGAATCGGGAGCTGACTTACTTTGACATCGATCTTGGCGCGCGCGGAAACCAATAACGCGCGGAAACGCCGGTCATTCGGTCGTGTGCGTCAATTTGCGCGCTCCCCTTACGTCGGCTACCATGCCAGTGTAGGAACTTTTCCCCACCTCGGGACCAATGCTGACTCTTCTTAACGAACTGAATCCGGAACAGCGCGTCGCTGCGGAAACAACAGAAGGACCGGTGCTGATACTGGCCGGCGCCGGGACCGGCAAGACGCGCGCTATCACCTTCCGAATGGCGCAACTCATCGCCAGCGGTGTGCCAGCCGAAGCGATCCTTGCGGTCACCTTCACCAACAAGGCCGCCGAAGAAATGCGCAACCGCGTTTCCGGCCTGCTGCTTCGCGCCGGCGTGCCCCCTGCGCAGCCGTGGCTCTCGACATTTCATTCGCTGTGCGCGCGGCTTCTGCGCCGCGATGCCGCCCATGCCGGCTTGCCCCGCGATTTCGCCATTTACGACGACGATGACCAGATCGCAGCGGTGAAACTGGTCATGGCCGGGCTGGACATCGACGACGATGCGCTAACCCCAAGAAATATTCTCAGCCGCATCAGCTACGCAAAGAACCACGGGGAGAGCGCGGAAGCCATGCGCAGCGCAGCAATCGATAAAGACGGCCGTCGTTTAGCTGACATTTACGCCGCTTACGAGAAACTCCTGCGGCAAAGCAACGCCCTCGATTTTGACGACCTGCTGCTGCGTACCGTCAAGATGCTGCGCGAATCGACTGCTGTTCGCGAAAAATGGCAGGCACGCTTCCAGTACATTCACGTCGACGAGTACCAGGACACCAACCGGGTGCAGTACGAGCTTCTGCGTCTGCTGACTAGCCCGCAGCAGAACGTGTGCGTGGTCGGCGACGAAGACCAATCCATCTATCGCTGGCGCGGCGCGGACGTTTCCATCCTGATGAGCTTCTCGCGCGACTTCCCTTCCGCACGGGTCATCAAGCTGGAGCGCAACTATCGCTCCACGCAGCAAATCCTGGATGCGGCCGGGGCGGTGGTGGCCAACAACCCGGAACGCCTGGGAAAGTCGTTAAGCGCCGAGAATGGCGCCGGATCGAACCTGAAGTACTTCGAGGGACGCGACACCCAGGCCGAGGCCGAATTCGTCGCCGGCGAACTGGAACGCATTCTCAATGAGGATTTCTCGCAGACTTGCGCGGTCGAGTACCGGACGAACTTTCAATCGCGCGCGTTTGAAGAGGTATTCCGGCGACGAGGGCTGCGCTACAAGCTAGTCGGCGGGTTCAGCTTCTACAATCGCGCGGAAGTAAAGGATGCGTTGGCGTACGTGCGCCTGGCTATGCACCCGGAAGATGACGTCTCGCTGCTGCGGGTCTTGAATGTGCCGCCACGCGGCATAGGTAAAACCACAGTCGACGCTTTGCAAGCGCTGGCGCGGACGGACACTTCCAGCTTGTGGTCGGCCATCGAAAAATTCGTTTCTGGCGCGGCAGGCGGACGAGCCGTAGCGCCGCTTCGCGCCTTTCAGGAACTGATCGCCAAGCTGCAGCAAGCCCTGGCCGACAGCGCGCCGCCCGATTTCCTGCGCGCCGTCCTTGACGTAACGGGCTATATGGACATGCTGAAGGATCGCAATGCCCCCGAGGACGTTTCGCGCATCGAAAATCTCGAGGAGTTGGTTGGCGCGGTCGCCGACGGTATCGAGAGCGGAGAATCCTTTACGGACTTTTTGGACGCCGCGGCATTGGTGAGCGACGCGGATTCCTTTGAGGGCAAGCCAGGCGTCACGTTGATTACATTGCATAGCACCAAGGGCCTGGAGTTCGATCACGTGTTCCTCACTGGAATGGAAGAGGGTATTTCCCCGCACAGCCGCGCGTTGAACGAGGAAAAAGGGATTGAGGAAGAACGCCGGCTGGTGTACGTGGGAATGACCCGTGCTCGAAAATCGCTCACCCTCACGCGGGCGGTGTATCGCCGTGTTTTTGGCAATGAGCAGCAGCTTCGGGCTTCCCTACCCTCGCGCTTTCTTGGGGAAATTCCGGGCGAATTGGTGGAGACGGTACGTGGCTCGATGGCGGAGATTGGCCAGACCAGGCGCTACGAGCCCGATCCGGAGTATTCCTACTCGCCGGAGGAGTTCCTGCGCCGCGTGCGAGGCCAGTCCCTGCCTCCCTCCGCACCGCGGCGCTCCGTCGGCTCCAGCGGGTTCGCACGGCCGACGGTCAGACGCGGCGCCGACGCCAATCCTCTTCTCGGTCAGAAGGTTCGCCACCCGAATTACGGAGTCGGTACGATCGTCGGAGTAGAAGGCGACGACGAAGACCGGCGACTCTCGGTCAGTTTTCCTGGGCGCGGCACCAAGAAATTCGTCGAGCGTTACGCGCAATTGGAACAGATGTAGGCAAGGGCCACCGGTGTTGCGCGCCTGCGCCGCTCCATGTACATTGAGGCGTAATCCTGGCCAACCTAGCTTGTCCGTCAAGCGACTTCAGGATGCGATCGGAGAGTACGAGTGGCATCACCCCTCTTCCGCTGCAAGAGCATCGACCAGTTGCTGTCGGATTCCGAGAATGCCGAAGTTCGCTTGAAAAAGTCACTGGGGTGGTTGAGCCTCACCGCCCTCGGCATCGGTGCGGTAATCGGCTCGGGAATTTTCACCATCGTTGGCACCGCGATCGCTGGTCAACAGCTCCAGGTCAAATCGATCCTGAATGCGCCGCTGTTGGAATACCTGATTTATCACTCGGCGTCCTTTGGGCGCCCCGGCGCCGGACCGGCCATTGCTCTGTCCTTTGTGCTGGTGGCGATTGTGTGCGGGTTCGCGTCGGTTTGTTACGCGGAGCTGGCCGCCATGATCCCGATCGCCGGCAGCGCCTACACCTACACGTATGCCACCATGGGAGAGCTGATCGCATGGATCATCGGCTGGGACCTGATCCTTGAATACGCAGTCAGCAACATGGCCGTCAGCGTCGGATTTTCCGCGCACGTGGTTGATTTATTGGATTGGTTTGGAATGCACCCCAGCCTCCGTTGGATTACGCCCGCCTACTTGCCCGGCGGACTTTCGGATTTGCAGGGCAATATGCTGTATCCCGCGGGCTGGCACGTAGGTTTCAATTGGCCGGCGTTCATCATCGTCATGTTGTTGACCGTGATTCTCGTTCGAGGAATTCGAGAGTCCGCCGAGACCAATAACATAATGGTGCTGCTCAAGATTGTCGCCATTCTGGTGTTCATCGGGTTCGCCTCGCGATTCATTCATCCCGCCAACTGGCACCCATTTGCGCCCAATGGATGGCCGGGGATCCTCACCGGCGGATCCATCGTTTTTTTTACCTACATTGGATTCGATTCCGTCTCCACCGCGGCGGAAGAGTGCGAGAACCCGCAGCGGGATGTTCCCATCGGCATCATTGCTACCCTTGTGGTTTGCACCATTCTTTATGTAGGCGTCGTGGTGGTATTAACCGGGCTGGTGCCCTGGCACACCCTGGCGGACGATGCCGCCCCGGTAGTCAATACGTTAAAGAAGCTGCACTTCAGTGGCGTGCGCCTCATCGTCCTGCTTGGCGCCTTGATGGGCATGATCTCTTCGCTGCTCGTTTTTCAATTGGGCCAGGCGCGCGTATGGTTCGCCATGTCTCGCGACGGGTTGCTGCCGCGTATTTTTAGCCGGGTGCACCCGCGTTATTGCACGCCCGATTTTTCCACCTGGATGGCCGGCTTTTTGGTGGGCATCCCAGCCGGACTTCTGGATATTGGGACGCTGGCGGATCTTTCCAACATTGGCACGCTCTTCGCGTTCGCATTAGTCGCCAGCGGCGTGCTGATCCTTCGTTTTCGCGAGCCAGATCGGCCACGGGCTTTTCGCGCGCCGGGCGGCCTGCTTGCGCCCATAGTCACTATCATTACGTGCCTGCTCTTGATGGCTGGCTTGCCAATCACGAACTGGATCCGATTCTTCGTGTGGCTGGCTATTGGACTCGTGATTTACTACAACTATGGACGCAAGCGCAGCACGCTGCGTGCCGCCAACCCGGCTTAGAACCTTGTGAGATGGGCGCATGTTCCTCAATCCATTCCGAAAGTGCCTCAACGCCGCCCTCGCCATTACCGCCAGCCTTGCGCTGATTCCGACGGGCACCTACGCGTGGGGCGGCAATGGTCAAAAAGTTGTAGTCAACCAAGCCATCGATACGCTGCCGGGCGACCTGCGCGCCTACTTTGAAAACAACCGCTCGTTCCTGGTGCAACACGTCACCGATCCGCTGGACGCCGAAGCGAAAGCTCCGCTCCAGCGTCATAATCACTTTATCCGGCTGGACAAGTACGGACGCTTCCCGTTCGACGCGCTGCCACGTAGCTACAAGGCCGCGGTCAACAAATACGGCAAATCGAAGATAGATTCCAACGGGCTGCTGCCCTGGGAGATTGGGGTTTATAGCCAAAAACTTACCGAAGCGATGAAACTGGGCCGCTGGGACGAAGTCAAACTCGACGCCGCCATTCTGGCTTATTACGTGGCGGAAGCGCGCGACCCTTTTAACACCACCGACAATTTCGACGGCCACCTTACAAATCAAACGGGCATCGATGAGCGCTTCGGCGCCACGCTCATCGATCGCTTCTCTTCGTTTTTCCCGATGCGCCCGAACGACGCTTCCTTCATCAACGATCCCACCGATCACGCGTTTGAAGCATGCCTCAGCGCGCACAGTTCGCTGGAAGTCATTCAGCTGGCGGATCGCAGCGCGCGTTTGGAGAATAAGTCCTATAACGACGAATACTTCGATCGTTTCTATAACCAGTCCGCTGGCACTCTGATTCGCCAGCTCTCGGACGCCGCTACCGATGTAGGTTCTTATTGGCTCACCGCCTGGACCAATGCCGGTAAGCCTGCTTTGCCTCATTAACGGTGACTACGCCGGGTATGCTGCCAGAAAGCATCGCCTCTCTTCCCAAGGCGGAGCTGCACCTCCACCTGGAAGGCTCCATGCAGCCGCCCACGGTCTGCGAACTCACCGCGCGACACGGCATTACGGTCACGGAGCAAGAAGTGCGACGCCGCTATGCTTACCGCAATTTCGGGGATTTTCTGGAGACTTTCAAATGGGTGACTTCCTTCTTGCGCGATCCGCAAGATTTCGCCTTGATTGCTCGTCACCTTGCTGAATACCTTTTGTCGCAGCGCGTCGTTTACGCTGAAGTGACCATCTCCGTGGGCGTGATGCTGCTGCGCCAGCAACGCGTCGAAGACAACTTTGCGAGCATTCTTGCCGCGGTGGAGCCCTTCGTCCGGCGCGGACTCCGCATCAATTGGATTTTCGATGCCGTTCGCCAGTTTGGCGCGGAAGCCGCCAGCCGGGTGGTGGATGCCGCCCGCCAATGCGCGTCACCATCGATTATCGCTTTCGGAATTGGCGGCGACGAGTTGAGCGTTCCTACCAAGGACCTGCGCCGTGTGTACGATCAGGCCGCAACGGCCGGATTGCACCGGCTGATTCATGCCGGAGAAGTCGGCGGCCCGGAAAAGATTCGCGAGGCCGTTGAACTTCTCGGCGCGGAAAGGATTGGTCACGGTATTGCCGCCATCCATGATCGAGACCTGATGGATCTCTTGGCGGATCGCCGGATTCCGTTGGAGATTTGCCCGCATAGCAATATTTGCACCGGAGCGCTGGCGCTGCAGTTGGGCCGCCTCCGCGCGGGCATGGAACATCACCCACTCCCGAGTCTATTTCGGAATGGCATTCCGATTGTGCTGTCCACCGACGATCCGGCCATGTTCCACACCACTCTGTTGCAGGAATATCAGCACGCCAGCGATCTCGGCATGACCGGGAACGAATTGCGGCAATTGGCGCAAATGAGTTTCGATTTTGCGTTTGAACGGCAGCACTCGCAAGTGCAAGCGGATTTACGCGTTGATCGCCAGCACGGAACGAGCTAGTTTACGCTTTTGCGCGCGTGTCTTCATCACCGTGGGGACGATGGCGACCCGCATTCCCAACTTCCGGATAGACTCCGCTTGCGCTTGATCTGTGGGGTCGATCACAAACGTGCCGGTAAAATCTGCGTACATCCTGGCCACACCCAATGCCGACGGTTCATGACCCAATTGCGCCAGCATCTTGTCCGATGGGCCTTTCAACGATTTGCCACCCACGATCGGACAAATAGCGGTGACACTTTCCTTCCGAGCCCGCACTGCGTCGCAAATTCCGGGAACCGCTAAAATGGGGCCGATACTGATAAGCGGGTTGCTCGGGCAGATGACAATCCAATCTGCCTGGCGAATCGAGTCGAGGACGCCGTTTGCCGGTTGCGCCTTGTCGGCTCCCTTACATTGGATTTCGCGCACCACCGGTTCCGCGCGGCGCTTCACCAGATATTCCTGGAAATGCAATTTTCCCTCGTCCGTGTCTAGGATGGTCGGTACCGCTTGATCGCACATCGGCAAGATCCGCTCCTGCACACCGAACGCGGTGCGAATTGCTTCAGCAGCTTCACTCAAAGATTTCCCTTCTGCCAGCATCGCCGATCGATGGATGTGGGTGGCCAGATCTCGATCGCCGAGATTGAACCAATTGGCACGGCCCAGTTCCGCTAGACGCTTGAGCGCGTGAAACGTCTCGCCGCGATAACCCCAGCCTTTGGTCGTATCCACAATGCCGGCGAGGGTATAAGTCACGATGTCCAGGTCGGGCGAAATTTTCAAACCATGAAGCACGATATCGTCGCCAGTGTTCACGATTACCGTTAAATTGCGCGGATCCATCAGGTCGTGAAGACCGAGCAACAGCTTGGAAGCGCCTACTCCGCCGGCCAAGGCCACGACATAGTTTTGCTTTGACGAGGGCATGAAAGCGCGGCAGTTTACGCTGCGAACCCCTCCGCGCCGGCCAGGCGCTGCACCCGCTCACGTACGAAAGGCGTCAGAAACTTGGCGTTCGTCACAAATTCCGGATAGATGGCCAGTCTTTCCCGCAACCTGAAACCGTGTGCTTCCGTTTCTTCGCGCAGCTTGGTGATCTGCGGCCAGGCGGCTTCCGGATTGATGAAGTCCTTGGTGACCGGGGAGATGCCGCCCCAATCGTTGATGCCCGCCCCAAGCAAGCGCGGAAAATCGGCGTAACTGAGATTTGGCGGCGCTTGCAGATTCATGCGTGGCCCTAGAATCAGCCGCGCGATCGCCACCGTGCGCAACATCTCGTCGAGGGAAGGTTCGGGATGATGCGCCATGGGTATTTCAGGCTTGGCGCGGAAATTCTGCACAATCACTTCCTGGATGTGGCCGTATTTTTCCTGGAGGGCGCGAATCGCAATCAGTGCATCGATGCGTTCTTCCATCGTCTCACCAATGCCGATAAGAATTCCGGTTGTGAAAGGCATGGATAGTTTCCCGGCTTCTTCGATGGTCCGCAGGCGCAAAGTCGGAACTTTGTCGGGAGCCTTGGCGTGCGGCAGACCGTCGCGCATCAGGCGGACGCTCACGGACTCCAGCATTAACCCCACGCTGGCGTTCGATTGCTTCAGCCGCTCCAGCGCTGCGCGGTCCATCACCCCGGGATTGGCATGAGGCAACAGCCCAACGCGATCAAGCACCAGCTCGGACATCGCTGCAAGATAATCGAGTGTACGCGCAAAGCCGTGATAGCGCAGAAACTCGCGAGCCTCTGGGAAAATCCGCTCCGGCTGATCGCCTAAACTAAACAGGGCTTCCTTACAGCCCGCGGCGCGCCCTTGTTCCGCCAGCGCGACGACTTCGTCGGGGGTCATGAAGTGTGCGCCAGGCTGGCCGGGATCTTTTCGAAACGTGCAGTAGCCGCAGTAATCGCGGCAGAGGGTGGTCAGCGGAATGAAAACTTTTTTGGAGAAGGAAATTACGTTTCCCTTCCCCTGGGCGCGAACCTGGCTTGCGGCTGCAAGCAGATCCGGAAGCGCGGCATTTTCGGCCAGACGAAGAGCGCTCGCGCGATCTAGGTAGCGGGCCCCGAGCGAACCGGCAATTTCGTTGGATACGAGAGGAATAATTTTAGTGGTCACGGCTGAAATTATGCGCGATGCATTTCCTTCTGCAATCCTCAAGAGCGGCTTCAGGATGACACGGTTGCCGAAAGATTTCTATTCGGGGCGCGTCTCCTTCGGCTAGCGGAAGAGGTCTTCAGCGGCTGGGCGAATAATACGGGTGGCTCGCTCGTCCGCAGGCCGATAACGATAGCCGCGAACAATGACGGCGGGGATTCCTTCGGACTTGCCCATGACCAGGCCGGCCGCCGCAGTGAGGTCGTCGGCGGCCGCCAGAATGGTGGCTTGCAGAGGTTTCGCATGGCGGTCTCGCATGCCGCGCAAGTCGCGAAGCACAGGTACGCCGGAGGCACCGATGGCGACATTGCTGAGACCCAGCCTCCACGGCCGGCCAAAAGTGTCACTGATGAGGACGGCGACGCGCTTTTTGGTCGCGCGACGAATCTCGGAGGCCAGGCGCCACGCGGATTCATCCGGATCGCGCGGAAGAAGGGTAACGACCTCGTCACCCGGCACATTGGAGTGGTCAACGCCGGCATTGGCACAAACAAATCCGTGATGCGTTTCCACTATGAGCACCGGATCCGTACGCACGATGCGGCGGGATTCCCGTAAAATCACCTCCACGAGCCGTGCGTCTTTCTTACGTTGCGCCGCCAACTGCAGCGCCTGGGCTGAAGGCCGTATAGCGGACAGTACCATCGTGCGCCCTTCGGCCTTAGAAACGATCTTTTGCGCAACAACCAGAACATCGCCGGATTGAAATTCCATCCGCTGCCGAAGCGTGCTCTCCAGAATAACTCTGGCCAGGTCGTCGCCTTCGCGGATCTCCGGCAGCCCGGTTATCGGCAAAATTTGAATGGAGACTGCGCCCTGTCCATGCTTTCTGGGTGATAACGAGCGTTTGCGTCGCTGTGCCATAGCAGTACATGGAGTTTATGCGAACTCCTTGCACCATTGCATGTGCCAGCTCCATTCCAAAAGCATCCCCGCGGCAACCGCCATACCCGCAAAAAAGGGGCGGCGCCTCATAGGTGCCGCCCCCAGACCGCTCGCTGCTGATCCTCAGGACTTCGGCGGTTTGTCCTTAGACTTGTCCTGCTGATTCGGCCTTTCCTGTTGCTTTGGGCGCTCCTGCGGTTGCTGACGGGGCGGAGGCGCTTGCTGGCGCTGCTGCTGATGCTCCTGCTGCTGGCGCTGTTGCACCTGCTGCTGTTGCTGATCGTGTTTTCTCTCCAGTTCCTGGAGCTGCCGCTGTTGTTGTTCCTGCATTTGCTGTTTGCGCTGATCGT
>DATGEY010000012.1:0-11753 GCA_035309625.1 Candidatus Acidiferrum sp.
AGTCGGTGGGAGAGATCGGGCGTCAACTTCGTATGCCGCAGTCGACCGTGTCAAAGCACCTGCGCGTATTGCGCGAGGCCGGTTTCGTGGAAGCCACGGTGGACGCACAGCGTCGTCTCTACCGGCTGAAACCTGACCCACTTCAGGAGGTGGATGCCTGGCTGGCTCCGTTCCGCCGGTTCTGGTCCGCTCACGTGGATGCACTCGAACGCTACCTCGACCACATGGATCAATCAACTCCAACGCAAAGGAAGACCAGGAGAAGATGATGACCGATCGCGAGCAGTACACACCGGGTCCGGCCAGCGGGGCGCAGGTACGAAAGGACGGAGAGAAGTGGACGCTCATTCTCGTCAGAGAACTGCGCCACTCGCCGGAAAAAGTCTGGCAGGCGCTCACCGACCCGGCGCATCTGCGCGAGTGGGCGCCCTTCGATGCCGATGGGAGCCTGGGTACGGTTGGAACCACGGTGAAGCTCACCACGGTGAGAGCGCCCAAGCCGCAGGTTTCCGAAACAACTGTGACGCGAGCCGACGCTCCCAAGGTGCTTGAGTACAACTGGGGTGACAAGGATATCCGGTGGGAACTCGAAGCCATTGGCGGCGGCACGCGCCTGACGCTGTGGCACAACATCGATCGCGGCTTCATCTCCATGGGTGCTGCCGGGTGGCACATTTGTTTCGATGTTCTGGATCGCCTTCTCATCGGAACTCCCATCGGCCGCATCGTCGGCGCCGAGGCCATGAAGTTCGATTGGCCCCGGCTCAACTCTGAGTACGCCCAGCAGTTCGGTATTGAAACGCCCAGTTTGCGTCTTCGCAAACAGGCCCAGGAGTACGAGGAGGCCAGGCAAATCCAGCAGGCGCTCATGCCCAAGGAAATTCCGCAGATGGCGGGTCTGGAAATTTCGGGTAGTTGGCGGCCGGCGCGCATCGTCGGAGGCGACTATTTTGATGTCTACAAATTTGGTGCGAGCCGGCTGGGGTTCTGCATCGCCGACGTCTCCGGCAAGGGAATGCCGGCCGCTCTGCTGATGTCGAACCTCCAGGCAGTGGTCAAGGGGCTGGCGACCGAGAACACCTCGCCCAGGGAACTGGCGGAGAAGGTCAACCGCGTGATGTCGAGTAACACCACGGAGGGTAAGTTCATCACCCTCTTTTATGCCCTGCTGGATGTGGACCGCAAAACCCTGCAGTACACGAGCGCCGGACACAACCCACCTGTCCTGACCCGGGAAGACGGGGTTCAGGTACGCCTGGAACAAGGCGGCCTGATCGTGGGTGCTTTCGAGGCGTGTGTTTACGAACAGGGCGAGATCGAGCTGCGTCCCGGAGACCGCCTGGTGATGTTTACCGATGGCCTGAGCGAGGCGGTGAACGGAAACGGCGAGGAGTTTGGCGAAAAGCGCCTGGCCGAGGCCTCGCGCGGCAACCGTCAACTGTCAGCGGAGGCGCTTCACCGTTGCTTGCTTGATCGCGTCACCGATTTCTGCGGCGGCGAGTTTGAGGACGACGCCACTGTCCTGGTCGTTGCTGTTTGCTAAGCAACTTCAGCTATTTCTGTAGGGTTTTCCAGTTTTGTCATCCCGACCGGAGCCGCGCTTTTTGCGGCGGAGCGGAGGGATCTAGGTTTTTTTCGCCCGTGTGTAATAACTGTTTTTCCCTTATATGAAAAACTATTGCAGTTTCACAATTGCTGTATCCCCACCGTGGAAGAGCACGGCTTTCAGCCGTGCGTTGAGTGGTTTTATGATTTGTTTTGGGCTTCAGCCCCGGTGCCTGTGCGGGATACACCAATTGTGAAATTGCTCTAAACAACTGTAGACAAAGAAATAACGAAAGAAATGATTTCAACGATTGCTATCAGTGTCACGCTGTTTGGGAGGTACCAGTCTAAAAGTGAAGAACGTATTGAAGTCCACGATTATCGGAATAGCGCTCGGCCTCTTGATGGGTTGGTTGCTCTCGCTCGTGTCGGGAGACATTTTCGTTGTCCTGTTTGTTGGGTCAATCGGAATGCTAGTTGGTCTCATCGTTGGTTTCGTTCACCGGAGGGATCCTTGACCGCGCATCGTCGGCCGGGCGTCACACCTGGGCATTGGGCCGATTGCAGCGCACATGAACTGAAATCTGTTGATACAATTTCAAAGCCAGGCCTGAGTAAATGACACGGTATCACCGATAAATGGAGGACAAATTAATCATGAAAGATGCCACCAAACGTTCGATTGTTCGCTGGATTCACATCGTCTTTAGCATTCCCATACTCGGTTATATTTATAGTCCGTTTGAATAACTTCCAATGTACGCCCCCCCGTGTTCGGTTTAGGGTGCGATATTGCCTCTCGAGGATTGCTTTGGGCTAAATCGGTGACGAGCATCACGGACGCGGTGGCCCACCCCGTCCGGCTTCCCGCGTAGTAGAATTCTGAGGCTCTGTACGAAATCAGCAAAAACCCATGCACCCCGCCATTCTCGCCGCGTTCTTCGCAACCTCTGACACCGCGGCCGCAATGTGCTCCGCCGGCATCGCGGTTTTCCTGATCGGATCATGGGCCGCGAAAAACGAGATCGCCCAGGCCCGCGGCCTGGACAAGATCGTGGCTTTGAGCAATCTGTGTTTCGCCGTCCCGCTGGCGGTCTTCGGCGCACTCCATCTCTTCGGCCCGGAATTCGTCAAGGACCTGGTGCCGAAGTACATGCCAGGGCGTATGTTCTGGGTATATTTCGTCGGCGGCGCGCTGATCGCCGCGTCCCTGAGCATCGCCGCCAAAATCGGGGTACGCTGGTCCGGCCTGCTGGTCGGAATCATGATGTTCATGTTTGTCGCGATGCTCTATCTTCCCAGTGGGCTGAGGCACCTGCACGCCAGAATTACCTGGACCATCGTCTTCCGCGAATCGTCGTTCGGCGGCGCCGGCTGGATTTTTGCGGCCATCGCCCCCCACCGCCCCAACGCCGGATGGCGCGGGCCAGTCCGGACCACGCTGATCACGGTGGGCCGCATCGTGATCGCGCTCGCCGCAATATTCTTCGGCATTCAGCACTTTCTGCATCCGCTGGGACTTCCCGGAGTCCCGCTGCAAAAAGAGATGCCCGCGTGGATTCCCGGGCGCGTGCTCATTGACTATCTGACCGGCGCGGCCCTTCTCCTTGCCGGGGGAAGTATTCTGCTGAACAGGAAAACGCGTACCGTGGCAGCCTGTGTCGGCGGTTGGATTTTGCTGACGGTCCTGGTCATCTATGGACCGGTGATGATCGGGGCGCTATCCCAACCGGGTATTGGAGTGAAGGTAGAGGGGATCAACTACTTTGCCGACACGCTGCTGTTTGCCGGAGTCATCCTGTCGGTGGCCAGCGCGACATCACGATCCGATGCGCCAACGCGCACCTGAGCTTCTGTTCCAGAAGTGCCGCTTGCAGGCCACGCCGGCTAGCTTTGCATAAAAAATGACGGTTTTGGTGATTCCTCGCAAAATTTCGGGGAAACGTGAAAGCGGGCATCGCCAAGCTATAGCCCCGAACAGGGGCGGCAGAATGTAGCCCAGGCGCGTAAGCCCTGGGAAAGCCAAGGAAAAGACCCTCTTCCGCTCGCCGAAGGCCAACGCGAAGCGAAGCGGAGCGTTCAGAAAAATAGTAGATGTATGACGGGATCTAGATCATGTTGCGCTTAGCCGATTTTTTGGGCAAAGTCACCAAGGTTCCCCAATAAAACTGCTCCCATGAAAACGGGACAAGAATTCGAGGTATAAAGATCCAATGAATCCATCGGAACGTATTGACCAACTGATCGCGGGACTCACAGACTGGCGTGGCAAAACGCTCGCCAGCATCCGCAAGAGCATCCTTGCGGCCGACCGGGAGATCGTCGAAGAATGGAAGTGGATGGGAAGCCCCGTGTGGTCTCGTGACGGAATCATCGCCGTCGGCAACGCCCACAAAGATAAGGTGAAGCTTACCTTTGCCCACGGGGCGAGCCTGCCAGATCCTGACAAGTTCTTCAACGCGGGCTTCAAAGGCAACACGTGGCGGGCGATCGATTTTTTCGAGGGCGATAAGATTAATGAGCGTGCTCTAAAAAATCTCGTCCGTGACGCCATTGCTTTCAATCAGATCAAATCGAAGCGGAAAGCGTCGGCGGGTACTCGAGCGAAAGTACATAAAAGTAAAAAGCGATGAAACTGCAGCTTTTTCTCAGTCTTTGGTTCGACCTTCGCCTTATTCACAAGCCAATTTCATACTCCTGCTCCTCACGCCATCTATCCCTGGCGAAGCTTGACGCTGCAGGGCTTCAGGTCTATTCAACTCCAGCCTTGACGGGAAGGTCAGGCGCGCAATCGACTTCCACGAGGGCGAAGCGATCGACGAGGACGCGTTCAGGGCGTTGATCCGCGCGGCCGTGAGCCTGAACGAGTCGTCGGGCCGCGCACCAAAGGAGAGACGGAAGAGCGCATAAGAACATCAAACCCTGTTTTCGCTTGGCGCACTCCGCGACCGCGCCAGCTTCAGGCTGACGCTCCACTTCCAGCTTCCCGACGCCTCGGCTGTCCCGCTGACGGTGGTTGTGGTGCCCATAAGGAAGAGTTGGTAAACTACGCGTTGCCCCAAACGCACCAACGGAATTGTTTGTTCAATCTAGCAGACAGGAAAAGTTCTGAAAATATTACGGAAAACTCGCGGGATTGGATTTTTCTTAGCTATCTCCTTGCTGCCAGTCCTGGTCACGGGATGCGGTGGAGGGCACACTGTAACTATTCCGGCTCAACCCTCGCCTCCATTGCCAGGGCTGACTTCCGTGGACGTGCAAAACGCCGTGCAGGCGGCGGCCACGTCGGTGGATGCTGCCATCGTAATCGCCGTAACCGACCGCGGAGGCCAGGTCCTGGCGGTTTACCAGAAGAGTGGAGCGCCGGCAACAGCCGCGGGAAACTTCGGCGCGAATGTCCCGGCAACCGAACTCGCAGTCGCGCTGGCGCGCACCGCCGCCTTCTTCAGCAACGATCAGGCCCCGCTCTCCTCCCGGACGGTGCGCTACATCAGTGGAATACATTTTCCGCCCGGTATTACCAATGCCCCCAACGGCGCCCTTTACGGCATTGAAAACACCAATCGCGGTTGTCCGCTGAATGTGACGTTTCTTCCCGGACAGGCGATTGCACCGGCGCGTTCCATCAGTGGTCTTCAGCTCGGATTAGGAGTTATCACCGGCAAGCCGGATGTCCTGGATTCGGATCCCAACGCGGTCAACCCCGGCGGCATACCTTTATTCAAGAACGGCCGGCTGGTAGGAGGCATCGGGGTGGCGGGAGCGTCTGCCAGCGTCGCCGAATTCGCCGCCTTCTCCGGCGCCGTGAATGCGGGTTTTGGGGCCGCTCCGGCTGCGCCTGGCGTGGTGGTGATTGACGGTGTCTCGCTGCCATTTGTCACTCAAACCACGCGTCCTGCCGGCGTGAATGCGGGCACCTTCACCGGCGGTTTTCTGGTGGGTCCGGTTGCGAGCCCAGGGGCGGTGCCCGAGGGAGACTTGATCCAGGTGAAGGCCGGATTGATCGGCGGGTTAACGCAGGCCGACGTGCAGAACATTGTGAACCAGGCAATCGCGACCGCGAACCAGACGCGTGCCATCATCCGCCTGCCCGATGGGCAGAGGGCAAGGTTTGCGATTGCCGTTGCCGACCTGGATGGCACCCTTCTGGCGCTCAATCGCATGCCTGATGCCACGGTGTTCAGCGTCGATGTGGCCGTGGCCAAGGCCCGCAATATGGCTTATTTCAGCAGCGCTAGCGTGAACCCCAACGATCTTCCCGGGGTCCCGCCGAAGACCGCCGTAACCAACCGCACCATCGGTTTTGGGGCTCAGCCATTCTTTCCACCCGGAATTGACGGCACCGCCGCGGGGCCGTTTTTCGGTCTCTATCAATCTGATCTGGCGAACCCGTGCACCAACGGAAGCCAACCGGCCAATCCCAATCAAAACGGCGTTGTCTTTTTCCCGGGAAGTGTGCCGCTCTACAAAAACGGCGTTCTGGTGGGAGGGCTGGGAATCAGCGGAGATGGCGTCGAGCAGGATGATTTCGTCTCGGCCCAGGCTGCGCAGGGTTTTGATGCACCCACGGCCATCCGCGCCGATCAGCTCAGCCTGCGAGGAGTGAGGTTGCCATACCAGAAATTCCCGCGCAATCCCACGCTGTAGGTTTAACCACAAAGGACACAAAGTCTAACCGCGAAGGGCACAAAGGAAGTGGAGTGTATTCGTGTGCAATGGAAATCCATTACTCAGAACACGACTTCCTCTGTGTTTTCTTCGTTCGCCTTTGCGTCCTTTGTGGTTGAGCTTTTGACTTACTGTCCCGCAATGCCCGCCTTGCGCAGCGCGGCGCTTACTTTGTGCATCTGCGAGCTGAAGCGGGGAGCGTTGTAGGCTGACGGGTTATTCAGTTCCTGGAACAGCCCGTCAATAGCGGCGCGAACAGCGGGGTGGCTGCCGGCCTGTTTTTCATAGCAGAGAAAAATCGTGTCCAGGGCCATGGCCGCCTGCTCTGCCGAGCGCGTGTCCTGATTCGAAATCGCGTCTCCCTGGGCTGAAATCAACTGCAACAGACGGATTGTGCGCGCCTTATCGAAGCTGGCTTGATTAATCTCAGCCACGAAGCGGTCGGCCAGTTCACTGGCGGCCAAGGCGTTGTCGGCGATTTCTTTACGCGAGCTATTCCAATTGCTCGCGACCTCATAAACAGCTTCCAGTTGGGTTTCGAGCTGCTGGCTGGCCGCGGGATCTACTTCCTTCGCCAGGATGCGGAAGATGGTGTAATGGGAGCTCTCCCATGGCGGCGAACCAATAGCCCGGTGCTCATAACCACGCTCCTGGCGCCAACTACCCTCCGGGCTGCTCAGGCTGTGATGGCAGCTAAAGCAGTCGTACTCGGAAAATTCAGGCCAGTGGGAGCCCTGAGCGCGCCGGGCCAATCTTTTTAAAGCTTCACGCAGTTCAATGGCTTGTCCCACGGCCCACAGGCGCACATCGTGGTTGGGATCGGGAGAGGGCTTCCAGTGTGGAGGTTGGATAGCGCTGTAGGAATCCAGCTCAAAGACCAGATCAGGATGCCCGGCCGCGATCATCTCATGGTCTACCTCTTTTTCAGCAGTACCCAGATGGCAGGAGAGGCACTTCTCGGAGCGATGCGCGGCATCGCGGATATCGAACATTCCCAGGGCAACCGATTTCCCTGTTGTCGAGCCTTTCAACGTATGCGACCCAAGCCAGGCGGAGGCGGGCCCATGGCAGCTCTCGCAGCTCACGCCTTCGACGTCAAAGTCGCGCGCTTTCACTTCGGCTGGAACCACGAGAGAATGGCAGGCGAGACACTTGGGGGAAGTGGTGGGATTACCGATTCCAAGCAGGCGTCCAATGCGCTGAGACACCGGGTTATCAAGGTTGCGAAAGGCTTTGAAGTGCGTGTCCCGCACCACCCAGGTGCTGTATTCGTTTTGCAGGACGCCGGTCACCGAACGCGGCTGCACGCTGCCATGACAGGCGGTGGCGCTACAGGAGCCGGGGCCGACATATTTTGAAACCACTGTACTGCCGGTTTTGGCCTGCGCCGCAGCAACCTGTGTGCTGAGAAAACAGCCAAAGAAGATACCCGCAAGGGCGGCTCGCAACACAGCCTTTTGCCAAACTCGAGCTTCAGCCATGGCTTCCCCTAAGTTGGTCGAAACTGTATTTTTTACTCCGTGTCAGCACAAAACGCAACCAAAGAATGTGGACCACGGCGTGGAGGCCATTGTTGAGTAGACGAGAGCGTTGTTTGTCTGTTATAGTCCGCCCACAGCCTTTCCCCTGCGGTTAAAGTGGTTTAGTTTTTACACTCAGAAGGAAATAGTCCATCGTGTCTGGGTCTGCCCCTTTTAAAGTGCTGCCCGTTGAACATAAGACGGATGGCATATTCGAGGAACTCAAAGACATTCAGCGGAAGTTTGAATACCTTCCGGCTGAGGAGTTGAAGCGAATCGCCGCGAGCCGCGGCCTGGCCTTGCGCGACGTGCACGCCATCGCGAGTTATTATCCCCACTTCTATCTTCGGCCTCCCGCCAGAGTTACGGTAAAGATCTGCGATGACATGAGCTGCCATCTGCGCGGCGCGCCGGCCCTGCAACAAAAGCTGGAGCAGAGATTCCAGGGCATGGCTGAAGGCGAATTGACGATCCACAACGTTTCCTGTGTGGGGCGCTGTGACCATGCCCCTTCCTTTGTCATTAATGACCGCTATTACGACGGCTTCTCACCGGAAGAGGCGGTTTCCGCCGTGGTGCAGGCGATTGGGGGCGCTGTTCCACCAGGATCCATTTACCGTCTTCGCCAGGTGCCCCTGGCAAGCGACCCCTACGACGGAGTGAGGTCATACTCTGCGCTGAAAGAATTCGTGCGATCGCGCGATTGGCCCGGACTTCTGGCCAGGATCAAGGAGGGAGGGCTGCGCGGCATGGGCGGCGCCGGATATCCCACGCACCAGAAGTGGGAGACGGTGCGCAATTCGCCGTCGCCGGAAAAATATATCATCTGCAACGCCGACGAAAGCGAGCCGGGGACGATTAAAGACCGGTTTATCCTCACGCAATTGCCGCACCTGGTCATCGAGGGAATGATCCTGGCCGGGCTGTGCACCGGGGCCAATCGCGGATATTTTTATATCCGTCATGAGTATCAGGAGCAAGAGGACATTATCCGAGGAGAGTTGAGCCGCGCTTCCCAAAATGGCTTCCTGGGAAAGAACATCATGGGAACGGACCTCTCATTCGAAATCACTCTCTTCGTCAGCCCCGGGGGATATATCTGCGGCGAGGAGACAGCCCTTCTGGAAGCTATTGAAGGCAAGCGTGCCGAGCCGCGCAATAAGCCTCCTTTCATGGCTCACGGAGGTCTGTGGGGGAAGCCGACGATCATCAACAACGTCGAAACCCTGGCCTTTGCCGCCGGCATCGCCGCCAGGGGCGGAGATTGGTTCAACTCCCACGGCGCTAACGGGTTTACAGGATTGAAATTCGCCGGCATCACCGGGGATGTGGAAACTCCGGGAATCTATGAAGTTCCCATGGGAACAAAGTACTCCGAGCTGATCGACAAATACGGCGGCGGCGTCTCGGGCGGACGCAAGTTGCTCGGCTTTGCTCCCTCGGGGCCCTCTTCCGGATATTTGCCGGCTTCGATGGCCGACCTTCCCATGGATTGGCAAACCATGAACAAGGCCGGCTCCATGGTGGGCTCGTGCGCAATTGTGGTTTGCGCCGAGGGCCGATGCATGCTCGATATGGCGCTCAATGCTGAGCGTTTCTTTCGCAATGAATCCTGTGGCAAGTGCGTCCCCTGCCGCCTGGGATCGCAGAAGCTGGTGGAAATCCTGCAGGGATGGACCCAGGGCAGCTACCGCTTCTCGGACGACGCTCTGGTAGAAGAGCTTTCACACGCGCTGAAACAATCTTCCATTTGTGGATTGGGGCAGTTCCTGCCGACTCCCATTCAGTCGGTACTCAAGCACTTCCGTCCGGAAGTTGAAGAACACCTGTTGAACCGGCGTTGTCCGGCAGGGGTTTGCTTCAAGGGAGCAAGAACGTGAGCCATCCAACCGCCTCCACGTCATCGACCGTCGAGCTCACGATTGACGGGCAGGCCATCAAGGTTCCAGCCGGGACCACCGTCTTCGACGCCGCCCGCATGAACGGCATTGAGATTCCGGTTCTCTGCCATCAGCAGAATGAAACCCCGGTGGGCGTATGCCGCATGTGTGTGGTGGATGTCGGCGGGCGCGCCTATGCCGCTGCCTGCATCCGGCATGTGGACCCGGGCATGGTGGTACGAACTAAAACGGATGAGGTGATGGCGGCGCGCAAGACCCTGCTGGAGCTGATGATGGCCGATCATCTCGTGCCCTGCGTTCGCCAGCAGCGCACCGGGGATTGCGAGCTGGAAAGGATGGCCAAGGAATATGGCGCCCAGGAGACCCGCTATCCCCGCCGCGAAGTGACACGGGGGCAAGACGATTCGTCGCTGACCATTCTGGTGGACCATGCCGCCTGTATCCTGTGCGACCGCTGCGTGCGCGCCTGCGCCGATTTGCGGCAGAACTTTGTGATTGCGCGCCAGGGCAAAGGTTACGACGCGGGAATCGCTTTCGATCTCAATAACCCCATGGGCGGTTCCACCTGTGTCTCTTGCGGCGAATGCATGGTTTCATGCCCCACCGGCGCGCTCACCAATAAGGTCGCCGTCGGACAAAAGCTTCAATCCGGACTTTCCTGCGAAACCGAGGATCTTTTGCGGCTCCCGGTTTTCCAGGGTGTTTCCGGAACGTTTCTCGAATTGAATCGCGGTTCGGTGACCATGCGCGCGGTCAAGAAGGGAGAATTACTCTTCCGCGAAGGCGACTACGGTTCCACGGCTTACTACATCCTGGAAGGACAGATTGATATTTTCATTTCAAGCCCACGCGCGCACGTGAATTCGGAAAAAGGCCCCAGCGCCTTGTTCAACATCCTGGAGAACAAACTGGTAGGCAGGCGGGAGGACCCGCGCAAAGATGAAAATTTTGCCCGCACCCATATCTCGATTGACGCGCCGGTAGAACTTTCCTACGACAATCCGGTGGCGCAGCTTAACGCGGGCGACCTGTTTGGCGAAATGACCTGTATGAGTTTCTATCCGCGTTCGGCCACGGCACGCGCTGCCACCGACTGCGTGGTCCTGGAGATGCTGCGCAATGTGCTCGACGTGCTGCAGAAGAACAAGACCTTCCGGGCCAAACTGGAGAGCAACTATCGGCAGCGGGCGCTTGAAACCCACCTGCGCAGCGTCCCCATCCTGTCGGCCTTGACGCAGGAATTCATTGACGACATGCGCGAAAAAGTGGAGCTGATACGCTATGCGCCCGGCGAGGTCATATTCCGGCAGGGCGACTTTGCCGATGCCTTCTATCTGGTTCGCATCGGGTTCGTAAAGGTGAGCGAGAAATATCCGGGGGGCGAACTGGTGCTGGCGTATCTCTCCAAGGGGAACTACTTCGGTGAGATCGGGCTGCTGGGCGGAGGCAAGCGCACTGCCAATTGTTCGGCCCTGGACCACGTAGAGGTGGTGCGCATCACGGCGGCAGACTTCGGGGAAATGTTGCGGCGGTTCCCGCAGATTCGCGACCGCCTGGAGGCAGTGAGCACAGAACGTCTGCGCGAAAACCAGGCCCGATTCAAGACAGTCAGCAACGTGCCCGTGGATGAATTTCTGCGCCAGGGGCTTATGGAAGCGCAGAACCTGCTGGTGCTCGATCTCGATCGCTGCACGCGCTGCGACCAATGCGTTACTGCCTGCGCCGACGCGCATGGCGGTGTCACCCGGCTGATCCGCGATGGCTTGCGGCTCGACCGTTATCTCATCGCGACCTCATGCCGCCATTGCCGCGATCCGCTCTGTATGGTGGGGTGTCCGGTGGGCGCGATCCGCCGGCAGAATTCGCTGGAGGTGATTATTGAAGACTGGTGCATCGGTTGCGGCCTTTGCGCCAACAATTGTCCTTACGGGAACATCAACTTGCAGGAATTCAGCGTGGAGGGCCCGGTCAGCGATGAGATCGCCGCGCTGGCCGCGGGGCAGGAAAAGGCGAAAAAGGCGAGAGTGGTGCGCAAGGCGACCAGTTGTAATTTATGCAACGACTATCCGGAGCCCAGTTGCGTTTACGCCTGCCCGCATGACGCCGCGCATCGCGTCGA
>DATGEY010000013.1:0-2627 GCA_035309625.1 Candidatus Acidiferrum sp.
TCGTCCCATGAGAGGCGAGTGAACCTGCTAACCGGTTCTCTATTCAACAAACTGTCGACCCCGGCAAGATCAGTTTTCAGCAACGTTGGCAGGTAGCTGGACGCGCAAATGGAAAACGGGAGCAAGGAAGAACGAATCGCCGGAGGGCCAGAGGAACGTGCGGTCGCGATCCAATTCGATGACCAGCGCAACGGCGCCGTCGGGTGGGACGTACAGTTCATGCCCCGGCGCGCCGTCCAGGACGATTTGCAAGTTCGGTCGCGAAACAGGGAAGGCCAGAGCCGAGGCCCGTCCGTCGGAAAAAACCGCGCAATGCGGAGTGCCCGTACTGCAGCGGCCGGCTTCGAGAGCTGGTTCGCCGGAGAGCGCGCTGGCAAGGCGCAGGCGAATTCTGGCGATATGCGCCAGCCGGCAGCGACGCATCGGTAAACGGCACGGAAGCGGCGTTCTCGTCCGGGTCCCCCAGCAAATCCAATTGCACAGGATGTTGCGGAAGCGCAGCGGCGAGCGGCTGCCACCCGGGCGTGTCGTCCACGGCCAGCGGACTCGAATGCGCGTCGACACCGGAGATGGTGACAAACAGATGCGTAACCCGCGGCCGCAGCGGCGCAATGACGAAGGGGGACGAGGTGGTTCCCGACGCGGCGCCGATTTCCAGATGAACCATTCCGCTGGCCGTGCTCAGCGAGCAAGAAGGTGGTGGGTCACCGGTTTTGACGCTGACGGTGCTTCCGCCAGGGCCATTGAGCGTGCCGGACACGCAAGTATTGTTGCAACCGGTGGCACCGAGGACGCAGGAGGAAAGGAGAAGCAAAGCGGACGCCGTGCTGGGATTGCATTGCAGGCCCATGGAGAAACTCCGACGAAATTATGGTGCGGGCGCGGGTACAGGTCAACTGTCAACTGTTAGGTCAACCAACTAGGTGGCGAGCGACGCGAGCTTGTCGAAAAACTTCTTGATCATCATTTTGGCGGTGCCGTCAATCAGCCGTTGGCCGACTGCCGCCATGGTGCCGCCGACTTGGGCATCACCCTCGTAGGAAACAACGGTTGTGACCTCTGCTGCTGGCGTGGGGACATCAGCCTTGGGACTAATGTAGTCCGTGTAACGGGGCGCGAGCTTCAAAAGGCCGTCGCCTTTCAGGAAGCCTATCCGGCCGGAACCCTCAACGATGAGGCGAAAGCTCGTGGGAGGGGCCTGGTCAGTGATGCGCACCTTGCCTTCAAATTGTCCGGAGAGCGCGGCGAGAAGCACCTTCATCTTCATGCGGTACTCGTCGGGGCCGATTTTCTCAAGGCTTTCACAGCCGGGCATGGCCTGCGCGAGAATCGCTGGGTCTTGCAGGAGTTGATACGCGCGCTCGGGCGCCACAGGCAAAGTATAAGAGCCGGAAATCTTCATGGTCGTGCGAAGCGCCTTTGTAGTGGCGGGTCTTTTTTAGGCTGAGGCTTCTTGCCGAAGCCAGACCCGTTCTTTGCCATCGGCATTACATGGCAGGTGTTCTGCCGCACGCGCAATGTTTGAGCGACAAGCAATGCTCACGCGATGCGCGAGAGCGCGGTCTTGAGCGCGCGCGCGGCGTGAACGACCGCCAGATGCCGCCGGTAATCGGCGGAAGCGTGCAGGTCGGAGTTGGCGTCCACGCCCTGCGCGACCAGCGCCGCGGCAGCTTGAATGTCGTTGGGCGAAGAAGTCTTGCCTTCGAGCGCTTTTTCCGCGGCGGTCGCGCGATACGCGCGATTGGAAAGTCCGGTAACGCCGATGCGCACGAAGCTGACTTTGCCGGCGTTGACGCGCACGCGCGCGGCTACGCCGACAATCGCGAAGCCGCTGGCAGGCTGCGCCATTTTCTGGTAGCTCGTGCCGGTACGCGTGTCATCAATGGGTACAACCACTTCGCGCAAGATTTCGCCGGGTTCGAGCACGGTGGTGAACGCGTCAACGAAGAAATCGACCGCGCCAACGGTGCGCTCCGATTTCGTGCCCTGCAGCAAGAACTTCGCCTCGAGCGCTTGCAGCGCCGCAGGATAATCCGCCGCCGGATCCGCATGCGCCACGCTGCCGCCAATCGTGCCCATGTTGCGCACCTGAACATCGCCTATGGCCGCCGCCGTTTCTGTCAGCAGCGGGCACTTCTGCCGCAGGAGGGCAGAGCTCTCGATGTCGTAATGCGAAGCTGTCGCGCCGATGTGCAATTGGCCGCTTTGTTCGCGGATGTAGTTCAGGTCCTTGAGCGCGCGCAAGTCCACAAGATGCTCGGGCGCGGCAAGCCGCAGCTTCATCATGGGGATGAGGCTCATGCCGCCGGCAAGCGGCTTCGCACCGCTCGAAAGCAGATGCAGCGCTTCGTCCAGCGATTTTGGAGCGGTATATTCAAATTTTTGCGCGATCACGTTCGGCTCCTCTCAATTTTTCGGATCAATGCTTGGTCGCCAGAATTTTCCAGATCTTTTCCGGCGTCATGGGCATGTCAATGTGTTTCACTCCGAGCGGAGAAAGTGCATCCACTACGGAATTCACGACGGCAGGCGAACAGCCAATCGTACCCGCTTCGCCGACGCCTTTCACCCCGAGCGGATTCACCGGCGAAGGCGTGCAAGTGTGGTGGCTCTCAATCCACGGCATC
>DATGEY010000014.1:0-15821 GCA_035309625.1 Candidatus Acidiferrum sp.
AAAACTCACCGCGCTGGTGGCCGCCCGCAATCTGGAAGAAGCGGGGCAGTTCGTCTTTATGGCCACGCGCAATGGCACGGTAAAGAAGTCCGCGCTCACGGAGTTCTCCAACCCGCGCTCGACCGGTATTATTGCCATCACCCTAGACGGAAAGGACGAGCTGATCGGAGCGAAGCTGACCGACGGCAAGAAAATGATCTTCCTGGCCAGCCATGAAGGCCAGGCCATCCTGTTCCGCGAAACGGAGGTACGCCCGATGGGCCGCGGGGCGGGCGGAGTTAACGGCATGGATCTCGACAAGGAAGATTACGTCGTCAGTATGGATGCGGTGCAGCCAGACTTCGATATTATCGCCAAAGAACACCAGCAGACTTCGCAGAACCTCGAAGAACTGGAAAACGAGCACATTAAAGATTCGCTTACCACGCTGATGCTTACGGTCGCGGAAAAGGGCTACGGCAAACGCACGCCGCTGGCCGAGTACCGCATCACCTCGCGCGGGGGGAAAGGCGTGGTGAACATGAAGACCACGGACCGCAACGGCTCGGTGGTGGCGACTTTGCAGGTGACCGAAGAGTCCGACGTGATGATCATCACCCACAACGGCAAAGTCATCCGGGTGCACGCCAACGAAATCCGCGAGGCGGGCCGCTCGACGCAGGGCGTGCGCCTGCTGCGCCTGGACGATGACGACTCCGTAGCCGCCGCCGCTGTCCTCCAGGAAGATAACGACGAGGAGAAGAAATGAACCTCGCCAGGCGCTGCTTTGCGATTCTGTTGCTGTCCGCGACCGCGTTGATCTTATTCGCCACCGCAGCGCCGGCTCAGAAGCGGGTTCCCAATAAGCCTTACCTGGTGTACGTCGGCACCTACACCAATAAAACGGAGAGCAAGGGAATCTACGCCTACTTTTTCGATCCTGGGGTTGGAAAACTTTCGCCGCTTGGCCTGGCCGTTGAATCGGAAGATCCTTCCTTCCTTGCCGTGCATCCCAGCGGCAAATATCTTTACGCGGTAAATGAGATCGATCACTTCGGCGCCACCAAGAGCGGTGCGGTAAGCGCGTTCTCCATCGCGCCTAAAACCGGCAAGCTTACCCTGCTTAACCAAGCCGCGACGCAAGGGGCCGGCCCTTGCTACATCTCGCTGGATAAAACCGGCAAGTTCGCGCTGGTGGCGAACTATGACAGCGGCAGCATCGCCGTATTTCCCATCCGAGAAAACGGCCGCCTGGCGCCCGCCTCGGCCTTCCTCCAGCATTCCGGCTCCAGCGTCAATAAAGAGCGCCAGGAAGGCCCGCACGCGCACTGGATTGGCACCTCGCCCGACAACCGATTTGTGTTGGCCGCCGATTTGGGGCTCGACGAGATCCTGGTTTACCGCTTTAGCGCCAGCAAGGGTACGCTGGCCCCGGGCACGCCGCCCTTTGCCAAATTAACCGGCGGCGATGGACCTCGCCATATCGCATTCCATCCCAGCGGAAGATTTGCGTACGTCCTCAGCGAAATGGGCAGCGGTGTGACTACCTTGGGCTACAAAGCGAGCAACGGTTCGCTTTCTCCGCTGCAAACAATTTCGACGCTTTCGATACTCCGAAAGGATTATTCGGGCCCGAAGGAGGCCGCGGAGATCGTTGTCCACCCCAACGGAAAATTTCTTTATGCCAGCAATCGCGCGAACCTGGACACCATTTCCGCGTTTTCCATCGATCCGGTAAAAGGCGCCCTTCAACTCAAAAACGAATATCCCACCATGGGCAAAACGCCCCGCAATTTTGTCATCGACCCCACCGGTAAATTCCTGCTGGCCGCCAATCAGGAGTCCAACAATATTGTGATCTTTCGCATCGATTCCACCACTGGCGCCCTCAGCCCCACCGGCGAAGTTACGGAAGCTCCCGCTCCGGTCTGCATCACATTCGTCGCCGTTCGGTAACGCGTCGCGCCACACTCCGCCGCCAAGAGGTGGCCAAGGCCAGACCGATAGGCGCAGCAAGGTTCAGATTTACGATCAGCCGCACTCCACTACTGCGTTACAATCGCGGGTTCGCAACACTGTCCCAGGAGAACGAATGAACGCGTCACGCATCGATCACTTGGCCCCGGTTCGCAATGGTGTTCTGCTTCTGCTTGCTGCTTTGACGCCTGCCCTCATTTTGGCCGATGAGACAGCGCCGGCTCGTGACCCCAAGCAAGCCGTCAATGAGGGTTACACCGCGAAAATTAAGAAATATACGACCGCTCCGGTATTCACTTCGCCGCTGGTCGACTATCTGCCCGCGTCCAAGAACGTGCCCACTCCCGAGGCGGTCCTCGGCGACATCTCCGGCGCACCCGGCATCCTGCCTTATGCCGAAGATGTCTACAAATACATGCGGATGTTGGAAAAGGCTACTCCGCGCGTAAGAGTTTTTTCCATCGGCACCACCGAAGAAGGCCGCGAGATGATTGCGGTGGCCGTCTCTTCTGAAGAAAACCTTAAGCATCTCGAAGAAAATCGAGCACGCCTGGGCAAACTTGCCGATCCGCGCAGCATCAAGCTCGACGACGCCGAAGCGGACAAACTCGTCGCGCAGTCCATTCCGGTTTATTACATCACCGGCACGATTCACTCGCCGGAAACCGGCGCGCCCACGGCATTGATGGAGCTGGCTTATCGGCTAGCTGTCGATGAGAGTCCGTACATCCGCGAAATTCGCGACGGTGTTATAACGCTCATCACTCCGGTGGTCGAGGTCGATGGCCGCGACCGCATGGTCGATGTTTACCGCTGGCATCTCGCGCATCCGAAGGATTTCTATCCGCCGCTTATCTATTGGGGCAAATATGTAGCGCACGATAACAATCGCGACGCTATGGGCGTTACCCTGAAGCTCACCGAAAATGTCCTGAACACCTACGTCGGCTGGAAGGCCCAAGTGCTTCACGATCTTCACGAGTCGGTGCCCTATCTCTACGACAACACCGCCGGCGACGGGCCCTTTAACGCCTGGGTCGATCCCATCCTCACCGACGAATGGGAAATGATCGGCTGGCGCAACGTCGCGGACATGACCAAGTTCGGGATGCCCGGTGTTTTCACTCACGGAGTGTTCGACACCTGGTCCCCCGGCTATCTGATGTTCATCGCCGCACTGCATAACGGTATCAGCCGCCTTTACGAGACTTTCGGCAACGGTGGCGCGGATACGCAGGAGCGCACGCTGGAACCGCAGGAATATTCGCGAACCTGGTGGCGCCAGAATCCTCCATTCCCCAAAACGCTGTGGTCCCAGCGCGACAACAACAATTACGAACAAACCGGCCTGCTCACTTCGTTGCACTATTTCAATGAAAATAAGCGCCTGTTCCTGAAAAATTTCTACCTGAAATCAAAGCGCTCCATCAGCAAACCCGGCGAAGAAGGTCCGGCCGCCTACGTTTTGCCCGCCGATGATCCGCGGCTCGAGCTGCAGACCGAATTGCTCCAGGTGCTGCAGAAGCAGCACGTAGAAATCTCTCGCGCGAGCACAGCGTTTACGATCGCGTTGCCCGCGAAGAAACGCAAGAAAGCAAAAAAGGAAGGGGGCAAAGACGGACAAGACAAGGGAAAGGAGGAAGAAGCCGAGCCGGCCTCGCGCGAATTTCCTGCCGGCAGCATCATCATCCGCATGGACCAGCCGTACTCGCGCATCGCCGACGCGCTGCTCGATCATCAATACTGGAGCCCCGACGATCCGCAAAAAACTCCGTACGATGATACGGGCTGGACTTTTGGTGAATTATTTAATGTGAAGGTTTTTCGCATCACCGACCGCAAGGTGCTGGATGCGGCCATGGAGAGGATGAATCAAGTGCAACCGGCCGGGAGCGTGCAAGGCGAAGGGAATGTCTTCGCGATCAACAACAGCGCCGAGCCGGCCCTGGCCACGCTGCGCTATAAACTACGCGATGCTTCCATCGAAGCTGCCGAGGAACCCTTCGAATCCGCCGGCAAGAAATTCAATCGCGGGACTTTCATCTTCCGCAACGTCGCGCGAGCTGATTTTGAAGACGCCGCAACGGAAAAAGGCCTACGGGCCGTGGCGTTAGGCAGCGCCCCTAGCGTGAAAACGCATCCGGTTCGCGCCGCCCGCGTCGCTTTGGTGCACACCTGGCTGAGCACGCAGACCGAAGGGTGGTGGCGGCTGGCGCTCGACAATCTGAAAATCCCCTACGAGTACATCAGCACGCAAACGGTCGCCAAGCTCGACGACCTCAACTCGAAGTATGACGTCATCCTATTCCCGCCGGTCGGCTATAACGCCTCTTCGACCGCCATCATTAGCGGCACGCCCACTGCCTGGGGCAATCCGCTACCCTGGAAAAACACTCCGCAAACCCCCAATCTGGGCAGAAATGATTCCACCGATGACATGCGTCCCGGGCTGGGGTGGGAGGGAGTGGCCCACTTGCAATCCTTCGTGGCCAAGGGGGGCGTCTTGCTTACCGCCACGGACACGTCTCGCTTTGCACTTTCCATCGGCTTGGCCGACAGCGTCAGCGTTGGCGCATCGCAAAAAATGAATATCGTCGGCTCGGTCGTAGGTACGCGCGTGGTCGACGGCACCAGCCCGATCGTTTACGGCTATGACGAAAAACTGGCTGCCTTCTGCGATAACGGCCCCATCTTGGCGCTGAGCAGTATTGCCGGGGCTCGGGGTTTCCGCCGGCTGGGCGGCCACAGCACTACGCGCCCCACTGGACGCGGCACTGCAGACGATCCCGATTTTACTGTCGGCCGGCCCGGCGCCGAAGCTCCTGAAGAGCCGACCGCCGAACTATGGGAATATCCGCCCGTCAGTGACGAACAGAAGCGCAACGGCATGCGCGTGATCCCGCCCGCCAATCGCGCACGCGTCATCCTGCGCTACGCCGACAATAAGGACTTGCTCATCTCCGGCTTAGTAGAGGGCGGCGACGAGATCGCGCAGCATCCCGCGGTGCTGGATGCTCCTAGCGGCCGCGGGCACGTCATCCTATTCTCTATCAACCCGGTTTATCGCGGCGAAACCCGCGGCACCTACGCGTTGGTCCTGAACACCATCCTGAATTTCGACAATCTGGACGCCGGGAGGCGGCTGACCGAAAAATAGCTCTTGCGCATCGCCATGTTGTTTGGTGCGGCAGCCACCTTCACAAAAGACCTCTTTGGAGTACAATCCCGCCACTATGCCCAAGCGCAAACAAAGGAAGTCCGGGATTAAGCGCAGACCGCGTCGCTCCGCGGCCGCCAAGCTCCCTAAAAACGCCGTAACCCTGGTGGTTCTCCTGCATGCCAAACCAGGCCAGGAATCCCTCCTTGAAGCCGAGTTACGCGCGCTAATTCCTCCGACTCGCCGGGAAGGAGGTTGCATTACCTACGATCTGCATCGCGCCCTCGACCTGCCCGGCGCCTTTTTTCTGCACGAAATCTGGGCCACGCGCGACCACCATAAAGCCCACACCAAGACGCCGCACTTCCTCCGCTGGGATGCTCGCAAAGATGCTCTGCTCGCCAGCCGCGATGCTACCTTCTGGTCTCGCCTCGTGTGACGCCGGACCGAGCGGCGCTGGGGGCTATGCAATGAAAGCGTTGGGCCTTAGCTTTCTGGGCCCGCCAGGTAATATCCGGGCCGGGCCCGAACCTTCAATCCTTCCTTCTTCACGGCAACCTTGATCTCGTGATATCCAGCCTGATCCGTTCCGCTCGGCACATAACTCAGGGAATACTGGGAATGCAACTCGCCGCCAATTTCGTCAACGGCATTTTCTATCGAATGATTCTTGAACGTCGCGATATGCTCTCCGCCGGTCGCCGTTGCCGCCAACTCCAAAGCATGGTCGGTGATCTTATTTTTGATGTGCTGCACCGCCCATGCCGCCACGGCCATCAAGTCCCCACCCCCATACAGTGCGCTTTCTGACCCCGGTGTTTGCACCGAGCCCGGGAACGGCGCCCGCGTGAAGGTGCCCGGCGGCGATGGCTGCGGCGTGGTGTCCTTGGCCGGCGCTTTCCACTCGGCCATGGTGGTCGACAACCCCACCGAATAAATCGCTACATTCGAGAGCTGGGCTTGCCGCAAGACCGCCCCGAGCTTGGTCTGGCTGCCAGCGTCGGTCGCTTCCGACAAGATCACCATCACGCGGCGCCGCCCGGGCGTGTCCGGGGCGGGCTGCGGCCGGCCGCTTAACATCTCCACGCCAATCGCCATGGCATCAAAGAGCTTCGAGCCGTCCGTGACGGCGTGGAGGCTACCAATGGTTTTCTCGACTGCATCCTGATTGGTGGTGAAATCCTGCAGCTTGTCCACCGAATCGTTGAAGCCTACTACCGCCGCCTCGCCATTGGTCCCCATCACGGTTACCGCCAGCACGATGCCGGCTTTGTTGATCTGCGGCATCAGGGGCGCAATCCTCGAGCTGGTTTCCACCAGGAAAACGATCGAGAGCGAGTCGCCCCCCAGGTCAAAGTGCGTAATCTGCTGCGGGATGCCGTTGTCCGTGACCTGGAAGTCTTTTACATCCAGCGAATTGATCATCTGCCCGCTGGCGTCCTTTACCGTGACCGGCGTATTTACCAGCGACACTCGTCTGACGATCTTGCTTTGTGCGGGGGCTGATTGAATTGTGGCCCCGGGTCGCGGGGTAATCGGCCCGGTGGGCGCCTGCGCGAGAACGGCAGCGGTAAAAAAGAGAATCGGGCCCGCAAGAACCGTGAGCGTTTTGACCAGCAAAGGCGGGTTGTTCATGGACGGGCCTCCGTGCCCAGTGTATCCAATTCGACGCAACAGGGGCCTCAGACGTTGCCGTCTCTCTCCGCAATTCCTAGAATGGGGGTTCGCTCTTTTGGAGAATCTCATGTCCCCAGGGCACGTCAAGCTCAAGCCGCAGCACGCACCCAAGGCTCCGCACCAGGATCCGCAATTCCTGGACAGCACCGCCGCCCGTCCGATTCGCATCCTGGCCGAATACCTGCACCCACTGGTGCAGCTCAAGAATGAAGGTATTGGCGACACTATAGTTATGTTCGGCTCCGCGCGTATCGAGTCCCATGAAACAGCGCAAGGCCGGCTCACCCGACTGAAGAAAACGCCCGCCTCCAAGCTGCCTGCCGCCAAGCGTGCAAAACATCGCGAAGCGCTGCGTGAGGCCAAGAGCGCTCTCGAGATGTCCCGTTATTACGAAGAGGCGCGCGACCTTTCCCACCGCATCACTACCTGGGCGCTTACCCTCGGCCCCCGCCCGCGCCGCTTTGTCATCTGCTCGGGCGGAGGCCCCGGAATCATGGAAGCGGCCAATCGCGGCGCCGCCGAAGCGGGCGGCAAATCCATCGGATTATCTATCGAGTTGCCCCACGAGCAGTTCGCCAACGCTTACATCAGTCCCGAGCTCAGCCTGAACTTTCATTATTTTTTCATGCGCAAACTTTGGTTCGCGCAGATTGCGAAAGCCCTCATCGTTTTTCCCGGCGGTTTCGGCACCATGGATGAACTATGGGAGATGCTGACACTATTGCAAACCGGCAAGCTGCCGCGCAACAACCTCATCATCATCTACGGCCGGAAATATTGGGATGAAGTGCTGAACTTCCGGGCCATGGTGCGCTGGGGCATGATCAACCAGGATGAATACAAGATGTTGCAATTTGCCGACACGGTGGATGAGGCCTTCACTCGTATCCGCGAAGGCCTCGAGAAGTACCACATGGAGCTGAACTCCGACCTTTAGGTACGGGTGTAGCGGCCACATTCGACCCCGACACCTTCGACCCGGGCACAAACAACACCTACAGCAATTCCCCCCTCCCTATCGCGGAACCCCCGGTATATCGACGCGTTCTCGGCGCTGCTACTTTTGCTGAACCCTGCTTTGGGCCTCATTTCAAAATGGAGGAGAGAACCGGATGCAGACAAAATTTCAATGGAGAGTGTCGGGAGCGGCAAAAGCATCACTGGCTGGGGCTGCGCTGGCGGGATTCCTGCTTTTCACCGGCGCCCCGCGTGTGCGTGCCGATGACGACGATTGCCAGAAGCGCATCGCTAAGGCTGACCATCGTCTTCACGAAGCCATCGAGCATCATGGACGCGAAAGCCGTCAAGCTGACAACGCTCGCCATGGATTGCACGAAGCTCGCGAAAATTGTTACAACCGCAACCATCAGTGGTGGGACGAAGATGAACATCGGTGGCGCTCGGATCGTGACTGGGACGATCACGATCACGATAAATACGATCGCGAACACCCGCCCCGATAATTCGCTTTCGAAGTCGGTTAAGCCTCCCGGGAGCGCTTAGGCCGCCGACTTGTGCATGTCGCCCGCGAGCTCGTCTGAAAATACGGCCTCGAATCGCCGCGTCTCGTCTTGATCGTGCAGCATTACTATGGGCACCACGCGCAACGATTGCGTGCACGACCGGCACACCGTCACTTCGCCCTGCAAATCCTGCAAGAATCCGTCGGTAAAATGATACTGCGTGCGCTCGCGACGGGCCTTTTTCTGGCCCCGAGCGCCGCAGTGGGGGCAGACATACTCGACCCTGTCCTCCTGCGGATCGCGGTCCAGAGCCGCCCAGCCGGTGCGGCGCACGCCGACTACTTCCGGGTAATGCCGTTCCATGGGTTTCGTCTCCTTTAGATCCACGTCCACAAGGGATGGGATGCGCCGCGAAGGACATTTGATACAATTACCTTAACTTTTTTGTTTTTCGTAACTTGCGAACATTCCTGCGGCTTGACGCCACTCACTTTCGCTATTTGCGCAGTTGCTCCCACGCAGCGCGTTAACTCTTCGGCTCTTGGAAGACTCCCTTCCGGCAGGTTAGAACCTGGTGGCCACCACGTTCTGGTTGCCGCTGAGTTCCACCACGAACGCGCCGAAGAATCCATCGTTGTGGCGCAGGAAATCGGCTGTGAGCGCATCGTATGCGGAAATTGCGAAGCCGGCACCGGGGTTAAGGGGATCGGCATTTTGCGAGGGCAGCCAGTCCAGGTTGGAAGCTTGTTGTTCGGTCCACGATCTTCCTTGATTACTGGAGATGGAGCAAAAGCGGTCGACGCGCAAGTCCGCGGGATCGTTGCGCCGGTCGTAATAGCAGACTGCGACGTCACCGTCCTTATCCATTGCAATTCCCGGAAGAAACTGGTCGCGGCCCACGCCTCTGAAATCTTTTGGCGTTGGACTGACTGCTCCAAGGACGGTGAACGTCTTGCCGGAATTGGTGGACTTAGCCACGAAAATATCCGGGTACGCGTAGGTTCCGCTGGCCGAATTAGCGTCCGGTACAATGTGATTGCGGCCGTCCGGATACGTTACATAGACCGTCCCTCGCGCCGCTCCCGGATCGCGGTCCACCGCGATTTGCGGATATTCATCGACCAGCAGATGCCCGCTGAGCTCCACGCCGGTGCCGCTTGGAACCAGCTGCGTGATGCGCAGCGGCTTGCTGAAGGTTACGCCGTGATTGGTGGAACTGGTGAAGTAGATGGCGTTCATTTGCGCGACTCCCGGATTGAATCCGGGGAAAAGTTCGTATGTCACATATACTTTGCCGTCTCGACCAACCACAACTCGGGAGCCCTCGACGGTATCCGGATTAGCAAAGGGGTCGGAGGGGATGCACTCTTGAGCCACCATGCCAGGAGCGCTCCAGGTTTTCCCGCCATCACTGGATCGCACGACATCGATTCGATTGCAACCCAGCAAATCGAATTCCGTGTAGCTCAGATATAGCCGCTGTACATCGGAGGGATCCACGGCGAGCCAGGGATTGTCCGCTACTTGTGTGTTGCCATCGAGTGCAGCGACCTGTAACGGCGCGCTCCATTTTTTGCCGCCGTCGGTTGAAAACGAAATCGATGGTCCGATCAGGGGGTCAAGACCGTCCGGCGTCGTGGTATTCAAAATGGACGCATACTGAAAATGCTGTTCGCTAGAACAGGTCACTGCAGGATCGCCGATCAGCGCGTTGGCGGAGAAGGTCCCCGGCGTGAGAAATCCCAAATCGGTAAAACTCTTGCCTGCATTCGCGGAAAACGAGACGCCATTGAGGCTGATCGGCACGCCAAACGCTTGGGTCGGGTCGGTGCGCAGAAATGCGCCGCTGTCTTGATAGCCGACGACCAAGGTCTTGCCGCACCACGCGCTGGAGGTGGTGTTCTGCGTGTAGCCTTGTGCTGCCGGATCCAGTGCGGGATTGGAAACCGCGATCAGGCCGCCGACGATGCTGGAACCATTCTGCCAGGGTCTCTTGCTGGCGGAGGACGTGCTGGCGGTTCGTAACGTGGCGCCATTCACTGCGGCATCGGCGTAGCGCAGGTAGTTCTGCATGCTGCGCGCGAGATGCTTTTTGCGCTCGGGAGCGAGCTTGTTGACGGTGTCGACAAATGTTTTGAGCGCGGCTTTGTTTGCGTCCGCTCTGCTGGATGAGACTCGGATCGACACAACACCTTGTTGCGCGTTGGCGGCGGCGGCCAAGAGCAGTGCGGCGGCGAACACGACGGCACACCGGGGAAATCGTAATGGGTACATTTGCTAAGCTCCTAAGGCGCTGGAGAGTCGTGGTGGGACCGCAGGCTTGGGAGCTAGAGCGATGCTGCGCGAAGCGAAAGGCAAGCCGTGGTTGCGAATACACCCCGTATTCTCGTCCGCGCGGGCCAGCTGGATGCTTGGAGCTGATCCACCACGCGTGTGTGCTGAGGTTATCAGCCAGGCGCAAGGTGTCGATAAGTTGGTGCCAGTACCCGGAACCGGGATGTCCTGTAGGCGCTTGGCCTCCACGACGTACCTCGGGTGGGACTAGGCGCTTAATCGTACGGTGTCGCCGTTGCGGAACGACTTAGAAATTTAGTACAGGTCGTAAATCTAAGATAACGAAAGGATTAGCGGCAAATGGCAGTATCGATTTCACCCTATACCACCAAGGAGCTTTCTGAGAAGACATGGCCGGACTTTGCGAGGCTGTTCTCGCAGGGGAACGGTTGGGACCATTGCTGGTGCATCCATTTTCAGCGGCCCTGCGGCTTGCCGAGGGAGAAGTGGCTGCGATCAAGGGCGGAGAGAAGTAAGCGGAACCGGCGGGAGAAAAGGGAGTTAGTCGAGAACGGTTGCGCGCATGGGATTTTGGTCTACGCCAAGGGCGAGCCGGTGGGGTGGTGTCAGTATGGCCTCAAAGACGAACTGCGGCGGATCGATCACAGTCGCAAGTACCGGCAGTTTATGTTTGAGGGCTGCGAGAGGCTCTGGAGGATCACCTGCTTCGTGGTGCACAAGAAACATCGCCGTAGCGGCGTAGCCCATGCGGCCTTGCAAGCCGCGCTGGCAGCTATAAAGAAGGAAGGCGGCGGTCTGGTGGAGGCCTACCCGATCTCGCGCTGGGAGCCGCGTGCCTTCGGCAACGAGTCCACTCACGGGACGCTTTCAATGTTCGAGAAGGCCGGCTTCCAGAAGGTAGCGTCCTTTGGCAGAACCCGGTTCAGCTCGCACGTCTTGATGCGAAAAAAGATTTAGCACCGTGCGTAGACGTCGAGGTTGCAAAGCTCCGGGCTTGCGAAAAGGCACGTTGCCCGAGCGGCCATCGTTGTGCCACTCTCTTGCCGCTATGGCCGGCAGTGACTCCAGGGAAGCGCAAGTAAGAGCAAGTAAGAGCAAGTAAGAGCAAGTAAAAGAATGAAGAGCAACGCTTGCGTTTGTGCGGCAGCGGCCGTTGCGGTGCTGTGCGCGATGGGATGGGCTCGTCCGGCAGCGCCCACTCCGGTACAGCCAGTGAGCCTGCATCCGCAGAATCCGCATTATTTCCTGTTCCGCGGCAAAGCCGTGGCGTTGCTCACCAGCGGCGAGCACTACGGCGCGGTGATCAATGCCGACTTCGATTACCACAAATACCTGGCGACGCTGGCAGCGGATGGGCTCAACTACACACGGATATTTGGCGGCAGCTACGTGGAGGCGCCGGGAAAATCGTTTGGAATTTTGCGGAACGATCTGGCGCCGGGGCCGGGCCGGTACATTGCGCCGTGGGCACGCAGCGCTGTAACTGGCTATGCGGGTGGGGGCAATAAGTTTGATCTAGAGAGGTGGGATGCGCAGTATTTCGAGCGATTCCATGAATTTCTGGCGGGGGCTTCCGAGCGGGGAATCGTGGTGGAGATCAGCCTGTTCTCTTCGCAATACGGGGACGGGCAGTGGAACCTGAGCGCGCTGAATCCTGCGAATAACGTGGACATGAATGGCGCGGGAACGACGGATTATAAGAAAGTGCAAACGCTGGATAACGGAAGCGCGCTTGGGTACCAGGAACTATATACGCGCAAGCTGGTGCATGAGGCGAACGGGTTCGACAATGTAATTTTCGAGATTCAGAACGAGCCGTGGTCCGACCGGCCGGAGCCGGGAGGGCCAATCGGCGCGGTGAATCCGATGCTGCAGCCGCCCGCGCGCGACCGCTTTCCGAATGCCACGGAATTGGCGGATGAGTCCTCGCTGGCATGGCAGGGAAAAGTGGCGGAATGGATTAGCAGTGAAGAAGCGGCGATGCCCAACAAGCACCTGATTGCGCAGAATTATTCGAATTTCCGGTTTCCTATTCGCAAGTTATTGCCGGGCGTGAGCGTGGTCAATTTCCATTACGCGGATGCGGACGCGGCGGCCTGGAACTACGGATTAGACAAGGCGATTTCCTGCGATGAAACCGGATTTATGGGACGCGATGACGAGGCTTACCGCAGGGAAGCGTGGAATTTCATGTTGTCGGGCGGCGCGACCTTCGACAGCCTGGATTATTCGTTTTCACCGGGCCACGAGGACGGAACGGATACGGCGCCGAACGGGCCGGGAGGCGGGAATGCGACGCTGCGGCGCGAATTAAAAGTGCTGAGCGATTTCCTGCAGTCGTTCAGCCTGACGGACATGCACCCGGACCCACGATTGGTTAGGCACGCGACCGGAACGATTCCGCGAGTGCTGTCGAATCCAGGGCGCGAATATGGGATTTATTTTGACGGTGATGGCCCGACGGAAGTAATGCTCGAGTTGCCGGAGGGGCGTTATGCGGGCGCGTGGATAAACGTGAGGACGGGACGAATCGAGGAATCGGTAGAAGTTCGGGCCGGGCGGGGGACCATGGTGTTGGAGTCTCCGGAGTTTGTGAATGGGCTTGCGTTGCGGCTGAAGAGAACAGAACCGTGAAAGGCCGCCATCGCGAGTTGCGGGTGCACGATGTATGGTTCGAACGCAATTTTGGAACGAGGGAGCGAAATCATGGATACGGCGGTCGGCGGGAATCCGTTTGGGGTGCTTACGGCGGTTGTGGCGCCGGCAATTTTGACCAATGCGTGTTCGGTGCTGGCTCTGGGAACCAGCAATCGTCTGGCACGCGTGGTGGATAGGACCCGAGTGGTAGCGCGGGAGATGGCGGAGCTGGCGCCGGGCAGCGCGAATCATGAAGTTGGTCGGCGCAGCTTGCCGGGTTGCAGACTCGGACGCAACTTTTGATGAGGGCGCTGCGGGCTATTTACAGCTCACTGGGATTATTTGCTACTGCGGCGCTAGTGTCGGTGGTGGGGTCGATCATTGCTTATTATGGGCTGCGCATTTTGTTTTTGCTGACGGCCGGGCTGGCGTTGCTGGTTGGAGCGGTGGCGGTGGTGGGATTGTCGTCGGGATGCGTGCTTATGGTGCGAGAGACGCGGCTGGCGGTACAGAATCTGGCGGAGGAAGCGAAGATGCATGAAGGGCTGCGGAAATGAACCCAGTCGTCTTGAAGGAACGGATTGAACATGGATCAGGGAGATAGGGGCACCGAGGTCACAGAGATGAAGGAGAGACCATGGGATGGCGAGTGATTGCAGTGATCAGTTTGATTTTCATGGCGACGGTACGGATCGCTGCGGGGAAAAGCGGGCCCTCTGCGCGTGATGCAGGCGAGATCGGAATGACGACTGAACGAGCGAGCAAACCCATTGCGACCGAAGGGGACTTTGTCGCCAATGATTTTCGGTTTCGAGACGGACAGACGATGGGAGAGTTACGGCTGCATTTCACCACGCTGGGGACGCCGCGGCGGGATTCGGCCGGGCATGTGACCAACGCGGTGATGATTTTGCATGGGACCGGCGGAACCGGCGCGCAATTCTTGCAGCCGCAATTTGCGGGGGAATTGTTCGGGGCTGGGCAGTTGCTGGATACGGCGAAATATTACGTGATTTTGCCGGACGGCATCGGGCACGGGAAATCGTCGAAGCCGAGCGACGGATTGCACGCGAAATTTCCCCAGTATGACTATGACGATATGGTGGCGGGACACTATGCGCTGCTGAAGCACCTGGGCGTGGAGCACTTGCGGCTGATCCTGGGGACGTCCATGGGGTGCATGCACTCGTTCGTGTGGGGCGAAACGTATCCGGAGTTTGTGGATGCGCTGATGCCGCTGGCTTGCCAGCCGGTGCAGATTGCGGGGCGAAATCGGATATGGCGAAAAATGGCGATGGACGCGATTCGAAACGATCCGGAGTGGAAGGGCGGGGAATACGGCGCAGAGCCCAAGCAGGGATTGCGGACGGCACTGGATTTGCTGCTGATCGCGGGAAGCGCGCCGCTGCAGATGCAGAAGAGTTATCCGACACGACATGCTGCGGACAAATATCTGGACGAGTATTTCGCGTCGCGAATGCCGGGATTGGACGCAAACGATTTGCTGTATGCGGTGAATGCTTCCCGGGATTACGATCCTTCGCCGAACCTGGAGAAAATTCGGGCGCGGGTGATGTATGTGAATTCGGCGGACGATTTTATTAATCCGCCGGAGTTGGGGATTGCTGAGCGAGAGATCAAGCGGGTGAAGGGCGCGAAATTTGTGGTGATACCGATTAGCGATGCTACGCGTGGGCACGGGACGCATACCTGGGCGGCGGTGTGGAAGGGGTACTTGCAGGAGTTGCTGGAGGGCAACTAGGGGGCGCGATCAGGGCGAAGATAACTTAGAGACGCGCTGAGGATGCTGAGATGCGCAGAGCCGAAGATGGGCACTGGTATCCCGTGCCCCTACATTTACGCGGGCAGCGTTTGCTTCAGCAGGTGGCGCGAACGGGCAAACGCTCCCACCTTTTCGAGGCGCTCGTCTTCGGAGCAGGTTCAGAAATGGCTATGCCGCAGGGGTAATCGTTAGCGGGTCTCTTGGCTGGCGCGGATTTCTTGCCAGCGGCGGGGGCGGCGGTTGGCTTGCAGGACTTTTTTGCGCAGGCGAATGGATTTGGGGGTGATTTCCACGAATTCGTCGTCGGCGATGAATTCGATGGCTTGCTCCAGGCTTAGCTCCTTGTGGGGGATGAGGCGAATGGCTTCGTCGGCGCTGGAGGAGCGCATGTTGGTTTGCTTTTTTTCCTTGGTGACATTGACGTCCATGTCCTGCTCGCGGGAATTTTCGCCGAGAATCATGCCTTCGTAGACGTTGATGGCGGGGCCGATGAATAGCTCGCCGCGCTCCTGGATATTCCACAGCGCGAAGGCAGTCGAGACGCCAGCACGGTCAGCAACCAGCGCGCCCGTTGGGCGCAACGCCATTTCGCCGGCATAGTCCATCCAGCCGTCAAAAATGGAGTGAATCAGCGCGGTGCCGCGCGTATCCGTGAGCAACTGGCTGCGCAGGCCGATCAAGCCGCGCGAGGGGATCTTGAAATCGATGCGCACGCGGCCGGAATTGTGATTGCTCATCTTTAGCATTTCGCCGCGGCGGCTGCCAATGGTTTCGAGAATGATGCCAATAAAATTTTCCGGGACGTCGATCACCAGGCGCTCGACAGGTTCGAGCTTGCGGCCGTTTTCCGTGC
>DATGEY010000015.1:0-36911 GCA_035309625.1 Candidatus Acidiferrum sp.
GGCGCGGGTCTGGCCGGATTCGGCGACCAGGCTGCGCAGCACGAACCAGCAATTGGCTGGGCGCTCGGAGAGGCGGCGCATGAAGTACGGGCACCAATCGGTACCGAAGGGCACGTAGACCTGCAGCGTGTGGCCGGCGGCGTGTACTTCCTGCTGCAGGTCGCGGCGGATTCCGTAAATCATCTGAAACTCGTAGCGGTCTTTCGCCAGTTTTAGCCGAGCGACTTCCGCTTGCGCGTGGGCGACCATGAAGGGATCGTGAGTGGCGATGGCCGGCAAGAACATGCCATGCGCCGCGCCTTCCAGCAGCAGCGTGGTGATGCGCTTGTAGCTGGCGTCCACCGCCGCTTTGCCTTGCACCGCGATTTTTTTGGGCTCGCGATACGCGCCTTTGACCAGGCGAATTTTTGGTTTTAGCGCGGCCAGCCGCTGCAAATCGTTTTCCGTGCGATGCAGATAGGCCTGGATGGCCAGTCCGGTGTTGCCGGACTCGCGCTGCACCGCTGCAAAAATGTCCAGCGTGGCGTCGGTATAGGCGCTGCCTTCCATATCCATTTCGATGGTGCGGCCCAGTTCGCGAGCGCGCCGGGCGATGGAGCCAGCCAGCGAAGTACAGAGTTCCTTGCTGAGGTCGAGTCCAAGCTGGGTGAGCTTGATGGAAATGTTGCCGGCCAGATTCTTGGCGTGCATCTCTTCGATCATTTGGATGTAGCTGGCGCAGACTTCCCGCGCGGCCGCTTCGGTGGTGACGTTCTCGCCCAGATGATTGAGGCTGACATTGCGGCCCTGCCGGCAAAGCTCGTCGCTGGCGGTGAGCGCTTCCGCCAGAGTTTCCCCGGCAACGAAGCGGCGGGCGAATCCGTGCTTCATGCCGCGCCTCGCGATGGAATTTGTGACGCTGCGCTTGGTGGAGAGCCAAAAGATAAAATTGCGAACCAGCATGCACGCTCCTGGAAGTATCGAGGCAGAGCATAAGATGGCGGTGGACGCGCGTCAAATCTGGCCTCGGCTTGTGCGGATCGTGGAAGGTTGGAAGGTTGGAAGGTTGGAAAGCCGGAGGGGCTGAGGGTCGGGAGAGCGGCGTCGGAGCGGCGGCATACCCACCCCGGGTGTTTTGCAAAAAGAGGCTGCAAGCGATTGAAAACAAAGGATGGGAGTCGGGAAAAAAGAGGCAAGAGAAAATAAGAGGCGGTACGCCTCTGAAAACAAAGGCTTTGATCGTTTGCGGATCGGCGGCCTGATCGGAAGATCGAAACGGCTGAAAGGCGGCCAGCGTCGTGGTGCTTTGGGTGCCACCCCCTATGTGCATGGAAAGAGTGCGGAAGTTGCTGATTGTGCGGAGGATAGGTGTTCGCCATCGCGGGAAAGAGTTTGTAATTGCATGGGAGCATTGGGGTTGCGGGTATGTGATAGGAGGCGCAGGAGTTAGTTTGGTTGGAATTGTAAGGCGCGGATACACACGGGGTGGCGGGAAAAAGGAAGGAGGAAACGGGGACACTGTCAGCCGACCTGGGTTGTAGATTACCGCATCCGTTACTATTTGTCAAGTGGGAAATTAAGGGTTGTGGATTGAATGGGTTGCGGAGGAGGTGCGGCGAATTCTCAGAATGGGAACAAAACAATGCAACAGCCGCACGATTGAAGGACACAGGTCTATACGTTGAGCCACCCGCGCTAGATACAGTCAGAATTTTCACGTAAGAGGAGCACGGATCGAGCACACAAGAGTAGTGCAATCGCTTTTTGCTCATCCTTGGCATTTGGCCATCCAGAGAGGTTGACATGTCGCGGGAGATCTGGCTGTGGGTCAGGGTCTACAGTTAGCTTGGCTTCGGCGACAGCTACCACGTCAAAGTCAGCACGGGCCACCGGGCGTTTACCTCGAGCTCTACCGACCAAATCACCGGCGTTCCAGATTTCGGGTTCGGTGAGCGCATCTCTCCACAGCGCTGAGATTTTCAGACTGGAAGGCCCAGGAAGAAAGGCACCTGGTTTTGGCGCCGCAGGCGCCTTCTTTCTGCAATGGGACTCTTGAAAAATGAACCGGGCTAACAGGGAATAATGATGACGACCGACGGTACCAATTTCACCGGATCGTCTTGTCAATACCGCGGACAATTTGTTGAGGACAGTCTTCAACCAGTTGTTCAATCCCATGAATCCTGCTGTTCTCGCCAAACCAACCGGCATATGCAAGCCGATTTTTCTTATTGACGCTTACGGAAAACATTTCGCCAGACGGGCCGGTCCAATCAAAGGAAACCTCGCCGTCCGGGTCTGCCGAAACTTCAGGCATCGGCCCAAAGCGGGGTAACGAGTAAGCAAATTCCGTGGCCGCCCGAATCGTATCTGGGTCAACAGGAACTGAAGCTTCATCGGCAACGGTGTGCAGGCTTTCAATTTCGGGGAGGAGCGCCTCAAGCCTAGTGCCCAAGTAATGATCTAAAGACTTTTCGAGCGAAAGCTTGACTTGCCGTGCTACGTCACTCACGCCAGTGCTAGCCCAGCTACGCAAGCCCAACGAAGAATCCGCCGCAGGACAATATACTGTCATAGATATGATTTTATCACTTTCTCGGTTAAGGACGAGAAGAAGATCCTGTCGGCAATGTCCCTTAACTTATCCAGTCTCGACCAAATGTCATGGGACGTTCCTTCCAAAGAGCATTCGGTGAAAACGTCTATATCCAGAACCGCGGGTGCCGGTAGTTCCAGTGTTTGAGTGATTATGGCGGTAGCATTGTCTTCCTTAAATGGCACAAGAACTCTCTGTATAAAACTGGTAACGATCGGCGGAGCCCCTCTCGGGACCCGCGGGCCAGTTGTCAAATATTCATCATAATCCGCCCCAGGCGGGATGCCAATTGCATTGATATATCTGACCGCCAGTCTGCTGACATTGACGGGCCCGGAAACTCCAAGAAAAGGTTCCCACGTTCGGCTCGCCGCATCCCTCAGCACCTCCCACCCAGCGTAGTTCTTCAGGATGCTATATGTGATCCCATTTCTACGCAGCTGCACTACTTCTGAGCCATCTTCCCGCTCATACCGCTGACCCAGAGCTCCTTCGGCAAGAACCTCCGCCTGAATGGGTTTGTCCTTGCCCATCTTGACTTGAAATTTGCCGTGTCTTATCTCTTTAGCGATAGAAAATCCATTCGGTGCCCGGAACTTCGATAGGACGGAGGTCGGCAGGTCTTCACGTAGTCGCACGTCTATAAGAGCCTCATTGAGAGGGGGGTGGGAAAGCTTCGGAAATTCCTCGGACAATGCGGCACCCGTGAAATCAGGAGTCGGATTCGTAAAATCACATCGGGAGCAGAGCGGTCTATTCTGGCCGGACAATCCCCAAATTGCAACGGCGGAGCACGAGGATTTTGACCTTGACGGTCCATGTGAGCCAAAGGTCGCCTTGGCTTACCTCCGGGAGGTGAAGGGCGCGTTTCGGTCGAGATGATGGTAAAAGCGGGGAGGGAAGCGGGTTCCTCGGTGGACTCGGGATGACCGTTTTGCGGGTGTATGTTGTGGCACGGTTGAAACCGTGTTCTGAACGCGAGATTCGGAAGTGCCCGCGACAGTCCGCGACCGCTACAGACGACCACGTCAACGGTAAGAAACGGGCCGGGCGAACGTAGACTGGGTCAATGGCGGGAGCCGTTATGGAGGGGCGGGCGCGGCAGGTGCTGCGGGGCAAGCGCGCCGATGGAGACGGCGCGCAGGGCTTTGACGGCGCGGGTGGGGTTGGGGGTGCCGTACCAGGTGGGGGGCGGTGCTTCAGGCGCTAAAGCGCAAGGTCGGGTTGCATCTTTTGTCGGACCTAAAGGTCCGACCCCCTAAGTAGAAACGCGCTCGCAACCGTCGCACTCAGGCTAGGCGGCGGGCGATGAGAACCAGCTCTGCTACAACCTCAGGCATGACGGCTAGCTGTGGCCGAGCCGTGAGGATTGGGGCAGGGCTTTGACGGCGTGTGTGGAATTGGGGGTACCGTGCCAGGTGGGGGGCGGTGCTTCAGGCGCTGAAGCGCAGTGTCGGTGGCGTCTTTTGTCGGACCTAAAGGTCCGACCCCCTAAGTAGAAACGCGCTCGCAACCGTCGCGCTCAGGCTAGGCGGCGGGTGATGAGAATTACCTCTGCTACAACCTCGGGCATGACGGCTAGCTGTGGCCGACCTTGAGGATTTGGGGCAGGGCTTTGATTGTTCGGGTGGGTTGGGGGTGCCGTACATAAGGCAGGAGCAAAAACCTGCTGGGGAAAAAAGCGAAGAAAGCGCAGGGTTGATTGTTTGGAGGGCGGTTACGTTTTGCAGGATTGGGCTCGGGCCAGGAGTAGGTCGCGTTCGCGGGTGTTGCGGGTTAGGGAGGCGGCGCGGGCGAATTCGACTTGGGCTTCTTCGCGGCGACCTAGTTTTTGGAGGAGGTCGGCGCGGACGCTGGGGAGGAGATGGTAGGACTTGAGGCTCGGCTCGGACATCAGGACGTCCACCAGCTCGAGGGCGGGGGCGGGACCTTGGGCCATGGATATGGCTACGGCGCGGTTCAGCTCGACTATGGGGGACGGGGTGAGGTTGGCCAGCTCGGTGTAGAGGTCGACGATGCGGGGCCAGTCGGTGGCGTCGGGGGTGCGGGCTCGGGCGTGGCAGGCGGCTATGGCGGCTTGCAGGGTATAAGGACCACGGGTGCGGCCTGGCTTTTCGGCGCGATTCAGGACTTTTTCTGGGGGAGCCGGTTTTTCGGGGCGGTCGAGCAGTTTTTCGGCGCGATCGAGGGCGGCCAGGCCACGGCGGATCAAGAGTTGATCCCAGCGGGCGCGGTCTTGGTCGAGAAGGAGGATGGGTTCGCCGGAGGGTCTTACGCGGGCGGCGGCGCGGGAGGCCTGGATTTCCATCAGGGCTACGAGGCCGTGGACTTCCGGCTCTTGCGGGGTTAGTTCGGCGAGGATGCGGACCAGGCGCAGGGCTTCTTCGCAGAGGGCGGGGCGCATCCAGTCGTCGCCGGCGGTGGCGGAATAGCCTTCATTGAAAACGAGATAGATGACTTCGAGGACGGACGCCAGGCGGGCGGCCAGGTCGGGCTTGCGGGGAATCTCGAAGGGGACGTGGGCATCGGCCAGGGTGCGCTTGGCGCGAACGATGCGTTGGGCGATGGTGGGCTCAGGAGCGAGGAAGGCACGGGCAATCTCGTCGGTGGTGAGGCCGCCGAGGAGGCGGAGGGTGAGGGCAACGCGGGCTTCCGGGGAAAGGACAGGGTGGCAAGAGATTAAGACGAGGCGGAGGAGGTCGTCGCCTACGTGGTCGTCGATCGCTGCGTCGAAATCGGGCACGGCCGACTCCTGCTGAGACTCGAGTTCGCGGCCGAACTCCTGGTGCTTGCGCTCGAGGAGCTTGTTGCGGCGAAAATGATCGATGGCGCGATGCTTGGCGCTGGCCATCAGCCAGGCGCCGGGATTGTCCGGGATGCCGGACTGGGGCCACTGCTCGAGGGCGGCGACGAGGGCGTCCTGGGCCAGCTCTTCGGCGATGCCGACGTCGCGGACGATGCGGGTCAGGCCGGCGATGATGCGGGCGGACTCGATGCGCCAGACGGCGTCGATGGCGCGGTGGGTGGGGGTGGTGGTCACCACCACCCATCACACCATCTTCGAGTTGGGCGCGCAAGTTTGCAGGCGTCGCTGCGATGGCTGGCCGGGGAAACGCGCTGCTTGCGTTTCGCGATTGGCTCGCGGACGGTGGCCGCTATGGGTCGCCTACGGCGCGCTGGGTCCCTTGGGTGGCGCAGCATGCTGCGCCGCTACAGGGGAAGGTGGTCGCGCCTGCCGGTGCGCTGTAATCGCACTAGGGCGTTACGGCTTGCAGGGGAAGTCGTCGGGGCCGTACATCTGGCGCACTTCGGTTTCGCCTTCCCAGCCGGGCCAGTATTTTTTGTGAAGCTCCATGAACGTCACGGCGGATTGGACGGCTTCTTCGCGGGACTTAAATTCAAATTGGGCATAGCCGCCGATAATTTCCTTGGATTCGGTGAAGGGGCCGTCAACGACACTAATTTTGGCGTTGGTTAGCTTGACGCGGGCACCGTTGGCTGTGGGGGTAAGACCGCCGCTGCCTAGCATGGTGCCGGCTTGGACAGCCTCCTGGGATAGCTTGGCAATGGCGTCCATCAATTCCTTGGGCGGGAAGCCGGAATTCTCCGCGTGTTTGACGATCATCATGAATTTCATGGTGCATCTCCTTTTTTGAGTTGCGAGCCGGTTACCGGTGGGTGTGGCGCCGGCGGACCTTAGCTCAAATTCCTTGGCTCTATTTACGCGACGAATGAGGGGCGGCGAAATCGACAGGGCTGGGAAAAATATTCTTGGCCGCGGATGCCCATTGCGCGGGCACACGTGTTCCGTGCCGCTACGGCGATTTCCGGGCGCGGAGGCACGCGTCCTGCTCGCGCAGTTCGGGAGTGAGGTTGGGGCCGAAGTCATCGGCCTCGAAGACCTGGCGAATTTCGATTTCGGATTCTCCTTCATGGGGATTGGGGCAGCGCTTGACCCACTCGATGGCCTCTTCCATGGAGCGCACCTGCCAGAGCCAAAAGCCGGCGATCAGCTCCTTGGTTTCGGTGAAAGGGCCGTCGATGACGGTGCGGCTTTTACCGGAGAAGCGGACGCGCTTGCCTTTGGCGGTGGACTGAAGCCCTTCGGCGGCGAGCAGAATGCCTGCTTTCACCAGATCTTCATTGAATTTGCCCATTTCGGCCAGTAGCTGGCGGCTGGGCAGGACGCCGGCTTCGGAGTCCTTGTTGGCTTTGACGATGACCATGAATCGCATAGTTGTGTCTCCTTTGCGGTAATCGGTTTATGGCTGGCCGGGCTGGCTTTGCTGGATGGGCCGGACCGGGCTCTATAACGGCGTCGAATGAACGGGAGTGAAATCGACAGGTGGGCTGGGCCTCCTTTGGATTTATGCGGCCAGGGCGCCGAGCACGGGCCAGTTGGTGGCCACGATCTGGAGCAGAGACTGAGCAAAACTGGAACAGCCGCAAAGATGCGCGGGGATCGATTGCAGAAGCGCGGAGATGACGGGGCGGGCTAATTCGAGCGCCGCCCATCCTGCGGCGTGAAGAAGGTCGCAACCTTGGGTCATAAGGAAGAGAGTACACGACAGGGAGGCGAGAGAGAAAGCCAGGAGAGCCAGCTTGGCGGCGCGCTGGCGGGTGGCTGATGGTATCGATGGCGTGTTCATATTGGCCTCCGTTGTGTTCTGGGCTCTACTAGTGTGTCGAACGAGGGGGCGCGGAATCGACACGACAGGCGGAGGCTGGCAACTTTTTGGCGGGGAATGGGTTTAGGCTAGATAAGAAATTGTGTTTGCGGACGTTTCCCGAGTGAGGGAGCGCGTATGAGAGTTGCTACCCGGCCCGCGGGTCCATTGCAACTGAGGACCAGCGCTAAGTCTTTCCTTTCTGTTTTTCTTTCTGTTGCTTTTGTGTTTCCTGCCGGAATCGCCTGGCCGGCGACGTTTATGGAAAGCGTGCCCGCTCGCGACGACGGACATGGCAGTGCCCTGCCCCTGCCTAAGGATAAGAAGACGAAGCAGGATGCGGCGCTGAAGGGACTGCCGATTACGGAGTTGAGCGCGGACGAGGCGATACGGCATGCGCTGAACCGGCTGGCGTATGGGCCGCGGCCGGGGGATGTGGAACGGGTGCGGCAGATGGGTCTGGCGAAGTGGATCGAGCAGCAGTTGAATCCGAACGGGATTGAGGATCGGGCGGCGGAGGCGCGGCTGCAGCAGCTGCCTACTTTGCGGATGTCGAACGCGAAATTACTGGCGGAATATCCGCAACCCAAACAGCAGGCGAAGCAGTTGGCGGCGAGAGAGGCGAGGCAGGAGCAAAGTCCGCAAAGGCCCGGGGATGCGCAGAGCGCAAAGTCCGACTGGGACGGGCAAGGAGCAGCGGAGCAAACGGCAGGTGTGGGGACAGCTGAGGGCATGAAGGATGATGGGGACGCGACGGCGTCGATGAAGCAGGAGCCGGTGGCGGAGAATACGGCGACGCGCGGATTGGGGAAGCGCGATTTGCTGGGCGGGGGCGATCCAAACGAGGTGCCGCGGGCGATCGCGGACGACAGCAAGCGGCCGCAGCGGGTGGTGGAAGAGCTGGCGATGGCGAAGATTACGCGGGCCATTTACAGCGAGAGGCAGTTGCAGCAGGTGATGGACGATTTCTGGTTCAATCATTTCAACGTGTTCGCCGCGAAGGGCGCGGACCGCTGGTATTTGACCAGCTACGAACGGGACGCGATCCAGCCGCACACGCTGGGCAAGTTCAAGGATTTGCTGACGGCTACGGCGAAGAGCCCGGCGATGCTTTTCTACCTGGACAATTTCTTGAGCACCGATCCACGAGCGGCGGCACGGATGGCGGCGCAACGCGCAGCGCGGCAATATCGGCGCGGGGGATTTGGACGGCCGTGGCCAGCGCGTGCGCAACAACAGCAGGGGAAGAAGAATGTACGCGGCTTGAATGAGAATTACGGACGCGAATTGATGGAACTGCACACGCTGGGAGTGGACGGCGGATATACGCAGAAGGACGTGACGGAAGTAGCCAGGTGTTTTACGGGATGGACGATCGATAAGCCGCGGGAGTTTGGGGTTTTCAAGTTCGATGAACGGATGCACGATCCCGATCCGAAGATGGTTCTGGGGAAGAAGATTCATGCCGGCGGGATGAAGGATGGCGAGCAAGTGATCGAACTGCTGGCGCGGCACCCGAGCACGGCGAAATTTATTTCGACGAAGCTGGCGAGGCGATTTGTTTCGGATACGCCACCGCAGGCGCTGGTGGAGCGTATGGCGAAGACCTTTGAATCGAGCGACGGGGATATACGGGCGGTGCTGAAGACGATGATTTATTCGCCGGAGTTTTGGTCGCGGGAAGCGTACCGGGCGAAGATCAAGACACCGTTTGAATTGGTGGTGTCCACGGCGCGGGCGCTGGGGGCCGACGTGGATACGGCGATGCCGCTGGTGCAGTGGACGGGGCGAATCGGGGAGCCGCTGTATCAATGCCAGCCGCCTACCGGTTATGCGGACAAGTCGGACGCTTGGGTGAATACGGGGGCGCTGCTGAACCGGCTGAATTATTCGCTGGCGCTGGCGGAAAACAAGGTGCGCGGGTCGCGAAGCGACGTGGGATCGCTGCTGGGCGGGGAAGCGGAAGGGGATGCAAAGGCGGCGCTGAATCAGGCGGTGCAGGTTTTTCTTGGCGGGCAGACCGGCGCAGGGACGGTGGAGACGCTGGAGAAAGAGCTGGATAGTCCACAGATTCTGCAGGCGAAACTGGATGATCCGGTGAAGAAAGTGGATTTGGGCGTGGTGGCGGGGCTGGTGCTGGGGGCGCCGGAGTTTCAGCGGAGATAAAGATGAGCCACGAATGTTGCGAAGGCGTACGAGGATTACGGTTTTCACGGCGGTATTTTTTGAAACGAGGCGGAGTGGCGCTGGTGGGGATGAGCGCTATGCCGGCATTTTTGCAGCGGGCGGCGGCAGCTACGGCGATGCCGAACAAGAAGCAGCTGGTGGTGTTGTTCCAGCGCGGGGCGGCCGATGGACTGAACATCGTAGTTCCCTTCTCCGAGCCGAACTATTACCGGCTGCGGCCGACAATCGCGATTCCGCAGCCGCGGCGTGGCGGAAGCGATGCAGCGATTGATTTAGACGGTTATTTTGGATTGCATCCGAGCCTGGCTCCGCTGCAGCCGTTGTTTCACAAAGACCAGTTGGCGATTGTGCACGCGGCGGGTTCGCCGGATCCTACGCGATCGCATTTTGACGCGCAGGATTTCATGGAGTCCGGGACGCCGGGGGTGAAGGCGACCGAGGATGGATGGCTGAACCGGGCGATGGAAGCGGCGCCGGAAGAAAATGCTTCACCCTTTCGCGCGGTGGCGATGGGACCGAATCTGCCGCGCATGCTGCATGGGAGCGCTTCGGCGATTGCGCTGCCGGATTTGCGGCAGTTCAAGGTGATGCCGCAGGCAGCGAGCATGGCGGCTACGGTGCAAGGCGGGTTTGAGGCCATGTACGCGCAAACGGTGGACAGCGCGCTGCACGGGACGGGCACGGAGACATTTGAAGCGATCGATATGCTGCGGAAAGTCGATCCGGGAAAATATGCGCCGGAACATGGCGCGCAATATCCAACCAGCCGGCTGGGGCAGAGTTTGCAGCAAATGGGGGAATTGCTGAAGGCGAATATCGGGGTGGAGGTGCTGTTTGTGGATTGCAGCGGGTGGGACAACCACGTAAATGAAGGCGGTGTGCAGGGACAGCTCTCGAATTTGCTGCGAGATTTGGGGCAAGGGCTGGCGGCGTTTCACCAGGACATGGGCGACCGGATGCAGGACATTGTGGTGGTGACGATGAGCGAATTTGGGCGCACGGCGAAGGAGAACGGGAATCGCGGGACGGATCATGGGCATGCAAACTGCATGTTTGTGATGGGCGGAGATGTGAAGGGCGGACGGGTGTACGGGGCTTGGCCGGGATTGGCGGAACAGCAGCTGAATGAAGGGCGGGATTTGGCGCTTACCACGGATTTCAGGTTGGTGCTGGGAGAGATCTTGAGCAAGCACAATGGTGTTTCCGATTTGAACGCGGTGTTTCCGGGGTTTGAGAATAACCCGCACAAGTTTGCGGGGTTGATTCGGAGTTAAGACGGTTCAAGCGGGCGAACCGGAAGCGGCAATAGCACCGTACAACCCTGCGGACGGGCCAGCAGAATGCTGGCGTTACCCTGGACGACTTGTGGGCTTTTCTTGGGGAGTTTCCCCGTTCGTATCGCCAACTGCAAATATCGTTGATCCAGCACCGGAAGCGAGGCGCCTTGCAGTGCACTGCACTGGTCGGTGCTGAGGCGTGCCCGTGTGATGTGTAGCTTGACAGATGGCTCGGAATCCGATATACCGGAGTCCGACTATGATAAACGAAACAGACCAATTTCTCCCTTTATCGGCGGCTTCCTTGCATATTTTGCTGGCCTTGGCAGGAGAAGACCTGCATGGATACGGAATCATGCTGGAAGCGGCACGGCAGTCCAAGGGGCGATACAAGCTGGGCCCCGGAACGCTGTATGACAACTTGAAGAAATTGCTGAGCGCGGGGATGGTGGAGGAGAGCCGGCGAACGGTGGAGGATGATCCGCGGCGAAGGTATTACCGGCTGACGGGACTGGGTCGACGGGTGCTGGGGGCGGAGATTGCCCGATTGGAAGGGGTGGTGCGGGCGGCGAAAACGGCGTTGGCAGGGGCCAAATTGCGGAGGGCTTAGTGGGCAGAATAACGCGACCGGAAACGGTTTGCGAGCCGTCTAAGGGGAAGACCATGGCTTCCGGAAAAGATGGAGTCGCGCGGCACGTGTACAGAGTAGCGTATCGGTGCGTGGTGCAGTTGCATCCGCAGGCGTTCCGGGAACGGTTTGGGGAAGAGATGGCGGGAATCTTCGAGGAGGCCAGGGCGACGCACGGAGCGTTGCGCCTGCTGGGCGACGGAATATTTTCGGTGGTGCGGCAGTGGGTGGTGCGACCGGGTGCGGTGACCGTGGCGGTGGGGGAAACCGCTGCGAACGGGCCAAACGATTTCCAGTGGTTTGCCTGGGAGCACATTAATGCTTGGCCATCGCGATTGCCGGCGTGGCGCCGGATGCAGGGCGGGCTGACGTCGTTGGCGCTCTTCGCAGCGGTGTGGCTGGCGGCCATGCAGGCTGGCACGAGGCTACCGATCAAGAGTTTTGGCATGGAGGCCACGACGGAGATGAGGACGCGCGGTCTGGCGCCATCGGGCGCGGAGAATGGCAGCGCAGCGGGAGCCGGCGGCGGGTATTTCAACGGCGGTCGTGCCAGCAGCACACCGCTAGAGGCGGGAGAAGCGCAGCGCAGGCAGCAACAATTGACGGCGGAGGGGGCCGCTGGCGAGCAGCTGATCCCGGTGGGGACTCTGGCAGGGGAACCGCAGGGGTTGGTTCCGGATGTACCCAAGACTCCGGCGGGAGAGCAATTGTCCGCGTGGTTGCGCGCGTTCAACAGTGGAGAGCGGACGCAGATGGAGGAGCAGCGGAAACGGTTCAAGACTCCGCAGGGGGACGTTGACGGGGAAATGGATTTCCGGAACATCACCGGAGGGTTCGATCTGAGGAAGATCGAGGAATCGAGCGATACGCGGGTGAGCGGGCTGGTGCAGGAACGGAGTTCGGACCAGTTTGCGCGGTTCGTGATGGTGGTGGACGAGAAAGCGCCGCATTTGATTACGGAATGGCATCTGGGCGCGGCGGCAACTCCCGCGGAATTCGCGGTGAAGCGGTTGAATGAATCGGATGCGGTGGAAGCCGCGAAAGCGCGCATCGGGGAGTTAGTTAAGGACGATAAGTTTTCCGGGGCGGTGCTGGTGACAAAAGATGGGAAGGCGATTTTATCCGGGGCTTATGGACTGGCGGACCGGGAAAAGAAGACTCCGAACGCGCTGACCACCAAATTCCGACTTGGCTCGATGAACAAGATGTTTACGGCGACTTCGATTTTACAGCTGGTACAGGCAGGAAAAATCAAGCTGCGCGAGCCTTTCGGGAAGTACATTACAGACTATCCGAACAAGGATGCGGCGGCGAAAGCGAGTATCGAACAGTTGCTGACGCATACGGGGGGAACCGGCGATATTTTCGGGCCACAGTTTGACGAACACCGGAAGGATTTGCGGAGTTTGCAGGACTACGTGAATTTGTACGGGAAGCGCGAACTGGAGTTTGCGCCCGGCAGCCGGTGGGAGTACAGCAATTACGGATTTTTACTGCTGGGGGTAGTGGTTGAACGAGTGAGCGGAAAGAGTTACTACGATTACGTGCGGGAGAACGTTTACGGGCCGGCAGGGATGAATTCGACGGGATCGCTGGCGGAAAGCGAGACGGTGGCAGGGCGCTCGATTGGATACACGGCAATGGGAGGAGGGGCGCTGCATTCGAACGTGGACATGCTGCCTTACCGGGGAACGCCGGCGGGTGGCGGGTACTCGACGGTGGAAGATTTGCAGCGCTTTGCCAGTGCGCTGATGAGCCATAAGCTGCTTAACGCGGAATATACGGATTTGCTGACTACTGGAAAAGTGGCTACGCCGCGGGGCGGGAAATATGCGTTTGGATTTTTCGACGATGGCACGGATGCGGGGATGCGACATTTTGGGCATGGTGGCGGCGCGCCGGGGATGAACGGCGACTTACAGATTTATCCGCAGAGCGGGTATGTGATCGCGGTACTGGCGAATCTCGATCCACCGGCGGCCTCGCGGGTTTCGGACTTCATCGCCAATCGACTTCCTAAGAACTGAAGCAGTTACCACGCAGACGCGGTCTTGTTACGCGCCGGTCAGCGCTTTGTACTGTGCGCTAGTCAGCGGGACGACGGAGAGGCGTCCCTGGCGGACGAGCGGAGAATCGGCGAACAAAGAATTCGATTTAATTTGGGCCAGGGACATTGGTTTCGGGAGAGGCTTGCCGGCTTTGATTTTCACTTGGGGATTTTGGGGGTTGGAAGAGTCGACGGAGACCACAGTGGCGGCGCCCACCGCGCTCTTTTCTTCCCCGGTGTGATAGATAATCAGGCGATCATTGGGTTGCATGGCGCGCATATTGCGGAGGGCAACGGGATTGGAGACGCCGTCCCAGATGGTGGCGCTGTCTTTTTGCAGGTCAGCGAAAGAGTACGCGGACGGTTCGGTCTTCAAGAGATAGTCTGCCATGGCGCCTCCACAGGAGCTTCGGAAAGAAACGAATTTAACACAGAGGACACGGAGAGCACAGAGAACCACCGAGAAATGCAGGGTGCGTGTTTGCTAGAATCGCGGCTGCTATGGGCGATGGAAAACGATTGCGATTTGCGGTGGAGGGCGCCGGAGAAGTTTCCGCGATTCTAATGCGCCCGGATGAGGCGCGATGGTTGCTGGTGCTGGCGCATGGGGCCGGCGCGGGAATGACACATCCATTTCTGGAGAGGCTGGCGCGGGAGCTGGCGTCGGTGGGCATCGCAACGTTTCGTTATCAATTTCCGTACATGGAGGAGCGGCGAAGGATGCCGGATGGGCCGGCGGTGGCTACGGCCGCGGTGGCTAGCGCAGTACGAGCAGCGGCACACGCGGCTGCGGGGCTGCCGTTGCTGGCCGGCGGCAAGTCATTCGGAGCGAGGATGAGCTCGCAGGCCGCCGCGCAGAAAGTGCTGGAGCATGTTCACGGGCTGGTATTTTTTGGCTTCCCGCTGCATCCACCCAATAAGCCAGACACGAAACGAGCGGAACATTTGGCAAAGGTAGCGATGCCGATGCTTTTTCTGCAGGGTACACGGGACACGTTGGCGGACCTGAAGTTGCTGCGACCGATTTGCGCGGACCTTGGTTCGCGGGCTACCCTGCACATCGTCGAAACCGCCGACCATTCGTTTCATGTGTTGAAGAGCGCCGACCGGACGGACGGGGATGTGCTGCGCGAACTGGCGCAGACCACTGCGTCTTGGGGTGAAACGTTAAGAACTGAAGCGCAGCGTTGACTCTTGACGGAGAAAGGTTCTTGGAAGAAACGGAAGATGGATTTGGAGGAGAACACAAATGGAAAATGCGGCGAAACAGGCAGCGGCATCGGGAACGCAGGCGAAGCAAACCGATGCGACGACTGGCGGGTATCGCACGATTGCGCCTTACATCATTATGGCGCGAGCGGGAGAGTTCATCGAATTCTTGAAGAAGGCGTTTGACGGGGCGGAACGGTTCCGCATGCCGATTGCGGGCTCGGACCTGATTATGCATGCGGAAGTGGCGATTGGAAATTCGGTTATTGAACTGGCGGACGCAAATGAGCAGGTGGCTGCCGCGCCGACGACAATTCACTTGTACGTGGACGATGCGGACACGTTTTTCGCGCGAGCGATCAACGCAGGTGCAACTTCGATCTACGAGGTCGGGGACCACGTTTCGGGCGACCGGCAGGGAGCGGTCCGAGATCCGTTCGGGAACCTGTGGTACGTGTCGATGATACAGGGATGGACTCCGGGGCCGGAGGGAGTGCCAAGCGTGCAGCCGTACCTGCATCTGCGTAACGCGGAGAAGATGATTCCATTTCTGGAGCAAGCGTTTGGTGGAACGGTATCGGGCCACGTGCCCAAATCGCCGGAAGGACATGTGCTGCACGCCACGATTCAGATCGGAGACAACACGTTGGAACTGGATGAAGCGCACGGGGAGTTCCAGCCGATGCCTTGCCATTTGCATTTGCACGTGGAAGATGCCGACGGGTGGTACGCGCGGGCGATACGCGCCGGCGCAACGTCTATCGATGCACCGTCAGACAAACCTTACGGGCGCAGCGGCGGGGTTAAGGATGCGTTTGGGAACAGCTGGTATATGACTTCCCCGCTGCAAAAAAAGAGTTAGATACAGCGGACACAGAGTTCGCGGAGCAAAGAGATCATGGAGCTTTGGAGGCGATGACGCCGATGTTGGCAATGTTGTCGCCTTTTTTCATGGAGGGGACGGCGCAGATGTGGAGAATAATGCCGGAAACGGGAGCACGCGCCTCGAAGATGACTTTGCCGAAGAAGTCCGTGACATCGCCAAGTTTTCTGCCGGCTTCCACGAAGGTGTCGCGCTTGACCAGCGGGTAGAAGATGCCGTCGACAGGACTGGTCACTTCACCGAGAGATTTGATCCACACCGGATGGTCGATCGGGTGCGGCGCGCCGGGAAGCATTTTCAAAAAGCGCATAACGCTTCGAGTACCCTGGACCAGTGCGGCCACGTCGTCGGTCTCCACCGTGCCGGCGTAACCGGCCTCCACGGTAATGGCAGGCTTGCCGCGCATGGCGGCAGTATTGTCCAGATAGCGCGTGGCTTGCAGGTCTTTGGGGCGATCATCGGAGATGATGATGTGGTCGAGACCGAAAGCCAGCACCATTTGCTTGGAGAAGGCGTCCTCCTTTTTGTTTCCAGTCACAACCCAGTAGGAGTAGGGACGAAGGCTTTCGTCAAGATCGCCGCCGTGAAAGTCGATAACGTAGTCGGATTTGTCGACCACTTCTTTGGTGATCAGGAACGAGGCGCGCTCGGTTTGCGAACCGTCTTCCTTGCCGGGATAAAAGCGATTCATACTTTTGTTGTCGACCGGGTTGACGTGCGGCACTTTTTGTTCGAAGGAAGCGATATTGACGAGAGGGACGAGGATGACGGTGCCGGAGATTTGCGAGGGGTCGAGGCCGCTGATGAGGCCCTCAAGGGCGATGATGGAGGCGTATTCGGTGCCATGTGCACCGGAAACGAGGGCGAGGGTTGGTCCAGGATTAGCCCCGCGGATGACGATGACTGGAATTTGGGTAGCGGCGTCGGAGCCGGCGGGGACATCGATGGTGCCGGTCGCTTTTTGGCCGGGCGCGGCGGATGCGCTGCCCACGGTGAAGGAGGGCTGTTGCTCTTGAGGGAATGCGGCATAGGGTAAGATGAGGAAGAATGATGCGACTGCGAAGCGAAGTATGCGTGGCATGAAGCCTCCGGGCCAAGCAGAATAGCGCGAGTGCAAGACTCCGGCAATGACGGCTCAGTCGAATGGAGCGGAATGCTGAGGGTAGCGAGTTATCACGGGCATCCGGAGCAATTCTTCCCTTGATTCCAGAAACGCTAAGAACGCTAACGCGGGACGGCTGGCTGCTGTTCTTGACGCGGTTCACGCGGCTGTTCGCCTACGGCTTGATTTCCGTCATATTGGTTTTTTACCTGGTGGGAATCGGACTGAGCGATTCACAAACCGGGTTGCTGCTTACGCTGACGCTGGTGGGTGACACGGCAATTTCCCTTTTCCTCACGACCCAAGCGGATCGGGCCGGGCGGAGGAAGATGCTGATCATTGGCGCGCTGCTAATGGCGGCCGCCGGAGCGGTTTTTGCGCTAACGAGAAATTTCCTGTGGCTGGTTATTGCCGGAACCATCGGGGTGATCAGTCCCAGCGGGAATGAGGTCGGCCCGTTTTTATCGATCGAGCAAGCCGCGCTGGCGCATGTGGTTGGAGACCGGACGCGCACGGAGGTTTTTGCGTGGTACACGCTGGCGGGGTCGTTTGCGACGGCGCTGGGCGCGTTGTTTGGCGGCGAACTCTCTCACGCTTTGCACACCCGATCCATCTCACAGATTAACGGATATCGGGCGGTAGTTGTGCTGTACGGGGTGTTGGGTCTGGTTCTGGCATTTCTGTTTATGCGCGTTTCGCGGGACGCCGAAGTGAGCCCGGGCGAACCACGCGTTATGGAGGGGTGGGGGCGGCGATTCGGAATTCACAAATCGCGGCACGTGGTTGCGAAGCTGTCCGGATTGTTCTCGCTGGACGCGTTCGCGGGGGGGTTCGTGCTGCAAAGTTTTGCGGCGTATTGGTTCTATTTGCGGTTCGGGGTCAACCCCGCGACGCTGGGAGTGATTTTCTTCTGGGCGAATATCTTGTCGGGAATTTCGGCGCTGCTGGCCTCGCGGCTGGCTGCGCGGTTTGGGTTGGTGCGCACGATGGTGGTCACGCATTTGCCGTCCAACCTCTTGCTGGTGATGGTGCCGCTGATGCCGAGTCTTTCGCTGGCGGTGCTGGTGCTTCTCGCGCGGTTCAGCATCAGCCAGATGGATGTTCCGACGCGGCAGTCCTATACCATGGCGGTGGTGAGCGCGGAGGAGCGCTCCGCGGCCGCGGGGATTACCGGCGTGGCCAGAACCATGGGCGCGGCGATCAGTCCCTTGTTCGTGGGATTTCTGTTCGCGCGGCCGGGGCTGATTAACACGCCGTTTTACATAGCCGGGGCTCTTAAGATTATCTATGACCTGTTGCTGTACCGCGAATTTATCGCGCTGCCGCCGCCGGAAGAGAAGCGTTAGGCAAGGAGACGATCAGCTGCGTCTGACGCATCAGGATTGGCGATGAACCGGCAGTCATGGGCAATAGTGATTCGCTTTAACCGACACGCTCCCCCTTGCCAAAAGACTCCGTTGCGAAACACTGAGCTACAAACCTGGAGGGCGCAAATTGCAGGTTCCCGGTTGGCCAGTTTCCGAGATCGCCGTTTATGAAAGTGAAGCTAACCGCTCAATACAGCTGGTTGAGCTTGCTCCAGATCCCGCTTCTTTCCGTATCGAAATGCCGCCCATACGCCGAGTGTCATGAAACTGAGTGGAGGGAGCAATAGAACAATTACCCCTTTACTGATGGCGCGCTGCCCTTCCTTGGACGTGGCCCGGGCTGTGCTGTAACACATGGAACAAGCCTGGCTGAAAGCCGGGGCCGCGGACAGCAATAGAGAGACAGCAAAGATGGCGGCGCGTAGCTTCATTTCACACCCAGCGAAATGATGCGAAGGGCATCGGGGAAGAAGATCATCATCAAAGCCAAGCAGGCGACCAAGGAGCACATCGTCAACCATTTCATGCGCGAGATCTCATATTTCATGTGCATGAAGTAACCGATGATGAGCGCCGCTTTTACGAGCGACAAGCCCATCAAAATGGTGAGCATGCGCACAGGCGGCAAACTTTGATAGGTCAGATAGACTTCGATGGCGGTCATCACCAGCAGCGCGGCCCAAACCCAGAAGAACTGCGACTTTCCATGATGACGGTGTTGTTCCGCGACCCGCTCGGCGATGACCTGCTGAAAAGCGTCCATGTCTCTCCGCTCCTAAAGAATCCTGGCGGACATCAAATACACCAAAGGAAAGATAAACATCCACACCAGGTCAACGAAGTGCCAGTACAATCCCGCAACTTCAACGTCCGATGAATCGTACACCTTGGGCTTCAACCACAAGATGACCGAGCAAACGACGGCCGCCAGCAGCAAAACGTGCGCGCCGTAGTGGAAGGGGCTGTAGGAGGGCGTTCCCAACCAAGCGGCTAGCCAGAACACCAAGAGAATGGGAATAAAATTACGGCGCAGGGCGACCACGCCGAGGTAAATCACTCCCAACGTCACGTGCAGCATGTGCATGCCGGTCAGCCCAAAAAAGGTCGCGGCAAACTGCGGCACCGTGTGTGCGACATTTGCGAACTCGCCCCCTGCCGCTGGACCGGGCAGCTTCGGGAAGGCCGGGAGGGTCAAACCCTCGGCGATCAGCTTGCTCCACTCCCGACCATGCAGAATGACGAAACCCATGCCGCAGGCCATGGTCGCCAGCAGCCACAAGCGTTGGGTTTTCGCGTCGCCCTGCACGGCCGCGCGTACCGCGAGGACCATGGTCAAAGAACTCGTCAGCAAAAACGCGGTCATTATGGTGGCATTCACGATGCTCTCGGAATGGAATGGCGTCGGCCAGTTTGGCGTGGAGATCCGCCCGTAGCTGTAGGCGTACAGTAAAGCCCCAAACGTCAGCGAGTCCGAGAGCAGGAACAGCCACATCCCAATTTTCTTGGAGTAGGTTCCAAACAGCGACGGCTCGTAAGCCGCCGCCATGTCGTGAGGCAGGGTCGCATCAGCCATAGGCCCGGTCTCCTCCCAGTGACGTCAGTGCGCAAACTCCAGAAGGCACAGAATGTAAACCCACAATACGGCCATGAAATGCCAATACCAGCCGGTTATGTCCACGAGAATCGATTGTGAAGCGGCGGACCGGCGAAGGAGCGAAACGAAAGCCGCGCTCAGCAACGCAACGACGCCACCGAAAAGATGTATACCGTGCATGCCGGTCAATAAATAGACGAAAGAACTGCTGGGGCTGCTGGCAATATAGAAACCGCTGGATGCGAGTTCGCGCCAGGCCATCCATTGCCCGCTCAAAAAACTCAGACCAAGCACCAGCGTCAATGCCAGCCAGGACATTTCGTCCTTGGCGGCTACGCTAACGCCCGGGATGGAGGAGAACTGCGCAAGCGCTTTGCGGGCCGCCTGGCGCCGCGCCAGTTCCATGGTAACGCTGCTGGTCAACAGCACGATGGTGTTCAGGAGCAACAATCTTGGCAATGGCACAGGAAACCAATCGTGAAGCAAAAGATTGGTCCGCGGGTCCAGCGTGGGCAAGCCCTGCCGCACGACATAGGCGCTGGTAAACGAAACGAAGATCATTGCGATTCCGGTCAAGCCCACGACCAGCCCGAGCCGGGCCCGCCGCAACCGCGCGTCGAAGAAGGACGAATCGAAATTGCCACCGTCGCTGCCCCATTGGGGAGGCAAAACGGCGTTTCCTCCCGTGCTGGTTCTGGGATCGTCGATCGCCACGGTTGGAGTGTAACTGGCCATCAGCGTCTAGTGTGCCGCCACGGTGGTGGGGTCTGTCTGCATCACGTAATCGCGAGGAGCGCCCGGAACGCCATACTCATAGGGGCCGTTGTACACCACGGGAGTGTGTCCGCCGAAATTGTCGTGCGGAGGCGGCGTGGCGGTAGTCCATTCCAGCGTGGTGGCTTCCCAGGGATTGTCGCTCGCTTTTTTGCCGGCCTTCATGCTCCAGAACAGATTGAAGATGAAGATGAGCTGCGCGGAGATGGTGACAAAGGCGGCAAAGGTGATGAACGTATTCAGCGGAATCAGCTTCTCCAAGTAATGCAGCTCGGTGAATTGAGAGTAGCGGCGCGGCTGACCGGCCATGCCCGCGTAGTGCATGGGCATGAAGATACAATAGGTGCCGACGAAGGTCAGCCAAAAGTGCCACCGCGCCAGACTTTCGTTCATCATGCGGCCGAACATTTTGGGGAACCAGTAGTAAGTAGCCGCAAAGATTCCGAAGATGGAAGCAACACCCATGATCAAGTGAAAGTGTCCGGTCACGAAAGCGGTATCGTGCAATGGGATATCCAATGTCGGCTGCGCCAGGAACGGACCGCTGATACCGCCCGAGACAAACAACGATACAAAGCCGATGGCAAACAACATCGGCGACGCCAATCGAATCCGCCCGCCCCACAACGTCCCCAGCCAATTGAAGGTCTTAATCGCCGAGGGCACGCCGATGGCCATGGTCATAATCGAAAAAGCAAAAGCTGAATATGGGCTCATGCCGCTCATGAACATGTGATGGCCCCAGACCATGAAACCCAGCAACCCGATCGACAGCATGGCGTAGACCATGGCCTTGTACCCAAAGATTGGTTTCCGTGAAAACACCGAGAGCAACTGCGAGCACAATCCCATGGCCGGCAAAATCGCGATGTACACTTCAGGATGGCCAAAGAACCAGAACAAGTGCTGCCACAAAAGCGGCGAACCACCCTTGTGCGCGACGATTTGCCCGCTAAACACCGTCAGGGGCACGTAGAAGCTGGTGCCCGCGTTGCGATCCAAGATCAACAGGATGCCCGCCGAAAAAAGTACGCCAAAGGCCAGAAGTCCCAGGATCGCGGTGATAAACCAGGCCCAGCAGGTCAGCGGCATGCGCATCATGGACATGCCCTTGGCGCGCATATCCAGCGTGGTGGTAATGAAATTCAGCGCACTCATCAACGCGCCGATGCAGAAAAGGGCGATGCTGATGATCCACATGTCCGCGCCGGGACCTTCGCCGGGCCCCGCCGTCGGCACCGCGCTCAACGGCGGATATCCCGTCCAGCCATGCAGTGGCGCTCCCCCGGTCACGAAGAAAGCCCCGAGCATCACGATAAAGGCCAAGGCCGTCACCCAGAAAGACAGCATGTTCAACACGGGGAAAGCCATGTCCGCAGCGCCGATTTGAATCGGCAGAAAATAATTGCCGAAGCCTCCCTGCGGCGCGGTGGTCAAAACGAAAAATACCATGATCGTGCCGTGCATGGTCACGAGCGTCAGATAAGTTTCCGGCTTGATGTCACCGAGGAACGGCAGAGTAATGTTCGGCCAGATCAGATGGATGCGCATCAGCAACGACAAAAACATGCCGACGAACACGGCGGTCAGCGCCAGAAAATAATACTGCAGGCCGATGACTTTATGATCGAGGCTGAAGACCCACTTGCGTATGAACCCTTGCGGTGCCGCGTGAGCGTGAGCTTCGTGGGCAGCGAATTCCCGGGTAGCCATTATTGTTTCTCCGCCTCCCGTGCCGCCAGCCATTGGTCGAACTCCTGCTGGCTGACGACTTTTAGCATGCCGTGCATCTTGTAGTGGCCCAGTCCACAAAGCTCGGCACAGGTGACTTCGTATTCCCCGATTGTAATCGGTGTGAAATGCATGTGGATCGCCAGGCCCGGCACCGCGTCCTGCTTGAAGCGCATGTTGGGAATGAAGAAGCTATGGATAACGTCGTGAGCGCGCAGAATCAGTTCCACTTCGCGATTCACCGGCACGTACATGGTTCCCGATACCACGTCGTCTTTCGAGGCCGGGTCCGAGGTGTCGAGACCGACCGCACTTTCTCCGCCAGCGGACGGATCGATTAATTCCGGTTTGGTCGCGCCGAATTTGCCATCCGGTCCCGGATACCGGAAATACCACGCAAACTGCATCCCAGTTACCTCTACCTGGGTGGCGCCGGGTTCCGCCGGCCGAAAACGCTCCGATGCCCAGATCGAGCTGCTCATCAGATTCAGGCCAATAAAGAGGATCGCCGTCAGCACGGTCCAGACAATTTCCAGCATATTGTTGCCGTGCACGTAGCGCGCAGGAGGCGAAGAGGGGCGCTCGCGATACTTCCAAGCGAAATATCCCAGAGACACTTGCGCAGCCACGAAAACAATCCCCATCACGAGGTAGGTAGTGGCGAAGTGATGGTCAATGCCCGCGGCCGCAGCGGAGGCTCCGGTCGGCAACCACCATGTCTTGGCGATAAAGAAGTAGGCGCTGACGAAAGTGATCAGCCAGATGACTAGCAAAAGAACGAGGCCCATGTAGCGCGACCTCCCGAGTGAATTTCTCGGCCGTCCCCACTATGGTAGCGCTTACAATCCCCGGAGTCACAACAGTGGGGCGTCAAACGATGGGAGTCTACCACAGCTTACTCCGTGCGCAAGCGCGTTGTTGCATTTCTCTATTTCTCGCGCGTCGAACTCCCGCAGTGGCGGCATACGTTCTGGAAAACGTGGTGCTTATGACGTCGCGATACGATGCATTGACGTCCTTTTCCATTTTGAGTAACATCCGTTCCGTTTCCTGGGGGGTCCGGTGCAATGGTAAGGACCTCGCGATGTTTCGAACCAGAATTTTCCCAACTCGGCGGGCCCGATACGCTCGAGGGCGTCGAGCGCTTGCGCTGTAATTTGCCCTTCGCTGACTTTTCCTTCGCGTTCTTCCGACTCTATTGCGCTGCGAAAGTTATTGCAGTTTCCTGCAATCTTGAAGGCGCGAGTAAATTTACCGTAGACGATCCAAAGGGGGAAGGCGCGGCGAGCTTGGCCGCCGGGGTCTAATTTCGAGGACCATTTTCCAGGAGGTAACGCATGGCGGGCCCGGAGACTGTATCGGATAGACCGAAACCGGATGCGGCGAAGGCGTCGGGTAGCGCCGATGACGCAGCCAAGTACGTGGGCACGCCTGCTGTGGGTACCTCGAAAGCGGCAGGGGCCGCCGGTTTGGCAAGCGTTGGTCCGCAGGACAGTCAGATCAACAACCGGCGGCGGCGGTTAGTGTGGTGTGCTATCTCTGGATTTCTGGGCGCCTGGTTTATCGCTTTCCTACGTTTTTTTCTGCCGCGCACGCTCTTTGAGCCTCCTACCGTCTTCAAGATCGGCTATCCCTCGGACTACGCGCTGGGCGTGGACACCAAGTGGCAGCAGAAATACCGGATATGGGTCGACCGCACTCCCGACCGCGTCTTCGTGATCTACGCGCGCTGCACGCATCTCGGCTGCACACCGGACTGGAAAGCCAGCGAAAACAAATTCAAGTGCCCGTGCCATGGCAGCGGGTACGACAGCGAAGGTATAAATTTCGAGGGACCAGCGCCGCGGCCAATGGACCGCGCGAACGTGAGCCTTGCGCCCGACGGCCAAATCGTTGTGGACACCTCGCGCCTCTATCAGTGGCCCAAGGGCCAGCCCAGTCACTTCAGTGATCCGGGCTCGTTCTTAGAGGTGTAATCGATGCCCGACGAGAAAAAGGCAAACGGCAAGAACGGCAAATCGGTCGGCCTGGTTGACCGCCTCAAGGAAGATCTCAACTCCATCAAGACCGATCTTCCCGCGAAAGCCAAAGAGCAAGTGGAGCTACTCAAGAATCCCACTAAAACGCAGGTCTACACTTCCATTTTCCGGCACAAGCATGACGACACGCCGCGTAATCGCGCCCTCGGCGTCCTGTCCAACGTTTTTTTGCATCTGCACCCTGCCAAGATCAATCGCGACGCAGTGCGCTACAGCTACACCTGGGGGATGGGCGGCATCACCTTCTATCTGTTCCTGGTGCTTACATTCACCGGCGTACTGCTCATGTTCTATTACCACCCCACTAAAGTGCAGGCCTTCCGCGACGTCCTTTACCTCGAACACGACGTGCCTTTCGGCAAGCTGCTCCGCAATATGCACCGCTGGGCCGCGCACCTGATGGTCATCGCCGTTGAGCTGCACATGTTTCGCGTTTTTCTCACCGGCTCGTACAAGAAGCCACGGGAGTTCAACTGGAACGTGGGCGTGATTCTTCTGGTGCTCACGCTGCTGCTTTCCTTCACCGGCTATCTGCTGCCAGACGATCAACTGGGTTTCTGGGCCGTGACGGTGGGAACCAACATGGCGCGCGCCACTCCTCTCCTCGGCCACGAAGGCCCGTTCGGCGCGCAAATGGGCATGACTCCTTACAATGACGTCCGCTTCGGGCTGCTGGGCGGCTCGATCGTTGACGCCAACGCACTGCTCCGCTCCTACATTTGGCATTGCATCGGCATCCCTATCATTGCCTTAATCTTCATGATGGTGCACTTCTGGCGCGTGCGTAAGGACGGAGGAATTTCCGGTCCGAACTCGGTGATGCTCGAATCCGAGATCAAGGAGCCCAGGAAATAACCATGGATTGGCGCCAACTTTGGGAAATCATGTCCGCGCCGGACAATGTGCCGATCATCGCGCTCATTCCTCTGCTGGCGTTCTATATATATCTTGCTTGGCGCCAGGCGCACGCCAACGATCTGCTCATCGAGCAACTCGAAGGCGACGCCGCCCTAGCCAAGACGCACCACCGCAAAGCGTGGCCATTCAAGCCCGGCTGGCAAAAAGAAGTCCACGTGTGGCCGTTTCTTCTTCGTATCGAGTTTCTGGCCGCGATCATCGTCACCATCATTCTGATGGTGTGGTCCATCACGTTAAACGCGCCGCTTGAGGAGCCGGCGAATCCGAATCTGACGATGAACCCCGCAAAGGCGCCGTGGTATTTTCTCGGCCTCCAGGAAATGCTCGTCTACTTCGACCCGTGGATCGCCGGCGTGGTCATGCCCACGCTCATTATTATTGGCCTGATGGTCATCCCTTATATAGACACCAATCCGCTCGGCGCAGGCTATTACACCTGGAAGCAGCGCAAATTCGAGATCGGCACATTCCTCTTCGGCTTCATTATTTTGTGGGTGTCCATGATCACCATTGGTACCTTCATTCGCGGTCCCGGCTGGCAGTGGTTTTGGCCCGGGCAAACCTGGGATCACAATCGCCTCATCTACGAGGTCAATCGCGACTTGCCGGATCTTTTCGGCATCACCTCCAACCTCGGCAAAGCCATCTTCGGCGCCGTGGTAGTCGGCGGCTTCTTCGCCATCGGCGGCTTCATAGTCCACGCGCTGTATCGCCGCTACAATCCAAAAAATTATCAGCGCAAGAGCCTCCTGCAATATTCCATCTTGATGGTCTTTTTCCTGACCATGATCGGCCTGCCCATCAAGATGCTCCTGCGCCTCATGTTCCACATTAAATATGTCTGGATAACGCCATGGTTCAATGTCTAGCCAGAGATAAAGGAGGCCAATCATGCACCGGCGTGAATTCCTGAAGCTGGGAGCGATCGCAGGTGGAACGATCTTGCTGGGTAGCGCGGGTCGCTTTCGCAGCGTCTTGGCCGCGCCCAAGGAGATCCCCACGGTAGACCGGCTCGTCATGACCAATTTGGTCGACAACATCTATGACATCTTCGCGAAGGGCGGAAAGTTTGGGAACGTCAACGTCACGCGAAATAACTTGCCCTTCCCCTACGGCTCGGACGTCCCGCTGCTCTCCGAGCATGGGCTGGCCTATCATCTGCAGTCCTTCCGAGGCGTTGAGGAAAAGCAGATCCTGCTGGACTTCGCGCTCACGCCTCATACCCTCACAAACAACTACCAGCGATTGAGAGTTGACCCTCCCAAGGCCGATGCCCTGATCATCAGCCACGGTCACGTGGACCATTACGGGGGTTTGCTCGACTTGGCGACTAGCCTCCAGGGACACGGCAAACCCGACCTCACCCTCTATGCCGGCGGCCGGGACACGTTCTGTCATCGCTGGGTTGTGCAGCCGGACGGAAAAAAGGTCGACTACGGTGAGCTCAAGCAGGATGCGCTCGAAGCCCGAGGATTAAAGGTCGTGCTCGCCGAGGAGCCGACCTCGGTGGCGGGCCATGCGATGACTTCAGGTCACATCCCGCGTATTACCGCTTTCGAGATGTCTCCTCCGGCCGCTCGACTGGAAGCGGGTGCAACCGGCTCTGGTTGTGATGCCACGTTCCACTTCCCTCCCGGCGCAGTCAAGGTTGAAGCCAAACCGGGAGATTTGGTGAAGGACATCTTCTGGGGCGAGCACGCAACCGCTTACAACGTCAAGGATCGAGGCCTGGTCGTGGTTTCATCGTGCGGCCACGCGGGAATCATCAACTCTGTTCGCCAGCTCCAGAAGTCCACGGGGATCGAGAAGGTTCATGCCGTCGTTGGCGGGTGGCATTTGGCTCCGTATCCCGATGACATCATTGACAAGACCGTGGGAGCGTTAAAGGAGATCGACCCGGATTACCTGATTCCTATGCACTGCACCGGCTTCCGCACGATGATGGCTGTCCAACGCGTGATGCCAGAGAAGCTGATCATGCCCTCAACGGGAACGAGTGTGGTATTTGGAGCCTAGCTCCAGTCCGGGACTGAGAAGGGAATCCGCCTAGGAGGAACTGGTGCCCGATAAGCCCATTCCCGATGACGACCCGATCGTAAGCAAATCGCTGGCGCCCCACTTCGTCGTGGCCGTGATTATCCTGATGGCCACGTTGTTCTGGGCCTTGTGGGACGAAGATTTCGGCCAGCGCCCGTGGAAAACCTTCCAGCAGGAATGGAAGACTCGCTACTCGACGTTCCTCAAGACCGCGCGTTCGCAGTCCAGCGCCTCGCAGAAAGATGTGGAGGCCGCCCCCGAATACCAAGCTATTAAATTGTCCTTTGAGCAGGCCAACCAGAGCGCCGCCCCGCGGGTCAAGGAAATCAATGAGAAATTGCGCGACGTCGGCGCCAAAATCCTCGCGGTGCAGAGCGTCTTTACCGACCGCCGCGCCTACGTCAACGCCTCTACCTATGACATCGAGACGGAAACGAGCAACGCCGCGAAGCAACACAAACAACGAAATCTGGACGCGTACAAGCAGGAAGTCACTACCGTCGAAATGCCCGACGGCAGCAAGCAGAAATACAATTTCCCGCAGCTGGAAGAAACCTACAACGAGCTGCGTAACGAGCGCACCAGCCTAAGCGCTGAACTCGGCGAGCTGATCAAGCCGGTCAACGAGCAGAAAGAAAAGCTGGATGCCTACGTTTCCGAGCACATGGTCAATCTCACGCCTACGCAGCTCAGCGGCTTGCAGGAAAAGACCGAAGCCTGGGAACCAAAAATCCTGCAGATCAACGTGCCCGAAGCCAACATCGTGGACCGATGCGAATCTTGCCACATGGGGATTCGCGAGCCCGTCAAACTCACCGCCGCGGCCATGTCCCTCAAGGGCAAAACGCCTGACGAATACGCCCGCGCATTCACCAGCCATCCTGAGGCTGACCTGCTGAAGATTCACGACCCGGATAAATTCGGCTGCTCGCCGTGCCATCAGGGCAATGGCCGCGCCACCACCAGCGTTGAGAAAGCCCACGGCAACTACGAGCATTGGCTCTGGCCTTTATTCCCGAGGGGAAATGTGGAAGCGGGCTGCCAAACCTGCCACGCGGCGGATATGTTGCTGGTGAGTAATGATGTTGGCTGGACGCTCTCCGAAGGCAAAGACCTGTTCCGTCAGCGCGGCTGTGTGGGCTGCCATCGCTACGAAGGCTACGACAAAGAGCCCGAAGACCTGCTCTCCATCGCCCAGCAAATCAAGCTCATCGAGCAAGAGAAAAAAGACAATCTGAAGCAAGCCAACTACCTGATGAAACAGGCCGACGCCGCTGAGTCCAACGAGGAAGCCAATCGCCTCAACGATCGCGCCGTTGCCCTCAAAGTCACCAACAGCAAACTCGCCCTGCGCATCGTTCAGCTCGACCGCACGACCAAGAGCCTCCTGCAAGACGTGAAAAAAGTCGGTCCCAATCTCAAGGACATTCGCCTGAAGCTGAACCGGAACTGGATTCCCATCTGGCTGAAGAAGCCCAGCGCCTTCCGCGCTACGACCAAAATGCCTGATTTCCGTTTCAACGATGAGCAGATCCAATCCATCTCCGCGTACTTGTGGCAGTCGGCGCTCGCGGATCCTTTGCCCGCGCACAAGCCCGGCAGCGCCTCGCACGGGAAAGAGCTGTTCGAATCGCGCGGCTGCCTGGCCTGCCACTCCATTGGGGAGGGCAACCAGGTGCAAGGCGGTACCTTTGCCGCCAATCTCACACGCGTGGGCGAAAAAGACAATTACGATTACCTGGTTCGCTGGGTGCACAACGCCCGCGAACGCACCCGCCCCTATTGTCCCTACGAGAAAAAAGACATCGGCCCCGAGGATTACAAGAAAAAGGGCTTGCCTTATGTTTTCGATCTGGAGCACAGCAAATGCCCCAATGACGGCCACGAACTGCAAGTACAGAACATGACCGTTATGCCCAGTCTGCGGCTCTCTCCACAGGATGCGGAAGATGTGGCCAGCTATCTCGTCACGTTGAAAAAGCAGGAGCCTTCCGCATATCCCGATGCTTCCTTCATGGACGATCCCAAGCTCAAGGACGAAGGTAAGAAGTGGATTCGTCACTTCGGTTGCGCCGGCTGCCACGAAATCTCCGGCCTGGAAGACGAAGGCCGCATCGGCACCGAACTGACCACCGAAGGCAGCAAGCCCATCGAGCGTCTAGATTTCGCTCTGCTCACGGAAACCGCGCAGCGTGGCGGCCACGAACCCATTACCGATCCCGACGATCTCGCGCGCCTTCCAGAAGGCCCGGCCAAGCAGCCCTGGTATGACGACAAAGGGTTCTTCGAGCACAAGCTGGCCGAACCTAACATCTGGGATCAAGGCAAGATCAAGCCCGAAGAAGAAAAGCTGCGCATGCCCAATCTCCACCTGACGAAAGAACAAATCCGCGCCCTCACCACCTTCCTTATGGGCAGCCAGGAAAGTGCGCTTCCCATCAGTTATCAATACAAGCCCCTGGATTATCGCCGCGACATTCAAGAAGGGTGGTGGATCGTCAGAAAATATAACTGCATGGGCTGCCACCAATTAATTCCCGGCCAGAAGACTTCGCTAATGGCCCTCCCCCGCTATCAGGAAGCGCAAGAACAGCTGCCTCCCAAGCTGCTGACCGAAGGCGCTCGCGTCGATCCCCAGTGGCTATTGCGCTTCCTCGCCAATCCGTCTCTCAGCGACAACGACACCAATCGCAACGGAATTCGCCCCTACCTTCAGGTGCGTATGCCTACCTTCTCTTTCTCGGAAAATGAATTGGGCAAACTGGTGCGCTTCTTCCAGGCGCTCTCGCAGCAGCCGTTCCCTTACATTCCAGAACAGCGCCCGATGCTCACGGCCCAGGAAACCAATATGGCGCGCAGCCTCTTCAGCAGCCCGGCCGCCCCTTGTTTAAAGTGCCATGCCACTGGCGATCCTACACATGATCGCACCGCCACGGCGCCCAACTTCCTGCAAGCCAAGGGGCGCCTCAAACCCGATTGGGTGGAGCGCTGGATCATCGACCCGCAGGCTATCAGCCCGGGTACCTCCATGCCTTCCGGACTGTTTAAACGGGAGAACAACCGCTGGACATTTTCCGGTCCCACGCCCGCTTCTTTCAAGGGATACGACAAGGATCACACGAAACTATTGGTGGAATACATTTTCCAGCTCACTCCGGAAGAACAACGGCGCGTGAGTACATCGATGGGGCCGCGAGCCGCGAATGGAATGCATTCCTCTGGAATGACAACAGCGCGCGGCTCCGCTCAGCGCGCCCCGGACTAGGAACTGGATTTATTTGCATGAGCTTTTCAGACTTCAATGGAGAGGCAGGAACAAAATGAAAACGAAGAAATTGCTAACAATCCGGAGCCTGGCAATTTTGGCCGGAGTCGCTCTGCTGGCCGGATGCGGCAAGAAAGAAACCGCCGAAGAGCAGCCGTCGGCTCCTGGCCCGGCCGCTCCCGCGGTCACGCCTATTGATCCCGCCACCGCCGCAACCGTAAGCGGAACGGTAAAATTCGATGGCGCCGCCCCCAAATCCGCCAAGATTGACATGAGCCAAGACTCCAACTGCCAAGGCTCAAACACTGCCGAGAACTTCGTCGTCAGCGGAGGACGCCTGGAGAACGTTTTCATCTATGTCAAGGAGGGACTCGGCAGCCGCGCCTTCGACGTTCCGAAAGAGGCGGTCACTCTGACACAAAGCGGCTGCAAATATAAACCCCACGTCCTCGGCGTGATGGCTGGACAAACCATAACCATCGTCAACAGCGACCCCACCACGCATAACATTCACCCTACCCCCAAAGATAATCGCGAGTGGAACGAGTCGCAGGCTCCGCAAGCTCCGCCACTGCAAAAGACGTTTGCGCGTGAAGAAATCCTGCTGCCGGTGAAGTGCAACCAGCATCCCTGGATGCGCATGTTTGTCAACGTGGTCAAAAACCCCTTCTACGCAGTCAGCGGTCCGGACGGCAAGTTCGAAATCAAAGGCCTGCCGCCGGGTGATTATACGATCGCCTTCGTGCACGAAAAACTCGGAGAACAAGACCAGAAGGTGACGCTGGCCGCAAGAGACAGCAAAACCGTAGAAGTAACCTTCAAGCCCGGCACGTAACCTTTTAAAGTATCGCGGTCTTGTTATCCTGTTTACCCCGAACGTCGAGGGGAAGCTCCGAAGGGCCGCTGCTTTTACGGATGTAACGGCGTGATCGAGGTTTGGGACGGACGAGACGCGGACTTTCGAAACCGCGCCGCATTTTGGAAGTAAGGAGGTTTTTTGCTTCTAATGACGCTATTGCTTTCCTTACTGCTCGGCCTTCTCTCGCTCGCGGGCATCGCCTGGATCATCATCGCCGGCTCTCTCCTCAGCGTCGACGGCCTGTTCATGAGTCTGATCCTGCTCACTCTCGCTGGCATCTTTTTCCTGAATGTTTTGCTCGAACTCCGTGATCGCGGCTCCGCCGGAAAAGGCAAGGGAGCTTCGTCAAAAGCCGTGCCAGCTGCAAAGACGGACTAAGTTCGAAGAAAATACATGGCGATTCGCCCACTAACGTCAGAGACAGCGAATCCGCCTGAGATCGCAGAGAATTACCCAGCACATTCTGTGCGTCTTCGCCACCACATGTCCAACCGCAATCGCCTGCTCTTCTTCGTCACCGCCTGGCTGATTGTGCTCATGCCGTTCCTGTTTTGGTGGAGCACCTGGTTCGGGCGCCGGCTTTCGGACACGCAGATCACCGCATATCTAAACGACGACAAGCACCCGCGCCACATCCAGCACGCGCTCGTGCAGCTCGGTGAGCGTATGGCGCGCCAGGACGCCGGCGCAACGCGCTGGTATCCGCAGCTCCTGCGCCTCGCCTCGCATCCCGTAGAAGAAGTCCGCAACACGGACGCCTGGGTCATGGGCCAGGACGCTTCGACCGCGGCCTTCCACGAAACACTGTTGACGATGTTGCAGGACTCCTCGCCAATGGTTCGCGGCAACGCCGCGCTCTCTCTGGTGCGTTTCGGTGACGCCGCCGGCCGGCCCCAGATTGTCGCTCTCTTGCAGCCCGCGTCCGTCGTCGCGACCGCCGCCGGCCGCGTCATCGACATTGACAAAGTCGGAACTTCCGTGCGCCAGGGCGGCCTCATCGCCAAACTACAGGATGGAGAGCGCACCACCGAAATTCGCGCACCGATCAGTGGCCGCATTCGCACTCTTTCCGTCGCGACAGGAGCCACCGTCGCAGCCGGCGCGCAAGTGGCCTCCATCGATCCCGGCTCCGAGCAAGTCTGGGAAGGCCTGCGCGCCCTCTACCTAGTCGGCCAGCCCAATGATCTCCCGGCCATCCGCATCTACGAGCGCAACATCCCCGAAATCCCCGATCGCCTCCGCCAGCAAGCCCTCCTTACCGATAGAGCCATCCAGGCCCGCGCCGCAAAATAGCCACGGGCGAAAATCCGGTTCTCTCGAGCGGTTCCTAGGCTGGTGGTTTGGCCTCTTGCTTCTGCTCGGCTGGTTTAGTCTCCTGCTTGGGCTGCGTCGGCGGGCCCTCAGGTTCACGGCAAGACTCGCGGGCCGAATCCAGATTTTCCTGCGTATAGTTCTTCTCCAAGATCATCACGCGAACTCCCTCGGCCTGAAAACCCTGCAGTTCCTTGCCCTTGTAGGCGGGTTTTGCCTTCTGAAAGTTTATCGCGTCGACGTGGTCATATTTTGTTCCGGGCGCTATCGGTACACCAATTAAGGCGGTAAATAAGAGTCGCCGTCCCACGGTGCCTTCGTGCTTCACGATCAGGCAAGATTTAGCGTTGCCCACGGATTCGGGCGTGGCCGGTTTCTGCTCCTGACTTTGTGCGGGGATGGACGACACTAGTAACGCCAGCGTAAACCAAAACACCTGTTTCATTTTCTTCCTCCTTGGTTGCGGCGGCTCGAGGATGCAAGGTTTCTGACTCTTTTCAAGGTAAGGGAAGTAGCCACATTCTCCGGTTGGCCCAGAAACTCCGCCAACATCTCTTTTGTAAACCGTCAGCTATCCTCCGCGAAGCCGTCAGACTCGGCAAGCGATAAGGAACGACATCCTTGCCCTAAATCGGTATGTCATACTTTGTCGCGCACAATGCTCGGTGCTAATACTGGCTCTTAGCTTGGGGGGAGATACTGCGCGGTTCACCAGTCACAGGCACGATTCACCAGTCACTACGTTTCAATACGTCATCGCTCCGACGGCCTTTTCCACTTCCGCGATGTCCACCATCACGATGGCGTCCCACGGACAGCCATCCAGGAAACATCCGTCCGGTCCCTTGCTGACGCACTTCTTGCATCCGATGCACAGTATCGGATCGATCTGGATGCGCCCAAACGGGAAATGATCCTCGTCGGGCACCCAGAACATGCAGTCTTCCACCGGACAGTATTCCACGCACGCCGGCGAACCGGCGCAGCCAGTGCAGCATTCGGTGATGACCGCAAGCTCTTTCGGTTTTTTCTTGCGCGCAGTGAGGATGCCCTTCGAACGGGGCTCTTGCTTCTGGTCGTCGGGCACCAGTCCAGGAGCTTTGGTGGCTTCGCGTTCGGCGGCCATGGCCGGGATTATAGTCTCGATTCCATCGATTTAGTACACCCCGACAGCTGATGAGCCGCAAGGCTCGCGAGCGAGCGTTTAGTCTTCGTTCTTGCAATCAAATCAGCGCACGCGTGTGCAGGGGAAGCGCTCACCGATCTTCGCCTTATAGTAGTCCTCGCGTGAGGGTGCGTGCATGAACTCGTCATAGAGCTTGGTCGGCACGTTGAAAAATTCGTACACACCGCCATTCGAGAACTTCAGTTCGAGGGTCCCACGACTATCTGCATCTTCATGATATCCGACTTCGGTGATGCCTTGCGAGGAAACCGGGATCCGATTCATGTGTTCAGAGCCCCCTTTCATTGCGGCGACTCTTCCCGCGGCCGGTTTTGGGAACCGTCCGGTCACAGCCTTTGTCTTTACCCTAGTGTTCGGCCTCTTCTCCGTAGGCTGCCCTGCGTGGTTCGTCGCCCCTCTTCGCGTGCTCCAACGGCCAGATTCTAGTCCAAACTTTAGTTCGTAACCATCAAATTTTTTGAACTTTCCGGCCTGTACACATAGGCCCCAGGTTCGCCGGTAGTCGCCGGTCTCTAGACCGGCCTCAACGCGTGCCGAGTTGCCGCTGGGCATTGCATATCCAGGTGCTTGTATGGCCCCGCGCGGCTTGCCGCGGATAGCACCGCACAACGGATGATTAAAGCGTGCCGCCGCATTAAACCTAGTGACAGGGCGAACCTTACCGGAGTTCCGCCCACCCCAAACGTGATGAGGATGATTTGCAAACACTCCGCACGGGGGACACACTTTGTACGATTTGCGTTGTACAATCACGCTCCAACGCGGGGTGGCAGAACTATGACGAATCCTGGGCATCATTTCGTGGCGGTAATTGGCGGTGCGATTTCAGGCTCGGTGGCGGCGGAGATTCTGGCGGATAACGGAATTCGAGTCGCCGTGTTCGAGCAGAACACGCGGCCGTACGGCAAGATCGAAGACGGTTTGCCGCGTTGGCACGTCGAGCAGCGCAAACAGGAATACGCCCGAATCGACGCGCGAATGAAGAAGCCGAATGTGTATTTTATCCCCTCTACCAAGCTAGGCCGAGATTGCAATCTCCCGCAGCTTTTGGAGTGGGGCTTTTCGGCGGTGATTCTTGCGAATGGAGCGTGGCGCGACCGAGAATTGGGCGTGCCGGAAGCAGAGCAGTTCCTCGGCAAAGGCCTCATTTATCAGAACCCGTTTATCTACTGGTATAACCACAAGAACGAGAAGGACTACCAGGGGCCCCGCTATGAAACGCCCGACGAAGCCGTGGTGGTGGGCGGCGGCCTGGCGTCCATTGACGTGGTCAAGGTGCTCCAGCTCGAAACTTACGAACGTGCTTTACGGGCTCGCGGCATTGAGACCAGCATGCATGAGTTGGAGAAGGGCATTCCGGAGGTATGCAAAAAGCATGGCATCAAGCCGGAAGAGTTGGGCGTAAAGGGGTGCCTCTTAATTTATCGCCGCCGCGAACAGGATATGCCGCTGGCGCAGCCACCCGACAACGCCACGCCCGAGCAGATCGCCAAAACGGAACAGGTTCGGCAGAAAATGCTGCGCATCGCGCGCGACAAATATCTGTTTCGCTTCAAGGATCGCAGGCTGACGACGGGGATCATCGTCGAAAATGGACGGCTGGTTGGACTGAAAGTAGCTGAAACGAAAATCGAGGGCCGCAAGGCGGAACCGATCCCCGGCTCCGAACGCGAACTCCGCGCACCGCTGGTCGTTTCTTCGATCGGCTCGGTGCCGGAGAAACTTTCTGGCATCAACATGAATGGTGAATACTACACATTCGCTGGCAAGGATGTGCCGCGGTACACCGCTATGGACCGCGTATTCGGAGTCGGAAACGTCGTCACCGGACAGGGGAACATCCGTGTGTCACTGGTGCACAGCCAGAAAGTGACCAAGCGCGTGGTGGATTGCATGAAGGGCGACGATGGAAACGCTGGCGCCGGCACCGGCAGTGCTGAACAGCAAGTCGCTCGCGCCATGGACGTGATTGGGAAGCAAATTGAAGTGATCCCACAACTTTCAGACGAACAGATGGCGGAGGTGGAGCGCCAAGTTCATGCCCTGCAGCTAAAAGCGGGTTTCAGTTCCGACTACGACTCCTGGATTGCCAAGGTGACTCCGCCCGATCTCGAATAGATCGTATTCCTTACAATTCGGATGCGTTTGCGAATTCCCAACTTCAGCACACCGTATTTTGCTCACTTTGTGCCCACCAGCGAACCTGCGAATTTCGCGTCTCAATGTTCTTTGGTAATCGCAGCTTGTGGAAGTTCATTGAAGCTTGTCGGGATTGCTACAAATCGTTGATTTTTCGTCTAGCCAAACTTCGAGACCAGCGGTCCGCAGGTGTCCCGTGCCCCTACGAACAGCGGATCACAGGCTGAAGCCCGTGCTACTGACGCTAGTGGTGGCCGTCGCCGCCGCCGGATAGTTCGCGGACGATGTTGCCAACGAAATTTTTGGCGTCGCCGAATAGCATCAGGGTGTGGTCGAGGTAATAGAGGGGGTTGTCGATGCCGGCGAAACCTGCGGCCATGCTGCGCTTGATCACCATAACCGTGCGCGCTTTGTCGACGTCGAGGATGGGCATGCCAAAAATGGGGCTGCTTGCATCCGTGCGAGCGGCGGGATTGGTGACGTCGTTGGCGCCGATGACCAGAGCGACGTCGGTCTGGGCCATGTCGCCGTTGATGGCGTCCATATCGAGGAGCTTGTCGTAGGGGATGTCGGCTTCGGCGAGCAGCACGTTCATGTGGCCGGGCATGCGTCCGGCGACGGGGTGAATGCCGAAGGAGACGTCTACGCCGCGCTTGGTCAGGGCGTCGAAGAGTTCGCGGACCTTGTGCTGTGCTTGCGCAACGGCCATGCCGTAACCGGGAACGATGACGACTTTGTTGGCGGCGGCGAGAATCGCGGCGGCTTCTTCGGCGGTGGCGCTCTTTGCGGTGCGCTGCTCCTGGGCCCCGGCGGCGGCAGCCTGGATTTGACCGAAGCCACCAAAGAGCACGTTGGTGAACGAGCGATTCATGGCTTTGGACATGATGACCGAGAGAATGAAGCCGGAGGAGCCGTCCAGCGCGCCGGCGATGATCAACAGCTTGGAGTTGAGCACGAAGCCCATGGCTGCGGCGGAAAGGCCGGCATAGGAGTTCAAGAGCGAGATGACCGTGGGCATGTCCGCGCCGCCGATGGGGATCACCAGCATCACGCCGAAGATCAGCGGGATGAGGATCATGGCGGGAAAGAGTTTTATTTGTTCGGGATGCAGACACA
>DATGEY010000016.1:0-12052 GCA_035309625.1 Candidatus Acidiferrum sp.
TAAAGTTAAAGCTTACGAGGAAATCCTGAAGAAGACGGGGGTTCCGGAATCCGCCGTGGCGTACCTGGGCGACGACCTCCCGGATTTGCCGCTTATGCGCCGGGTGGGCCTGGCCGTCGCGGTAGGCGACGCCACGCTGGAAGTAAAGCTGGCCGCGCACTTTGTCACCAAGGCGGTGGCGGGGCGGGGCGCGGCGCGGGAATTGGTGGAGCTGATCCTGAAGAGCAAAGGCATCTGGGAAGAGATGATTGAGAAAGCGCGGGCGTAAGAGAGGCTGATCGTGGTTCATGCATGGCACGACGTTTCACCGGGCAATGATTTGCCTCGCGATTTTCAGGCGGTCATCGAGATACCTCTGGGCTCGAACGTAAAGTATGAACTCGACAAACCTACCGGTTTGCTCAAGGTGGACCGCATCATCCACTCCGCGGTCTTTTATCCGGCGAATTATGGTTTTATTCCGCAGACCTACGCGGAAGACAACGATCCGCTGGACGTGCTGGTTTTGTGCCAGGAGCCGGTGCAGCCGCTGGCGCTGATTCAAGCGCGGGCGATTGGACTGATGACCATGATCGACTCTGGCGCGAGCGACGATAAAGTGATTGCCGTGGCTACCAACGATCCGGAGTTCAGCCCTTATGTGGAGGCTCGGGATTTGCCGGCGCATCGGCTGCTGGTACTGAAGCGATTCTTTCAGGACTACAAGCAACTGGAAGGCAAGCTGGTGGAAGTCGAAGATATACGGCCGGCGTACGCCGCGGTCACGGTTATCGAGCGGGCTTTGGCGCGTTACCAGCAGGAGCGCGAAAAGCTGATTGCCAAGGTAAGCCGCTGATCCGATGAAAGACGCTAACCCGGAACGGGCGGCTAATATATAAACACTATGTAGCGGAATTCGGCGCGGTGCTATGGTTCGCCCACGATTTCCTGGGCCAACCGAAAATTCACTGGAGCGGCAATCGATGAGCCATTTCTGGAAATGGACGCTGGGCATCTTACTGGGCCTGGTAGTCGCCGCGTTCGCCGGGCTGTCGTTCATGGCCGGGAGCCCGAAGGACGTCTACGGCTTGGTGCGCTATGCGCTGCCGCACATGCACCGCGGCAAGCTGCGCGTCGGAGAAGACGCGCCGGACGTGCGGTTGCTGGCTCTGGATGGATCGAACCATTTTCACTTGCGGGAGCGTACCGGGGTGCGGCCCCTGGTGGTGGTCTTCGGCAGTTACACTTGACCGCCCTTCCGGCGCCACGTCGGGGACGTGGTCAAGATTTACAACGATTACAAAGATCACGCGGACTTCCTGACCGTGTACGTACGCGAAGCGCATCCCACCGATGAATGGCAGATGAAATCGAACGTAAAAGAAGACGTGTGCTATGCGCAGCCGAAAACGCTGGAGCAGCGCGTGGCCATCGCCAAAGACTTCGTGGAGCGGCAGAAATATCCGCTGCCCTTTGGGATCGACGACATGAATAACGCCGCGGACCTGGCCTATTCGGCCTGGCCGGAGCGGCTGTACATCATCGATGAGCGTGGGCGGATTGCGTATGCGGGCGGCATGGGGCCGTTCAAGTATGAACCGGAGGAAGTACGCGCGTGGCTGGCGAAGCGATTTGGCGCGGTGACGCAGACGAGCGCGGCAGCGATCCCGGCAGCGGGAACGGCGACGTCAGGAACCACGGTACCCGCGGCCGCCGCCGCGCCGGCAGCTGGGTCGTCGAGCCCAACGGCCGCAGCGCAGCCGGGTGGCGGGACGGGCCCGAAATAAAGCGCACCCCTTACAACGACGTGGCTTGAGGCTTTACACGGTTGCAGATTTCGGTGACGATTTCTGCTGGCGAGGCTGCGATGTCGACCACGATGGCGTCTTCGGCGCTGGGCTCTTGCAGGTCGGCGAATTGGCCGGCGAGAATGTGCTCGTCGGCGAAATGGCCTTTGCGGGCTCGCAGACGTTCTGCGATGAAATCGTAAGTACCTTTCAAATAGACAAACTGAACTTGGGGGCCGGTCCAGAGCTGGCGTCGATAACTGTCTTTCAAAGCGGAACAGGCGAGGACGGCGTTCTGCCGGGAAGAGACCCATTCGGCGATCTGGTTGTGCATGGCAGCGAGCCAGGGACCGCGGTCGGCGTCGGTGAGCGGGACGCCCTGGTGCATTTTGGCTTTGTTGGCGGCGGAGTGGAAGTCATCGGCGTCAGCGAAAAGCCAGCCGAGCCGCTGGGCGAGCTGCGTGCCTACAGTGGTTTTGCCGGAGCCGGTGACGCCCATCACGATGATGATCATCGATACCGGTCAGTGCCAGCGCAGCAAGAGAATGACATCGAGGGCGACCAGCACGGCGACGACTAACTCCAGGGCGAACATGCGGCGTTCATTGAATTGGGCGACCATGAATTCGTAGAGCTCTCCGGCGGTTTTCAGTTTCTCGGCGACCAGGGCTTTGTAATCTTCCACTCCAATTTTGGAGGAAATGATTTTGTAGACGCGCGCATAGTAGGTGTCGCTGATGAATTTTACGGCATATTCGGTGCGCTCGGCGAGATCCATGATGTCGAGGCGGAGGCGGTTGAGGCGGCCGGCACGGCGGGGCAAACGCCAGCGCGAGAGAAAGCTTTCGTGACCCTCGAGGGAGCTGTAGACGTTGGAAAGAAGGGTGGTGAGGAGTTCGTCGTAGAAGCGAAACTCGAGGAGTTGGGTGTTGGCATATTCGAGCAGGTCGATGATGGCGGAAGTGGCGTCGGGTTTGTCGTAAACGAGGGCAGCGGCCCAGCCGGCCACAATCAAGTCGCTGGGATAGTAGGAGAGGGCGCCGCGCAGGATCTCGTCGCGTTCAGCCGCGGAGAGCGAGGTGAGTTCGCCGCGGACCAATTGGGTGAGTTGATCGCCGTAGCGTTCCAGCAGTTCCGTGGCGGTGGGAGCGCGGCCATCCTGGTTTTGGGCGGACTGGATGTCGATCACCAGATAGTCTTCGTCGAGCCATTTGCTGGAGGGCTTGATGAGCGCAGGGCGAAAGCGTTCGAGGCGCCCACGGAGCAACTCCTCGGCCGCTTTTTCGACTTCCGGCGCATTCATCCAGCGGTAGGAATCGCCGCACAAATTATCCAAGTCGCACTGGAACGGGGTGGTCAGCTGCACGGAGGCAACGCCGAACCAATAGTATTTAATTTTTCCTTCCAACTTTTCGCCGCCGGGAAGAGTGAAGGGATCGAGCGATTCCTCGAGCGGAGGATTCTGCGCCTGGGCATATTCGGGAGTCAGGTGGACGAAGGCGGGCGAGCGCGGAGCGGCTTGCGGACCAAGCAGCACGCGCAATTTCTCGAGATCAATGGCCTCGGCGATATCGAAGAAGTTGAGAATGCGGAAATAGCCGCGCGCAATCATGTGAGCGGGTGCCTGGTCCCGAAGATTGGATTCCACCGGAGGTGCGAAGGCCATCCTACACTCCTACAGTATTTGGGATGCACAAAGGCCGCCCGGAGGTACGGCCGCGCATGGTACCGTCAGATTCGCGGTTGTGACTATGCCGCGGGAAGCAGTGCGACTTTGATCCAGCCGGGCTCGCAACGGTCAAAGAGTTTGTAGGCGTCGATGGCGGAGGTGAGCGTTTCGAGTTTGGTGAGAATCGCGGAGGGGTCAAAAACGCCGGTGTGAACAGTTCCTTCTTGCATACCCGGCACGGTGCCACGCACGAAATGCAAATCGGTCCCGCAGATTGCGCTGGCGGTCAGATGCACAATCGCGTCGAAATCGTGCTGGATGGACGGCTCCTTGACGTTGTCCAATCGAATGTCTCCAACTCCATGGGAAACGACAGCTTTCATAAATCTTTCTCCAGAAACTCAAGTTTTTAGCACTGATGCGTTTCGACTCTTCTTGGCGCGCACCGGCCTGGCGGAGGGCGGCCTTGCGAGGGCTCATGCAGAGCGCCTCTGGCGGGCCACCTTGGCACCTTGCTTACCTAAAGCGGCGCGGGCCGACTTCGGCAGGTGAGCGATGGTGTGCTTACTCTTGGCGGCTTGCGCGGCTTTCTTGACATTTTTTCGAGCTGCCTTGCGTTGTTTTTCGCTAGCCATGATGTACCTCTGTTATTAGAGAAGAGTCATTCGGTTTGAATGCCGAGCTCCTCAATGTGGGTTAGTAAATCGCCGGGATCTTCATAGACACGGTAAGCTCCGGCACGTTCCAGTTCCGATTCCGCATAACCGCCGCAGAGCAGGCCGACACCAAGAGCTTTCATGCGCTGGGCGGCGAGCAGATCCCAGGGGCTATCGCCAATAACGATGGAATCGTGGGGCGCCAGGCCGAGACGCTGGGCGGCCAGGACGAAGGAATCCGGGGCGGGTTTGGCGGCGGCCACGTCGTCGCCGGTAATGATCGGGACATGGGAAGGGATTTCGAAATTCTTCAGCAACTGCTCGACCTGGGAGCGTTCGCCGCTGGTGGCCAGGGCCCAGCGTGCGCCGGCCTTGTCAAAGTACTGCAAGAGATCCTTCGCGCCGGGAAGAACACGAATTTCGGGAATTTTCCTGCGGAAGATGCTGCTGCGAACTTTTTCGATGGAGCGAATCTCGGCTTGATCGGTTTTCTTGCCGAGTTCGCGCAACAGAGCGGGGAGGAAAAGCCTTCCGCTCATGCCGATACGGCGGTGAATTTTCCAGTTGGGAAGACGGATTTCGGCGTCCTCGAGAGCTTCGCGCCAGGCCATAACGTGTTCGTAAACGCTGTCGATGAGGGTGCCGTCGAGATCGAGAAGAAGGGGCGGGATGGATTGAGCGGCGGCAAGTTTTGGAACTACACGAATGCCGGTGTTGGCTTGGGGGCCTGCGCGAAGGGTGTAATGGCTGCCGTGCTGCATTCGTCTGCCGCAGACTGGCTGCGAGCGCTTCTCCCTGGTTCATGTTTACGGCAGAGCAGAAATGTTTCTATACCCGGTATTCGGTATTTTGACAAATTCGAACAGGGCTACGGCCGTAGTGGGACGTTGGTTGGCTGTCGAAAGCGCTAAAACCGCAGAGCCACGCAGGCTCCGCTAGAGGTTTGAGCGGTCGTTTGGAATTGCGCGAGGCTACTTTTTGCCGGCTGCGGGGACGGGCTTCACATCGGCGGCGAGCTTTTGGAGATCGGCGATGGAGGAAGAATCGAGTTGGTAGAGCGCCGGTTCGTTTTCGCGTTTGGCGATGTAATCCTCTCCGGACCTTGAAATCAGTATTTTTTCGACGCGCTTGCCGTCATTGGAAGTAACCGCGAGTTGCAGGACGGGAGTGGTGAACCCGGAATCGACAAATTTCGTGGCGGAGAGTTCGCGGATTTTGTCGATCAGCGACTGAACAGCGGCGGAGTCCATTTTTTTGCCGTCGGACCACCAGTCCTGGCCGCCCTTGGTGAGGAAGTAAGATTTCGGGCCATCCTGAATTTCGACTTTGGTGGGCTCGTCAAAACCGAAATCGAACAGTTTCTTGTTGCGGAAATCGTCGACATTTTTGTCGAAGCCCTGACCGACGTCGCTGAGTACTTTGTAGATGCCGGGGACGGCGGAGGATTTAGCGTAGTAATCGTCTTTGGCTTTGCGGATTTGCAATTCCTGGGTGCTGGCGGTGTCGGTGACTTTTGCGGTGGCGACTTGCGTTGCGGAGTTGAAAACGGCGGAGGACTTTTTGGCGTCGGCATCACTGGCAGGGACTTCCAGCTTGGCGTCGCGGAGCTTGCGAACGATTTCTTCCACCTGGAAGTTATCCGCGCGAAGAGGTTTGGGCTTGACGATTTGCCATTCCTGCTTGTTGCGGGCGAATTCGATGTCTTGTTTTTTGGTAAGGATATCGAGCTGGCTGAGCTTGTCAAAATCGATGGTGAGCAGGCGCTTGTCGCGGAGGTCGTTCGGGGATTTGTCGATGCTGGATTTGTTGTAGGTGGCGACGGTGAAGACACGGGGATCGCCGGCGAGTTTGGCGAAGACAGCGCTGCCGGCGGGAGTTTGATCGCCGAGGAGAAGAGTTTGCGGCTTGGCGTCTTTGGTGGTGACCTCGAGTTGGAGAGCAGGTTGGGCGAGGCCGTATTGAGCGAGGTCGGAGGCTTTTTCGTCGACGAGACGATCGGCGTTGAGAGAGGAGACGGTGGAGAGCAGGCTGGCGACGGCATCCTGATCGGCGGGAAGCGGCTTGGGAGCGGTGATTAGCCATTTGCCGGCGTCACCTTTGGCGAGGTCCAGCGCTTCCCCGCCCTGCTTTTTTATTTCGAGCCTGGAAATGTCTTCCTGCTTGAGGGAGAGGATCCTGGGCGGAGTATCGATAGAGGCTTTTGCGGTGCTTTCTGAAGGCGGATGATGATTGGACCAGTAGAGCACGCCGCTGAGAGCGGCGAGCACGACGGCGGCGACGAGGAGTCCGCGATTCTTCATGAGAGGTTATCCGTTACCTTCTGCGCCACCAGACGGAGACCCCGGCGAAAATCACGAGCAGTGGAAGGACGAACTGGCTGGTAATCATCACGCCGCGAAATTGGGCGTTGGTCATGGTGATGCGGCGGTCTTCAGGCTCCTTGGGACGGATAGAGATGAGATCTTCGTCGGAAGAAAGCCAATTCATGGCGTTCAAAGCTAGATCGCGATTGCCATTGAAAGGAAGGAAGGAGTTCGCAGCCCACTCGGAGCTACCGATCACGACGAAGCGGCCTTGTGAATTTTCTTTTCCGTTGCTGTAGGTTCCGGCGGCGGCGATGGTGAGCGGCCCTTTTCTGTTTTTGGGATCGTTGGGATCGATCTTAGGGGAATGCAACTTGTCGGTGGCCAGGCTCGAGTCAGAAGATTCGAAGAGCTTTTGAACGGAAGCCTTGCCCGCGCCGCCGGTTTTGATGTCCAACGAACGGGACAGGGGGAAACCTGTGGCGGAACCCTTCATCTCGCTAACAATGGGGTGCGATTCGTACTTGGTAACCAGGGCCACTTGCGGGCCGAGACCGGTGAGTTGTCCGATGGGATTGAGGTCGAGGATCAAGTCTTTGTCGACCGTGACGCCCCAAGCGGAAAGCACGGAGGTCAAAGCGTCATTGTCAGCGATCTCCGAGCGACCCATCTTTAAGGGAGGATCAAGCAGGAACAATGCGCGGCCGCCGTCCTCTACATATTTCTTGATGGCATCCACTTCGGGCTGCTGGTAATCGCCGCTAGGTCCGGCAATCACGAGGACGGTGCAATCGGCGGGAACTTCAGCCTTTTGCAACAGGTCGATCGATTTTGCGGTGTAATTGTCTTTGCCGAGCAAATCCTTCAGGCGCGAATAGCCAGAGCGGCCGGAGTCGTCGATCTGGTGTTCGCCACTGCCGGTGACAAAACAAACGGTGCGAGTGGTATTTTTCAGGTCGCGAATCAGGGCGCCGGTGATTTCTTCCTCGGTCACGCTCTTGGCTTCGTTCTTGTTGAGGCCGACCTGAACGATGGCGGTGCCATTACTCTTGAAGCCGGCGGCACGGGCGACCATCGGATCCTTGTCGGGATCGACGAACTTGACGTGAACTTTGGGCGAGAGATTGGAGTAAAGATCAAGTTGATCGCGGGCCGATTGGAAGCCACGAGGACCGTCGAAATACGTTATGGTAGCGTCCTGCTTAAGACCCTTGACGATCTTAACGGTCTGATCGGAGAGGCTGTAGCGCTTATTGGCGGTGGTATCGAAGGATTTCTCGTAGCGATTAGCGAGCACATTGAGGGCAGCGATAATGGTGAGAACGACGGCGATGTAGGTGGCGGCGTATGCGGCGTACTTGCTCTGCCTGGCTTTCAGAAACTCGGCGCTCATAGTTACGACCTCCACCGCAGGGACTCCAGGGAGCGCGCGGTAAGAAACAAGCCAAGGAAAATAGTGGAGACGAAATACACGGCATCCTTCAGGCTGAGCAAACCCTTGGCAAATGATTGCGCGTGAGTGGTCACGGACGCGTAAGACAATACTTGAGCCCAGGTTGCGCTATCGAACTCGCTCACCCATTCAAAAACCCAAAGAAGGAGGCAGGCCGCGAAGGTCACCGCGCCGGCAATGATCTGGTTCCTGGTCAGCGTGGAGATGAAGGTGCCGATGGCAAGCATGGCACCGGCTTCCAAAAGCAGCCCGAGGTAACCGATAACGAGCGGCTTCCAATCGGGGCGCCCATACTTGAAGAGGAAAAGAAAGTTGAGCGCGGTCAAGCCCAGCAGGCACCCGTAAAGGGTCAGCGCAGCGAGCCACTTTCCCAAAATTATTTCCGTATCGCTGATCGGTGAAGTGGCCAGCAATTCAATGGTGCCGGTGCGTTTCTCCTCGGCGAAGAGGCGCATGGTGATGAGAGGAATGAAAAACAATCCGGTGACCCGGACATTGGCGAGCAACGGGCGAATCAGCGATTCATTGATGTTCATGGGGAACATCTGGCCGCGCATCTGCATTTCCATGGCGTAGGTGATAAATCCATTCAGTTGCGCCCAAAAGAAGAAGCCGAAGATTACGGCGAACATAGAGAGGAGCAAGTAGGCGACGGGAGAAACGAAATAGCTGCGTAATTCTTTGCGTAGGATGATCCAGACGTTGCGCATTTACTTGACTCCCGCGGCGACAGCTTCTTCGGCAGGCACAGCGGCAGGCTCGCCGGTGAGTTGCAAGAAGACTTCTTCCAGACTGATGGCGGCTGGGCGCAATTCGTTGAGGTCCCAGCCAGCTTCGACGACCGAGCGGGCGAGATCGCCGCGCACCAGGCCTTTGCGGCTTTCGACTTCGAAGACGGAGCGGTTATCGCGATTGTTCTTGAGAACGACGCGAGTAACGCCGGAAACCAGCTCGATGCGGGACTGAACCTTGGCGGGATCGATGTTTCCGCCGCGCGCGCCGACTTCGACGAGCAGCGATTCCGCGCCGCGAGCGCGATTTTGCAGATTGCTGACCGAGTCGGTGGCGACAAGTTTGCCTTTGTTGATGATGATGACCTGCTCGCAGGTCTGCTCGACTTCGGGGAGGATGTGAGTGCTGAGGATGATGGTGTGGTCGCCGGCGAGACTCTTGATGAGTTCGCGCGTGTCGTTGATCTGCTTGGGGTCGAGCCCGGAAGTGGGCTCGTCAAGGATGAGAACGTCGGGATTGTGAATGATGGCTTGCGCGAGGCCGACGCGCTGACGATAGCCCTTGGAGAGCTTGCCGAGGAGCTTGTCCTTTACGTCGGAGATGGCGCAGCGGTCGCAAACGTAGCCGACGCGCTTGGCAAGCTCGGATTTGGACAGACCTTTAAGGCTGCCGACGAACTGGAGATATTCAACGGTGCGCATTTCAGGGTAAAGCGGCGGAGTTTCCGGGAGATAGCCGATGCGCCTTTTTACCTCGAAGGATTGCTCCAGGACGTCGAAACCCGCGACGGTTGCGCTGCCTGCCGTGGGAGGCAGGAAGCACGTCAGCATGCGCATGGTGGTGGTCTTGCCGGCGCCGTTGGGCCCGAGGAAGCCGACGATTTGGCCTTTGTGGACCTCGAAGGAGATGTGATCCACGGCGGTATGGCGAGCGTACCTCTTGGTAAGGTCGGTGACTTTAATCATAAGAATTTGGCGTTACGCAACGACGTGCAACACAGCCTTTTTTTGAAGCGCTCCAAAAAACTTAATTGTAAACGACTAACGTGTGAAGCTCTATGTTAAAAAGCGAACGCACGGTTGTCAAACATTCAGAAAAGCTGGAATTGGTCCCTCGCAGGAGCAATAACGATATCACTGATACCTTCTTTTCTCTGCGGAGTTGCGCGCGGCACGGGGTGCCGAGGCAGCCACGAAGAGTGCTAGCCGTGGACCAGGCGCTCGGCTGCGGCTACTGCTTTGCCGGCCTGGGTGGCGTCGGCTAATTTGCCGCGGGCAAAATCACGCGTGCCCCCTCCTTTGCCCGGGATTTCGGCGAGAACCTGCTTCAGCAGCGCGTTTACATCCTTCCCGGCGGAAGAGTGTTGCGCGAAAATCAGATGTCCGCAGACCGAGCGGCCCAGCAACGCGACGGTTTTTTCCGCTTTGGCGAGCTGGGTGGCAAAGCTGTTCAGATACTCTGGCTGAGTTTCTTCCCCGAAAACACGGGCGATCACGCGGACGCCCTTCTCTCCGGCGGGCGCGGCACGTAACACCGCGGCGGCGTCGCTTTCCGCGAGGCGCTGCAGGAGCGATCGCGCGTTCTTGAAGTGCGCGTCGCGCTCACCGAGCGTGCGCTGCAGCGAAGCTGGAACGTCTTCCGGCGCGCAGCCTAAAGCTTCCGCGGCGCGATGCAGGAGTTGGAACTCGTGGCGCGCGACGCGAGCCGCGCGCCGACCGCACACAAATTCCACGCGCCAGTCCTGGCGCATTTTGGTGCAGCGGCGCACCAGGATAATTCCGATCTGCGCCGTGTCCCGCACGTGGGTGCCGCCACAGGGCTGCAGATCCGCCCCTTCAATTTCAAGGGCGCGGAGAATACCTACGCGCTGCACTTCCTTACGGATGCCGAGTTCGGCGAACTGCTCGGCGGTGCCGTAGCGCACGGTAATCGGGCGATCCTCGGAGATGATCTGGTTCGACGCACGTTCGGCGCCTTCCAGAATTTCCGGCGTCGGCTCCGGGCCGCGCAGGTCGATGGTGCAAACATCGGCGCCCAGGTGGAAAGAAACGGTCGGGCGTCCGTAACGCTCCTGAAACATGGCCGAGAGCAGGTGCTGACCGGTGTGCTGCTGCATGTGGTCGAAGCGGCGAGCCCAATCGACGCAGCCCGCGACGGAGCCGAGCGGAAGTTCGCGATCGACAATGTGAAGGATGTCTTCGCCATCGTCGCGGACCTCGACGACGTTGGCCTCGCCGAGCTTGCCCAAGTCGTGAGGCTGACCGCCGGACTCCGGATATAACGCGGTGCAGTCCAGCACGGCGCTCCACATTGTACGGATGCCGTGCATTTCCGGTTCGCAACTCAGCACCTGCGCGGAGAAATCGCGCTGGTAGGAATCGTCGTAATAGAGGCGGCGAGTAGCCATCCTAAGCCTGAAGGGCGCGCTGCCAGGCTTCCGTGTATTTGTAGCCCGTGCCGGTGTTGAACAGCACAACGGTTTCTTCGGGCTTGATCCAGCCGGCGGCGGCCAGTTTGCGGACCGCACTGACCGTGGCGGCGCCCTCGGGCGCGGCGAAGATGCCTTCCAGGGAGGCGAGTTCCCTTCCCGCTTGCAGCATTTCGGCATCGCTTACGCTCAGGGCCGTTCCGTGAGTTTGCCGCAGCATGCGCAGCATGATGCGATCGCCGAGCGGACCGGGCACGCGTAACCCAGAAGCCATCGTTGCGGCATTCGCAAAAAACTCCGCCGCATCGCGGTGAGCCTCCCAGGCTCTGACGATGGGAGCGCAGCCTTCCGCTTGTACCACGACCATGCGCGGGCGCGCGGCGCCGATCCAGCCCATTTCCTGCATTTCATCAAAGGCTTTACACATGCCGATCAGGCCCACGCCACCGCCAGTGGGATAGAGAATCACATCGGGCAGTTCCGCGCCGAATTGCTCCCAGAGTTCGTAGCCCATGGTCTTCTTGCCCTCGACGCGATAAGGCTCTTTCAAAGTAGAAACGTCATACCAGCCTTCGCGGTCCTTTCGTTCCGCGACGTACTTCCCACAATCGGAGATCAGCCCGTTGAGTTTCACCACTTGCGCGCCAAAGGCCTGGCATTCCATCACGTTCGCGACCGGCGTATCGGCGGGCATAACAATCACCGCCGAAATGCCCGCGGCCGCGGCGTACGCGGCAAGCGCGCCGCCCGCATTACCCGCGGTGGGCGCCGCCAGAGTTTTCGCGCCCAGCTGCTTCGCGCGGGTGACCGCCGCGGACATTCCGCGCGCTTTGAACGAGCCCGTTGGATTCAACCCCTCATCCTTGACGAACAGGCGCTGCAGACCCATGGACGGCCCCAGGCGCTTTGCGTGCACCAAGGGGGTCATGCCTTCGCCCAGGCTGACCGGCGGACCGGGAGGAAGGACCTCGCGGTAACGCCAAAGAGTTGCGGGACGCTTGGCGAGATTTTCCAGCGTCAGAGTGGCAGCCGCGCGCTTCAGGTC
>DATGEY010000017.1:0-35490 GCA_035309625.1 Candidatus Acidiferrum sp.
TTCTAGACTCCGCAGGTATTCAGAGTTTTCTGGCTGATGAAAACCTGGTACGGATCGATTGGTTCTACTCGAATTTGATCGGAGGAATCAAACTTCTCGTTCGCGGCGAGGATGCGGAAACAGCTATCAAGCTACTGGAGCAGGGCACGCCCCAAAACTTTCAGGTGGATGGCGTTGGCGAATACCGGCAGCCACGGTGCCCGCGGTGCCGATCTTTGAATGTTGATCTTGATGAATTGAACAAACGCATCGCTTACGGTGGGATGCTCTTTGCGGGCATTCCGATGCCGTCAACCAATGAACATTGGAAATGCCCTTCCTGTGGTCATGAATGGGAAGACGAAGACGCTAATCACGCCGGCAATAAGGGAGAGATCGACTAGAAGCGCTCGACGGCGAGGGCCACTGCGTTGCCGCCGCCGAGGCACAGCGCGGCGATTCCGCGCTTGAGATTGCGGCGCTGCATTTCGTAGAGCAGGGTGATCAGCACGCGGGCGCCGCTGGCTCCGATGGGATGGCCCAGCGCTACAGCGCCGCCGTTCACGTTTACTTTTTCGGGGTTGAGCTTGAGCTGGCGAGTTACCGCGATGGCCGCTACAGCGAAGGCTTCGTTGAGCTCGACCAGATCCACATCTTTGTCGCGGTCCCAGCCGGTTTTGGCTAGCAGTTTCTCGACTGCTTCGACCGGCGCCATCATCACCCATTTTGGCTCTACGCCGCTGACGGCTTGCGCCACGATACGTGCCACGGGCTGCTTGCCCAGGCGGGCCGCGTTGCGCTCACTGGTTACGATCACGGCCGCCGCTCCATCATTTGTGCCAGGGGCGTTGCCGGCGGTCACTGTGCCGTCCTTCTTGAACGCGGGTTTCAGCTTGCCCAGCGCTTCCAGGGACGTATCTTCGCGCGGCGATTCGTCATACTTGACGACCACCGGCTCGCCTTTCCTCTGAGGCACTTCGATGGGCAGAATCTGGGCTTCGAAAAAACAGGATTTTCGGGCGCGGACGGCCTTCTGATGACTTTCCACGGCGAAGCGGTCCTGCTCTTCGCGCGTGATTCCGTATTTCTCTGCCACCAGCTCGCCGGTCATTCCCATATGGAAATTTTCGTAAGCGTCCCAAAGCCCATCGTGAATCATGGAGTCCACGATCTTTCCATCGCCCAGCCGATACCCGGTGCGCGCCTGGGGAAGCAGGTACGGGCAGTTGGACATGGACTCCATCCCGCCGGCCACCACGATTTCGGATTCACCCAGTTGTACGGCTTGCGCCGCCAGCGCCACCGCCTTCAGTCCAGAGCCGCAAACCTTGTTGATGGTCATTGCCGCGACGCGCGGATCACAGCCGCCCTTGAGCGCCGCCTGGCGAGCTGGATTTTGCCCCAGCCCCGCCTGCACGACATTGCCCAGGATGGCTTCATCGATTTGCTTTGGTTCCAGGCCCGAGCGGCGAATGGCCTCGGCAACTGCTTTCGATCCCAGATCGACGGCACTGAAAGGGGAAAGGCCGCCTTGAAACTTGCCGATGGGAGTGCGGACAGCGGAGAGGATTACGGGCGCATCCATAAGGGACCTCCGAATCAGATACAAGTATATCGGATGCAGAGGGTGGGCGGTTCGCTGCGGGGAAATGCAGAAGAACCCTTTAACGCTCAGGGCAAAGAGACGCGCAAGTACCCAGGAAAGGCAGGGATGAAGTCGTGTCAGGAGGACACAAACCCAGCGGTGCCCTCCTGATTACGAGGATGACAGCCAGGGTTAGTTGGCGGAGCCCGCGGCGCTTGCCTGGCTTTCGTCCGCGCTCGGACCGTACAGACCGGGCACGGCGACGTTCAGCAAACGGAAATATACGCCGAGTTGGGCACGATGATGAATGAGGTGATTCATGACCACGCTGCGAATGACCGCGACGCGCGGCATGGCAAAGATCTCCTGGCCGCCGGCAAGCAGCTTCCAAGTCATGAACATGTCCTGATCGCTTACCGACGCCAGCGCCGACCGAGCTTCCGCCGATTCTTTATCGAATGCGGCCAGCAGGTCCTGGCGATTCTCGATTTTGGGTGGATTGTAGGACGATTTGCCGCTGACCGGAGCGTAATCGAATTCTTCGGTGTTGAGGGTCATGGTGGTCCAGCCGGGCAGCATGGCAATGTGACTGGCCAGCCAGCCTAACGTTCCTGATTTATCGTGCGGCTTCCAATTCCACTTTTCGTCCGGCACGCGTTCCAACGTTTTGCGGGTGCCTTGCATTTCCTGGTCAAATTCAGGGAGCATCGATTGGCCAATGGTCATGGTGTGCCTCTCTGAGGGATTTTGGTCTTGCGGATTGCAGCGCGGCCATCCTAGGCGAATAAAAGGCGAATTGTCAAGCGAATTCCGCCTTGGCGCCCTGAGTCCGCGCACCAACGCCGCGTGGTGGCCTCTTGGCCGTTGAACATCGCCGCAAGCCGGGACAGAATAGCTCCATGCCCCACCAATTCACAACCTCTTACACCAAAGACGCCCGGGATCTGTTGCGCTATTACAAGCGGCTCGGCGATCGCGCCATCGAACAATGCCCCGACGCGGGTCTGTTTACGACGCTGGACCCGGAATCCAATTCGATTGCCATTATTGTCAAACACATGGCTGGCAACATGCGCTCGCGTTGGACCAATTTTCTGACCACCGACGGAGAAAAGCCGGATCGCCATCGCGACACCGAATTTGAAGATGCGCCAAAAACGCGGGCCGAGCTGGTGACGCAATGGGAAGCGGGCTGGAAGGTATGCCTGGACGCGCTGGACGCACTGACCGACGCGGACCTCGGCCGCACGGTCTCTATCCGCACTGAGCCTCACTCGGTGATGCAAGCCATCAATCGCCAGGTCGGGCACTACGCACATCACGCCGGCCAGATTGTGTTTCTCGCCAAACACTTCTGCGGCGACAAGTGGCAGACGCTGAGCGTACCGAAGAAAAAATCGGAAGACTTTAACCGTCGGGTGGCCGCCGGCGAAGCCTCCCAGCGCTAATCCTGGTGCGGCCGGCGTCAGCGGCCTTCTGGCCTCGGAGCGCAGTTGCCCTTCGCTTTCAAGACGGCGCCAAGCCGGCATCCATCCGTCTGCATGTTGTCCGCGACAGAATTACTTCACTGAATCTACCGCGAGGAGTCGCGCAGCAGGACGGCATCGGATTCCACGTGGCCGCGCTCGATCGCCAATTGTGTGCCGTCCGGGGAGAAACGAACCCTGGTGATCAGCTCCGAAGGGAAATGGGTGAGTTGGCGCACCGGCCAACAACTTGTCGAGCGCCTGCCCGTCCAGCAACTCCATGGAAATAAAAGTGCGCCCATCGTGCTCCTCAATGGCATGAATGGTGCAAATGCCGGGGTGGTTCAGCGCGGAAGCGGCACGGGCTTCGCGAACAAATCTTTCCAGCGAGTTGGCATCTTTGTCGGTTTCGGCGGGCAGGAACTTCAAAGCCACGAGGCGGCCCAACTTGGTGTCCTCCGCCTCGTAAACAACACCCATGCCGCCTCCGCCGACTTTGCGAAGAATCTGGTAGTGCGCGATGAGCTGGCCTTCCATGCAGTTTGTAGAACCACAGATGGTAGACGCTGCAGTGAACGGGGTCAGCGGAGGTCAGGAAGAAGTTTGAGAAAGCCGCGGCTTTGCATGCAAGACACGTGCGCGGGATCCTGCCGTTGCGATGGCATCGAGAGTCGAGCCTAACTGCGTGCTATTCCTTGGGAGCGTAATAGCCTTTGCGGGCCAGCACCTTCAGATCATGGTTGGACATATCGACTTTGATTTTGCGGAATTTCCCGTCGTGCGCGGGGTTGGTGGGATAGTAGCCGAGAGTGTACTGACTGCGGAGTTCCTCCGAAATCTGATCGAAGGCTTCGGCCAGATGCTTTTCGGAATTGACCACAATGGTGCGGCCGCCGGTTTCTTCCGTGATCTTGTGGGCCACGCCGCCATTTCCACCCCCGAAGTGGGAATCGGCGACCAACAAAATGTGGACAACCGTGTCGGTACGCTGCGCGGCTTCGATGGCTTCTGCCAGCCTCACTTTGCTGCCTTCGTCCTGGGCATCGGTGACGATCAGAACAGCCTTGCGGCCGGCCTCGGTATTTAATTTTTCGTTGCAAGCAAGATAAATAGCGTCGTAGAGCGCTGTTCCAGTGATTTGCTGGGAGCCGATAGGCCCTGGGTTGTTTCCGATGCTACCCGCAGAAGGCACGTTGATGCGTGCTTTGTGGATGGCGCGGTCGATCTGGCCGCGGTCATCGGTAAAATCGGAAAGCAGGTCGACGTCGGAGTCGAAAGACATTACCAAGGCTTCGTCGCCCTTGCGCAGGACGCGGTCCATAAAACGCGACCCGGCGTCCTGAATGGCGCCGAGCATGAACTGCTCGCTGCCGGAGGTATCGAGAAGCATGGCCAAGGTAATCGGAAGGCTTACTTCCCTGGAAAAGAATGCAATCTGCTGGGGCTGCCCGTCCTCCACAATCTTGAAGTCGTCCTGCTTCAGGTCGGTAACGATGCGCTTACTCTTGTCGCGCACGGTGACGAAGAGGTTGACCAAGTTAACCTGGGTGCGGATTACCGGGGCTTGCTGCTGCGAAGGTTCCTGAGGCCATACGGACAACGCGGTACCCAGCGCGATGACCCAAGCCGCGCAGAGCAACACAACCTTCTTTGCAGAACGCATGTATAATTTCCTTGAGACTACCCGGTCAGAAGTACCCGCAGCTAAGTTGCGCACGCCCCTTAGGATGCGGCGAAGCGCAGCGCGGGATGCGTGGCTCGGCCCGCCGGAGCTGCTGGAACCGCAGAAAGTTTGGCCTGAGGACCATGAAAAGTCCACGAAAAATCGCAATTGCAGCGATCCCGGTTCTGACCGGATGGGGGATTTACGCAGTGGCGCAAACCGCCCAGCCGTCGAGACCTGTGACGGACTCCCTGCAGAGCGGGCCGGCGCAGGCGCCGCAGCGTAGGGGGGGCCCGCCGCCGAGTGACGCGCGCGCAAAGATTAGCGTGAACTCCAACCTGGTAGTTCTGCCAGTTACGGTAAAAGACCGTTCGGGCAATCTGGTTGCGGACCTGCAGCGCGATGAATTTCGGGTTTTAGAAGACGACGTGGAACAGAAGATCGACGTTTTCACCGCAGAAGCATTTCCACTGTCGATGATTATCCTGCTGGACAATGACCTCAAGGAGAAGGACGCCCAGCAGGTGCGTCAGAGCCTGGACGCGGTGGTGGGAGGGCTAAGCCTGGAGGATGAGGCCTTCATCTGCCGGTTCGATGAATTCTTCCATCCGGGCAAGGGATTCACAACCGATCATGACGTGTTGCTAACAGAGCTTCAGCGCACCAAGCTGGATACGGAGCCCTCGGTGGCACCGCCAGGAGGGGCCGTAGCCAATCCACCGTCCATCAACGGGCATTCGGCGATTGGCGATCAGCCGAATATAGCCTACGCGACGATGGCCATCGGGGGACAACCAACCAAGGCCCTGGATGACGCGGTGTTCGGAGCGGCGCAACTGCTGCGCGACCGCGATCGCAACCGCCGCAAAGTGATTTTGCTGATTTCCGATGGAGCGAACGGCGGGAAGAAAACGAATAAGATGACGTATGACAGCGTGGTGAAAACGCTGCAGCACGACAACATCGAGGTCTATAGCGTGGCGGTAGCGAGCGCGTTTCTGGAGCGCAAGCTTTCGCGACTGGTGGACTACGCCCACGCTTCCGGAGGAGAGATTTATTTTGCGGCCAAGCGCGAAACGCTGGAAGAACTGTACGCGCGAATCAGCGAGGAAGTACGCAACCAGTACACGATCGCCTACGTGCCGCGGGGCACCGACCGCTCGGCAGAATTTCACAATGTGGAAGTGCGCGTGAAGCGCGAGGGGCTCAGCATAAAGACACGCAATCGCTACTACAGCGGCGAAGTGCCTGGGGGAATGCCCCAATAGCCTGGCAAAAGGGTGCGACAAATGCCACGCCACAGGTCATGCTGAGGAGAGACTCTCTTCGTGGGCCGGGCAGATGGGCCGGTAGGCGCAACTCCGGCAGGCGAAACCTTCTTTAGCGGGAAAATTACGGGCGCGGATATCGGCGGCGACTTCCTGGACAGTTTTCTGGGCATCTTCCAGTTGCTTGGCGGAGCGGGTAGTTTCCTGGCGAGAGTTATCCTGCAGGTAATGAAAGACCAGGCGAGCGGGGTTAAGCTCGAAAATTTCTTTTGCGGCGATGGCGTAGATGCTGAGCTGCAAATCGCGGCGCGCTTCGCTTTCTTTTTTGGCTTTGCCGGTCTTGTAGTCGACGATCTCAATGTCCTTGCGGCCGAGCGAATTGATCTGGTCGATGCGGCCTTTCAGAACGATATTGTTTTCAACCGGGAGGGCGAACGTCTTTTCCAGGTCCAAAATCGCCGGCGTTTGGTCCAGCACCGCCTGGTGCAGGGCTCGCAGTTGTTCCAGACCGTCTTTCTTATATTCCCCTTCCTGATAATCGTCTTCAAAGCCAAACGCCGACCATTCTGTATCGTACAGACGCTGCACTTCCTCAAACGGAAGACGATTGCCTTTTTTGAATTCGGCCATAACGCGGCGAATGGTGGAATGCATGACGCGGCCGAAGGTCAGAGTGGCTTTAGCGCCTTCCTGCAACGACCATAAGTAAGCGAAAAGATATTTCTGCGGGCAGCGACGATAGCTGTCGACCGCCGAAGGGTTGAGTTCCAGCGGCTCCGCGGGAGGAGGAAGAAAAGCTTCCGCCCAATCGGCGATGCGCGAGAAAATTTTGGGGCGCTCGACCGCGGGAGCAAAGAGCGAGCCGGTTAGTGCGGCCGGCGCAGGCTGCGTTTCATTCGCTGCGACGGGCGCCGGCTTGGGCGCAAGCTGCAGCACATCGCGACGCTGAACGGCCGGGTCCATCAGGATGTCCTCGATAAAGGGGGGGACGCTGCCTTTTCGCTCGGTGAGGGTGGTGATGGTCAGGCGGTCTTCCGCGCGGGTCAGCGCCACGTAGAACAGGCGGCGCTCCTCTTGATTGTGAAATTGTTCTTCGGGCGCACCCTCCTTCATCAGCGCCACCGGAAACTCAAAGACGCGGGGACGCTCGGGCTGCGGAAATTTGTTTTTGTTGACCCGCAGGACGAACACGTGGGAAAACTCGAGGCCCTTGGCGCCATGAACGGTCATCAAACGCACGGCGTCGCCCGGAGCGTTATCTTCCAGGCAGACGGCGCCGTTGGCCTGCTCAAAAAAATCGAGGTATTCGATAAATTCGGGGAGCTTGCGAGTATCGCTCTTGTCTTCCCATTCCTTAACGAATTCGGCGAGGCGCTTGATGTAATCGCGATCCGGTTCAAGAGCGCGCTGGTAGATTTCCAGCCAATCGAAAAGGTCAGTGAGAATGTGGCGAGTGTCGCGGCGCTTCATCGTTTTGCGCTGCGCGGTCACGAAACTTAGCAAGTCAACCAGGGCACGGTGCGAAGGATCGAACGGAAGAGGAGCTTGCTGGCTCTGCAGAATGTCGTAAATCCTGCTGCGCTCTTTGCGGGCGCGTTCGGCAAAGCGGACCAGGTCGGCAGGGACCAACTGCCAAGCAGGGGCGGCCAAAACGCGGGCGGCGGCGATGTCGTCGTAGGGTGTGGCGATGAGGCGGAGATAGGCGAGGACATCTTTAACGAGCGGGTGCTCAAGAATGGAGAGGCGCGAAATTACAAAGGGGATTTTACGATGAGCCAGTTCGCGGACCAGATCGTCGCGGTGATTGTGCGCGCGATAGAGGACGGCAAAATCGCGCCAGCGGCGGCCGGCCTTGTGAATGCGCTCCAGTTCGGCGGCGACCCAGCGGGCTTCGTCTTCGGGCGTGGGCAGTTCAACGAGGCGGATTTTTTCGCCGGCCGGTTTGTTGGCGGTAAGGATTTTCTTGGGAAAATCGGCGCTGACCGTGTTTTGGCCGATGACCTGGGTAGCAACGCGGAGGATATTGGGGGTGGAACGGTAGTTTTCGGTCAGGCTGACGCGAAATGGCGTGGAATCCTGGCCCGCGCGCCAGCCGGCAAAGCGCTCCAGAAAAAGCTTAAAGCTGCCGAACGAAGCACCGCGAAAGCGATAGATGGCCTGATCGTTGTCGCCGACCGCAAAAATATTCTTTGTTTCGTTGACCAACAATTCAAGAAGGCGCAGCTGGGCGATGTTGGTGTCCTGAAATTCGTCGACCAGGATATAGCGATAGCGATTTTGCAGCGCGGCGCGCAATGCGGCATCGCGCTCGAGCAGCGAAACAGCGCCGGTGATTAACGTTCCGAAGGACGAGCATTTCTTTTGGCGCAGCAGCTCTTCGCTGGCGCGGTAGGCCCGTGCAATTTCCTGCTCGCGAGCCAGGGCTTCCAAGCGTTCGGCTAGGGTGTCGGCGTCAAGCTCGGGGCGCTCGGCTTCCAACTGGGCGGCAAGCGAGTCCGCGTAACGCTGGTAGTCGTCGCAGGAAATCAGTTCGTCCTGGCAGCGAGAGAAGAATTCCACGAAATCGTTGAGGAACTGGCCGGGTTCCGCCAGCCGGCGATAGCGATCGAGTTGCAGGCGGGAAAGATTGCGGCGCAGAAGAATCCAGTGATCCACCTTGTCGAGCATGCGGCTGTGGGGATCGGTATCCCTCAGGAGCGACTCGCAAAAGGCGTGAAAAGTCTTGAGGGTGACATCTTTTGCGCGCTCTCCAGCAGTTCTTACGACGCGAGCCTTCATCTCCCCAGCGGCTTTATCGGTAAACGTCAGGCCCAAGATGTTCTCACCGGCGAGGCCAGGGTCGGACTGCAAGAGGTAGCGAATGCGTTCGGTAATAACGCGAGTTTTGCCAGTGCCGGCGCCGGCGATAACCAGCAGGGGCCCATCGCCGTGGGTGATGGCACGCCGCTGAGCCTCGTTGAGTTTGAGGCTCGGGTCGGCGAGAGGCTCGAGATCAAAAAGCGTGCGCATGACGATACTCATAAAAGGGTAACGAAATGAGTGGCGAAGGTAAAGCGAACACTACACGCGGACTAATTGGCCGCGCCTGAAGGATTGGCACCGGCGGGGTTATTTGCCTTTGCATAATAGCCACGGCGCGCGCGCACTTGATAGCCCTTATGGCCGGGGACTTCGATGCGGATTTTGTGGTACTTGCCGTCGAGTTGCGAATGGGTAGGGATGTATGCGACGGAATATTGATTGCGCAACTCATCGCCGATGTCTTGGAAAGACTGGTCAAGGTCGTCGACGTGATAGGGGAAGAAGGCGCGGCCACCGGTTTCGTCAGCAAGATCCTGCAGAACTTTGTCGCCTTCGGTGAGATGGGTCTTGCGATTGGCAAGCCGGTCGGGGTCGGTTTGAGAGAGCTGAATCCACTGGGTGCTGGTGCTGATGGTGTAGATGACCACGCTGAAGCGCTGGGCCATTTCGACGGCTTCGGAGCGAGTGTGATTGGAGAGATTGTCGTCACCGTCGCTGATCAGGATCATCACGCGGCGAACAACATCGGGCTGGTCGCCCGGTGGCCGCGGAGGATGGCTTAGTTCCTGTTCGCACGCGTTGTAGATGGCGTCGTAAACCGCGGTGCCGCCGCCGGCACGGGTCTTGACGATTTCGTCACGCAAACGGCCGGCATCGTCAGTGAAGGCCTGGAGAATGGCAGGCTCGTCGTCGAAGGTCATCACAAACGCTTGGTCCTTATTGCGGCGGAGAACACTGAATAGGAAGGACGTGGCGGCGTCTTGCTCGAATTTGAGGCGGTCGCGAATGCTGTTGGAAGTATCCATAAGCAGGCCGATGCGCAGGGGGAGATCGGTTTGACGGCTGAAGTAACGAATGGCTTGAGCACTCTTGTCGTCCCAGATCTTGAAATCGTCTTTCTCGAGATCAGGGACCAGTTTGTTGCGGCGATTGAGGACAGTGAACAGAACATCGACGAGATTCACCACTTGGGTGATCTTGCCCTGGTCCCGGCGCTCTAAGGCCTGTTCTTGCGGAGCCACAGGCTGCGTAGCAAGGGCAGGTTGTTGAGGGGCCTCTTGGGATTGGAGAGGAGTAGCGGGACGGGAAGTCTGTCGATTGCCCGGGCCCGCTGGCAACGTCCCCGCGGTGGGAAGCACCGCAATCAAAACCAGCGAAATAAAAATCCGACGCATGTAGATCGATTATAGGTAGGTGGCAAGGGCAGCGTCAATTCGAGCGAGAGGCACTCCGGCGGCCGCGGCGAGTTGCTGCAGGTAGGTGCGCAGGTTTTGTGGAAGCGGGGCGCAAAGATCAACCCAAGCGCCAGTGCTGGGTTGTGCGAAGCCGAGTTTGGCGGCGTGGAGGAAATTGCGATCTAAAGCCGGGAGAGCGACCTTGCCGACATGGAGCCGCGCCGAGGCACCGTAGAGAACGTCACCCACAACCGGGTGGTGCAGGGCGGAGAGATGGACGCGGATTTGGTGAGTGCGGCCAGTATGGAGCTGCACTTCGAGCAACGATGCCAGATCCAGACGGGCCAGGACGTGCCAGTCGGTGCGGGCTTCCCGGGCATTGCTGAGAACGATGCTGCGGCGAGCGGTCATACGGGTGCGGCGCCTGGGGTCGCGGGCGATGGCAAGAGCGATCGTGCCGCGATCCTGTTTGAGGAGGCCTTGCACGAGGGCGATGTAGATTTTCTTGATCTGACGCTGCCGAAAGGCTTCGCTGAGCTTGACGTGCGCGGCGTCGTTCTTGGCGACGAGGATGATACCGGAAGTGCCTTTGTCGAGGCGATGCACTATGCCGGGGCGGAGGGCATCGCCACCTTGGGAGAGACTTTGGCCGCGGCCGAGGAGGGCGTTGACCAGCGTGCCGCGCGTGGTGCCGGCTCCAGCGTGGACGGTCATGCCGGCAGGCTTGTTGACGGCGATGACGTCAGCGTCTTCGTAGAGGATGTCAAGGAGAATGGATTCGGCTTCGGCGCGGAGGGGCGGGCGAGGCTGGGTATGGACGGTGATGAGCTCGCCACCGCGGAGTCGATGCGCGCCCTTGCCGGGACGAGCGTCGACCAGTATCAGCCCGGCCGCGATCAACTCCTGCACACGGGTGCGGCTTAGTTCCGGGCAGTTCGCGGCGACGTAACGATCGAGGCGCTGCCCTTTTTCCGTGCTGGCGACTAAAAGTTGGTGAAACGCTGAGTGGTTGCTGGGCACAGAGAAATTGTAACGGCTCGAAGGGCTGGGGGAAACCAGAGCGTACATCCTACGGGACTTGCCACGTTGCGATCACAAAAATCACACCGCTCTACTCGACGATTCCGTAGTGTGGTGTTTGTGGAAGAAAAGGACGTCGATGATGATGAGGACCGCGCCTATGGTGATGGCGGAATCGGCGACATTGAAGGCCGGCCAGTGATAGCTGCCCAGCCAGACTTCGAAGAAGTCGGTGACGGCGCCGTGCACAATGCGATCGGTCACGTTTCCCGTGGCGCCACCCAGCAGCAGAGCGAGGCCGGCAGCGGTTAAAGCACCGATGCTCTGTCCGGCGATAAAGAGCCATGCGAGAGCTCCGATCACAACGGCGGAACCGAAGATGAGCAGAATACGCATTCCAGTGGATGACGAATCAGCGAAAATACCGAAGGCAATACCCGGATTGCGGCTATGCACTAGGTAAATGAAGTTGTGGATCAGTTCACGTTGCCAGCCTTCCACGGTTTGCGACTCGAACCAGGCTTTGCTGGCGCGGTCCAGCACGACCACAGCGAGCGTGAGCCAGAGCCAGCGTAGGCGAGCAGGCAACGTCAAGATTGGGCTCCAGCATGGGCATCGTCACCGGAGAGTGTGTCTGGAACCTTGCTGGTGGTTGCCTGTGAGATGGCAGCACTAAAGAAAAGGCTGCTGGAAACCGACGACGTACAAAGCTGTGAATTACATGGTCGCATGGGCAGGGGCGCTTTCGATTTCGGCGAGGGCCTCGCTGCAGCGCTCGCAGATTGTTGGGTAGCGCTGGTTCTCGCCGACGTGGGTCGAGTAGTTCCAGCACCGCTCGCATTTCTTGCCGTCCGCTTTGTAGATCAGAATGCTGAGGCCGGAAGACTCTGCAACTGCCGCCGAAGTTGGTGCACTGTCTAAAATCTCCACCTGCGACACGATGAATAGCGCAGGTAACTGATCGGCGTACGTTTTTAGCGTGCTTTGCAGCTTTGGAAGGCTGGAATACAGCGACACTTTCGCTTCCAGGGACCCGCCGATCGATTTGGCGTTGCGCGCTTCCTCCAGTTTCACGAGCACGGCCGAGCGTACCTTACTCAAATCTTGCCACGATTCTTTCTTTTGAGGATCGAACTTTGCGAGCAGCGCATGGGCATAAGGAAATTCGGACATGTGCACGCTGGAAGGATCGTCTTTCGCCTTGGGCAAGTATTTCCAGATTTCTTCGGAGGTGAAGACAAGTACCGGAGCGAGGAGGCGCACCAGGGCGCTGGTAATCTTCCAGATAGCGGTTTGCGCGGAGCGGCGCGACCGGTTTCCGGCAGCTTTGGTGTAGAGGCGATCTTTGAGCACGTCAAAGTAAAACGCGCTGAGATCGACAACGCAAAAATCGTGGATGGCATGGTAGACGCGGTGGAAATCGTAAGCCGCATACCAGTCACGGCATTCACCGACCAGTTCGGCGGTGCGCTCGAGCATCCAACGATCCATCTCTTCGAGTTGGTCGTTGGGCAGCGTGTGGTTCGAAGGCGCGAAGTCGGCCAAATTGCCAAGCGCAAAGCGGAAGGTGTTGCGGATTTTCCGATAGGCTTCACTGAGCTGGGTCATCACCCGCTCACTCATTTTGACATCGGCTTGATATTCCACCGATGCGACCCACAGACGAAGCAGGTCGGCGCCCCAGCGATCGCAAATCTCAATGGGATAGAGGGCATTGCCCAGCGATTTGGACATCGGGCGGCCGTGCTCGTCCAGGGTCCAGCCGTGCGTGATCACGCCCTTATATGGAGCTTTGTGCTTAATTCCTGTCCCCACCAGCAGAGAACTATGGAACCATCCGCGATACTGATCGGGACCCTCGAGATACACATCGGCGGGACGCCAATCCTGGCCTGGCTCGACCAAACCATTCTTCGGAGTGAGCACCGCAAGGTTCGAGGATCCGGAGTCGAACCAGACATCGAGGATGTCGTTTTCCTTCCGCCATTTCGCTCTGCCGCAGGAGCATTTCGTCCCAGCGGGCAAGAGTTCCTCGGCGCTGTGCTGGTACCAGGCGTCGGCGCCTTCCCTCTCGAACCAACGAACGACGTTGCGCAGAGCGGTGAAATCCTCGAGTCGTGTGCCGCACGCGTCACAGTAAAAAACGATAATGGGGACGCCCCAGAAGCGCTGGCGGGAAACCGTCCAATCCGGCCGCTCTTTAATCATGTCGTACATACGGTCCTCGCCCCAGGCGGGGGTCCACTTGACGTGGCGAATTTCGTCCAGGGCTTCCTGGCGCAAGCTGGTGGCGCGGCCATGTGCGGCCGCGTCGATCTTGATAAACCACTGTTCAGTGGCGCGGAAAATCACCGGATTGTGGCAGCGCCAGCAATGCGGATAGCTGTGCTTGTACTCGCGATTGCCCAGCAACGCTCCGCGATCGGCCAGCAGCTTAACGATGACAGGGTTGGCGGTGAAAACGTCCTTGCCTTTGTATTCCGGCAAGCCTTCCAGATACACGCCGCGATCATCCATCGGAGCATAAATTTCCAGGCCGTACTTTTGCCCGGAATAAAAATCATCCGCTCCGTGGCCAGGCGCGGTATGCACGATCCCGCTGCCCTGATCCAAAGTGACGTAGTCCGCAAGAATGCCGGGGACCTGAATCGGCAAGAAGGGATGCTGAAACTTCATGGCTGAGAAATCGGAACCCTTGAATTTTCCGCGAATGCGCGCTTCCTTAATACCAGACTCCGCCTGCAAAGCCGCAACCCGATCGAGGGCGAGCAACAGCGCGCCCTTCTCCGTATCGACCACCACATATTCAAAATCCGGGTGAAACGCCAGTGCACGGTTGTGCGGAATGGTCCAGGGCGTCGTGGTCCAGATCACCGCGCTGACGTCCTTACCGATTCTTGCGGCCTCGCCCGATCCGCCGCCGACCACGCCAAACTTGACCCAGATGGAGGGGCTGGTGTGATCCTCATACTCCACTTCGGCTTCCGCCAACGCGGTGGAATCGTGAATGCACCAGTACACCGGCTTGCGCCCACGATAAACGTAGCCACCCTCCATGAAATCGAGAAACGCGCCGGCAATGGTGGCTTCGTAATCGAAGCTCATGGTCAGGTAGGGATCATTCCAGCGGCCGAAAATGCCCAGGCGTTTGAAGTCGCGTTTGTGCTGTTCCACGTAGCGGGTGGCAAATTCGCGGCAGAGCTTGCGAAACTCCGCCGGCGGCACTTTGCCTTTGCCGCCCAACTCCTTTTCAACCTGGGTCTCGATGGGCAATCCGTGACAGTCCCAGCCGGGCACGTAGGGAGCGTAATGGCCGGCCATGCTGCGCGTCTTCACCACCAGGTCCTTCAAGATTTTGTTCAGCCCGGTGCCCAGATGGATTTCCCCAGTTGGATACGGCGGTCCGTCGTGCAAGACAAACAGGGGTTTACCGTTGCGAATTTCCAAAATGCGCTCGTAGAGTTTCTCCTCCTGCCAGACGGCCAGCTGTTTGGGCTCGTTCTGGGGCAGGCTGGCCTTCATGGGAAAGTCCGTTTTTGGCAGGTTTAGTGTCTTTTTAAGTTCCAGCGGCTCAGACATGGGGCGATTAGCGCAATTCCCTTCTACGCCGTTATTTCCCTGGTGTGTTTGGCGGGAAACATCGGAAAGCTGCGTGAATAGCGTATGTTACAATGAATGGCAGTGGGTGTCAGCCGGAAGGCTGGTGCAACCATTCCCGGTCGGCGGGAATCGTATTTCAGTTGGGACACCTAGTCGAGGGTTTCTTACGTCTAAACCTATGCCGCAGGGCGGCTGATTTAGGGGACACAGGTGCCAGATTCATCGTTTATAAGCCTTTTGCCCGCGAATCTAAAACGAAATCCCACTGGCTCGAGCGCGTCGCAAGAGACCGTGCCAGTGCCCGCCAATGCAGTGCCTCGTTTTGGGGCTCCCCCGCTCCTCGTGCCCGATAATTTCTGGTCGAATCTAAAACAGTTTTTGACGGAACGCCCGATTAAAGTTGTAGATCGCCCGGGTGCACCATTCACGCGCAATGCATTTGGCGGCGGCGTTGGCGAGAACCTGAAAGAGTTTTTGAGTTCGCGGCCGGTACCCAAAGGCCCGCTTAACAGCAGACTGGCCGTAAATTGGGGCACGAATTTCGGCGGCTTCTTCTACCGGATCAAGGAAGCCTTCGCTCCGACCAAACTTCCTCCCCTACAAGTGACCAGCAAGCCGGTAAAGGTTAAAGAGATTTGGTCGAAGGACGAAAACTTCGGCTGGACGCAAACGATTTCGATTGGTTTGCACGCCGCGATCTTTGCGCTGGTTATTTTAATTCCACTAATCTGGCATCCTTTCGCACCAACCGAGGCAAAGACCAAGCTGGACGTAACGCCGCTCGACATTTCTCCCTATATAAATAAGCTGCCTGCGGGCGCGACTAAGGCAGGGGGCGGCGGCGGAGCCAACGATCACACCATGACCCCGGTAAACAAGGGGAAATTGCCGAAGTTTAAATGGACTCAATTTACGCCGCCGCAAGTGAAGATTCAGAATCCGAATCCGAAGCTGGCGATGGATCCCTCGCTGTTGGGACCACCGGACCTGCGAGTCACTAGCCCTAATATGTCGACTTTCGGCGATCCGCTGGCTTCCGCCTACTCCGATTCGCTCGGTCATGGCAACGGTACTGGAATCGGAAGTGGCACCGGTGGCGGCCTTGGTCCTGGCGAAGGCGGGGGCACCGGCGGTGGAGCGTTTCGCGCGGGCGTTAATGGCGTGGGCGTGCCGATTTGCCTGTATTGCCCGATTCCGCAGTATTCCGATGAAGCGCGTAAGGCGAAGTATCAAGGGACAGTAGTATTGCAAGTTACGATCACTACCGACGGCCGCGCTGTCAACATCTCGGTTGTGAAAGGTCCGGGTCTCGGCCTGGAAGAAAAAGCTATCGAGGCCGTCAAAGGCTGGAAATTCAAGCCTGCCGTGGGGCCGAACGGCAAGGTTGTGCCCACCATCGTGCCTATCGAAGTAACTTTCCGACTGTACTGAAAATTCGAACTGCAAGTTCGTTCCTGAAATCGCGCCGGTCTTGAGCAACATGCGATTCTTCTTTCTCGTTGCCCCGGGGAGCGATCTGCTACGATGAAGCCCATGCGAAGAGCTTTCTCGCATTTCATCTTGGTGTTGAGTTGTACTTGCTTTTTCGCGTGCGGTGCAGGAGCGCAAACCGCCACGGGATCGCTTGATTTTGCGGCGAGCGTCACACCGACGGCAGCACGCCCGGAGCCTGTCCGGCAATTTACTTTTTATATTCTGACCAAAAGCTATGGCGACATCGTAAAAAGCGTGGAAGTGGAAAATGAGCTTCCGCCGCGCGAGAAATTCATCGAAAGTCTAAAGATTTCGCCTGAACTCAAGGAATGGCTGAAGGCCCATGACGTCTTAGATCTGACCACCCCCGAGCTGGACCATTTGATCACGGCGGATGACATCATTCATGTGCCCGAGTTTCTTCTGGCGTACCAGCGTTCCAATAGCGGCGGCGTGACTTCCGGCATTCCCAGGCCCAAATACGCGGACGCCGACAAGGCGACCCACCCGGACCGCTACAACAAACAGCTGCAGGAATATTATGTGGCGCTGAAAAAATTCATACAGAGCAATCCCGCCACGGTAAACGGAATCGAACTGGAACTCTTGAGTGTGAATCCACAACAGCAGTGGTCGAAAATTGAGATCGATCAGAAGCGCCGGGTGCTGCGACTGGCCCCGGAAATCGCACAAACAAGATACCTTGCCGCGAAGGTGGATACCGACCTGGACGGACGCGCGTCGATTACAGGTCTGACCGCCGGAAACTATTGGGTGAGCACCCTCAATCTGGATGTCAATGCCGGCGATACGAGGCTCAGCTGGGACGTTCCAGTGGCCATCCACGCCGGGCAGATCACGCGCATGGAACTCACCAACTTAAACGCCCTGGGGATGCGTGCTTCCGGACCTTGAGGGACGCGCTCCATTATGGGTAATCCCCTGCTTTGGATTAGTTTCAATCTTTTCGTCCTGGCGTCCATCGCACTGGACCTGGGTATTTTCAACCGGCGATTGCACAAGGTCAACCTGCGGGAAGCCGGCTTCTTCAGTTTGCTTTGGGTCGCGATGTCCCTTCTATTTGGCCTGGGCCTGCTGCATTACTCCGGGAAACAAGCGGGCCTGGAGTTCTTCACCGGCTATCTGATTGAAAAGGCTCTCAGCGTAGACAATCTGTTTCTCTTTCTGGTGATTTTCCGCACCTTTGCTATCGACGACCGTTTCCAGCATCGCATGCTCGAGTGGGGCGTCCTGGGCGCGCTGGTGATGCGAGGGGCGATGATTGCGGCCGGGGCGCAGTTGGTGCAACGCTTTTCCTGGGTGCTGTACGTTTTCGGAGCGTTTATCGTGTACGCAGGAATTCACATGCTGTTCGCCAAAAAGGAGACCATTCATCCCGACCAAAGTTTCATCTATCGGTTCGCCAGTAAGCACCTGCGTATCACCCGAGATTACCGTGGCGAGCATTTCTTTGTGCGCAATAAGGGGAAACTTTTCGGGACGCCGCTGTTGCTGGTGCTGTTGGTGGTGGAAATTACGGACGTAACGCTGGCCATCGATTCCATCCCCGCTATTTTTGGAATCACACAAGACCCCTTTATCGTCTACACCTCGAACGTCTTCGCCGTTCTGGGCCTACGCGCGATGTATTTCCTGCTGGCAGGCGTGCTGTCGCGTCTGCGCTTCCTGACGGCAGGGCTGTCTTTTGTGCTGACCTTCATCGGCGTAAAAATGATCGCGCATAAATGGGTGGACATTCCGGAACACGTTTCTTTGCTGGTGGTTGCGGGAATTCTCCTGGTCGCGCTTGGGGCTTCGTTGCTTTTTCCTATTAAGCCGCGCGCATGACTCGGGAAAATCCACATTGTCTGCTTACGGCCGCGCCGACGGGACGCTTCATCCTTCTTCGAACATGACTTCGTCGATGTAGCACCAAAACCAGTCTTCGCCCGGCTCGATGGACTTCACAATAGGATGCTTGGTGGCGTGAAAATGTTTGGTGGCATGCTTGTTCCTGGAAGAATCGCAGCAACCGACGTGGCCGCAAATCTCGCACAGGCGCAAGTGCACCCAACTGTCGCCCATCTTGAGACACTCTTCGCAGCCCCGCAGCTTTGGTTTCAGGTGACGAATTTGATCCGTATGGGTACAGGCGTCGGCCATCGTTTCTCCTTCGGCTACTCGTGAGATTGAATGGGAATGCGCACGCTAAAGCGCGTGTCTCCGGGCACGGAATCCACGGAAACCTGGCCATGCATTCCGCTGACAATGCGGTAAACGAAATCGAGACCCAGACCCGTCCCGTCGCCGACCCCTTTGGTGGTAAAAAATGGCTCAAAGATCCGCGACTTAACCTCGGCTGGAATACCCGGACCGCTGTCCGCGATCTCCACCAGAATGAAATCGTTCTCCCGAGTCGTGCGGATGCGCAGGGTACCGCTGTCGCCCATGGAGTCGGCGGCGTTATCGATGAGGTTGGTCCACACCTGGTTGAGCTCGCTTCCATACGCCATGATCTTGGGTAGATCTGGAGCATAGTTGCGTGTCACCGCGATGCCGCGCTTGAGTTTGTGATGCATGATGGTCAGCGTGGTTTCCAGGCTGTTGGTAATGTCTACCTCCTGCAGTTTGGCCTGATCCATGTAGGAATATTCCTTGATGGCTTTGATCAGGTCAGAAATGCGTGCAGTACTGTGCTCCAGCTCATCCGCGATGCGCTCCATTTCCAACAGGGTCGCGAAGCGGGTCAACTCCGGCCCGAGTGCTGAACCCGCAGCCGCCGCGAAACCTTCAAGGTTGGCGTCCGTAAGGTTCGCTTCCGTCAGCAGAGGCGCCAATTTCCACGCATCCGGGACTTTGTGGGCTTCCAGCCAGGACTGAATCGTTTCTTCGCGTTCGACACGCTCAAATTCGTCCTTGAATTGCGCGGGCTTCAATGCCGCGCGAATTTCCTCTTCCCGCTTGGCCAGCAAAGCACAATCGTCCGGACCAATGGTCGAAGCTCGCCCCGCTTGACGCAAGCGCGCCAGACAATCCCGGAGCGCTCCCGCGGAACGGCGGGCCGCCGCAGCGGGATTGTTCAATTCGTGGGCCAAGCCGGCCGAAAGCTTGCCGAGAGCCGCAAGTTTTTCGCGCTGTTGCGAAAGCAGAGTGAAACTTCTCACCCGGTCGGTCAGTACGCCCACCAGTCGCTGCGCCAACTCCGGCATGCGATGCAACATTTCCGGGAAATGCGCCGAATGCAGCGTGAGTGCGTGGATGGGTGTGACCGCTCGCGCCGTCATTGGCACTTTTTTCATTCTTGAAAATGGTAAAAACCCGGAAACTCCCGGCGCCACCACTGTATATCCTTGGCTGTCCGGCCCTTCACTCTCCCGGCGGCCGCGCATCTCTCCGTCTAAAAGGACCAGCATAGTGTCCGCCGGTGAATCTTCGACCACCAGCACCTCGCCTGGTTTGGCGTGGCGATCTTCCGCATGCCCAATGAACCATTCGAGATCGTTTTCAGACAGTTCGGCAAAAGCGGGCACTCTGCGCAGGTCTGCGATCAACGCTTGCATATGAGCCTTGCGAGGCATTTCCGTCATGCGCTTTGCCTTTCAACTCCACGCGGGACAACCCGCGGGCTCATTGTACCTTGGCCAGATATTGATGCATGAACTGCACAACCACTGCCCCTTCACCCACGCCGGAGGCCACGCGCTTGACCGAACCATGCCGCACATCACCTACCACGAAGATTCCGGGCACATTGGTTTCCAGCAACCCGGGATCGCGGTCCAGGGTCCAGCCATCAGGCCTTTTCCCATCCTTCAGCAAATCCGGACCGGACAAAACGAACCCTCGCTCGTCACGACAGATCAGGCCGTCGAGCCACTCGGTGCGAGGCTGGGCGCCGATAAAAATGAATAAGCTGCTCGCCGGAACCCGTTCGACTTCCGAGGTCACGGCGCGTTGAATGGTGATCTCCGAAAGATGCTTGTCTCCATGCACCTCGATCACGCTGGTGCGAGTCCACACTTCGATGTTGGATGTTTTCTCGATCTGCTCGATCAGATAGTGCGACATGGTGCTGGCCAAAGAGCCTCCCCGTACCAGCATGATTACTTTCTTCGCGAACTTCGAGAAATGCATCGCGGCTTGGCCGGCCGAATTGGCGCCGCCCACGATGTACACAGTTTCCCCTTTGCAGGCGATAGCCTCCGAAGCTCCGCCGCCATAGTAAACGCCGGCTCCTTGCAGACGCTCCATTCCCGGTACATCGAGCGTCCGCCACTGCACACCCAGCGCCAGCAACAATGCGTGACACGTGACTTCCGAGCCGTCGGAAAGCTTGAGGTGGCGATAGGGACCGTCAATGCGGACGCTTTGCGCTTCTTGCGGCGACAGAATTTCCACGTCGAAGCGCTTCGCCTGGGCCACCGCGCGACGTGCCAGATCGCCTCCACTCAGTCCTGAAGGAAAACCCAAATAATTTTCAATGCGGGAGCTCAGCCCGGCCTGTCCGCCGGGTGCCTCGCGTTCGATCATCACCGTGCGCAGACCTTCCGAGGCGCCGTACACCGCCGCGGCAAGTCCCGCGGGTCCGCCGCCGACGATGGCCAGATCGTAAAAATTGGTGTGCGCTTTGGTGTGCAGGCCCAGCTTGCTGGCGACGGCAGGAAATGGCGGCTCGGCCAGGCGTTCGCCATCAGGAAAAAGGATCAGCGGCAAGGTTTCGGCCTCCGGCCCGAGCGAGTCAATGAGCCGTCGCACTTCCGGATCAGTCGAGGCGATTTCGACATCGATCCACTGGTAAGGCACCTGATTGCGGCCGAGAAAGTCGCGAAGTTCATAGGAACGCGATGACCAGCGGGTACCCAGAACACGAATACCCTCATAAGGAGGACGGAACTGCGCAACCCAGTCATGCAACAAGTCGTCCAGCGCCGGAAAGAGCTTTTCCTCCGGCGGATCCCAAGGCTTCATCAAGTAATAATGCACACGCGCTTCGTTGATCGCGTCAATCGCGGCGTTGGTATCCGCGTATGCGGTGAGCAGCGCCCGCTTGGCTTTCGGGTGAATGTCCATCGCCTGGGCGAGAAATCCCACTCCATCCATCTGCGGCATGCGCTGGTCGGCCAAAAGGAGCGCCACCGAATTGTTGCGAGCCTTAAGCTCGCGCAGGGTGCTCAGCGCGGCGCCGCCGGAGTTGGCGCGCATCACGCGGTAATCCTGCGCGTAATGTCCGCGCAGGTCGCGTTCAATCGCACGCAACACCTCGGGATCGTCGTCCACCGTCAACATCACTGGCTTGGGCATAGCACTTCGGATGAACAATCCGCCACTTTGGTTACGCGCTTTGGCGCGAACTTCGTTTGGCGCCTACCTCAAGCTACAATTCCAGCTTACGCATGTCTAGCCCGCTCACCTCCGCGATCACCGATCTTTCCTCCAGCGACCCCGCCGTAAGGTCCGCGGCGGCGGTGGAAATCTTTCGCCGCGGGCGGGCCCGCGCCGATCAAGCCGTCAACGCATGGTGGAACAACCAGGAATTCGCCAAACTTTTCGGCACAAATCCCGTCGTCACCGTTGGCGTAGCGGTACGCCGCGAAACGTTCACGCGCATTCGCGAAGCCAACGGCGCACCACCCTTAGCTTTTGTTCCCCCGGATCAAGACGCCGAGGAATTCGAGTTGCATTTTCCAAATGATATTTCCCTGGATGTTTTGACTGCGGACGATCCTGGTGGAGGAGGCACCATAGCACGCTTCCTGGCCAGATTCGGAGAAGGCGTGCAACAGGTGGAATTTCGTTGCAGAGATGTCGATCGCGCAACGCAAATCTTGAAAGACCGCTTCGACGTGAAGCCCATTTACCCGCAAACGCGCCCTGGAGCCGATGGCACGCGTGTTAATTTTTTCCTGGTTCCCTCCCCTAATTGCGGGAAAGTTCTTATCGAGTTATATGAGAAATCGCCTTGAATCGCCTTGCAGATTCCTCATTCCGCACGGTTCTTTAAAACTTTTACCTTCTCAACTTGGTTTCCGCGCCAGCTCGACCCATGCTCGCAGCAACTCACCGACGCTCCAGGCCTGCGCGATACAGCCTTTCGGAGCAAATGGCGCGTCGCCATCGGAAATCTCTCCCAGTGTGCCAAGCCCGTATCTCTCTGTCGCCGCTCCTAACGTCTCGAGGATACGCAGGGCGGCGCCGCGATCGGCATACACCCGATGATGCGCCAGCGCGAAAGGGCCGAGTAGCCATGCCCAAACTGTCCCCTGGTGATAAGCGGCATCGCGCTCGCGAGGCCCGCCGTTATACTGCCCCCGGTAACCTGCTTCGCCGGGCGCCAGACTGCGAAGCCCGTAAGGCGTCAGCAGTTGGGCCGCGCAGATGTCAACAACGGCTTTCTGCTGTTCCCGCGTAAGCAGGCTGACCGGCAAAGATACGGCAAAAATTTGGTTGGGCCGCAGGGCAGCATCATTGCCCGTCACTGGAGCATCGATTACATCGTAACAACACTGCCGCTCCGCATTCCAAAATCGATGGAAGTTATTCCTAAACTTGCCAGCAAGGGCTTGGTAGAACGCGCTCGGCATGCTCAATTCCTGAGCGAACTGCGTTATGGTTTGCAGCGCGTTTATCCACAGAGCATTGATTTCGACCGGTTTGCCGATCCGCGGCGTCACTACCCAATCGCCAATTTTCGCGTCCATCCAGGTCAACTGGAAACCGCTCTCCCCTGCATAGAGCAGGCCATCGGCCTCATCCACATGAATGCTGTAGCGAGTTCCTCGCACGTGCGCGTCGATGATTCCTTCCAGCACGGGATACAGCTTTCGCAAGGTTCCTAAATCATGCGACGCCCCAAAATATTGCCGTGTCGCCTCAAAGAACCACAGTGCCGCATCCACCGTGTTGTATCCTGGCTTTCCGCCAACATCTGGAAAATTATTGGGCAGCATCCCGGCGTCGACGTATTCCGCGAACCCCAGCAGAATCTCCCGCGCTACCTCCATGCGCCCGGTTACCAACGTTAACCCGGGAAGTGCAATCATCGTGTCCCGGCCCCAGTCTCCGAACCAGTGATAGCCCGCGATAATGCTGCGGCCGCCAGCCTCATGCGGCATGGCGCGTTTCACAAGAAACTGGTCAGCTGCCAGCGCCAACTGCGGCAACCACTCACGCTCCTCCGATGCGCCTGCCCGGCCTCGTGTCTGCCAGGCTGCCTGTATTTCCGTTTCCTGAGTTGCTCGCTGCATCCGAGCCTCTTTCCCGTCGAGCGCGGGCGACGCTTCGGTGCTGGCAACGATCGTCACACTCTCTCCAATGTTCAGCTTCGCTTCAAAACGCGCGGCGAACAAATTGTCTTCACCATCGTCCAGTCCACGTTCCTTCTCCGCTATTAGAAAACAATCGCGATACCACTCGTGGCGAGGTTCGCATCGGGCTTCGCCACTCTTCACATAGAACGGCGTCGCCCCGTCGAATGCGACTATCCTGACGCCGCGCTCTGTCGGACTAACCTCCATGCGCCAGTCTCCGGCATGAGTCGCTCCGTGGAAATCGCGATAGTTCACCAGGGCCTTGATCTCCAGTTCCATCGGCGCGCGGCTCTCCAGCAACGTGTATTGCACGTAGGTCGTGTTCGCAACTTGCTGCATCCATACCCGTTTCTCCAGCCGCGCATCGCCCAGCGCATAGGTCCAAACGGGTGTCGCTCCGTCCAGCCGGAATGCCTCGATATACCGAAATCCTTGCGGTTCGACGGCTCCACTGGCCCAACGATGCGTGGCCAAGGCAAATTCAGCGCCACCGTAATTGATGATTTCATCCAGCGAGGCCATCAACTGCATCCGCCCGACGGGTGGCTGCAGCGCGGCGATCAGCAGCCCATGATATCGCCGGGTCATGCCGCCCGAAATCGTACCGGAAGCGTAACCACCAATCCCATTGGTGACCAGCCATTCGCGGGATTCCGCCGCTTCCAAATTGCCGCAGACCTCGCGCCCAAAATAAATTGCTGCCGTCATCTCCGCTTACCGCAACCACTCGGTCATTGAATGCCGGCCGTGATCGGTATACCCCGCGGGGCGGTAGGCGTCGACCCCGCGATATTCAAAGCTGTAGCCCAACGTCAAAATGACATAACCCGCGATTCTCTCCGAAAGGCAGATCAGCCATGACTGGCCAAATTCCGGGTGGGCTAGAAATCGGTCCAGGGCGGCACGCACCTCACCTTGATCGAAAGGAAGTCCCGGCGCCTGCTCCGCTAGATTCCGCATCATGCCCAGCAGTGCCGGGAAGTCCTCTGGCTTGGTCTCCCTGAACTGGATTTCCGCGCCGCTATTCACCGCTCTGCTCGATCAATTTCGCCACCAGCCCGGTCCATCCAGTTTGGTGACTTGCGCCAATTCCCGCGCCGTTGTCGCCGTGAAAATACTCGTAAAACGAGACCAAGTCTTTCCAATGAGGATCGTTGTTGAAAATTTCTGAGCCACCTGCCACCGGCCGCCGGCCGTCTTTGTCGCGCAAGAAAATCCGAATCAATCGCCGCGAGATTTCTCCAGCCACTTGCCACAAATCGGATTCCTTGCCGGAGCGGGCAGGAAACTCGACCTTCAGGTCCTCACCGTAGTAGTGATGGAACTTCTGCAGTGACTCGATCAGCAGATAGTTCACCGGAAACCAGATAGGACCGCGCCAATTGGAGTTGCCGCCGAACACGCCGGAACTCGATTCCGCGGGCTCATAGGTCACCCGGCTGGTATGACCGTTGACGGCCACCTCATAAGGATGATCGGCATGGTATCGCGACAACGCTCGCACTCCGTATTCCGATAGAAATTCCGACTCATCCAGCATCCGTTCCAGCACCCGCTTCAGCTGGCGCCGGCCCACCAATGAAAGTAGCCGGCGCACTCCGCGCGCCGAGCGCTGCGTGGTTTCGATGTGTTCCGGCATGTCCGGATGATTGTCGATGAACCATTGCATGCGCCGCTTGAAACCGGGCAAGCGGTCCACGATTTCCGGCTCCAGCGTTTCCACGGCAAAAAGCGGTATCAAGCCCACCATCGACCGGATCTTCAAAAAGTGCTCCTCACCGTTCGGTAGCTGCAGCACATCATAATAAAAACCATCCTCTTCATCCCACAGCGAGCGGCTCCCGCTGCCCATATCGTTCATCGCGTGCGAGATATGCACAAAGTGCTCGAAGAATTTGCTGGCCACGTCCTCATACGCGGCATCTTCTTTCGCCAACTCCAGCGCGATCGCCAGCATATTCAGGCAATACATGCCCATCCAGCTGGTAGCGTCGGATTGTTCCAGGTGCCCTCCGGTGGGTAGCGGGGCGGAGCGGTCAAAAACTCCGATATTATCCAGTCCGAGGAACCCACCCTGGAATATATTCATGCCGTCAGGATCTTTCCGGTTTACCCACCAGGTGAAGTTCAGCAGCAACTTGTGAAAGACTTTTTCGAGGAAGCCGCGATCTGCCACGCCTCGCAGGCGCCTCTCGATCTTGTAAACTCGAAAAGCAGCCCACGCATGGACCGGTGGATTTACATCTCCGAACGCCCATTCGTACGCAGGCAACTGCCCATTCGGATGCATATACCATTCGCGCAGGAGCAGAATCAGCTGATCCTTGGCAAAATCCGGATCGATCAGCGCAATCGGAATGGTATGAAAGGCCAAGTCCCACGCGGCGTACCAGGGATACTCCCACTTGTCCGGCATCGAGATCACGTCGTCGTTGTACAAATGGGTCCAGTCATGATTGCGACCGCTCAATCGCTCTTGCGGAGGCGGCGGCCCGGCGGGATCGCCGTCCAGCCACGATCGCACGTCGTAGTGGTAAAACTGCTTGGACCACAGCATTCCGGCAAAGGACTGCCGCATCACGCGCTGGGCATCGGCAGACAACTCCTTGGGAATCCGTGAAGCATAGAATTCGTCCGCTTCCTTCTGGCGTCGCTCAAACAGCGCATCATATCCGGCGCCAAAATCGTTGGTCCCGGGAACGCCTTCCGCGCGCTCCGCATGGCCTGGAGCGTTGATCGCTCCCACCATCGGTGAATCTCGGTCCATCGCCCCGAGAGGCTCCATATCCGTCAATCTCAGCTTAAGCGCGATAGACTCGCCGGCGGTTAGCTCCGCGCGATACAGCGCCGCCATTTTTGTTCCCACTTGTTGCGGATTCACAGCTCCCTTGTCGCCGTCAATCACATAGGCGTGAAATGCGTCTTTGACGTACGAACGGTTCCGTTGACCGAATAGCCGCTGGTAATTGGTTTCATTTTCGGTGAACAGTAGTTCCGGCTGCCCCGCGCACAGCAGCCATCGTTTGCCATACTGCCAATGCTCCAGTTCGGTGCAAACACTTTCCGGCACTCCGGTAGCAACCTTTGCTGAAGGGCGCCGCGGATCTTTACCCCACGACCACGTATTGCGAAACCACAGCGAAGGCAGCAGAGTCAAGGTCGCTGCCTGCGGGCCGCGATTCACTGCCGTAACGCGAATCAGAATGTCTTCTATGTCGGCTTTGGCATACTCGACGAAAACGTCAAAGTAACGATTCTCTGCGAAGACCCCGGTATCCAACAGCTCAAATTCCGGTTGCTCCTTGCTTCGACGGCGATTTTCGTCAACTAATCGCGCGTAAGGAAACTCCGCCTGTGGGTACTTGTACAGCATCCGCATGTAGCTATGCGTGGGCGTCGAATCCAGATAAAAATATTGCTCCTTGACATCCTCGCCATGATTTCCTTCCCCGCCGGTCAAACCAAAAAGCCGTTCTTTCAATATCGGATCGTGACCATTCCACATCGCCAGTCCAAAGCAAATCATCTGGTGCCGGTCGCTGATCCCCCCAAGACCATCTTCGCCCCACCGGTACGCCCTTGAACGCGCATGATCGTGGGGAAAATATTCCCACGCGGTGCCGCCCGCGCTGTAGTCTTCCCGCACCGTACCCCATTGCCGCTCGGAGAGATAAGGGCCCCACCGCTTCCAATATTTCTTGCGCGTGCGTGTCTCTTCCAACCTCGCGTCTTCAATCGTCTGTATTCGAGCCATGGCGTCTTAGATTCCCTTTACCGCGAAAGGCGACATCCTATGCTGTCATCTTTTTGTCTCTCTATTCCCGTTACGAGCGATATGGGTGCCCGTTCCGGCACTTAGCCACTACCAGTTAACATCGACACGGGCCGCGCTTCCGCACCCCTTGATCTGCAATTCGTTATAACCTATGAAGCTGGGCTCTCAGCTCGCTGGAGCCTGATCACATCCTGGGAAGGGTCCGATGACTGACCGTCGCCACTTGCGAAAGATCGGTATGAATCTGCTTGCCACTGGAATCCTGTGCCTCTTTCCGGTGCCCTGTGTGCCCGCTGGCGCGCAGGACCGTTCGCCGGACACTCTTCACAAGCTGAACGAATCCGTCGATGCGTTAATCAAGAAAGTCTCTCCCAGCGTGGTCCAGATCTTAGTCACCGGCTACGGACCGATCGATTCGACCGAGCGCGGTAACACCGCCGTCGTCATTGGACGGCAGCGCGCCATCGGCTCCGGCTTCGTCATCGATTCCTCCGGATATATTGTCACCAACGCGCATGTGGTCGCTGGAGCTCAGCGGGTACAAGTGGTCGTCCCGGAAGGTGTTTCCGATGGTTCGCTGCAAGCCATCCTCTCCGCGCGCACCAACATTGTTCCGGCTCGTGTCGTGGGAGTGGCCCAGGAAATCGATCTGGCCGTCCTCAAGGTCGATAACCTAACGCTAAGCGCGCTTCCTCTCGCGCCGTACCGCAATATCCATCAAGGGGAAGTCGTTCTCGCCTTCGGCAGCCCGGAGGGCCTGCGCAACACCGTTACGCTTGGGGTGGTCTCCTCGGTGGCGCGCCAGACCGATCCCGATTCTCCGATGGTTTACATCCAGACCGATGCGCCCATCAATCCCGGCAACTCGGGTGGACCGCTGGTCAATGTCGACGGCGAAGTCGTCGGCATCAATACTTTTATTCTTTCCCAATCGGGCGGAAATGAAGGCCTGGGTTTCGCGATTCCCAGCAGTGTGGTTGGCGTTGCCTACCAGCAGATTCGCAAATTTGGCCACATTCACCGCACCCAAATTGGCGTGGGCGTTCAGACCATATCGCCGATCCTGGCAGCCGCTCTGAAGCTTCCGCGGAGTTACGGCGTCATCGTGTCCGACGTTCTTCCCGAGAGTCCCGCGATGGCCGCCGGTGTGCGCATCGGAGACGTTTTGCTCAGCGTAGATGGGCGTATCGCCGATAGCGTTCCCTATGTTTCCTTCCGCCTGATGTCCGTCCAAGCCGGCGCCAAAGTCCATTTGGAAGTCTTGCGTGGCCAGCAAAAGCTGGCCTTCGACGTTCCCGTAGTCGAGCCTCCGCACGAGATGGATCAGATTGCTTCTCTGGCTGACCCCGAGAAAAATCTCGTGCGTCCGCTGGGTATCATTGGCGTGGAAATCGACCAGGAAATCGCGGCCATGGTTCAGGATCTCCGCGATCCCTTTGGCATTATCGTTGTCGCCCGTTCCAGTGAAGGCGCGGACATCCCCCTCAACGCCGGCGATGTGATCCGCACGCTAAATGGTCAGCCCATGACCACCTTGGAGCGCCTGCGCGGCGCGCTACAGGCCTTGCAACCTGGGGCCCCAGTCGTCTTGCAAATACAGCGCGATCAGCGCCTGCTATATGTGGCTTTCACGCTGGATCAACTATAAACATGCTGCTAGGCCCAGCCCGTAAATTGGAGGAAATATCCAGCCCCTTCGCCTCAATCCGATTCTGAACACCGACAGCTACAAACTGACGCACTGGTGGCAGTACCCTCCCAATACGCGTTTCATCTATTCCTACGTTTGTTCGCGCGGCGGTTTTTTCGGTCACGCTCAAGTGGCTGGGCTGCAATACATCGTCAAAGCTAATTTTGCCGGCAAGGTTTTCACCACCGGGGATATTGAAGAGGCGCGGCAATTCGCGGAAAAGCACTTCTCGAGTAACCCCAAGTGCTTCAATCATGCAGGTTGGAAAAACCTGCACGCCAAGTACGGCGGAGTCCTGCCCTTGCGCATCAAGGCGGTGAAAGAGGGCTCTCTGGTCGGGGCCCAGAATGCCATCATCACCATCGAAAACACCGATCCGGAATTCTACTGGCTGACCAATTGGGCGGAAACGGTGCTGCTGGAAGTCTGGTATCCCGTCACCGTCGCCACACTCAGCCGGGCCATCAAACAAGCCATCGGCGAAGCTTTGGTGCGCACCGGGGATCCGTCTCTCTTGCCTCATAAACTGCACGATTTCGGTTTCCGAGGGGTGAGCAGCCGTGAATCGGCGGCCATCGGCGGCGCGGTTCATCTCTTCAACTTCCTCGGAACCGATAATCTCGCCGCCATCGAATTGCTGCAGCAGTATTACAGCGCCGCCATGCCAGGCATCAGCATTCCAGCTTCGGAGCATTCCACGATGACTGCCTGGGGCAAGGACCATGAGGTCGACGCCTACGAAAATGTGCTGAATAACGTGCCCGAAGGAATCGTCGCCTGCGTTAGCGATTCCTACGATATCTACAACGCGGTCCGAAATTTGTGGGGTGGTAAGCTGCGCGACAGAGTGATGCAGCGCAAGGGTACGCTTGTCATCCGCCCGGACAGCGGCGACGCCGTCGCGGTCCTCGAGGAACTTTTCAATATCGCCGCCGATAAATTCGGCTATGAAGTGAACCGCAAAGGCTGGAAGGTGATCTCACCGCAAGTCCGCTTCATCCAGGGTGATGGCGTGAATTACCACACAATCCAAAATATGATCTTCCAGCTGACCCGCCGGGGCTGGTCCATGGACAATTGGAGTTTTGGCATGGGCGGCGCACTGCTGCAACAGGTCAATCGTGACACCCTGCGCTTCGCATTAAAATGCTCGGCTATCGATATCAACGGCGAATGGCACGATGTCTACAAACAGCCCGTTACTGACCCAGGCAAGGACTCGCGAGCCGGACGCTTTATCTTGCTTAAGGAAGGACGCGATTTCGTAACCATCAAGGTCAATGGCGCGGCACCGGACCGCGCGGACGATCAACTGGAAACCGTGCTGGAAAACGGCGTGCTTTGCCGCGATCAAACGCTGGAGGAGATTCGCAGCATTGCCGCAAGCTACGACATTTATGAGCGGAAAGCAGCTCAAGCGTAACCGCTTTACAAATTTGTAGCAAACCTTTACGCGGCAGCGGAGTACAAAAATCCCTAGATGCCCGAATAGGTTTGGCGGCGCAGGAACTGACCGCTTCCGGCCCGGCCGACGAATCTTCCCGAATCGATCACCGCTCGCCCGCGAGAAAACACCGTCCGCGGCACGCCCTTGATGCGGATGCCCTCGAACATCGAATAATCGACCCGCATGTGATGGGTCTTTGCGCTGATCGTCTCTTCCTGGTCCGCGTCAAAAATCACCAGGTCGGCGTCCGATCCCACGGCAATAGTTCCCTTGCGCGGATACAGCCCGAATAGTTTTGCTGGAGCGGTGGACACAATTTCGACGAAGCGATTCGCGCTGAAGCGCTTCCCGTGCACCCCGCCCGTATAGATAAGGCTCAACCGATGCTCGATACCGGGGCCGCCATTGGGAATCTTGGTGAAGTCATCCTTGCCCAGTTCCTTCTGCTCCTTGAAGCAAAATGGGCAGTGATCCGTGGATACCACTTGCAGCGTATCCCTGGCTAGGCCTTGCCACAATTTCTCCTGGTTCCATTTTTCGCGGAGCGGCGGCGTGAACACGTACTTGGCGCCCTCAAAACCGGGAGCATCCATATTCTCCAGCGAGAGGTACAAATACTGCGGACAGGTCTCCGCATACGCGGGCAATCCGCGGTCGCGCGCTTCGCGGACCTTTTCCAGTGCGTCATCACACGATAGGTGCACGATATAGACCGGCGCGCCGGCCATTTCCGCCAGCGCAATGGCGCGTCCGGTAGCTTCGGCTTCCGCCGTCGTCGGTCGCGTCAGGGCGTGATACTTCGGCGCCCGCTTCCCTTCCGCCAGCGCTTGTTGCACGATGACGTCGATTGCGCCGCCATTTTCCGCATGCATGCAAATCAACCCCGAATGTTTCGCGGCTTGCCGCATCGCCCGGAAAATCGTGGCGTCATCCAGCATGAACACGCCCGGATATGCCATGAACAGCTTGAAACTGGTGACCCCCTCGAGCACCAGCTGCCCCATTTCTTCCAGTTGCGCGCTGCCCAGGTCGGTGATGATGCAATGAAACGCATAATCCGTCACCGCCTTGGCCTGGGCTTTTTGCATCCAGGTGTGGAAAGCCTGCCGCAAGGTTTGCCCTTTGTACTGGATGGCAAAGTCAATCAACGTCGTCGTCCCGCCAAACGCCGCCGCGATGGTCCCGGTCTCGAAATCGTCGGCGCTGGTGGTCCCCCCGAACGGCATATCCAGATGCGTATGCACGTCGATCCCACCCGGCAGCACCAGATGGTGAGCAGCGTCGATAACTCGCCCCGCGTTTTCGATGGGCAGGCCCGCACCGATTGCGGAAATCTTGTCCCCCGCGATTCCAATATCCGCAACGCAAGTGTCCGTGGCGGTCACCAAAGTTCCGTTTCGAATTACCGTGTCAAAACGCATTTCGCCGGCCTCATCCCGAACCTTGGATTCCTAAACGTTAGATCCGATCGCGGCATTTCGATAACGCGGAAGGACGTCGCGGCCATATATCTCCAGCGTTTTCTCCTCGTCGCCGCACATCAGGTAAATATTGAACTGCGTCACGCCCGCTTTTCGTAACGCATCCAGTTTTTCCCGATGCTGCTCGATCGGACCTACCAAGCAGAAACGGTCCACGATTTCATCCGTAACAAAGCTGGCGTTGTCGCTGCCTACCTCGCAGTGATGCAGGTAATCGTATTTACCTCTATTTTTCACAAAGGAAGTTAGGGACGGAGGCAACTCTCCCGGCTTGTACTTGGAGATTAAGTCCATCACGTGATTGGAAACCAGTGCGGGAAACCAGCGCACTCGCGCTCGTGCAGTCTTCAGATCGTCCGACGCCCATACCGGAGCCGCTGCCATCACCTGAATTTTAGCGGCGTCCCGTCCGGCCTCCCGTGCGCCCTCGCGCACAAAACCCAGGCACCATTCGATCAGGTCCGGATCGGCAAATTGCAAAATAACGCCGTCCCCGATCCGGCCGGCGGTGCGCAACGCCTTCGGACCATAGCCGGCGACCCAAACCGGCGGCACGCCGCCCGTCGCCCAGGGAAAACGCGTGCTCACGCCATCCAGTTCAACGCTCATCCCCGCGTTTAGCGCGCGAAACACCCGAACGAACTCTTCGAGGTTTTCCAGCGTGGCCGGCTTCTTGCCCAACACCCGGCGCGAGCTGTCCCCTCGCCCGATACCCATCTGCATGCGTCCATGCGAGAAGACGTTCAGCGTCGCAAACAAGCTGGCCGAAACCGTAACGTCGCGGACCGCCGGATTCGTGACGCAGGTGCCCAGCCTCATTTTCTTGGTATTTGCCGCCATCAAAGTAAGCAGCGGGAAGGGCTCCATCCAGATCACATGGGAATCGAAGATCCAGCCATGGCTGAATCCGGCCGCTTCCGCCTGGCTTGTCAGCCGCGTGATCCGATCGATCGTCACATCCGGCTTAATCGTGATTCCCAAATCCATCGCGCTCCTTAATCCGCCCCTTGCGCAACCGGCTTGGGCTGATTCGCATTAGTCAGCGCAGAGTACGCAAAAAAGCTGACCCCAAATCCCACGAACCACGCGTAATTGTAAAGAATGCGCAGCACCGGCAGCAGCAATCCGATGAACGCAACCGCCGCGCCCGCACCGAGCGCACCAATAGCCTGCCAGTGCAACCCGCGCGAATACTCATAGTGCCCGCCCCGCAGGTACAGGTCTTCCGTCAACAACATCTTCTTGCGCACCACAAAGTAATCGCAGATCAAGACTCCCGCAATCGGGCCCAGAAATCCGGAATAGCCCACCAGCCACCCAAAAATGTAGCTCCCATAGTTGGCCATCAGCTTCCAGGGCTGCATGGCAATGCCCACCAGACAGGTAATTAGCCCTCCTGTGCGGAAGCTGATCCGCCTCGGTGAAACATTAGAGAAATCGTTTGCCGGAGAAACTACATTGGCGGCCACATTGACGTTCAGCGTGGCCACCAGCAGCGCCAGCATGGCGATAATCACTGCCAAAGGATTTCCCAGCCGCGACAGTACCGCTACCGGATCCCACAGCGCCTGGCCGAAAATGAGGAGTGTCGCGGAAGTCACCGCGATCCCGATGAAGGAATAAAACGTCATCGTCGCCGGAAGCCCCAGCGCCTGCCCGACGATCTGGTCCCGCTGGCTACGCGCATAGCGCGTAAAGTCGGGAATGTTCAGCGAAACCGTGGCCCAGAATCCGACCACGCCGGTCAGCGATGGAACAAAAAACCGGAAGAACTCGCCAAAATTCCGAAATTTCGACGGCGTAGCCAGCATCGGCCCGAACCCGCCCGCTCGGCCGCGTGCCCACAGCAACAACGCCAGCCCAATCACCAGCAGGAACGGCGCCGAAATCCCCTGCAAAAATCGAATGGTTTCGATTCCCCGCAAGATCACCAGCACATTCAGCAGCCAGAACGCCGCGAAGCACACCGCCGGTCCATACGCAAAGTGTCCCCACTGGGGAGCCAGCGCGACCAGCATCGCGTTAATCGCTTCTCCCCCGATCCACGTCTGAATACCGAACCAGCCGCACGCCACCAGCGCACGCAGAATGGCCGGCACATTCGCGCCCAGCACCCCGAACGAAGCCCGCGCAAACACCGGAAACGGGATACCGTACCGAGCTCCCGCATGCGCATTCAGCAGCATGGGAATCAACACCAGCACATTGCCGAGAAAAACCGTGAACAGCGCCTGCTTCCAGTTCATGCCTCCGGCGATCATTCCGCTGGCCAGCATGTAGGTAGGAATGTTCACGCTCATCGAAATCCACAGCGCCGCATAATTGTAGGTGCCCCACGTGCGGCGCTCCATGGAGATGGGGGCGAGATCTTTGTTATACAGCGAACTCTCGTGCACACTACTGGCCACCGGAGTCGCATTTCCGCCGTCCGTCATCGCGCGGTCAGTCGGCGGCGGCGGCATTTTCGGCCGCGCGAGTGCGTGTTATTTCCCCGTACGACTCCGGCCGGCGATCTCGATAGAACTGCCAGGTATCGCGAACTTGCTGAATCTCCTCCAGGTTTAACTCCGCAACCAGCAGCTCATCCTTGTCGCGGCTGGCCTGGGCCACAATCTTGCCTCGCGGATTGCAGAAGTAACTCTTCCCGTAAAACTCGCCGATTTTCCACGGCTGTTCTGTCCCCACCCGATTGATCGCCGCCACAAAATACGCATTGGCCACCGCGTGCGCCGGCTGCTCCAGCTCCCACAGATATTCCGACAGCCCGGCAACCGTGGCCGAAGGATTGTAAACGATCTCCGCTCCATTCAACCCCAGGATCCGTGCCCCTTCCGGAAAGTGCCGGTCGTAGCAGATGTACACGCCCACCCGCGCGTAGCGCGTCTCAAATACCGGATACCCTGCGTTCCCCGGCGTGAAATAGAATTTCTCCCAGAAACCGGGATGACAATGCGGAATATGGTGCTTGCGATATTTCCCCAGATACCGTCCGTCGGCATCGATCACCGCCGCGGTGTTGTAGTAAACGCCGGTCATTTCCACTTCATAAATCGGCGCCACCAGCACCATCTGGTGCTTCTTGGCCAATTTCTGCATGCGCGCAATGGTTGGGCCGTTAGGCACCCGCTCGGTCAGCTCATACCAGCGTGTCTGCTGTTCCGCGCAAAAGTACGGTCCGTAGAAAAGTTCCTGCAGCCCCAGTACCTGCACCTTTTTCTTAGCCGCTTCGGAAATCAACCGCTCGTGTTTCTCAATCATCTTCTCTTTGATGTCACCCAGCGACACCTTCTCCGGCGACCATTCGCAGCGCACTTGAATCAGCCCACAGCGCACCGTACGAGGCATACCCACCTCCCGCGTCCAATCGCGAAAAGTCTACTCCCCGCCTGCTCCGCTAACAAGGGTCGTATCGCGCCGTCTAAAATGTAACCGAAGGGGACAACGTCGCGCCATTTAAGATGTAACCCAACCAAAACAGAGAATTGGGGAGGATCGGTTGGGGAACAAAGGGAGATGGGAGTATCTGCGGGCCATTTATGA
>DATGEY010000018.1:0-33441 GCA_035309625.1 Candidatus Acidiferrum sp.
CTTTCCGGGGCCTCCCAAGTTCAGCGACGTTGCAGAAGAACGCCGACACCGCAAGGAACGGCTGGCCGCTTCGTTTCGGCTCTTTTCCAAATGTGGTTTCGACGAGGGCGTGACCGGACATATCACGGCGCGCGACCCGGAGCTCACGGATCATTTCTGGGTGAATCCGTTTGGCGTGCACTTCAGCCAGATTCGGGTATCGGATTTGATGCTGGTGAACGCGAAAGGCGAAGTGGTGGAGGGCAAGCATCCACTGAATGGAGCGGCGTTTGCGATTCACTCCAGCGTGCACCACGCGCGGCCAGACGTGGTGGCGGCGGCGCATTCGCATTCGCTGCACGGCAAAGTATGGGCATCGCTGGGGCGTTTGCTGGATCCCATCACGCAGGACGCTTGCGCGTTTTTCGAGGATCACGCGGTGTTCGACGATTTTACCGGCGTGGTTTATGACACCAGTGAAGGAGAACGCATTGCGCGCGCGCTGGGTCCACGGAAAGCGGCCATTTTGCGCAACCACGGATTGCTGACAGTGGGCGCGACGGTGGACGAAGCGGTGTGGTGGTTCATCACCATGGATCGCAGCTGCCAGGCGCAGCTGCTGGCCGAAGCGGCGGGCAAGCCGATTGCGATCGATCGGGAGAATGCTTTGTTAACGCGCGGACAGGTGGGCACGGCGGTGGCCGGCTGGTTCCAGTTTCAGCCCTTGTGGCAGCGGATCACGCGCGAGCAGCCGGACCTGTTTGACTAGTTACGAGTAGCTAGTGGCGAGTGGCTAGCGACACACGGCCGCGATGAGTTGCGGGGGCTACTTGGAGCCAAGAAAAAATTCGGCCATGCTGGGGGCGTTTTTTGCGCCGCTAGGCCAGTGATTTTCGTCCACGCCGAGGGCTTCCAACGCCAGCCGACAAAGACTTTCGTGATGGTACAGCGCGATCGAGCGGTAAGCCGGCTTTACTTTTGAGCTGACCAGGATGGTCACGATGCGGCCGCCACCCCAATGCCCGGCCCCGTCGCTTTCGTCATCAGGGGACGCCTCGTCATAAGTGATAACCAGAAGTCCGGAGTCCTGAAAAACTTTGCTGGCCAGCAAAGGACTGAGAATATTTTTCAGCCAATCATCGGTCTGCTTGAGCGCGCTGGCGTCGCCGCACCGGGCCATACCCTGATTGCGGCCGTTGGTGCCTTTGATGTTGTGGCCGTCATCGAAAAGATTGGGAACGATGAAGGAATAATTGGCCAGGCGGTTCTGCGCCAGGTCGCTGGAGAATTGGGAAAAGGGAGCGAGGTTGCCACGATCGTCGCTGGAAATGTCTTTTTCAAAATAAGCTAACGGGTTATGACGCTTGACATAGCCGGTGCTATCGATATTTCCGCCCATGTACCCAGGACCGGGCACGCCTTCGGCATAGGCGCGCCAAGTCTTGCCGCTTTGTTTCAGATCGCGAATGATGTTGTCGGCATCGACATGCTCGGTGCGGAGATCGCCGAAGCGGCCTTTATAGAGGGCCTGGCCGGTAGTCATCTCAAAATAATTGCTGATGGAAGGATGGGCGTTGGCGTAAAAGGAGGTGGCGACGCCGTATTTGGCGGCCAGCCCGTTCAGGAAAGGCATGTTGGAATTGCCGATGACGCAACTGAAGTCCTGATTTTCCTCGACCACAAGGAAAACGTGATCTATCCGGGGTACTTGTGCGCGCGAGGCGCCGGCGCAAAGCAGGAACATGAGCGCGGCCGTTCGATTTACTCTTCGCCTGCCGGTCCTAGTTTTACGTAGCCTGCACGTTACGATGGGCAAGATGCTCTCCTCGTTGGTCGCTACCGGCACGGGACCTCACGATCCAGAATCTCCTGCAAATCTATCTCCTGGGATGCAGCGGCGGCTGCGGGCGGTTCATTCGCCTGGACAGAGTGCCGCGCACAATCCGGGAGAAATTGACTGACGGGTGGTTGCGAATGATGGTCGAAATAGCTTTTGAGGCCGGCGAGAGTCCAGCTGGTTTTGAATCCGTAGTACTCCATTTCCTTGTAAGCGTCTTCCTTGGATTTCCCTTTGTAATACATTTGGTACAGGCCAGCTAGGAGCATGGCACGATCGCGGCCCAGGTCGCAATGAAGGTAGACGGGATGATAGCGCTTATCGCGTAGAAGACAGAGAACGGCGTCGACGTGTTGCTTGGAAGGTTCAAAGGAGGAAGCGCTAATGGTCCCGGCAAGCAGGGTCATACCGTATTTCCGGGCTTTCCGCTTTTCACCGAGATTGAGGCCGGGGAAGAACTTGAGTTGTACGATGTACTTGACACCCTTGGATTGCAGAAATTCGTAGTCGGCGTCGGTTTTGGGTTTGGACCCTTTGTAAACGCCCTCGTCCAATTCCTGAAAGCGGACCAGGCGGGTGCCGGGCGCGGGGTGAAGGTGGCGGATGTCCGGAGCATTGTTGCGGACGGAGGGTTGCGCGACGGAGCGGCATCCGGCCGGCGCCAAGGCCAAGAGGATTACCAGGACGTTTCGCATCGATGGTTTGCGCCGTCCCTTCGCACTAACCCAGGCGCGCGAGACCCGTTAAGACGTGCGCATTTTCCAGCACCGCACCGAGTGAGATCAGGTTGCGGCGGTCCAAGAGCGTTTTGGTCGCGGCGCGGAATCGACCTTGGCGCAAGTGATGCAGGGTGTCGCCGAGAGAGACAGCGAAATGCAGCATCACGCTGGAGTCGCGGTAACAATCGGCGACGCACGCGGTGCATCCGTCGCGAATGGGTGGCGCGTCCGGGAAGTCCCATACGGAAGAGATTTTTTTACTCCAGAAGTCGCAGCGCCACATGTCGTAGTTCCAGTCCATATAAAAACTTTTGAAGCCGCCGTAGCACGCAAAGGTTTCTTGCTGGCCGCGGAGGTGGCGCTTCATGTCCGCGACCGAGGCGCTAGGGTTATTGACGGGAAACTCGGAGCGCAGGGAGTCTACGGAGTCGAAAGCCGCGGCCATTTCCCGATCGCTGAAGTTCATGAGCTGCGAATTGCTGGACCATGCCAGCGAGGAGGAGCCGAGGCGCGCGGTCTGCGGATAGGAAAAGGCTACGGCATCGAATCCGAGCTCGCGCAGGAGCGGAGCGAGTTGGCGGTAGTCGCCGAGTAGTTTGCTCATGGTGACTTGGGCAAGCGGGGTGATACCGAACTCGCGCATACGCGGAATGGACGTGCGAATGCGCTGGCCCAAGCCCGGGAGGCCGCGATTGACTTCGTGACGCGCGATGGTCGCAGCATCGATGGAGATGTAAATGGTTTTCAGTCCAGCGGCGGCCAGCTTGTCCAGTTGGGAGGCAAGCAGCCAGCCATTGGTAATCAGCGCGGGCCCCATATCGCGCTCAACAACCATGGCGACCATGTCCGCGAGGCGAGAGTGGAGGAGCGGCTCGCCGCCGAAGAAGCTGATGTAACGGATATCGCGCCGGCGCAGGATATCCAGGGCGCGGCCGAACTGGCCGGCGTCGATCCAGCGGAGATTGCGCGCATCGACTTTGCCGCGGGCGAAGTTGCAGAAGTCGCAGGCGGCATTGCACGCGTTGGTCACTGCGACATTGCAAAGCGCCGGGCCGCCGCGGGTGATGAGGCGCAGCATGTCCCAAGTTTTGGAGGCCAGAGTGGTCATGATGTGCGAGCCAGGGTTCTGCGGCTGCATCCCGTTCCGGAAAACGGCAACAATTAGACTCGCGATCGAGCTGAAAAGACGGCACAGAAGAGACCCGCAGATGGCGGAGGGCCAGGAATGGCTATCTCACGGTTACAAGGACTATTCGTAGCGGAGGGCGACCAGAGTGACGGCGGCCATGACGGTAAAGGAAGGGCTTTTGCGCAGGTTGCGGAGGGCGAAGCGGATGTCTTGGCCGAGGGTGCCCATGAATTCTCCCCAATGTGAACGGTGCCTGTAGGCTATACGTTCTACGGCACGTAAAGGTTCCGGTCTCCGGACGCGCAAGGGCCGGCGCACACGATAAAGACGGTAAGTGTGATGCCGACAGGTGAACCCTAAGTTGGCGAGTAGGATTGCCGAGAGACTGGACACGTACCGAGACGGGGATAAAGCACGTCCCGGTACGGGAGCAGGGCGGGTTACTGGGCCAGAGTGATTACACCGAAGATGCCATTTGCGTAGTTGTTTGGGCCGGCGGTGAAGAAGAGTTGGTTGTGTGTGCCGTTGGCGCTGGCATCCTTGCCAAACTGAATCCCCCATAGGCCATCGATTTCTATAGGCTGTCCAGAAACATCGCGAAGAGGACCGAGGAAAGCGCCGCTCTTGGGATCGAAGGCATTCACGCGGCCGCGAGAAATGTTGTTGGTGATGAGCAGGGCGTTGCTCATGGGACCGAAGTCCGCGGGTGCGAGGGCGACGCCCCAGGGGGAATGCAAGGGGCCAAGCACGGCGAAGTGGCTGATGAGAACACCGGCGGTGGTAAAGGAATCGACGAAGCCCCCTTGCGCTTTGTTGAAGGCGGTATTAGGTAACCCAAACCGTTTGGGTTCCGTTGGCGGCGGTGATGGTTTGGATGCCGTAGGGCGCGAAATTGCGGGGAATTTCGGGATCGGCAAAAGCATCTGGGCCCAAATCAAGCAAGTGAAAGGCCGCGTCGAAGATGTCGACGCGGCGGTTGGGGCCGTCATCGGCGGCGAACAGGAAGTTATGGCCTCCATTGCTGCCGATGGCCAAACCGGTGTAGATGGCACCCACATCGGAGCGGTTGGCGCCGATGGTGGCATGGCTGGCGCCGGTGGAGCTAATGCCGGCAACGCCCGGATTCCAGCCGCTGATGGTGCCGTCGAGAGTAGCAAAGATGAACAGAGCGGTACCGGATTTGCCGTTTTCGGAGACGACGAACTCGCCGGTGGGATTGGCCACAATGCCGCTAGGAGTTCCCTGCCCACCGCCAGCGGCAGGGATGGCCACGGTCAGGCCGAGCTTGTGCCCAGTTCCCGTGTAGAGGGTAGACTGGCCGGTGGCATTGTCACTGACCCAGAATGGGCTGGTGGGCAGCGAAGTCAGGCCCCAAGCGTTCACTAAATTTGAATCGGCTAGTGTGCCTTCAACGCCGGTGTCGGTGACCAGATCCGTGCGCTTGTATTGGGCCCGTGCGCCGCTGGCGAGAAATAGCGAAAGTGTTACTGCAGCGGCAAACATTCTGGGTCGCATTGATAGAAACATGGCAACTCCTTGGTGGAGAATCCGTGGATTTGTTTAGCAGCAAATGCTCTCTATGAGGCGAAAACAGTAGCGCGTTGAGGCACGGCTTCTTGTCACGATAAAGTCAAAACCGGGTAATCGCTTGGGGATCGCTTCAAATTCGGATGGGTTTGCTACGCCTGTAGCTCGAGCGGCTCCAGCGGCATATTCCCGGGGAGTGTCACAATTATTTACGCTCCCCGTGAAGTTTTTGACCAGAGCGCAGCGGGACGTCCAATCGCTCCATACTTCTATGTAGCTGACCCTAGACGATTTGCAGTGGAGATGTTCTGGCCAACGATTTGCACAGAAGGCGGGGTCAGGCTCCGCCCTTACGTCCCCCGGGTAAGCCAGATGCTTCGCGAACTAGTACGTATATAACCAACTCCGCAAGCGCAGCCTGCCAGGCTGCCGATGCGAACTTTCCGTTTTAATCGGGAGAAACAGATGAGCTTTTCGATTGGTCGATGGGCCAAACAACACGCCGGAGCTTTGACAATCGGTTGTTCCCTGGTGGCCGCCATTGCGTTGGTCGTAGCGTGCAGCGGCAGCAGCCAAATGCAAGGATCCGCTATGGGAACGGTGGTAGTGTCGCTCAGCGACCCGCCCAGTTGCATGCCGCCGAACGGTTCGTTTACGCACGTGTTTGTTACGGTGCGCTCGGTGCAGGCGCATATCGATCCAAATGCCGACAACAATAGCTCCGGTTGGCAGGAACTTGCGCCGCAACTGGCAAGCCAGCCGATGCAGATCGATCTGTTTTCGGCGCCGCAAACGAATTGCGTGCTGGCGCAACTGGGTTCGGCGAGTTTGCCAGTGGGAAGCTATCAGCAGATCCGCCTCTTGCTGGTGGCAAACAGCCCGGCGGCTGGGGCCCCGACGCCATCGAGCAACGCGTGCGCGGGAAACGGTTTCAACTGCGTGGTGCTTAGCGATAACTCGATTCACGAATTACAACTGAGCAGCCAGGACAATACCGGACTGAAGATTCCGCCGGGCCAGATTGTGGGCGGACCCATTCAAGTGACGGCCGGGCAGAGCATCGATTTGAATATTGATTTCAATGCGTGCGCTTCCATTGTGGTGGAGGGAAATGGAACCTATCGCCTGAAGCCGACACTGACGGCCGGACAGGTTAGCGCGAACAATTCGGGAATCGGCGGACAGGTGGTGGACTCCTTGACGAAAGCGCCGATCGCGGGGAATGTGCTGGTGGCTATCGAACAGACGGATAGCACCGGTGTAGATCGAATCCTGATGCAGACGGCGGCGGATGCCAACGGGAATTTTCGATTTTGCCCGCTGCCCACAGGAACGTTTGACATCGTGATCGACGCCGTAGACGTGAACAACGTGCCCTATAACGCGACGGCGGTAGTGAATGTGCCGAATGGGACAAACCTGAATGCCATCCCGCTGATTGCCGAAACGGGAGCAACGGCCCCAGCAGTGCTGCAGGGATTTGTGACCGCGACAACCGGTGCGGCTGCGGCGACGGCAGACGTGGCGTTCGCGGCGCTACAGGGAGTAACGCCAAGCGGATTGACGGCGAGGCAAATCTCGGTGCCGCTCGAATCCATCAAGGCCATTGCGGCGACGCCGGCGGTCAGTTCGACGGATGCGGTCTCCGTGGAATCGACCACCAACTGCCCTACGGGCGCTCCGGCGAACGCGAATTGCGCGCAATACACGCTGGTAGTACCGGCGAGTAATCCCAACGTTGGTGTGTTTAGTTCGTCCGGAGTGAGCTACACGGCGCCTGCGAGCGGCGATGTGCTGTTCACTGTGGATGCCAAAGCGTTTGTGCCCTTGAGCGGGAGCACAAAGGACTGCACTCCGCCGGAGAACACTTCTTCCAAGGACACCAACAGCCAGCCGTTGAAGGCTATCGCAGCTACTACTACCAACGTGGCGCGGATTGATTTCAGCGGGTGTTCGTAAACGGGCGGTAACACTGCCGCGAATGGGCGTTTTTCCTAGCCTCTGGAAAAGACAGCTGACTGCTTGCTGAAATGGGCGCAGCGATGCTGCGCCCCCACAGGAGTGCTTACGAGGCTTTTTCCTGGGCGTACGCCAGATATTCTTCGTAAGGGCCCTTGAAGTCTTCGATTTTGCCGCCTTTGAAATGCCAGATGCGGGTGGCGACCTCATCGATCACATCATGATCATGGGTAACCAGCAGAACGGTGCCATCGTATTTTTGCAAGGCGATATTCAGGGCGTTGATCGATTCCAGATCGAGATGGTTGGTAGGCTCGTCGAGAATCAGAAAGTTCGGCTTCTGCAGCATCAGCTTGCAGAAGATCAGCCGGGCGGATTCGCCTCCGGAAAGAGCCTTGGTGGGCTTCAGGGCGTCGTCGCCGCTGAAGAGCATCTGGCCCATTAAACCCCGGAGTTCCTGCTGATTGGCGGCGGGGTCGAATTGCCACAGCCAGTCGATGGCGGTCATACCTTTAGTGATGGAATCCCCGTGATCCTGGGCGAAATAGCCCACGGCGACTTCGTGTCCCCAGACCACATTGCCGCCATTAATGGGAAATCCGCGGTCGGAATCTTCAATATACCCGGTGGCATTGCGAACCAGGGATTTCAAGAGAGTGGTCTTGCCCGTGCCGTTGCGGCCCATGAGGGCAATTTTTTCGCCGCGGGTAACGCTGGCGGAGAAGCGCGGGATTACTTTAAGGTCGTCGTAGGATTTCTCGACGCTGCGGATTTCCAGCGGATGCCGGCCGGACGCGCGCTTCATGTCGAAACGAATATAGGGGCGCTGGATGTTGGAGCGGGCCAGCTCGGAGGTTTGCAGGCGTTCGACTTCTTTTTTGCGCGAGGTGGCTTGCGCGGAACGGGTGCCGGCGGAAAAGCGGGCGATGAATTCGTTGAGCTGGGCGATTTTCTTTTCGCGTTGAGCGTTTTCTGACTCGATGCGGGCGCGAATGTGGGTCTTGGCCATAACCATGTCGTCGTAACCGCCGTTGTACATGATGATGGTTTCGTAGTCGATATCGGCGGTGTGGGTGCAGACGCTGTTAAGGAAATGGCGGTCGTGGGAGATGACGATGAGCACGCCTTCGTATTCGCGAAGATAATCCTGCAGCCAGTGCACGGAATCGAGGTCGAGATGGTTGGTGGGCTCGTCGAGAAGCAGCGCGCTGGGATTGCCGAAAAGAGCCTGCGCCAGGAGCACGCGGACCTTCTGCCCGCCTTGCAGCTCGCCCATCTTGCGCTCTTGCAATGAGCTTTCTATGCCAAGGCCGTCGAGCAAAATGCCGGCATCGGCTTCGGCGGTGTAGCCGCCTTCTTCGCCGACGATGCCTTCGAGTTCGCCGAGGCGCATGCCGTCAGCGTCAGTCAGCTGCTCATGGGGCTTGGCGTAGAGAGCGTCGCGTTCCTGCAGGGCTTCCCACAGAATCCTGTTTCCCATCACGACGGTGTCGATTACGCGAAATTCGTCAAAGGCGAATTGATCCTGGCGAAGGACGCCCATCTTTTTAGGGGCGGTGATGGAGCCTTTAGTGGGCTCAAGTTCGCCGGTGAGAATTTTCATGAACGTGGACTTGCCGGCGCCATTAGGGCCGGTGACCGCGTAGCGGCGGCCAGCCATAAAGGTGCAGGTGACGTCCTCGAAGAGGACGCGGGGGCCGAAGCGCATGGAGATGTTATTGACCGAAAGCATAAGCTTCTAATTGTACCGTAGATTTTGCGAGGGGCTAAACGAGAGTAAGAAAGGATTAGGAAAAGATAACGCATCAGAGACGGAACGCGAGAGAGTCGCAGAGAAACCTAAGCAGCGCCAGCCGGAAGACCGTCGCTACGGAATTCACCTTCCCAGCGGGCGATTACGACACAGGCGAGGCAGTTGCCGAGGACATTGACGGCGGTGCGGCCCATGTCCATTAGTTGATCGATGGCGAATAGCAGGAAGAGAGGCTCCGTGGGGAGATGGAAGGAGATGGCGGCAGCGAGGACGATGACTAGCGAGGCGCGAGCTACTCCGGCGGTACCCTTGCTGCTGATGAGCAGGGTGAGCAGCATGATAGCTTGCTGGGCGACGGTGAGATGAATGCCGGCGGCTTGCGCGATGAAGATTAGAGCAAGGGATTGGTACAGGCTGGAGCCATCGAGATTGAAGCTGTAGCCGGTTGGGAGGACAAAAGCTACGGTTTCGCGGGGCACGCCGAGAGCTTCCATTTCTTCCATGGCGCGAGGGAGAGCGGCTTCGGAACTGGCGGTGGCGAAGGCGATGGTGACCGGCTCGGCTGCCGCGGCGAGGAATTTCTTTATGGGCACACCGGCGAGAAGCGCGATGGGAAAAAGAACGCAGGCGATGAAAATGATCAGCGCGACGTACATGGTGGCCAGCAATTTCAGGAGTGGGAACATGACGCCAAGACCGAGATGGCCGACCGTGTAGGCGATCGCTCCGAAAACCCCGACGGGAGCGGCGAGCATGACGATGTGGGTGAACTTGAACATGGTCTCCGAGAGGCTCTCGGCCAAGGCGAGCATAGGGCGGCGCTTGGGCTCGGGAACGAGGGCGAGAGCCATGGCAAAGAGAATGCTGAAGACAACAACCTGCAGAACCTGATTTTCAGTGACGGACTTGGCGATGTTTTCCGGGAAGATATCGATGATGAGCTGCGCGGCGCTGTGCGGCGTGGCATTAAGCGATTCGACAGAAGCCGATGAAGGGAGGCGGACGCCTTCCCCGGCGCGACTGGCGTTGATGGCGGCGAAACCGATGAGCAGCGCGATAGTCGAGACGATTTCAAAATAGATTAGAGATTTCAAGCCGAGACGGCCGACTTTTTTCAGGTCGGCATGGGATGCGATCCCGACTACCAAGGTGGCGAAGAGCAGCGGCGCTATGATTACGCGGATTAGACGGAGAAAGATAGAGCCCAGGAATTGCAGGTTGGCGGCGAAGAGCGGAAAATCGTGACCGACCTCGATGCCGGCCAGGAGTGCGACAAAAATCCAGGTGGTGAGTGAGCGGCGTCTGGCGGCACTGGCGGCGAACAAGACGATGCCAAGCCAGCGAAGGGCTGCCGGAATAAACGGCGGCAGCAGCCAGAACCCTTTCCCCGAAAGCACGGAAAGCAGGATGGCCAGGGTGGCGACGGCGGCAGCTGCGGCCAGGAATTTGTTTTTCATTCGCGCGGAACGGTATGCCGGATGGGGGCGGGTGTCAATGGCGGGGCGTTTATAGCTGCCCGGCGAAGAGCGCAACCCGGAATGGCCGCGCCACTTTTGCTGGATCAGGTTTTCTTCAGGCCATTGGGGATTAACGGGAGGGCGGTTAGGCGCTGGGAGGTGGCGTTGAAGATGGCATTGTTGATGGCCGGAGCTACGGCCATGATCGGGGTTTCGCCGGCGCCCGCCGGAGCGATGTCTTTGCGGTCCAGGAGGACAGCTTCGATTTCGGGGACGTCGCGGAAACGCGGGACCCGATAGCGCGAGAAGCGCGGATTGGTGATGCGGCCGTTTTCGAATTCGATAGCCTCAAAGAGGGCGCCGCCGAGGCCCTGGATATTTGCGCCGATGACTTGGTTGCGCAGGCCGTCGGGATTGACGATGGCGCCGCACTCAAAGGCGGTGACCAGGCGAACGATGCACACGTTACCTGACGCCTTGTCCACCGCAATTTCGGCGCAAGTGGCAACGTAACTTCCCTTCTCGTGACCGGCGGCAATGCCGAAACCGCTGCCTTCCTTTTTTGCGCGCGGCCAGCCAAAGGATTTTGCGGCGGCTTCGAGTACGGCGCGGAGCCGGGCGTCTTCCAAATTCCTCAACCGAAAATCCAGAGGATCGAGATTCGCCGCGTGGGCGAGCGCGTCCATATGGGACTCGCGGGCGAAATGATTGGCGGTGGCGGCGAGGCCGCGGTAGGAACCGCTGCGTAGGACCAGAGGCACAGGATGATATTGGGTGCGCAGGTTGGGCACGACATAGGGCGTTTCGATTCCGGAGGAACCGGAATGATAGTTATGAAAATCCCAGGCGAGAAGTTTTCCGTCAGGTGAGAGAGCGCTTTTCACTTCAATGACGCCGGCGGGCCGGAAATAGGCCCAGGTGAATTCTTCTTCACGGGTCCATACGACTTTGACGGGATGACCTGCGGCGCGAGCGAGGCGCGCGGCTTCGATGGCGGCGTCGCCAGTGTGCTTGCCACCGTAAGCAGAGCCGGTGTCTGGAACTATAACGCGGACATTCGTTTCCGGAATGCGGAGAGTGTCGGCCAGCTCTCCGCGAACGCCGAAAGGACGTTGCGAGCCGGTCCAGACGGTGAGTTTATCGCCGGACCATTCAGCGACGGCGGCGCGGGGCTCGAGCGGAGCGTGAGCGATGTAGGCGGCCGTGTACGTGGCGTCGAGGCGATGCTGGGCGGCGGCGAGAGCGTCATCGACGGAGCCTTGCTGTTGGCGATGGCGGTCGTCGGCTTTAGATTCAGCGTTATTTTTGAGATAGGAGAAAATCTCGCGGCCGGAAACTTGCGGAACTTCCTTCCAATGCGCGCGAACTGCAGCCAGGGCGGTGCTGGCCTGACGCGTGGTGGGCGCCGCAGCCCCGACGAAATTGCCGTCGCGGACCATGGTGACGCCGGGCAAGGACTTGGCGGCGGAGTCGTCGTAGGAGGCCAGGGTTGCGCCGAACGATGGCGGGCGCAGGACTTTTCCGTGCAGCATACCGGCTGGCCGGACGTCGGGGGTGTATTGGTGGCGGCCGGTGACGAAATCACGAGCGTCCACCTTGGGAAGCGGCTTGCCGGCAACCGTCCAGTCTGGAGGAGGGGTGATGGGATCCTGCGCGGGAAGATTTTGCGCGAGGGTCTTGCCGCGGGCCAAGGAGGCGTACGTCAAGGAGCGGCCGGAGGCCGGATCGGTGACTTTCGCGTTCGCCGCTCTTAGGCTTCCGGGAGCGACGTTCCATTCCTTGGCGGCAACCTCGACGAGGAGATCGCGGGCGGCGGAGGCCACACGGCGGAGTTGCGGCGTCATGGTAGGCGTAGAGCGGCTGCCGAAGGTTCCTGCGTCGAAGGGAGTGAGCGCAGTGTCGCCCATGACCATGCGCACGCTTGCAAACGGGACGCGCAGCTCATCGGCCACGGTTTGCGCCAGCGAAGTGCGAATGTTCTGGCCGATTTCGACCTTACCGCAGAAGGCGGTAATCGTGCCGTCCTCGCCGACGTGCAGCCAGGCGCCGATGTCGGAGGGTAAATCCTGCGGATGGAAGCCGTGGGAAGGCGCGGTTTCCTGAGCCGCTTGCGAATTGGTGGCGATGGAGAAAACGGCGATGCCGGCGCCGAGCAGCTTGAAGAAATCGCGGCGTGCCAACTCGAAATGGTGGAGCGAGCCGGACGTGAACTCGTAGCGTTCCGGTTCGAGAATCGGCGTTCGCGGCGGGTTGCCGATGCTCATGATCTTGTTCACCTGTCACGCCCCTGGATGGCTTTAGCGGCTTGCTGCACGGCATCGACAATGCGCGGGTGCGCGCCACAGCGGCAGATATTTCCCTGCAAGAATTGAACGATTTCGGCTGAAGTGGGATGGGGATTGCTTTGCAGCAGGCCGACACTGCTCATGATCATGCCGGGCGTGCAGTAAGCGCATTGAAAGGCACCCGCGTCGATGAAAGCTTGTTGTACCGGATGCAGACGGCCGTCCCGCTCAAGACCTTCAATCGTGGTGATAGGTTTGCCAATTGCGCCGCTGACAGGAATTTGGCAGGAGCGCCGCGGCTGACCTGACAGCAACACGGTGCAGGAGCCGCATTGCCCTTCACCGCAACCATATTTGCTACCGGTCAGGCCTAGTTCGTCGCGCAAAACATACAGCAGCGGAGTGTCCAGAGGATAACCAACGGGGTAGCGAGTGCCGTTTACTTCAATTTCGGTGGTGTTGGACATCGTGCGGAACGCTCCTTGCGTTGGGAGCACGAGATTGCGGAATTTGCGTGTCTGCTTTCAAAGTATCCGCGCACAAAACAGAGGTGTCAAATCGCAAGCGGCGCGCGGACCTGATATGATCCCGGTATCCTGCATCATTGCTCCTCTTGGATTACGCTGAAGCTTAGACCCTTATCCAGTTAAGCAGAATAAGAGCCAGGGTGCTGGCGCCGACAATGACCCATAGCGTGAGTCCCTGCAGCAGTGGACGAATACCTACCTTTTGAATGGTTTCGCGGTTTAAGCTGGCGCCGATCAAGAAAAGCGTGACCGTCAAACCCAGTTTTCCCAAGTGGTTCAGCACGCCGAAAATCCGATTGTACTGCGGCAGCAAAGTATTGAGTAACGCAGCAAGGCAAAAAAACAGGATGAACCAGGGCCACTGAATGCGGGCCTTGCTCTTAAGCACCGCCGCCGTCACCACGGCCAGCGGAACAATCCATAATGCCCGCGCCAGCTTGATGGTGGTGCCAATGGCCAGGGCTGTCGGACCGTACTTAGCCGTCGCGCCGACCACTGAACTGGTGTCGTGAATGGCCAAGGCCGACCATAGGCCGAACTGGCTCTCCGTCATGTGCAATGCGAGGGCCAGCGAAGGAAACAGGAACAGCGCGACCGAGTTGAGAATGAACACGGCTCCCAGCGATACCGCCATCTCTTCTTCGCTGGCGCCCGCAATGGGTCCAACAGCTGCAATAGCGCTTCCGCCGCAAATCGCGGTTCCGGCGCTGATGAGAAAGGCAGGTTTCTCCGCGACATGAAGGAGATGGCCAAGCCCCAAGCCCAGAAACATCGCGCCGGTGATACTTATGGCGGTATAGAAGAAACCGGCGCGGCCGGCTTCGAGAACCTGGTGCAAATTCATACCAAAGCCCAGGGCCACTACCGATCCTTGCAGGAGGAATTTCGTGAGATACCGGCTCTGGGCCTGAAAGGGGTGTGTCAGGGTAAGGCCATAGACGAGTCCAGCGAATAGGGCGAATCCGGGGGAGATCAAACCACTCGCCGCCAGGACCACGCCGGCGAAGAAGATGACTTTATTCACGCGCAGAGTCTCGCACGGCCACCGGCCGGGGTCCAAGAAGCAATTGCCGAAAGGTGGGCGTCAAGCTTCAGCGATCTGTGGTATACTGCAGTTGCGCTTAATACCGCGGTTGTGTTGTGCGGTCCCTCTGGTTGGATGTATTGCCCCGAGATCCCCGCCCTCAGTCTTCTCCGTTCGTTTTCAGCGTAATTTAAATAAGACTGGTTATTTAATCGCCCTGTTCGCCCCGGATGTTGGTGTGCGCGCTGCGATTACGCCCAGCAAGAAAGCTAAATGCAAATTTTTTCAGAACTTCCGATTTCAAATTATGTAAAGGAGCGGCTGTCCTCTGCGCGTTTCACGACACCGACTCCGGTCCAGGCAGCGGCCATACCGCACGCACTGGATGGTAAAGATGTGCTGGCCACGGCGCAAACCGGAACGGGCAAGACGCTCGCGTTCCTGATTCCGGTGCTCGAAAAGCTGCTCCGCAAGACCTCGGGGGGCATCGCCGCACTGGTGCTGGTCCCGACCCGCGAATTGGCGATGCAGGTGGTCGATCAATACAATGCGTTGCGCGGCAAGCAATTGTCGCCGGCGGCTCTGGTCGTTGGCGGATTATCCGAAACGCAACAATTACACGCCATCCGCAAGGGTCCGGGACTGGTAGTAGCGACTCCCGGACGCCTGGAAGATTTTCTTGACCGCAGGCTAATTCACTTCCGCGACCTGCAAATCCTGGTGCTGGACGAAGCCGATCGTATGCTGGACATGGGATTCCTTCCGGCTATTCGCCGGATCGCCTCCGTTCTGCCGAAAGAACGTCAGACGATGTGCTTTTCCGCAACCATGGAAGGAGCGATGGCCAACCTGGTAAAGGACTACACTCGCAATCCGGTGCGGCTGGCTTTCGGGTCAACGCTGAAGCCTTCGGAAAATGTGCGCCTGCAGGCCTTTGAGGTTTCCGTTAGCGGCAAACAAGACGCCTTGCAGCAACTTCTCAGCGAAGAGGCTGGCCGATGCCTGGTGTTCTCGCGTACCAAGCGCGGGACCGAACGCATTGCCACCAACCTGAATCGCGAAGGCATCCACGCCGCCATGATTCACGGCGACCGCTCGCAATCGCAACGTACAGCGGCGCTGGCCGGCTTTCAACAAGGACGCTACCGGGTGCTGGTGGCCACCGATCTCGCTTCCCGCGGCATTCACGTGCAGGACATCGCACACGTCATCAATTACGACTTGCCGGAAATAGCGGAAAATTTCATCCATCGCGTGGGGCGCACCGGCCGGGCGGGGGAACACGGCGTGGCATCGACTCTTTTCACGCGCGAGCAGCGATCCGAACTTTTTCAACTGGAGCGTACGCTTGGTACACGCATGGAGCGCCTGGTCTTACGTGGCAACCCGCTCCAGCGCCGGGAAAGCACGCGAGCTACCGCCCCTTCGCTGGCGTCCGCCCCGCGAAGTAAGATGACGTTGCTTCCAGGCGAAATCCTGCAAGCGCAAATGGCCTAACCGGACTGGTCCTGCAGAAAGGCCGCCGTCCCAAGGTACTCGGAACGGCGGCTTTTTGCCCAGCATTTTTGGACAGCTTGCGACGCGAAGCTGATACAATATATTGGCTTCTGAGACGAGACGCACTGTAACGCCCCGAGGGGTCGGGACAAAAGAGTCAACTACACTTGCAGCGTGCGAAACCGGTCATCACATCTGCAACCCGTACTCGGTCCTTTCCGAGCAACGAAACGACGTTCAAGTATTGGCTCCGTGAGAATGCGGCTTTGAGGAACGCCTTGGCCAACCGTGGCCTGGCTCTTTGGGGGAATCTTTGTCACTGGCGATACAAGAAAAAGATGAGCAGGTGCGCAACCTGGTTAACCTCGGCAAGGAGCGCGGCTATCTGCTCCATGACGAGGTGATCGAGCTGCTTCCGCTCGAGGAGCACGCTCCCGAAGTTATCGATAAACTGTTCTCCACCTTCGAGCGCGAGAGCATCGAGATTTATGAGGATGCGGCCACAGCCAAGGCCGCGAACCCCGCGCTGGCTGTTTCCGAACAGATTGCCATCAGCCGCGACGAGCCGGTTCGCAGCGAAGAAGCTGACCCCTATCTGGCGCCGCGGCCGGCGGACACCTCGAACGATCCCGTGCGCCTGTATCTGCGTGAGATGGGTGTGGTGTCGCTGCTGACTCGCGAGCGCGAGGTGGCCATTGCCAAGCGCATCGAGCGCGGACAGTTGCTGGTCCTAAAAACGATTTCCCGCTCGCCGATTGTCATTAAGGAGCTAATCGCCATTGGCGAAGGCTTGCGCAAAGGTAACCGGCGTATCAAGGAAGTCGTGAAGTTCGACGAAGAGGAGCTGACCGACGCGATTCTGGAAGAAAGGACTCGGGCCACGCTCCGGATTATCGATAAGGTTGGCAAGCTGTACGACGTGGGGCTCAAGCAAGCCGCCCGGATGCGAGATGTGCCAAAATCCAACAAGCGCGCGTTTCTAAAAGCTCGGGGACGCGTGGCGCGAACCCGCGTGGAATTGTCGCTGCTGGTGCGCTCGATTGACTTCAAGGAGCAGGAAAAGAAGCGCCTGATCGACATCATGCGGCACACCGTCGAACGGCTGCATTCCGTGGAGCGAGAGGCGACCCGGCTGGAACGCCGCGCCAGATCGTCCCGCGGCGACGCCGTCAGTGAAACGCGCAGCCAGTTGCGTTCGTGCCGCGCGCAGCTCAAGGAAATTGACGATTCCAGCGAAGTAAGCGCGGCCAGCCTGAAGCGCACTCTCAATCTGATCCGGCGCGGCGAGGCGGAGGCCGATCAAGCCAAAAAGGAACTGACGGAAGCGAACCTTCGCCTGGTGGTATCCATCGCCAAGAAATACGCCAATCGCGGCTTGCAGTTTCTGGATTTGATCCAGGAAGGCAATATCGGGCTGATGAAGGGCACCGACAAGTTCGAGTGGCGTCGGGGATACAAGTTTTCTACCTACGCCACCTGGTGGATTCGCCAGGCCATCACGCGAGCGATCGCCGACCAGGCGCGGACCATTCGCGTCCCCGTCCACATGATCGAGTCCATTAACAAACAAGTCCGCACCAGCCAGCAATTGTTGCAAGAGCTTGGCCGCGAGCCTACTTCCGAGGAAATCGCCAAGCGCATGGACATCCCGGTGGAGGCCGTTCGCCGCACCAAGAAAATCGCGCAGCAGCCTCTGTCCTTTGAAACCCCCATCGGCGAAGAAGACGAGGCGCACCTTGGCGACTTCATCGAGGACAAGAACATTGAGTCTCCGTCAGATGCCGCCATCAATCTGAACCTCAAAGAGAAAATGGCGTCCATGTTAAAGACGCTGACCTTGCGCGAAGAAAAGATCATCCGCATGCGCTTCGGACTGGACGACGGCAACGATCACACGCTGGAAGAAGTGGGCCAGACGTTCGCGGTCACCCGGGAACGCATCCGCCAGATTGAGGCCAAGGCGCTGCGAAAGTTGCGCCACTCGTCGCGTTCCGACCGGTTTCGTATTTTTGTGGCAGGTTCGATTTAATCGGTGCAGGTCAAGGAGAAGGGGCATGAAGAATCTTTTTGTGGGAAACATGAGTTTTCAAACGACGGAAGGTGAATTGAGCGCGCTGTTCAAGCCGTTCGGACAGGTCACTCGCGTCCACCTGGTCATGGACAGGGAAACCGGCCGTGCGCGTGGTTTCGCCTTCGTGGAAATGCCTAATGACGACGAAGCGGCCAAGGCCATCGCGGGGCTGGACGGAAAAGAGCTGGGCGGACGCAATCTCAAGGTGAACGAAGCACGGCCCAAGGCCTCCGGAGGTGGCGGTTTTCGGCCCGGTGGTGGCGGCGGTGGAGGTCGCGGGCGAGGCGGATTCTCGAACGAGGACTATCGGGAAGCCACGCGTCAACCTCGCGAGCCGCGTTGGTAGTTTCCGGGCGCAGCTATCGCTGAACGCCAGTTTCTCTCGAGGTTCAAGGAGACCCGATGACGACGACATTTCAAAAGCGCCAGAAAGAGATGAAGCGGTTGGATAAACAGCGCGAAAAAGCGGCACGCCGCGCGCAAAGAAAGCTCGACAAACGCGCGGGAAAAGACGCCCCAAGCGACAGCCTCACGGTGGACGAGATCAAGCCCGACTCCGAGGGCGGGGACACTCAAGGCGGCGCCGCCTAGCGCGCCGATTCTGGCGTGAGCCGATGCCGCTGAGGTTCGCCGCCTAACTGCTCGCGTTTCGTGTGCTTACCGCGGTTTTATTCGGGTATTCCTGCTTTTTGCCTTCTACCTACACGTGTCTGCCGAAGTTCTTCCTGGCCGATTGGGAACTTCTTCCGAACCGTCGAAACGTCATTTTCTGCGGCCATTAATGCCCGCTGCGTGAAAAGATGGATGGCACTTTATTCACGGAACGCTGACTATCGACTCTTTAAGGTTCTCGGTCGGGAGGCGGTACTTGCCCTCCGGCCGGGGGTTTAGGTGCAACGGTAGGAACCTGGCGTGAGCAAGCGCCTAGACTTGGACCAGGCCATGCTTCACGGCGTAGCGAACCAAGCTCGCGGTTTCATGGATGTCCAATTTCTGCATCAACCGCGAACGATGTGACTCTGCCGTTTTCACGCTGACACCTAAAAGCGCGGCAACATCTTTGGTGGATTTTCCCTCCGCGATCAGTTGCAGCACCTGGCGTTCCCTGGCGGTCAACGGATCTACCGGGATTTCCGACCTGGAGTGATAGGCGGCCATGACCGCACCGGAGATTCCTGGGCTCAGATACACCTGCCCGCGCAGAACCTGTTGTATGGCGTGCAATAAATCGCTGGAAAGCTGGTTCTTTAGCACGTAGCCCTTAACGCCGGCTTTTAACGCCGCGGAAACATATTGCGGCTCATCGTGCTGGGTTAAGAGGATGGGCTTGACCTTGGGGCAACAGCGCGCCAACTCGCGGGCTGCTTCCATGCCATTCAGAGTCGGCATGCCAATGTCCATGACCACGACATCCGGGGCCAACGCTTCCGCGTGCGCGATAGCTTCCCGTCCGTCCGAAGCTTCGGCGACCACCTGCAGGCCTTCCCGTTCCAGCAACGATTTGATCCCTTGCCGGACCAGTGCATGGTCGTCGGCCAGGATTACGCGCGTGGGCATTCCGTTCTCCAGCTAACAATGTACCAGTAATCTGAAATCCGCGCTTTCTCGTCGGCCGTTTGGGCCGAGCCGCCGTCTGCGGGGAAGCAAAACCACTTACCTGCCGGAAGATGCAGTGCTGTGTAGGCCGAAGTCATGCTGGAGAAAGTCGGCGGCCTGTTGCAAAGTGGCATCGCGCGGCAGCGGCTGATAGTCGGCCAAAGTTTCTTTTTGCAACTCATTGATAGTCTTGAAGAACAGGATTTTTCCGTTCATGTGTACGCTCATGTAGGTCAGGTCCCAGTGCCCCTCTCCGACGTTCCGCTGCTTGACGACGAAGGTCCCGTCTTTGTCCAGGTGCCCCAGCAGGCCGCCGGCGAACCTGACTTCGCTGGTCAGCCGGCCATTGATCTCAACCAGCCGCTTTTGCCTGTCCTCCACAATCAATGTTCCTTCCATGTGGTGGAAAACCAGCGATGCCCGCGTGAAGGAATGGAAAGCCGGATTGGGGCGGAAACGCAGGGTAACAACATCGCCAGACTTGCTTTCGCAGTGAAAGAGGAAGGCATCCGGGAGGATTTTCAAAATGTAGCGCTGCTGATCTCCATCCTCGCGATCCTTGCGCTGCTTGGCATGGAGTTGATCCGGATGGTGGATTACCTGCTGCAGGTGCTGGTCCTCGGCTTGTCTTTGCGCTGCGTTGAGCTGCTTCCCGTCCACGGCGATAAGCCGCTCGAGGTCGCCGTCCTTGGTCTGGCAAACCTCCAGGGTCTTGTTCGCCTTCCCGTCATCCTGCCGCTGCTCGCGATAACACCACAGTGAGGCGTCCCTCAGCTGCGCATCGATTTCGTTGCGCATTACCTCGCGCACCAATTCGACGGCCTCTCGGTCATTGATACCGGAAGCGTGGCCCTGTGCGTAAGCAATGGGAACCGGAATGGTAAGTAGGGTCAAAGCGATGCCAACCAGACATCTTGGGTGATCCCCTTCGCCGCGCATTCGGCGCAAACCGCCCTCCTGCTGCACGCGAACATTACTCATAGGATTGGGCTTAGCTACGTCCCACACAATACAGGCAACCTTGTAGCTCTCGACCGGTCAGCGAGTACCGGGGTCAACGGAAGCGTGGTTTCCGCGGAGATCCCCTTCGCCCTCCCCCGTGATCAGCCGAGCGCCGCGATTGAACGTCAAATACTCGAATCCCCATTGCACGAAAACCAGAACTCGATTTTGAAATTCCACGATGTACATCAGGTGGATGAAGAGCCAGATGAGCCAGGCGGGCAACCCCGAGACATGCAAGCCGAATATGTTAGCCACGGCAGCTGCTCGCCCGATGACGGCCATGTCTCCTTTATCAAAATAGCGGAATGGCGGCAGGTTCTGCTGCCCTTTCAACCGTGCAAGAATCGCTTTTGCCGCGTAGCTGCCGCCCTGGATTGCGACCTGCGCGACGCCCGGCAGGGGCTTCCCATTCTTGCCCATCGCGGCGGCAAGGTCGCCCACAATATAAATATCCGGATACTTTGGAATGGTGAGATCCTGCAGGACTTGGATGCGGCCATCGCGCTCGGTTTCAGCCTTGGTGCGCTCGGCCAGCTTTGTGCCAAAACTGGTAGTCACCACGCCGCCAGCCCACAACACCGTCTTGGCCGCCAGCTTTCCGGTTGTTTCGCCACGCTTGTAGGTGACCCCGGTCTTATCGATGGCCGTGGCCATCACCCCTTTCATTACCTCCACTCCCAGGCCCTTCACCAGATTTTCCGCTTTCTCGGAAAGGTCCGGAGGATAAGCGGTAAGCACCCGGCTTCCGCCTTCCATCAAAATAATCCGGGCGTCCTTGGGGTCGATGCGCCGAAAATCATTCTTCAGCGTCTCGTTGGCGATCTCCGCAAGCGCTCCAGCCAGCTCCAGGCCGGTCGCCCCCGCACCCACGATGACAAAGGTGAGCCACTCCCGAGCTTCCGCTGGCGTGGCGGAGCGTTCCGCCCATTCAAAGGCGTACAGGATTTTGTGCCGAATGGCGGTGGCTTCTTCGATGGTTTTGAGGCTAGGTGCAAACTCGCGCCATTCCTCCTTACCGTAATATGACGTTTGGGAGCCGGTGGCAATGATCAGCGAATCGTAGTTAAGGCTCGCACCATCGCGCAGGAAAACTCGTTTAGCGTCCGGATCAACGTCTGCCGCTTCACCCAGCAGCACCAACGCGTTCCTTTGCCTGCTCAACACCCCGCGCAAGGGCGCGGAAATTTCTCCCGGCGAAAGTGAACCGGTGGCGACCTGGTAGAGCAGGGGCTGAAAGAGATGAAAGTTACGGCGATCCACCAGCGTCACTTCAACCGGAGCGTGTTTGAGCTTCTGCGCCGCGTTCAGTCCCCCGAAGCCGCCTCCCAGGATTACGACTCGATGTTTTTCCATCATACTAAGCTAACCCTGTGTATATTCGCGCGCAACCTTGTCACCGGCAAGGACATCCGATGATTCACAGCCAGCATTACAATTATCTCATGCCCTCTTGACCCGGTTATGTGCGGCACGGACACTTCCCGAATAACCACGCTCGCCGAAGCGCTCGCATTCTCCGCTTTCATTGCGCTCTATATTTGGCGGCTACAGTTCAGCCATCCCCAATCTTGGCTGATATTTCTTGCCTGGCTGGTGGTCAGCCTCGTGGTTCATCGCGATACGCCGAAGACCATGGGGTGGCGCGCAGACAATCTGTGGCCCGCCACGCGGCAAGCAATACCTGTGTTTGGCGTTTGTATCGCTGCGCTGTTGTGCGCCGGGCTATACCTTGGGGCCATGCATCGGATGCCGGCGCACTTCTTGGATCGCCATCGTTTTTTGGGCTATTTCTCTTTTTGCCTGCTGCAGCAAGTCGCTCTGAACTCCTATTTAATGAATCGACTGCTCTCCGCGGTCAAGACTCCTTGGCCAGCCGCCGCGCTGGCCAGCGTCCTTTTCGCACTGCTGCACTGGCCCAACCCGGTCCTGGTTCCCTTGACGCTGCTGGGCGGATTCGTGATGTGCTGGCTTTTCGCGCGAGAGCGCAACATTCTCCCGCTGACGCTCGGGCAGGCGGTGTTGGGCGGGTTGGTGTGGTGGGCTTTCCCGATCGCTTGGCATCACTCCATGCGCGTGGGGCCGGGGTATCACGCCTTTGGCAACCGCCTCTGGTGAATCTTTAGGTTAAGGTTCAGGTTACAAATTCAGATCACTATAATCCTGCAAACAAATGTGCGCACAACGCACCGCAGTTGTCGCGCTGTTGTTCCATACGCCGGGAATGGGTCTTCCGCAATCTGAGCAGCAGCCGTGCTCCAGCCGGTTCTGGATGACATCATGCCACGAACGGCGGATCAGCATCGAGCCACACCCTGGGCAACCGGTATGCGCGCCGTCGCTGAAGATGTTCCCTTCATACACATAGTGAAGGCCGACTTCCCGCGCAATTTGCCGCGCGCGGTGTAACGTCTCGGGGGGCGTTTTTGGCTTGTCACGCAGCTTAAAGTCCGGATGAAAGGCAGTAAAATGCAGCGGTACGTCGGGGCCGAGATGGCTAAGAATCCATTCGGCAAGTTTGCGCGTCTCGGCGGGATCGTCGTTTAGCGTGGGAATCATCAAGTTGGTGATCTCGAACCAGACCTTGGTCTCGTTTTTCAACCATTGCAAGGTCTCAAGCACCGGTTGTAGATGAGTGAGCGTAATTTTCCCGTAGAAGTTTTCGGTGAACGCTTTCAAGTCGATATTCGCAGCATCGATGTGATCGTATATCTCGTGAAACGCTTCACGTGTGATGTAGCCGTTAGAAACCATCACGGTCTTCAACCCATGCCGCTTCGCCGCCTGGCAAATGTCGATCACGTATTCGCCCCAGATGGTCGGCTCGTTGTAGGTGAACGCCACGGAGTGACAGCCGTGCCGCAGCGCGAGTAAAGGAACGTCCTCGGGTGGGACGTGTTGGGAGTGCACCTGGTCGTGGCGGGATTTGGAAATGTCCCAGTTCTGGCAGAAGAAGCAGCCCATGTTACAGCCTGCGGTGCCCATGCTGAAGACAAGCGTTCCTGGCAGAAAATGGTTTAGCGGCTTCTTTTCGATGGGATCCACCTGTAACGCCGCCGGCGCACCGTAGCCCAGGCTGTACAGCTTGCCACCTTCATTCACGCGAATGAAACAGAATCCGGCTTGTCCCGGATTGAGGTGGCAGTGCCGGGGGCATAGATAACAGTGGACGCGCCCGTTGCCCTCCGGTTCCCACCAGCGCGCCTCGTATAGCTGCTCTGTTTTCTGGAGGATAGTAAGCTGCGACATAGATCCTCCCTTCCTCGATTATTATACGCTCTGGAGAAAAGAGGCCGGCGAGGTGTTGGTCGCGGGGAAGTCAGACGTGCACGCCACGGCGCTGAAATCGTCGCCGAGCTGCCGCCCAGTCCACAAACCGCTCCATCTGGTTGCGATACTTCCACATCAAATGGAAAAACTTCGCGGCATCCAGGCCCGCCGCTTCCGGCCCAAGAAACGTCTCGAACCTCCAACGCAGGTACGGGCTGTCCCAGGGATTCAGGCGATAACCGCGGGCCACAATCCAGTAATAACGCAACATATTCCACATCTTGCCTTACGTATACAGGCGGGCGCCTGCACTTCCTCCAAACGGCTAGCCTCCCAGGGGGGTTGAGAGGTGCTCATGCACGAGAAGCCAGTTTCTACCGCGCTTCTCCCAAATACCGGTGTAGCGGACTTGTGCTTCCGTCGCTTTGCCGTCTTTTGTTTTCTCCGAAAAATGCATGGAAACGGTGGTCCATGCCACCATGCCCCGCCGTGTGACCTTTAAATCTTTCCCTGCGGTCAGACTCCCGCTGGCCATATTGGCGAAGAACTCCTTTTGTACCCCTTCGTGATATTCCTTCCAGCCATGGTAGGAAAAGGGCGCCAAATCATAAAAAACAAGCCCAGCATCCTTGGCGTAGTACTTGGCCGGCGAATCGGCATTCCCGGAACTCCATGCGGCGCAATATCCGTCGATCAGGCGACGAAATGTTTCTTCGTCCGATGCCCGCTGCTGCGCTTGCCCTGCGGCAAACGTCAGCAGGCCACCCATGCAGGCCAAAGCGACATACAACAGCCAACGCCAGCGAGCACGCGGCCCTGTGGAAAACTCCGTTTGCATTTCTCGTATCCCTTGCTCAGACCTTGTTTTACGGAAAATTGGCCTTTGAGAGTGCGCCTACCATATTCCCAAGCGGAGAATAATGCAAGCACATCCGTCACTTCCATGGCTAAGCGCCGTAGCCGTCCGTCAAAGCAGTGCGCTTCGGCGAACGCTTGCGCGTAGCAGCGCCCATCGGACGCTGCCCGCCTAAGCGATCCGCCGCACCCAGATCCGCGTAGTAGCGGGTTTCCCCAAATGCATGGTGCGTCCGCCAGCCCGCAACGTCATGGTCTCGTCATACTCGCGCTTCTTGACCTCGACCTGCGTTTCTGGCCGCAATTCCAGATTTTCCAGGAATTCCAGGAACTGCGCATCTTTCTCGTAGACGCAAAGGATCTCTGCCTTGTCATTGGCCCGCAGGTCAGAGAGCGGGATGGCGCCTTGCTCGCGCAACTTGGCGATTCCGCCGCGCATGGGCACCCCATGCGGGCAGCTCTTCTTATCCGCGAATCGTTTCAGCAGCAGCGCCTCGACTTCCGGCGAAATCGCATGCTCCATGCGCTCGGCTTCGTCATGCGCCTTCGACCAGGGCAGGCCAATAACATCGGTCAGCAACATCTCCGCGAGTTGATGGCGTAAAGCGAGCCGCTCCGCGAATTGCCTTCCCTTGCGCGTTAAGTCGATGCGGCCTGCGCGGTCCACGCGCACGTGCCCATCGCGCGTCATACGCTTGAGCGCTGCAGTCACCGCTGGCGGGGTCACGTTCAGCTCTTCTGCCAAACGCGCGCTGATCGGCGTCTGGTCCTCCTCCAACATCTCCCAGACCGCCTTGAGATAATCTTCCTGCGAAACGCTGGTTTTATCGCGCCGCAACGGCTCTCCACTTAGGAACCGACGCTATCCAATTCCCGCGCCAGTCTGCTGCCGGCCATTGTAACGAAGCGTTGGTGCACCGTGGTGTCATTTGTAAGTTCGGGGTGGAACGCGGCCGCCATGATCTGACCTTTTTGCACCAGCGCGGGCTTGCCCGCAAATTCCGCCAACACCTGAATGCCCGGTCCCACACGTTCAAAGATGGGCCCGCGAATGAACACCATCTCCATCGGCTCTGCCTTCAAAGTCGAAGGTCCGCTGACCACATCACTGTGCACCTGGCGACCATAACCGTTGCGCAGCACCGTCATATCCAGCAAACCCAGCGATTGCTGTCGCGGATTCTTCACTTCGCTGGCCAGCAAAATGGCTCCTGCGCAAGTTCCTAGGATGGCTTTCTTCTCTGCGGCGAATTGCCGGATGGCCTCATACAGGCCTTCTTCCTGGAGAAACTGCAGCTGCGTGGTGCTTTCGCCACCCGGCAGAATCAAGCCGTCGCAACCCGCAAGGTCCCCAGGTGTGCGCACCTCAATGCTCTCAACGCCCAATCCCGCGAGCATCGCCGCATGCGCCGCAAAATCCCCCTGCACCGCCAAAATCCCAATCTTCACCGCATCTCTCCGTAGGGGCGCAGCACTCCGCCCAGCTTGGCCAGGATCTCAGTTACCATCCGCGCGTCGACAACAAATCCTTCTCCTCAAGCTGCCGCACATCCAAACCCCGCATGGCCTCTCCCAACTCCTCATGCGCTTCCAGTACCGCCTTCGCATCTTCAAAATGCGTGGTGGCCTTGACCACCGCCTTAGCGCGCGCCTCCGGATCGCTCGATTTGAAAATCCCCGATCCCACGAAGACCGCCTCAGCTCCCAGGCGCCGTACCAGTGCCGCATCCGCCGGCGTCGCAATCCCGCCTGCCGAGAAGTTGGGGACCGGCAGCTTCCCCGTCTTCGCAATCTGCCGGATCAAATCCAGCGGCGCGCCCAGTTCCTTCGCTTGGTGCATCAATTCATCGTCGCGCAGGGTGGTCAGCCGCTTCATCTGGCTCACGATCGTGCGCATGTGCCGCACCGCCTCCACCACATTGCCCGACCCGGCTTCGCCCTTGGTGCGAATCATGGCCGCGCCTTCCGCGATGCGCCGCAGCGCCTCGCCCAGGTTGCGCGCGCCACACACGAATGGAACGCGAAAATCGTGCTTCCACACATGATTCTCTTCATCCGCCGGTGTCAGCACTTCGCTTTCGTCGATAAAATCCACCTCCAATGCCTGCAACACTTCCGCTTCCGCGAAATGCCCGATGCGCACCTTGGCCATCACCGGAATTGTCACCGTCTTCATGATCTCGCGAATGATCTTGATCGACGCCATCCGCGCTACGCCGCCCTCTTTGCGAATATCGGAGGGCACTCGCTCCAGCGCCATCACCGCGCAAGCCCCCGCCTTCTCCGCGATCTGCGCCTGTTCGGCGTTGGTGACATCCATAATCACGCCGCCCTTCAGCATTTCCGCCAGGCCAACCTTCACGCGCCATTCGTTCGCCGGATTCCCGTTCCCGCTCCCATTCACTTTCTTGGCATCCATCTCTGTTCTCCTCTCCGCAATTCCACAAATCCATACCCTGCAATGTTTCGGCTAAACTTTGTTGCCTTCACCAATAATCACAAATCGCGCTTTGCCCAGCGCCAGTACATCACCGGCCGAATTCCGTATCTCGCCTATGTGAAACAGGTTCCGCCCCTTCCGCTCCGTTTCCTCCCAACCTTCCACGATGATCTCTTCCCGCACATTCACCGGCTTCAGATACTTCACCGTAAGCTCGGCCGTCACCGCGCGCACGTCTCGAAAGCGGCACACTTTCCCCATCGCTTCGTCCAGCAGTACACCGATAATTCCGCCGTGCGCCATCCCGCCGCCTCCCTGATATCTCTCCCCCAACACAAACCGTCCTACAATCCGTTTCTTGTCATTATCCTGAACGAAGCTCAGCTTCATCCCGTCGTCATTGGCGCCACCACACCCGAAACATCGGTTTTCAGGATTGGGAGCCAGCGTGATAATTGCCAGCCTCTGCTCCTGCGTGCTCTCTGTGCTCTTCACTTCGCGCCCTCTGCGTTAGATTTTCTCTTTCCGCTCAAACTAATGCCACTCGACTGCGTTCCGCTCTTCTTACCCCGCGCTGCCGCTTCCGCATCTCCACTTTTAACAATTCCGCCAAAATCATTACGCCGCGGGCAATCTGCTTCTCGTCCAAAGCCGCGAATCCCAGGCGCAGCGTATTAGGCAGCGGGTTCTGCGCATAAAAATAGCGTCCGGGCGCGAACAGCACCCCGCGCTCCTTCGAATGGATCAGTAGCTCGCTGGCATCAAATCCCGGCGGTAATTCCAGCCATAAGCACATCCCGCCCTCCGGCCGGGTCCAGCGCGTTCCCTCCGGCATCTGTTTCCGCAGCGCCTCATCCAGCGTCCCTAACCGTGAAGCGTACACTTTGCGCATTTTGGCCACATGTCTCGAAAACATGCCGCGCCGCAAGAATTCTGCCAGCGTCGCCTGCGCCAGCTGGTCCGTGTGCAAATCCGTCGTCTGCTTGACCACCCGCAACCGTTCGATCGCCGCTGCCGGCGCCACGATCCATCCCACGCGCAACCCCGGAAAAGCCACCTTCGCGAAGCTGTCGATGTGTATGACGATGTTCGAGCGATCTAACTGCTTCAGCGACGGCAGCCGGTCTTCCCGCGCATGCAGCCGTCCGTAAATGTGATCTTCCACCACCGGCACTTGGTGCCGCGACGCCAGTTCCAGAACCTTTCTTCGCGAAGCCAGCGGCATCGACGTCCCGGTGGGATTCTGAAAATCCGGTGTCAGGACAATCAGTTTTACCCGGTTGGCCGCCAAAGTCGCTTCCAGTGCCTCCACATCGAGTCCCAACGACGTACCCGGTTCCGCGTGCGTTCGCAACGGCACCCCAAGGCACCGTGCCCGCGTCCCGCTGAAAATCGCCACCGCTCCAGGATAGGTGGGATTCTCCAAAATAACGGTATCCCCCGGCCGCACAAAGGCTTTGCTGATCAAGTCCAGCGATTGCTGGCACCCGTCCGTAATCAGCAGATTCTCGTCTCTGGCGGGAATGCTGTCGGCCTGCAGAAGTTCCAGCAGCGCCTCTTTCAACGGCGCGTATCCGTCCGACGGCCCCAAATTCAGCACGTCGGTAGCTTCGCGGCGCAGCACCGCGCTCACGCAAGTCTGCAAGTCCTCGATTGGAAAGAATTCCTGGGCGGGCCGCGCCATCACAAAAGACAGCGAATTCTCCGGAGCACTGGCCGTCAATCGCGAAAGAACCTCTTCTCCACGCTCGTCCGCGAACAGCAGTTCCCAACGAATCCCGTTGCTTCCATTCAATACCGGCGGGGCCGGTGGAGTAATCTTCAGTCCGTTTCCATTGCCCTTGATAAACGTGCCCCGGCCGACATGTCCCTGAATCAACCCCTCGGACTCCAGTTCCGCGTACGCGTTGGCTACTGTTGTCCGATGCACTCCCAGCATAATGGCCAATTCGCGGCTGGCGGGAATGCGGTCCCCGGGACGTAAATCGCCCGCATGCACCAAAGCCCGCAACTGGTCGCGCAACTGCACATAAAGTGGTACGTGGCTTTCCGGCTGGAGATGTACAGGAAGCATTGGCTGTCCCCTGACCAGCCAATTTTACATGAAATTGGCCTGCTGCAAGAGCCAATTTGTCTCTAGCGCGGCGCCAGTACCGCGTGCTACTCCCGGGGAGGGTGGTATCCCATGCGCCCGTTCGCTTCCCCCGCTGCCAACTTCCGTATGCACAGGCGCGTCAGGTCCTCCTCCCCGCACTGATATATTTCCGCCATTGGCAGGTCTTCCGGCTGCACCACGTACTCCCCCGCCTCCATTTCCTGCGAAGCGTCCGAATCATCGGTATTGAGCGGACTGCCTCCGTCGGCAACGCGCACGCGAAATTGCCGCGAAGGCGGCTCGTAATTCTGAAAGCTGAAGCACCGGCCCACGCAGGCGCGGTCCACCATGTGCACAATATAAGGCAGCCGCCAGCCAGGTGGCGCCCAGATCGTCGCCGTGACCCGCTCTCCCAAGGCTACGTTCTTTTCGATCAAGCTTTCCGTCTGAGACTCCATGCGGTTCAGCGTCGCGGTATCCTGATACAAGAATCCAAAGAACACGATGGCGATTGCCGCAAATCCAATAGTGGGCCATTTGCTTCGCTGCAGTTGAGCCAAAACGCACAAGCCCATTACCGCAGCCACGGTCGTCAACCGCACCGCCAGGGCCCCCACCCAACCCGAATAGAGGGGAACGCGGACTACGTCCGGCAGCCCGTAGACGGCGAAGACTACGAACCAATGCAGCTCCAAGGGCAAGCGCAGGGTACCCCACGATACCCGTTCGCCAGCCTTCCGCAGCCGGTCCGCCAGAAAACACGCAAGCCCAAACAGAAGCCCGACTAGCGATAACACGAAATATCGCCTGCCATACAGCGCGATCTGATCGCTCCCGTTATAGATTCCGGCACCGAGGTTATCCCCCACCCCAAACGACTCGTAATGTTTCATCAAGTACAGCCTGGCGATGACCACGGCGAGCACCGCCGCTCCCGGAACCGCTAATTTCCACCATCCGTTCAGCAGACGCCACACGATAACGTAACCCACGCACCCCACCAGCCACACAAATCCTTGCGGATGAGCGACTAGCACAAGGATGGCCAGCACGCCGGCCAGCACGAATTCCCTGCCCCGTCCCGACCACACCATCGCCGTCGCGAAAAAACCCAGTCCAAGCGACAAATAATAATTGAAAAACCCGACGTTAAAGGTCCATCCATAGGCCAGCATCACCAGACAGGGCAATAGGAACCAAGGCGGTCGCCGCGAAACCGCAGCGACCAACGCAAACATACCCCAGAAGAAAATAAGTACGCACAGCGCCACAGCAATTTTTTGCGCCGCCGGCAGCCCAAACAGATTCCCCAGCTTCAGGAGGAGAAGGTCAAACAGAACATTGTTCCATTGCCGGGCCAGGTACAGCCCGGGCGCTTGCCCGCGTCCAATCTGCTGCGCAAGCCAGGCATTGTACACGTGGCTAGCCAGGTCCCCCGCTTCGATTCGCTGGTGCCAGAAGCAAGGAATCAGCAGGACCGCGGAAATCGCCGCAATCCGTAACCGGAATCGGCGCAGGAAGGCGCCGACGGCCTTGAGAACTGATACGTCGGTGTCCGTCTCCATCTTCTCGTTGGTTCAGATTGTCCGTGGCCCGAACGACGCGCAGCGTAGCACACACCCTTCAACGCACGCCATCGTTGCCAGTACGGAAATGCCTTTGTTGTGAGAGTGAGGACCGCTATTTCGAGGGCTGGCTTTCGCCCAAGCGCTTCAGCCGGTCGCGCAGCCGCCGTTGCAACGGCGTCGGCGTATTCGGGTTGAACGCCACCAGGTACCACAGCGGCTGGCTGCGATCCCGGCTCAACCACGCCAGCGTCGCCGCGTCGGCGTTCGGATGCCGCGCCACATTCTCGCGAATCGCGGCATAAGGATGCTTGGCCAACTTGTTCAACGTCTTTGCATTGGCCCGCGGATGTTCGCTGATCAGCCGCAACAGATAAAAGTCTTCCTCCGGCGCCTGTTTTACCAACTTCTCCAGCATCTCCGGCTTTGCATCCGCGCTGAGTACCAAGCCAATCTTTTCGTCCCAGGCCGTATTGATCTGGTTCAGCTCCCGCGTCCGCGCGTGAATCAACTCTTCCAGGGTGCGCCGTTCCTGCTGCATGCGCGCGATCGGCAGTTCCGTGCCTTCGAGCGAATCCAGCACGCGCAGCAGGTGCTGCCGCTCGCCGAAAACGATCTGCGAGGTCCGCGTGCTCTGCCCCTTCTCTTTTTCTTTATGCTGGACCAGGTCGGAACGTCGCATCGTGTTGGCTGCTCCGGCACTCTCCCCTGCCAAACCGGGAACGGTGCCCCAAAATTGGTTTACTTCTCCGGTCAGACCCATCTCAATCTCGCACTCCGCTGGGCCAATGCGGATTATGTTCCCGCTACCCGGTAGGGTAAAGTTACCAGCGTACTGTGTGTGCCCGAAGTGCAACCGTCTGCGGAGCGTGTTCCGGCGCTCCTGGTAATCGAGGATTAACAGAATGTCTGCGTTCGAGAGTCACAAAGCGGAATTGGAGCACTACGAACAAATGTTTGGCCGCGAGCGCGGCCGCTTGGCCGTTTCCCTGGATCGTTTGACCAACGCCCTGGTCCTGGTCGGCCAGCACGGCGTCTATTGCACCAGCCAGCGCAATCCCGCGGTTCCCGCCATGGACATCCGCATCATCGCTAGTGAATTAACTCATGCTAAAGAATTGGTTCAGTCGGTTATGGAGGAACTGCGTCGCGAGAAAGATCCCGCTCAAACCTGATCGAGTTTTCAGCCTTGCGAAATAATAAAAGGATTTGACTGTCGCTCTTCCCCGATGAATGTCGTCGGCCCGTGCCCCGGATGCACCACCGTCTCATCCGGCAGCGCCATCAACTTCCCCCGTAGCGAATCCAGAATCGCCTCCATGGACCCGCCCCACAGGTCGGTCCTTCCGATGCTCCCCTTAAACAGCGTATCTCCCGCAAAGAGCTGCGGCGCCGCTAACTTGATCTTCCCCACTTCCGGCGGCATGAACAGCGAAACGCTTCCCGGCGTATGCCCCGGCGTGTGAATCACCTGCGCTTCCAGCGAACCCCATTGCAGTGCGTCTCCGTCGGTCAGCAATTGATGAACGTCCGTCAATTCCGGCGGCATCACCCCCAAAAAGGCTGCCTGCACCTCCATCGCTTGATACAGCGGCAAATCCTCACGGTGCATCATCACCGGCGCCCCGGTGTACTTGTGCAGTTTGCTCAAGCCTCCAACATGATCGATGTGCGCGTGCGTGCTCACGATGGCCTTCACCGTAAGCCGGTGCCGCCCAAGCAGCTCGAGAATCCGGCTAACTTCATCCCCAGGATCGATAACTAACGCCTCGCGCGTCACCGGATCGCCGATGATCGAGCAATTGCACTGCAACATCCCCACCGGAATCGAAATGTGCAGGAATCCCTGCTTCTCTACGCCAACTGCCGGAGTAAGTTCACTCATCGCCTCGCAGTATAACATCCGTCCCGGGAAGCAGTGCGCTCCCCGATCCCATGTACGGACGACCATGCAGGGTCCTCGCTGCCGGGCGAGAAGCCCAGCTTTGCTACACTGTCAACAGCGGCCGTAGCCGCCACTCATGCAAGCTCCCGAACCTGACAGAATAATCGACACTCCGCTTTCTGCCGTTCATGCTGAACTGGGAGCCACCATGGGTGCCTGGTTCGGTTGCGCTCTTCCGGTCGATTTTGGTGATTGGCAGCGCGAATATTGGTTCGCGCACAAATCCGTAGCTCTGATCGACAAGAATTACCGCTGCTATTTTTCCTTCACCGGACCTGACCGTGTCCGCTACCTCAACGCCATCTTCACCAACAACATAAAAGATCTTGCCCCCTCGCAGGGCAACGCCTCTCTTCTGCTCAATCCGCAAGGCCGCATCCTCGCCGAAATCGAAACCTATGCGCTACCGGAATCCCTGTTCTGTGTTTCCTACGCTCTCATCCGCGAGCGCTTGAACGAAACGTTGGATAAATACATCATCATGGACGACGTTACGCTCACCGACGAAACTCAACTCTTCGGCACCCTCGCACTGGAAGGGCCGGAAGCGGCCCGAATTGCCCGCGATCTGACCTCTGTGGACCTGATTTCCTTGCCAGAGCTGGCCCGGCGCGATGCGCGCGTTGCAACAATTCCCTGCTCCGTGATCCGCCGCTCACCGGGAAGGGTTCCCGCAGCGGAATTCCTCGTCGAGCGCGCCCATTTAGAATCACTGTGGCAAATCCTGCTGGAAAAGACGAAAGCCGCAGGCGGCGGCCCCACAGGCTACAAGGCGCTCAACGCGCTTCGCCTTGAGCAAGGCATTCCCTGGTTTAGCTACGACTTCGGTGAAAAGCAGATTCCCCACGAAGCCGCGCTCGAAAACAGTCACATCAGCTTCACCAAGGGTTGCTACACCGGCCAGGAAAT
>DATGEY010000019.1:0-6689 GCA_035309625.1 Candidatus Acidiferrum sp.
CACGTCATCGCCGTCCCCGCTCTCGAAAACGCCACCAACAGCTACCGCATCGAGCAAAAACTCACCTCCGCCACCGTCCACGAATTTCTCGCCGCTACTCCCTACAAAATCATCTCCGACCCCTCCGCGGGCGACGCCCTCCTGCGCGGCAAAGTTCTCACCCTCGAAGCCGTCCCGCTCCTTTTTGACACCCAATCCGGCCGCGCCACCACCATGCTGGTCACCGTCCGCTGCGAAATCACCTTAACGCAAACCGAAACGCAAAAAGTTCTCTACCACACCGATAAATTCGTTTTCCGCAACGAATACGAAATCTCCACCGACGTAAAAAGCTTCTTCGAAGAACAAGATCCCGCCCTCGATCGCTTAGCCAAAGACTTCGCTCAGCGCCTGGTAGCCTCCCTAACCGAAAACTTCTAACTTGCCGCCCAGTAATTTTGGAGTGTGGCGGTCTATCCGCCGCTTTCAAGGTGTAACCAGTTCTCGCAATTTGATCATTCCTGGCGATTCGCTCCTCGAAACCTTCTTTCTTGATATTCTCTGTGTCCTCTGCGCCCTCCGTGGTAAAACGCCTTTTCTTAGCCTTTGCCTCCAGCGCCCAAACCAGTAAACTCCTTAACGCTAATGCCAAGAATCTCCCAGCAAGAACTCATAGCCCGCCTGACCAAAGGCAAACCCATCCCCGCCTTACTCCTCCTGGGCGACGAGCCCTACCTCCGCGACGACTGCCGCACCCAGCTCATCGACACTTTCGTCCCCGAGGCCGCCCGCCCCTGGGCCGTCTCCCGCTATTCCGCCGACCGCAACGAAACCCAAGACGCCCTCGAGCAAGCGCAGACCCTGCCCCTGCTCGCGCCCTGCCAGATTGTTTTCCTGCATGATCTGGAAAAGTTGGAAAAGCTCGGCGAGAAAAATCGCGACGCCGCCGTCGAGCAGCTCGAAGCCTACCTCGACAACCCCGCCCCCTTCACCATCGTCGTTCTGGAAGCCACCGCGCTGGATCAGCGCATGAAGCTCGCTAAGCTCCTCACGGAAAAAACACTAGTCGTCGACGTCAGCCTCGGAGAAGATCTTCAGGCTCGTCAAAAAACCGCTGTCCTGCAGGCCCGCGCCATGGCCAAAGAACAGGCCGTCGATTTCGAGCCCGGCGCCGCGGAAGATCTCGCCGAATTCGTCGCCGCCGACTTGATGCGCCTTAAAACCGAAATCGTAAAGCTCTCCACCTATCTCGGCTCCCGAAAAATAATCCGCCGCCAGGATGTCTCCGCCCTGGTCATCTCCGAAAAAACCACCACCGTCTGGGAACTTGCCGACCTGCTGGCCTCCCGTCAGCAAAAGCGCGCCCTCGAATTTCTCGATCGCCTGATCCGCGATGGCGAGGAGCCGTTGTCTCTGCTCGGCGCCATCACTTGGATGTACCGCAAGCTCATCGAAGCCAGCGAACTAAAAGGCATCTCCAACGGCTACCAGGCCGCCCGCGCCCTGGCCATGCGCCCGGAGCAAGCCGATCTCGCCCTGCAATCCGCCCGCAAAATCCCCAGAGCCCGCCTCCTCCAAGGCCTGCAATCCCTGCAAGCCGCCGACGACCGCCTGAAAGGCGGCGCCGACGCCCCGCACGCCATAATGGAGTTCCTGATCTCGCAACTCGCTGCCCCCATCGCCAAATCCGCCTCCCCCTAGACCTGGAACGGTGTCGGATTCTGCGTGGCCATCCCATCCAAGCCGCCCTGCCTTGGGCCGCTTTGGCTCAAGGTACCTGCGCGAATCGCCGATTCCGCGATTATTCTCGCCGCAGCTTGGGCGCCTTCGACAACCCCGCTGTGAGGGCCAATCTTTCCTGGTTTAACGCTGACTTAGTCCTGCAGGACCACACTGAGGAGGGAGTTGTTGACCTCGATCTCGCCGTTGTATCGAATGAAGCCTCAACCGGTGCAGCCATCCATGCGTTTCATTAGCAACTCTCATCCGGTAACAAGTATCGTCTTCGCGTGCGTTCCTCAGCGTGCTACTTCGCCGCGCCACGCAAGCGCGGTCCAAAAACAAAAATCATCGTTAGGGCTGCACTTCGGACAATTTTGCTGCTACCGCCGGGCAGCCTAGTCCGTTTTCGGTCGCTGACTGTGCCGCGCCCGCGGGGAGAATCTCATAACCCTGATATTCGATGGTCAACTGCGAGCGGCCCACCATGCGCAGTTGCGTATTGGTTTCATTTCGCGCCGGCAGCCAAAACTCGCCCACCTTTTCGTACGTCACCTCAATGGCATTTCTCTTCGTCCACCAGGAAGGGTTTTTGGCTGGCTCGCCTTCCATCCGCGCCACCGCAAAATCCTTGCCATCCACCCAAATCCGGCCACGGAACAGGAATTTGTTCTTGATTCTCGGCGTAACCTCTAGGACATAGAATCCCTGACCGTCGCTCCGCTCGTCAGCTGCCAACCGGAATTCGTAGTTTCTTGGCGCCATGGCCGTCTGCTGCCGTTCCTCCTCCTGCATAGCCTCGATCTCTGCCTCGAGAAGTCGCTTCAACACTCGCCCCTGCAACAGTTCCGAGCCGCTCTCCGAAACAATGCAGAATTTCTTTTCTCCCGGTCGCCGGTAGGTCATCGCCACCACCAGCGTCGCGCTCTTGCTTGCCAATCCGTGATATTCCAGATGATAGGTCCGGGTCCCGCGGTAACTCTCCAGGGCCAGGGCGCGTTGCTCGTTCCTTTCCACCATTCTTTGAACCACTTGCTCCGCCGTGCGCGGGGCTAACGCTGCCTCCTGGGCAAAAGAGACATTCGCTGCGCTCGCGGCCAGCCACAGGCATACGGCCAGGCCGGCCATTGGCGGCAGCCGTGGTACCTTTCCCTCTCTGCAAGTCATCGCATACTCCGCACTCCCCTTTTTAACATTTTCGTGCCATCCACCCTGTCCCCTTTAGGACAGTTGGGCTTCGCCTCCCGCCTCACCCCGGCATCGTCCCCCTCACTTCTTTCCATACCCCCAGATTCCTGCCGTGCTTCTTTGCCCGCACCCGTCCTTTCGCACGGTTGACGCTCTCCGCCCCTTTGAGTAGCCTCCTCTCACCGCCCAGATGGAACACAAATAGGGGAGATTTCGATGGACCAGAACTTCACACCCAGCTTCGCCAAACCCGGCGGCATCTCCCGCCGCGAATTTGCTCGCCGCGCCGCCCTGGCCTCGGCTGTCGCCGCAGTTGCTCCCGGAGCCGCACTCTCCAATGCCACACTGCTCTCGTCTGAACATCCCAATGTAGCGGCTGCGGACTCCCGAGCTTCGAGGGCTGGGGGGCACCTTTCCGATCCATCCAGCAACGCTCTCGCGCCCGAGCAATCCGCCGATCTCCCCAAACTTTCGCCAGAAAGCCATGCCGAAGCCGAAGCCCGCCTCCAATCCATCCTCAACCAATACGCCACCCGCTTCTCCGATGAGCAGAAAGCCGACCTTCGCCGCCTGTGCGTCCTCGCGCAACCCCCACTCGACCGCCTGCGCGCCTACGCCCTGCAAAATGGCGATGCGCCGGCCCTCTATCTCAAACCCCTCGTCGAGCGCGAGAAAAATCCGCTCGAAAACACCCGCGTCGGAAGAACTCCGGCGCCCGCGGGAAAACCCTGAGGATATCGATGCCCACCGAAGACTTGGCTTTCCTGCCCATAACGGAGCTTTCCAAGCGCATCGAAGCGAAAAAACTCTCGCCCGTGGAACTCACCCAATATTTTCTCGATCGCAGCGAGAAGCTCGGCCCGCGCTATAACGCCTACGCCCGCCTGACTCCCGAAATCGCCCTGGCCCAGGCCAAAACCGCGGAAACAGAGATTCAGCATGGTCATTATCGCGGCCCGCTTCACGGCATTCCCTACGCCGCGAAAGATCTCCTCGCCGTAAAGGGTGTTCCCTGCACCTGGGGCGCGAAGCCCTATGCCAATCAGGTTTTCGACTACGACGCCACCGTCATCGAGCATCTCAATCGCGTCGGCGCCGTCTTGCTCGGCAAGGCCGCCATGATCGAGCTGGCTGGCGGCATGGGCTACCGCTTTGCCTCCGCTTCCCTGCAAGGTGAAACTAAGAATCCCTGGGACATCAAATGTTGGACGTGCGGCTCCTCCTCCGGTTCCGGCGCTATCGTCGCCGCCGGGCTCGCGCCCTTTGCCATCGGCACCGAAACCTGGGGCTCCATTCTCTGCCCCGCTGCATTCTGCGGCGTCAGTGGACTCCGCCCCACCTACGGCCGGGTCAGCCGTTACGGCGCCATGGCTCTCGCCCCCTCTATGGACAAAATCGGCCCCTTGGCCCGCTCCGCCGAAGATTGCGCCCGCGTTTTTGCTGCCATGGCCGGCCACGATCCTCGCGATCGCAGCACTCTTCCACTCGACAAGGCCGCGTTCACCTATTCCCCTTCCGCCGACCTGAAGGCCCGCGCGCTTAAAGTTGGCTGGCTCAACAACGCTTGGAAAAAAACTGAACCCGGCGTAAGCAAGGCCGCGGACGCCGCCGAAAAAGTAGTGAAGAAGTATTTTGCGGTGAAGAAAGCCGCCCTGCCCGAAGGCCCCTTCGAGGACGCCGGCAACATTATCGTCGCCGTGGAAGGCGCTTCTTCCTTCCGTTCCCTCATTCGCTCCGGGCGCGTCAGTGAATTGACCGACCCGCTCAGCCAGATCGCCGGCTACGTCAACGAACAATTTTCCGGCGCCGACTACGTGCAAGCCCTGCGCGTCCGCGACATCCTGCAAAAGAGAATGGATGCGCTCTTCGATTCCTTCGACCTGCTGGTGACCGTCCCGCAACCGGTCGCCGCCACCCCTCTCGATTTGAACCTGGAAACCGGCCTGTCCTTCGCCGACCCTCTGGGCGCCATTGGCAATCTGTGCGGCCTCCCGGCCCTCTCCGTCCCTTGCGGCTTCACCGAAAAAAATCTTCCCGTCGGCCTGCAATTCATGGCCCGCGCCGGCGATGATCTCGCCGTAATCCAAGCCGCGCGCACCTTCCAACTGCACACCGACTGGCATCGCAGGCACCCCAGAATTACATGACAAAGTTACGTGATACGCTTTCGCTGGGGGTGCGATGGCGATGCACGGAATCTGGAAAGACATGTTTTTTCTCGGTGTGCCGCTGCTAGAGAAAATTCTGCGGCCCATCATCGTTTATATTTTCCTGATTGTCGGGCTGCGGCTATCGGGCAAACGCGAGCTGGCGCAGCTGAATCCTTTTGACCTGATCGTCCTGCTGACCTTGTCCAACACCGTGCAAAACGCCATCATCGGCGACGACAACAGCGTTAGCGGCGGCATTATCGGCGCGGCTTCCCTGCTGGCCATCAATTATTTGGTGGTGCGATTCTTGTACGATCATCGCAAGCTGGATCAAATTGTGGAGGGCAGCCCGGACGTCCTGATCGAAAATGGGAAAGTATACGAACACAAACTCAAGAAAGAATTGATCACCAGGGAAGAGCTTGCCGCAGCCGCGCGCAAACAGGGTTTTGACGCGCTCTCCGAAGTTCATCAATGTATTTTGGAGCCCGGCGGCACGCTGAGCTTCATCGCCAGAAAACCGGCAGCCGAGGATTTCCGGCACCAGGAACTGATGAAGAGATTCGATTCGCTGAGCGATGAGATTGCGCGCCTGCGCAACCTGCGGCCGCCGGCGACGGCTTGAACATTTGCGCCGCGTACTGCCAATAAAAGGGGAAAACACAGAGATGGAAGGCGAAGTAGAACTCCCGGAAATTCCTGAAAGGCACGCGGAGTATCGCTATACGCTGCCGGTTTCGCTCAGCATTTCGTTTCTGGCGGTGTTGGTGGCCGGCGCGGCGCTGCTGGGGCATCGCGCGCATACCGAAGAATTGTTGCGGCAATCGCAAGCCTCCGACCAGTGGGCTTATTACCAGGCCAAGAATATTCGCCTGCACGAGATGCAAGGCATTGTGGATTTGCTCGGCGCGCTGGCTCCGGCGGAGAAAAAAGAAACTTCGCCGGTGCTGGAAAAATACAAGAAGGAAGTGGAACGATACAACAGCGACAAGGAAGACATCAGCGACAAGGCCAAAGAACTGGAGAAGGAACGCGATTTGATCAGCCGGCGCGCGGACCGTTTCGATGGCGGCGAGGCGTTGCTGGAAGTAGGATTGGTGATCTGTTCGATCACCCTGCTGACCCGGCGGCGGGCGTTCTGGTTAAGCGGAATCCTCGTTGGAGCGCTCGGTGTGGCCATGGCGCTAACCGGACTGTTTTTGCACTGAGGTGTCTTCGCAAGCCTCCTTTGTAGCGGCGCAGCATGCTGCGCCGCTACAAGGGAGCGCCCCCCGCCTTGCTTATTCGGCGCCATCGGTGATCCCTTTCATGACTTCGTGCGCGGCGGCTATGGTGCGGTCGATGTCTTCGGTGGAGTGGGCGGCGGAGATGAACGCGGCCTCGAACTGCGATGGCGCTAGAAAAATTCCGCGGTCCAGCATCTCGCGGAAGAAACGCGCATAACGCTTGGTGTCGGAGCGCTTCGCTCCGTTGTAATCGCGCACCGGCTGATCGCTGAAAAATATGGTGGCCAGCGAGTGGCTCGCATTTACTTGCGCTGGCACATTCGTTTCGGCAACGGCTTTGCGGAGGCCGGCGACCAGCCGCTCGGCGCTTTGGTGCATGCGCTGATACAGGCCGGGTGCGGTCAATTGGTTCAGCGCGGCGATTCCG
>DATGEY010000020.1:0-50501 GCA_035309625.1 Candidatus Acidiferrum sp.
CGGCCACGCGCGCAACCAGGGCGGCGTCGGCCAAGCGCAGTGAAATGCCCTTGGCAATATCCGCGGGCGTGGTGCCCTTGGGCACCTCATGGACTTTGCCGTCCGGCAATGTGATATGAATCGGTTCCATTGGTGTTCTGCCTGGAAGGAGGAAAGATAAAGCTTATCGGCGCAGCCTAGGCAGGGTCAAGTTGAACGGATTCCTCTTGGGCGCCCATTACAGCAAGGTTATGGCCAGCCGATCACTAAAGTTGGAGCCGGAGGGACATCTGCTTGCCCCTCATTCTGCCGACGGTGCTCAACTGGGAGCCGGTGGAAATCGACAGGTTCCTTACGGTGATTTACAACTTGGCGCATTAGACCCTCGAGAGGGTTGAAGCGGTGCACAGGGCCGCGCGCTCCCGATACTGCCGCGCGGCCCCGCTGCCTGCACCTGCAACCGACATTCGGTCGCTTCCGTGAATCGAGTTAGAAGCGGAAAACGATTCCGGTGGAAACCCGGAGATTGTTCTGATTTACCGGGTTGGAGTTGGTGAATTCGTCGAAGCGGGTGAGCAGGTAATCCACCTTAACCGGCCGGAGTGCGAAGTGGGAGCTGAGCCGATAGTCCACCCCGCCGCCCACGGTCATAGCGAAAGCATTCTGGTTGTTGGGGGTGCCGAGCAAGTTGGCGCCGGTATGCGCAACACCAAAGAGCACCTCACCGAACGGTGTTACACGGTGAAAGTGATGATAGGAAACACGCGGACCGAACAAGTAGGTGGACAAGGTTCCGTCCACGCCGCTGCCCAGAATGTTGGTGTTGTGGTATCCGCCGAAATCGGCGACTCCGCTGAGCCAATGATTGAAATTGTAGGCGACGGAAGCACTGCCGCCGTTCAAGCTGAAACTATCCGCGCCAGAGGTGGACGGATTGGCGCGAACGTAGGAGTAGCCGGCAAAAACATCGACGGTTTTGCGTTCATCCTGGGCTTGCGCGGCCCCCGCGAAAAGCGAAGCGAAAACGATTAAAGACACCACGACCCTTAATTTCATAAAGCCTCCATTCAGGTTTAATTTCGGCGCAGGCCGGCAGAATCGCCGCGCGACCGCGCGTTTCGCGGAGCGCCTTAGGCAGTAAGGCGGCTAACCGCATTGTTTTGTTTTTTATTACACATACAGATGCGGGGAGCGGGGCGAAAGTTACCTGACCCATGCGGGATGACGGCGGCCCGAAGAGCCCTGGGATTAAAGAAGAGGTTCGGGGACGTGGCGAGCGACAGCCGCGCGCGTTTCGTCGCGCAGACGAATCAGTTGGTGCCAATCCGACGATTCTTCGCCATCGGCCGGCACAGTTTGCCGATAGGGATAAATCGGCGCAGACAGCGTGATGGTTACGCTGGTGGGCCGGGGCAAGTACGTTCCGTCGCGCAGAAATGTGCGCGTGCCGGCGAGCGATACAGGGATGACCGGAATTCCGGTGGCTACCGCCGCCTTGAAGGCGCCGAGCTGGAACGGACGAATACCGTCGTCCGCGGTGAAAGTGCCCTCCGGGAAAACAAAAACGGACTCACCGCGGCGCAGCATTTCTTCCATCTGTTCGGCTTGACGAAGACGGGAATCGGGATCGGTGCGATCGAAGGAAAGGTGCCCCATCTGGCGGAGAAACGTGCCGATAAAAGGCATGGCATGAACTTCTTTTTTGGCTACGAAGCGATAGGGTACGCCCAGGCCCAGCATCAAGGGGAGCACGTCGAAATAGCTGGCGTGATTGGAGACGAAAATTTTGGCGCCGGGTTGGTCCAGGTACTCTTTACCGATCACGCGGACTCGGCAACCCGCCAGCGCAAACAATAGCTTCAACGCGGAAGAAGTAAATCGCCCCGCCGCTTGCCGGTCGTCGATCAGGCTCACCCGCGCGCAGGCCGGCACAATCCAGAGAAAGAAGACGATCGCGAAATACAGGCCGTAGAGAATTTCCACAGCGCGGGCCAAACCGGCCGCCGCCATTTTGCCAAAGCTTTGGAAAACGCTTCCGACGCCGAGCCGAGCGATTTGCAGCCAGGCAGGCGGCTTGGCAACGCGGAGGTCCCCGCGCAGAAAGAGTTGCCGGGTTTCTTCGCGCCGCAATTTGCCGCTGGAAGTCTTGGGAATGCTGCCAAAGGGAAGCAACTCGACACGGTCGGGCGGAAGGCCAAGGCCCTGCGAAATCTGTTGGGTGATGGCAGAAACGATAGCGGGATGCCGCCGCGAATCTCGCTCGCGAACTTCCGCGACAACCACCAGCTTCTCCGTGCCGGAACTTTCGTCCTTGATGCCAAACGCGACGATGCATCCTTTGCGAAGAGCATCGACGCGCGCGCCCAGCTCTTCCACTTCATGGGGATACAAATTCCTGCCGCCTTTGATGATGATGTCTTTGACGCGACCGGTGACATAAATCTCTCCGCCGGCACGGTAGGCGCGATCACCGGAATTCACCCAGGGAAACTCGTTCTGGAGGGTGGCGAAACCGGCGGGAAACAACTGCTCCGTCGCCCTGGGATTCCGGTAATAGCCGGAGGTGGCGGAAGGGCCGCGAAACCAAAGGAAACCTTCGTTGCGATCGGAGACTTCGTTTCCGTTTTGATCGACAATGCGGACTTCATGCGCGGGCAGGGCGCCTCCGGACGACACGAAAGAAATGGCCGGGTCCGCAGCGGAATGTACGGGTGTGGCCTCGCCGTGAGTGGTAAAAGCTTCACGCTGAATGCGATCCACCAGCGGGCCGCGATTGAGGGGAGGCACCGTGACGGCCAGCGCCGATTCCGCCAGTCCATAGACCGGAAGCTGTGCTTCACGCCGAAAACCGTAACGGGAAAAGCGCGCCGCGAAACGTTCGAGCGTTTCGGGATTCACCGGTTCGGCGCCATTCAGCGCAGCGCGCCAGGAGCTGAGGTCCAGCCCTTCGATGTCCTTATCCGCAATCTTTCGTACACAGAGCTCGTAGGCGAAATTCGGCGCGGCGGCAATGGTGCCGCGATGTTTGTGAAAGGCCCACAGCCAACGCTCGGGGCGGGTTAAGAAAGCGAGGGGCGACATCACCGCCAGCGGTATCCCGTAATGCAGCAGGGTCAACCAGGCGCCGATCAGCCCCATGTCGTGGTACAGGGGGAGCCAACTGACGCCGATGTCCCCGGGCCCGAGCTGCACGGCTTCGCCAATGGCGCGCATGTTGGCGAGCAGATTGGCATGGGTGAGCACAACTCCTTTGGGGTCACCCGTGGAGCCGGAAGTGTATTGCAGCAAGGCAATGTCCGAGGCTTTGCGCGAGCGGTTGCCGCTCAAGTGCGCAGGCAGAGCGCCAGGCGCCGGAGGGGACGCATGGTCGGCGGCTTCCATCAACTTTTCGGCGTCGACGACGGAAGCGAGCGAGCGCACGCGCGGCTTAAGCAATCGCGCGACGGCTTCGGCCTGACGGAAAGTCAAGAGCAGGCTTACTTCCGCGTTGTTGAGGATCGCGGACTGGCGGGCGGCATATTCCTCGATGCGATCGGCGCGGAAAGGTGGATAGATAGGAACGGGAATCGCGCCGGCGAGCAGGATTCCGGCATAGGAGACGAAAAACGCGCGCGAGGTCGGCAACATCATGGCCACGCGGCCGCCCGCCGGGACACCGCGCCTCGCCAATTCGGCGGCGACGCGCAGGGCGGCCGCGTAGAGTTCGCCGAACGTCAGTGTGGTTTCACGCGCTTCGTGTTCCAGATCCTCGGTGATGAGCAGATGTGCGCGTTCTGCGTCGTGAGCGGCGCGAAAGCGAAGAACATCGAGCAGGGTGTGGGCGGCAAAGATCCTGGAATGGGCGGCCTCTCGGTGCAAACTTTGAGAGGTGACTGAGGCGCGAAGAGCGGACGATGCTTTTTCTTCGGCGGTGTTGGTTTCCGGAGCATCCGAAATCGCGCGAGCCAAGTCGGCAGGCGTATTGGCCTCGGAGGCCACGCGATCCGGAAGGCGCACGCCAAATTCGGTTTCGAGCCGGCCTAAGAGCTCGACTCGCTCCAGACTTCCCAGACCGAGTTCGCGATCCAGGTGCGCACCGGCGTGCAAGATGGGAAGAGCGCCGAAGCTGCCCAATTCCTGCAACAGCTCTCGCACGGTGGCAAGAACACGATCGTGCGTGTCGGAGCGATCAATTTGTGGGGTGGTGGTGGCCATGGCTTCCTGGCAGAGAACGCTATTCCCCGCGCAGGCTACCACGCGACGACGCTGATTGCCATTGCCAAGGCGCTACCCGAAAACGGACGAGCCGCAACGCCTTACGCGCCCTGCCGCTTGGTTTGCGGGGTCCAGTTCTTGGGCATCAGGGTGGTGGAAAGATCCACGCCGGAGAGATCGGCGCCGGTTAAATCCGTTTCGCGAAGGATGGCCACACCCAAATCAGCGCCCGTGAATTTGGCGCCGTTGATGTTGGCAAGGCGAAAATTGACGTTGCGCAGCTGCGCCTTCTGAAAATTTGCATTGGACAAATCGCAGCGGAAGAACTCAATGCCGCTGGCCTGAGCCTCGGTGAGATCGGCGCCCGGCAGGATGGCTTCGGTCAAATCGGCGTTACGCAGGTCAGCGCTGCGCAAGTTCGCCCCGGAGAGGTCGGCCCCGGGGAGCTTGGATTTTCTTAAGTCGCTTCCTGCGAGATTGGCCTGGCGCAGGATGGCGCCGCTGAGGTTTACACCGCTTAAGTCGGCGCGGGAAACGTCGGCGCCGGTGAGGTCGGCCCTGGCGCCGCCGTCCTTGCCCTGGAAGAAGCGCTCATGGGCAGAGAGAATCTCGGCTACGCTCTGGCCGCCATGACGAATGTTTTTTGCCTTACGTAGTCCCATGATCGAGCCACCGTCTCCTGTCGTTAGGGGTCTATTCTACTGAAGCCGGAGGCAACCGGGAAGCGGTACGCCGTCACGCCCAGCGATCGCATGCCGTTGATCGGGCAAATAATTCCTCTTATGTATGCGGTGCTGGCGGCCGTACGATATAGCTGCGATGAATCAACGTCGTCACCTCCCGGGTCTCATTTGGTTGGCGAGCGGTCTCGCAGTGATTTTGTCATTTGTATCCCTATGTTGGGCGACCGCGCAGACGGAGCCGCCGGAGGATGAAATCGTCGCCAACCTGGCGGGCGGCCGCGTAATCGTTCACGTCGCGCGCGACGGCAACATTGTGTTCGCCGCCATCAACGAACCGGTGGAAGCTGGCGGCATCCCGCCTCGCGTTGTGGATGTGGACTCTACGCACGTTGCGGTGCTGCTGGGCGCCTCGGAATGGCGCCTTCCCGCGGACCCCAATCCGGTGCGACTGGACCGCAATTTCGAGCGCGTTCACGGGCGCGATCCGAAATATCAATACGAGGCCGGCGAAGCGGAGCCGGACCTGGAAACCATCGGGGTGGCGGTGCTGGAGAAATTGCGCCCGCTAACCGCGCAATTGCATCACAAGATCGATCTGCTGCCCGACGATCCGCTGCTGGAGATGGTGCTCATCGGCTATGCGCCGAATAATTACGGTCCCGAGGTCTGGACCGTCGAATACCGGGTGCAGCAAGAGCAGGTGGCGACGCGCGGCGAGTATTGGCAAACGCGTGTGCTGCGGCCTCGCTTCACACAGCTCTATCCGCCGGAAAAACACGCGCCGCGCATGATTGTGGAGGCCCGCTATCCGGCCGACCTTAAGGACCCCACTTTGATGGCGTTGATCCAGGGTGACGCTCCGGAGATTGCGCGACTGCGCGGTTCGGACCCCCGATTCGCCAAGGTGATTGAAGCCGTGGATAAGGGGCAAGCCCAGAAAGCCGTTCCTGCCGATGCCGCCGACTTTTTACGCGCGCTGCTACCGCTGGTGGCGGGCAAACACTCCTTCTTCCTGGCGAAAATGGAAGAGCAACATGGCTTTGACTGGATTGTTCCGCCCGACGAACCGGTGGAGGGGGCCAAGAAGAACGAGCAAGACAAGAACCGCCCTCCAGAGGCGCCTAGCCTGCGGAGAAGGTCGGATCCCCCGACCCACTAGGAAATCTTTTCGATAGCATCGCCGCGCCGGATCATACCGGAGCTGACCACCCGGCACAGCATTCCACGACGGCCGCGCAACTCTCTGCGCAGTCCCGGCCTGATCTTCTCCAGCAAATCGCAGGGCGTGCATACCATGCGGACTTCCAGTTCGGCGTCTCCGACACGGAGACGCTGGCCGGCCGTCAGGCCATTCACGTTAATCCCACGGGTGGTGATGTTCTCCCGAATGCTGCCGGGCGGAAGGCTCATCAGTTCCAAGGTCTCGCTGTCCATCAGCAAAACCTGGCGCGGGCTGCGGGTACGAGCGTGGGCGCATCCCTCGATGCCGGAGTTTTCCAAAGCGCGAGCTTCGGGTAGTTCCTCCATCGGTAAGCGCCTTTGTGGAGCGCGGAAAAGATGCAGCACATTGGCCATGGCATTAATCTCCGACTGTCTGCACTCGGCCTGTTTGGGCTCCGATATCCTTCCGGTAATGCATGCCCTCGAATCGGATCTTCGCCGCAGCATCATAGGATGCCGATAAGGCCTCTTCCAACGAGGAGGCCGCAGCGGTAACGCCGAGAACTCTGCCACCGTTGGTCAGCAGGTAATCGCCCTGCCGGAGCGTGCCGGAGTGGAAGACGTTCACACCCTTAATTTGCCCGGCATCGGTTAGGCCGTGGATGACCTTGCCTGTGGAGAAGTTCCCCGGATACCCGCCCGACGCTATGACCACGCAGACGCTGGCGCCTGGCTTCCAGCGAAGTCGGGAAGGTTCCAGGATGCCGGCGGCCACCTCCGCCAGAACTTGCGCCAGATCGAAGTCCATCCGGACCGCAATGGCTTGTGCTTCTGGGTCCCCCAGGCGGCAGTTGAATTCGAGCACTTTGGGGCCGGAAGTGGTCAGCATGAGACCAATATAGAGGAAGCCCTGGTAGAGAATCCCTTCGGAGGCTAAGCCGCGCATGGTGGGCTCGACAATATGGTTGAGGATATGGTTCCGGAGATTGGGCGATAGAAGTTCGTCGGTGGAGTAGGCGCCCATTCCACCGGTGTTGGGCCCGCGGTTGGCCTCGAAGACGCGCTTGTGATCGCGCGTGGGTACCAGGGGAGCATAGCGCTGCCCGTCGGCGACCAGAATGAAGGAGAGTTCGTCTCCGACAAGCGTTTCCTCCAGGAGTAGGCGCTTACCGCCAGTTCCCAGCTCGTTCTTGTCGATCATCCGACGGATAAAATCCTCGGCGGAAGTCGCATCCTGGGCAACGAACACGCCCTTACCCGCGCACAAGCCATCGGCTTTTATCACCAGCGGCCAATCGACCCGAGCCAGGGCAGCTATGGCGTCCTGGGAGCGATCAAACTCGCCGTACATTTGAGCGGTTGGGATACCATGGCGGCGCAGAAACTGTTTGGCGAAGATTTTACTGCCTTCGAGCTGTGCTGCTTGCTGGGACGGGGCCACAATCGCCCAACCATGCTGGCGAAAGGCGTCACCAATTCCGTGCACCAAAGGTAGCTCCGGTCCGACCACGGTCAAATCCGGTTTCAGCCTGCCGGCCAACGCAACGAACTGCGGAACGTTAGCGGCATCGGCCGGCAGGCATTCCGCTTCCGCTGCCATGCCGCCATTTCCTGGGGCACACCAAATCTTGTCGACCCGCGGACTTTGCTTCAGTTTCCAGATGAGCGCGTGCTCTCGCCCGCCACCACCGATGACCAACACCTTCATGCAATTTTTCCTTTGCCGGCCTCTTTGGGAACGATAGAGCCAGCGCCGATGCAAGTCAACCCGGCCTGGATCCGTTGACAAACAACGTCCGGCATCGGCCAGTGTTTCGTATCGTTTAACGGTTACTTATTGCGGGAACCCCGGGGGAATAAAGTTTTTCACCGGCTGGGCTGCTCCTAAACTTGAATCCAATGCCCTGGCACTCCGTGCCCGGGAGCGTGGTGCCATGCTCATCCCTTTACGTCACGAAAACATGTCGGGCCGCCGCTGGCCGGTGATTTCCATTGCGATCATTGCGCTAAATGTCCTGGCGTTCCTGGGCACGCACTGGCAGATCGAGGCGCAGAACCCCAAGCGGTCGGAGGTGCGCGCGCACATGCTCCTGCTGGCCGCCGCGCACCCGGAACTCAACATGAGCGGGGACGCGCAGGAATTCGTTAGCAAGTTCCGGGAACACAATCCGTCAGTGTGGAGTCGGATCGCTTCGCAAAATCGGGAGGTGGCCGACACCTGGGACGCGAAAATGCGACTGCTCGAAGATCCTGCCGCCCTGCAGCGCGAGATGGACTCGCTGGAAGAGCAATTTACGGCGCTGGAACACAACTCGATTCTCGAACGTTACGCGTTTATTCCCGCGCATCCGCAGCCCATTGCGTACGTCACTGCGAATTTCCTGCATGGCGGCTGGATGCACATTATCGGCAACATGTGGTTTTTGTGGCTGGCAGGCGCCATCCTGGAAGATACCTGGGGGCGTGTGATTTATCCCATTTTTTACTGCTTGTCCGGGGCCATGGCGCTGCAGTTTTATGGGTGGGCCAATCCTGGCAGCATGGTTCCGACGCTGGGCGCGTCCGGAGCCGTCGCCGCTTTAATGGGCGCATTTCTGGTGCGCTATCCACAGACCAAGATTGAAATGCTATGGCTGTTCGGCTTCGGCGTCCGGTCCTATCGATTTCACGCCCGGGCTTATTGGCTGCTTCCCATCTGGTTGGCGATGGAAATATTTTCGGGAGCGCTTTTCGGCAGTGCCTCTGGAGTGGCGCATTGGGCCCACGTAGGAGGTTTTGTTTTCGGTGCAATCGCGGCCGTGGGGCTTCGTTATTCCGGCCTGGAGCATGTGGCCAATCAAGCGATCGAAGCTAAGGTTAGCTGGACGGCGGAGCCGGCAATCGTGGAAGCCACCGAAAAAATGGACCACGGTAAATTGGACGAGGCCATCGCGGTCTTACAGACGCATACCGCGGCTGGGGCAGGATCGACGGATGCCTGGACCCTCTTGTCGCAGCTTTACTGGCGCAAGAACGACATTCCCAGGTACCACGAGGCCATCATCAAACTTTGCCAGATGCATTTGAAGGCGCAAAACACCGATGCCGCCTGGCAGGATTTTGGCGAATATCTAAATTCCGGAGGCGAGCGCATGCCGGCCTTCACCTGGCTGGAGCTGTGTCGCGCGGCGGAAGGGCAACAGAACTTTGAGCGGGCCGTCGAGGAGTACGACAAGCTGGCGCGCACGTATCCGGCTGAGCGGCAATCCCTCCTGGCGTTGATGGCGGCGGGAAGGCTGTCACTAAAGAAACTCAACCGGCCGGCCGAGGCGTTGCGATTCTACAAAGCCGCAGCGGACTCTGCCGTGCCTCACGTCGATTGGGAAATGAATATTCAAGGCGGAATGCTGGAAGCGCAAAAGGCACTGGCCTCTGCCTCGATCGCAACGCCCACGCTCTGAAAGCATAACTTGTTAAGCTAAATATAACGGTTAGTCACCGCTCTAGGCGGTGCTGGCAGCGCGAATCGGTATTGTTACGCTGGTAACGGCGTCCGAGGAGGCCAACATGTGGCAACGTCCATCGAAGATTCCGCCCGGGTCGATCACCATGCAAGGTGAGTGAACTTCGCCGGTAACCACACCCTTTGCTTCAATCTCAACCCGGCCCTTGGCGAAAATCACGCCATCAAATCGACCTGAAATCACCACCCGGTTGCCCTCGATCTGGCCCTCGACTTTAGCACCTTCCCCCAGGATCACGGTCTGTTCGGAGATGATGTTACCCTTGACGTTGCCGTCGATGCGGAACGTGCCGGTGACCGTAAGCGTGCCCTCGAGCGTGACGCCCTGGTCAATAAAACCGGTCCATTCTTCGCTCGCACCGCCCTTTACCGTTGTACCAGGCCACTTCCACGCCATGGCAACCCCCAAAAGAAACTCTTTCCACTCTAGCCGCACTTACAGACAAGTCAACGACGCGTTGCGGGGGAGTTGTCGAATCAGACGACGGTTGTGCAAGAAACCGTGCGCGATTCGGTGATCCGCGACGGTTGCGGGCGGTCAACTATTTCATCAGGCGGTCGTAGAGTCCCATAAGCTGGGAGTCCTCATAATACTCGAGGATCAGCTGGCCGGGGCGCATTTTGGTCTTTTCGCGCAGGAGAACCTTAGTACCCAGGTGTCGCTGCAGTTCGTCAAGAGCTGCGCGAATGTTGGCATCGTGGATGACGGTTGTGACAGGGATACCAGTTCGCGCACGGCGGGCGGCCAGGCGTTCGATCTGGCGTACCGTCAAGCCCCCGCGTGACGCACGATGGGCGTAGCGCATTCGCAATTGTGTGTCCGAAACCGCCAGCAGGGCGCGGCCATGCCCGGCGCTCAGTTTGCCTTCCTCAATCCACTCCTGAATCGTGGGTTCGAGTTTGAGCAGCCGAACCGCATTGGCCACGGTGGTGCGGTCCTTGCCGGTACGTTCGGCCACGGCTTCCTGCGTGAGTTGGAATTCGTCCATCAGCCGGTTAAAGGCTCGGGCCGTCTCAATGGCGTTGAGATCCTCGCGTTGGATGTTTTCCACCAACGTCATTTCCAGCGCCAGCTCGTCTGAGACCTGGCGAATGATTGCGGAGACTTTGGTTAGGCCGGCGCGCTGGGCCGCACGCCAACGGCGCTCGCCGGCAATCAGCTGGTAACGCCCGGCGACCGGACGCACGACCAATGGCTGAATAATGCCGCTGGCTTTAATGGAGCGCGCCAATTCCTCCAGCGCTTCCTCCCTAAAGCGGGTACGCGGTTGAAACGGGCTGGGTTGAATCAAATCCGTATCAATCTCTTGTGGGCCCGCCGACATTGACGCTCGAGCCGGTGCGGCTGCGGTACCGGTAGAGATCGAACTCGAGGTGGGAGCGGCTGCGGGATTCTGCGGTTCAGGCTCCCGAATGAGCGCTCCGAGCCCCCGTCCCAGCGCGTTTCTCGGCATTGGTGATTACCTCCTGAGCAAGCTGCGTGTACCCTTCCGCACCTTTGCTGTGTATATCATAGAAAATAATAGGCTTACCAAAGCTCGGGGCTTCCGCAAGCCGGACGTTCCTTGGAATGATGCTTTGGAAAATCTGCGATCCAAAAAAACTGCGTAAATCGGTGGCCACTTGGCGGGATAAGGTGGTCCGCTCGTCGTACATGGTGAGCAAGATTCCTTCGATTTCCAGGCTGGGATTCAAAGTACGGCGAATTCGCATTAGAGTATCGAGTAGTTCGGAAACGCCCTCCAATGCCAGGTATTCGCACTGGATCGGCACTAAAACCGCATCGGCAGCCACCAAGGCATTGAGAGTAAGCAAATCCAGCGCGGGGGGACAGTCCAGGACGATAAAGCGATATTTCTCGCGAAGTCCATTCAAGATAGCCTGCAACTTGTATTCGCGACCCTCTGCGGAAACCAGTTCCACCGCCGCGCCAGCCAGATTTTTGTCGGCCGGCACAACGTCAAGACCATCGACTTGAGACTTCTGGGAAATGCGGTCAAACGATTCGTTCAAGATTAAGCAATGATAAAGGGTTCGGCGAGACGGATCCTTTGGAAAGCCAATCGCCGCTGTGGCATTGGCCTGAGAATCGCAATCGACGAGCAAAGTAGGTTGGTCAGCGGCGGCTAAGCAGGCGGCCAGATTTACAGCCGTAGTGGTTTTTCCGACGCCGCCCTTCTGATTGGCAACAGCAATAATTCGTGCCACCGAACGCCTCGCGGGCGAAACGTAGCAAAGCCTGGGCGTAGATGCAACATCTTTCGTATCGAGCCGGGGAATTGCGACTCTCACGTGTTTCACGTGAAACAGACGGGCGGCGGCCGCGCCTTCCGACGGGTTGCTTGAGAAGAGTTCACTGGCTTCGCCGAATCGAGCGCAATGGTGGGATGTTCCACGTGAAACATTAATTTTTATTGAAGACTCACGTCGAAGCAAAGCTCCGAAGTGTTCCACGTGGAACCTCGGCACTCCGGCTGTCCCAGGTCACTGTTCGTTGCGGCCAATTAACAAAAACCGCTGGAGTGAATGTGGAACAGGAATCGGTTCGCGCCACAGCCACCCCTTTACGTTACGAACCTCGTCCAAATCACGCCCGCCCACCCACAACACGGCCTCTCGGGCTGCCACTTGTTCCGAGTGAGCCCAATTCAGAAATTTTTCGAATTCTCCGAGGGCGCGTGAACAGACGAAGTCCAGAGGTGCCAATTCCTCGCCCAACTCTTCGTATCGACTCACCAACACGCGGCTGTCCGCAAGATCCAGTTCTCGCACAACTTCGGCCAGAAAGGTGGCTTTCTTGACGTTGGATTCGATTAGGGAGACATGCAGCTCCGGCCGAACAATTTTCAGCGGAATCCCAGGAAAACCGCCTCCCGACCCGACGTCGGCTAGCCGACCCCCGATCCAGGGCGTTACAACTGCGGCATACATGGATTCGCAAAAGTGTCGATGTAGGATCTCCAGCGGATCGCGAATCGCGGTCAAGTTGATTTTATCATTCCAAGCCAGCAGCCTCGCCATATATCGTTGAATCTGCGCTACTTGTTCTGGAGAGAGATCCAGCCGGAACTCACGAAGGGCTTTGACGATGACGGCGGACGAAAGAGAAGCGGCGTTAGTTAACATAATGCATTAAACGACAGGCACTCGCTCGCTAACAGCTTTAGAATTAATTAGATAGCGTGGGCCAGCGATTCCAGCCACAAGGTCCACTCCTAAGTGCCAAGCCATGATTGGAACGATGCTGCCCAAAGCAACCCGGGCAGAACCGAATAAAATGCCGAGCACCGTCGTGCTGACCAAGCCGGCCTTGCCCTGATATAGATGGGCCATGCCGAAGATAATCGAGGAGCACACGATGACCACTCCGGCGGGTAAGCCCAAGCGGAATAATACCGCCATGGCAAAGCCGCGATACAGAAACTCCTCACACAGTCCGGCCGTGACTGCCAAAGCAATGAATGAAATAAGCTCTGTGTTGGTCCGGGGAAGTATGCGCTCCGCCAGCGCCTGCAGCGGCCGCCGTAATGGGCCCGTCGATTGACGCATTCGGCGCAAGTTGAGCCATTGAAGAGCTACGATGACCGCGGTACCCAGAATGGCGATTATCGATATTTTCCAGCGCCCGGGGACGACTAGACCGAGCTGCGCCGCGGTATATCCATGCGCCCAGGCCCGCCATGCGGCCACCGCCGCAGCCAGCCATTGAAACGCGATGGTCGAGCGGTACAATGAGAGCCGCTCGGCGGATTCTATGGATGGCTTGGCCAGGAGCTGTTGAAGTTTTGCCCGGCCTCGCCACGGCACAATAACGCCCAGCACAAAGAAAATCAGAACGATATCCCAGGGCATGCGCGATGAAAGCACGTTACACCCCGCAAATGCAATCTCTCGCAGGCCCGCAGGCGACGGCATGGCGATATCTTTAACAATGAGATGACGACATTGAGATGACGACGACTTGAGCTAGAGAGGTGCTATTTGGCGACGCCCGTAAAGTTGACGTCCATGGCCAAGGCCGCAGGTTGCGCCGCAAAGCTGAATCCGGCCACGCTGGACGCCGTGCTGCGCAAGCTGCCGCGGCAAACGGACCCGAATGTCCTGGTAGGTTTTGACACCAACGACGACGCGGGCATTTACCGCATCTCCGAATCTCTAGCTCTAGTGCAGACCGTGGACTTCTTCACGCCGATCGTAGACGACCCGTTTCTGTTCGGCCAAATCGCCGCTGCCAATGCCCTGAGCGACGTATATGCCATGGGCGGGCGACCGGTGTCTTCGTTGTCCATCGTAGGCTTTCCAGAAAAAGGCGATGCGGCAATTCTGGAGCAGATCATTCGCGGCGGGCTGGCAAAAATGAACGATGCCCGTTGCAGCGTAATCGGCGGCCACTCCATCCGCAACGAGGATATGCTATTCGGCTATTCGGTGACGGGTTTAATCGATCCGCAGCGGGTATGGCGCAATGTAGGCGCGCGGGAAGGCGACGCGCTGTTATTTACCAAGCCGCTTGGAACCGGAGTGATTACCACCGCGCTGAAAAAAGATTGCGCCACAAAAGAGTCACTGGCGGCCGTGGTTGCGGCGATGAGTACTCTGAACCGGGATGCCGCCGCGGCGCTGCGCGAAATCGACGGGCAATCGGGCGCCGCTCCGAACATTCACGCCGTCACCGATGTCACCGGCTTCAGCCTGCTAGGTCATGCGAGAGAGATGGCGCTGGGCGATCCGGAGCACGGCGTCGCGGCCGTCTCTTTTGAGCTCGATCACGCCGCATTCGAGTATTTCCCCGGGGCCGCGGACGCTGCCCGCGCCGGCCACCTGTCCGGCGGACTCAAGAATAACCGCGCCTTCGTAAGCGATTGCGCCAGTTTCGCGCCCGGAGTGGCGGCGGAATATCAGGATCTGCTGTTCGATCCGCAAACGTCGGGCGGTCTGCTTGTGGCCATCGCGCCGGAGGGTGCCGATACCGCGCTCGCAGCCTTACAGCGATGCGGTGTTTCCGCCCGGCGCGTGGGCCGCGTGGTTCGCAAGCGATCGCCGCTGCTGGCCGTAGCGTGAAATACGCCGGAGGCCGGTAATCCGGTAGACTTTCCCGCATGGACACCATCACGCACGGCATTGCCGGCGCGCTTATCGCCAAGGCGGCGTTTCGCGGGCAAGACATGCTCGGCGCCAAGCCGATGAATCGAGCGCGAATCATCACCTGGTCGCTGATGTTGGGCGCGATCTTTCCGGACTCCGACGTTTTCCGCGATTTCTTCTCGCATAACGATCTCTTGATTTTGACCTGGCATCGGAGCATCACGCATTCCCTCTTATGTTTGCCGATTTTTTCGGTCCTGCTCGCGGCGCTGACGCTGAGGCTGGCACGCTGGCGCAAGTGGGACGCGCCTTCGTTTGCCGCGCTGACGGCAATCTACGGAGTTGGCATTCTCAGCCATATTCTTCTGGACCTGGTGACTTCGTTCGGCACCATGATCTGGTCGCCGGCGAAATGGTCGCGCCCGGCCTGGGATCTGATTTTCATCGTCGATTTCACGCTGAGTGCGATTCTTCTGGTGCCGCAGATTGCCGCGTGGGTCTATTCCAAAGAAGAGGGATTGCGGCGCCGGGCCCTGGGCAGTTGGCTGGCATTTGCGGCCGCAACGGTGGTGGTCGCGTTTATCGCGGTGTCGGTAAACGCGGCTCTTTCGCTGAGGGCGATTTTTGTCGCCATGGTGGTGCTGGCAGCGGTGTTCCTGTTACCGCGGATTCGCCGCTGGGGGTTGCGCTGGAGCCTCTCTTCGTGGAACATGGCGGGATTGTTGGCCGCGCTTGGATATATAGGCGCCGCGGCTGTTGCGCAGCACGTCGCGCTGGTCCGCGTTGACAACTTCGCATCATCGCTGCACTTGAATGTGCAATCGCGCGGCGCTCTCCCACTTCCTCCCTCACTGTGGCAATGGGACGGATTGGTGCTCACGCCGCGCGGCGTTTACGAACTGCGTATGGAGTTGGGTGGGGAATCGAGTGAAGTTAAGGCGGCAAACGGCGATTCCACCGTGGATCCGTCCTTGAGCTATCGGTTTTATCCCGACGCCGCGCCTAACGCCTACATCGAAGCGGCGAGGCGGCTACCGGAGGTTGGCACCGTGCTGTGGTTTGCTCGTTTCCCCGTAACGCGATTTCACCGCGAAGGCTCCGACGCCGTCGTCGAATTCTCCGATTTGCGCTTTCCGCAAATGAGGCCGGGCCGGCCGTCGTCCTTTACGTATCGAGTGCGTCTGGCTGCCGACCAAACCGTGCTGTCACAAGGCTGGATCAAACCCAAATAGAAAATGTGCCGCGCAGGTCATGGCGGCAACAGCTGGTGACCTTGATCTATCCGTGAGAGGGTTTGTGCTCGGCGGGATGGATGACCACTTGGCGGTGCTCGCCGGCGCCGACACTTTCCGTGCGGATACCGGGCATGTCTTTCAGCGCCAGGTGCACGATGCGGCGTTCGCGCGAGGTCATCGGATTCAGCTTGAAGGGCTGCCTGGAGGTCTGCACGCGCTCGGCCGCTACTTTCGCGGTCATGCGCAGTTCTTCAAAACGCAGCGCGCGGTAGCCGCCACAATCAATGTGAATTTTCTCGTGGTGCTCCGGCTCGATGCGTAAAGCGCGAAAGGCCAGGTGTTCCATCGCTTTTAGTACGTCCGCGTTGCGCTCCAACAGGATTTCGTTGTCGCGGCCGTCGACGTCGGCTAGAACCTCGGCATCGCCGCCCGTGCCAGGGTCCACCACGGTTATGGTGACTTTCAATTGCAGCCCGGCCGCACGGAGGATGGTTTCGAGAAAATCACGCAAGGCCTCGGCAGTAGCTTGCCGGTCGAGTTTTCCATCCTTAAAAAGTTCCTGGACCATGGTCTTTCGTAATCGACGACGTGCAACTGACTGTGGGGCCCGATTGCGATTCCGTCACTGCTTCTTGTTTTTGCTTTTCTTGCCCGGCACCTGAGCGGCCGTCGCGGGCAACGGGTGGCGCCGATTCAGCCACCACTGCTGCGCCACGCCTACTAGACCGCTGGTAAGAATATACACGGCCAAGCCGCTGGGGTAGGGGATAACCACGAACATAGCCGACATCCCTAAGGGCATGAACTTAGCCATGGCCTGCTGCTGCGGATCGGTAGTGACCATGGGCGTCATTTTGGAAGCAAGGTACATCGATAGCCCCATAAGAACCGGCAAAATGAAATAGGGATCTTTGGCCGAGAGGTCCCGGATCCAGCCAAACCAGGGCGCATGCCGCATTTCAATGGTGCCCTGCAAGGCGCGGTACAATCCAAACCAGATCGGCATCTGCAAAAGTTGCGGGATGCAGCCGCCCACCGGATTGATGCCTTCGCGGCTGTATACCGCCATCACTTCCTTGTTCATCTCCGCTTTGCGCGGATCGCGCATCGAGTACTTTTTGTACTTGTCCTGGATCTGCTTGATTTCCGGGGCTACGCGCTGCATCTTTAACGAAGTTTTGTATCCGGTGTATTTCAGCGGGAACAACAGCATGTTGATGATCAGCGTCAAGACGACGATGGCCCAGCCCCAGTTCGGAATGTAGGTGTGCAGCCACTTCAGCGCGTGAAACAACGGGTCCGCGATAAATTCAAACCAGCCGAAATTGACCAGCGCGTTCAGCGGCGGCTTGATTTTCTTCAGCTCGTCGTAATCTTTTGGGCCGACATATACGCGCAAAGCCAAGGGCTGCACCGTGCCGGCGGTCTGGATTTGCGGGACGACTTCTTCCGTGTCTTTGCCGTCGACCTGAACCGTGTGGCTGTCCCGCCAATAACGGGCTTGCAGAGTTCCCGGAGGCGCCCCAATGGGTGGGAGGAATGCTGCCGTGAAGTAGCGATCCTGGATTCCGGTCCAGTCCTTGCCGCCCTGCCACAGTCCGCGCGGCCACTTGTCAGGCCCTTCCAACTTCTTGGCCATGATGTTGGTGAGCTTGCCGCCGTCGGCCGCGTAGTAGTCGGACACGGTATCGATCGGGGCCGGATTTAACACCGTCAAATCGCCGAAACCGCCGAGCCAGCTCAATCCGGCGACTTCGGGCGCGCCATTAAACATCGCCGATGTTTCCACGCGCACCACGTAGCTGTGGTCGAAGTGAAAGCGTTTAGTGATTTCGAGGTGGCCATCGCTCCAGGTGAACTCGGCGTCGGCGGGCGCCTGCAAGGTGCTTGCTGAAGTAGAAATTTGATAGAGCGCGCTGTTGGCCGCGGCCTCTTGCTGCTGGTCATTCAGCGCCACGGCAAACGGCCATCCGCCAGTTTGCTGTGCGGCATCGGGATGCACCAAATCGAGAATGCGAGGCGGTTTTGAATCGTCCGTGTACTTCTTGAGCTGCCAGCTCTTCACTACCGCGCCGCGATTGGAAAACTCCACGCGATACAGATTGTTCTCTACCACCAGAGTGCGCTCTTGCGTATCCGCCTTTGGCGGAATCGAGGCTTGGGTAGCTGCCGAAACGCTGGTGCTAGCCGGAGCAACAGCGCCCGCCGGTGTCCGGCTGCTGGAGGTTGCCGGTGCGCTTGTCGTTTGCGCGGGGCGGCTGCCGGGCGGAGGAGGTTTGGGACCAAAGAATTTGGCCCACAGCAGGATGACCACCAGGGACAACAGCGAAGCGACTACTATGCGCAACTCGTGCGTTAATTTGAAGCCCTTCTGCGGTTCGCTCAAGAATGCGCCTCATTCGGTCTAACAATATTCGGTGAAGAGTCGTGCCCGCCCTCGGATACCGGATCGTAGCCAAATCGGCGGGAGAGAGGCTGGCAGCGAAGCAGCCTTCTTAGCGCCAGCCACGATCCGCGGGCTACCCCGAAGCGCTCGATCGCTTCATACGTATACATCGAGCAGGTTGGAACAAACCGGCAGCTTCCGCTGAACAGCAGCGAGAAATACGCCTTGTAGAATCGCAACACCGCGAGAGCCAAGTGCACGCCAATGCTTGGCGGCGCCGGGCTCATGACTTCGGCAGCAGGCGCAGCAAGTCCGCGCTCAACGCGGTAAATTCCGCGTTGGCCACGCTGATCTTCGGATGTATGACGATGTCCCATCCTGCAGCTATCTCCCGACGATGGCAGCGCACCATTTCCCGCACGCGCCGCCGGATGCGATTGCGCACTACCGCGCTACCCAGTGCCTTCTTGATGCTGAATCCAAAGCGGCTGTGCGGCAGCTGGTTCGCACGAAGAAAAACGGTGAAGTGGGAATTCGAGCGGCGCTTCCCGGCCCGGTATACGGCGTCAAACTCTCCGCGCCGCACCAGCCGCGCCTCGCGCGGAAAATCGAGTCGCCCCGCGCTATACGGGGGTGAGCCGATGACGGCCCTTCTTGCGCCGCGCCGCCAGCACCTTGCGGCCTCCGGCGGTCTTCATGCGCGAACGGAATCCGTGCGTCTTGGCGCGGCGGCGCTTGCGCGGTTGATAAGTGCGCTTTGGCAAAGCAATCCCCCTTGAATTCTACGGATGGCGGCCCCGCAAATTTCAGGCCGCGCACAAGCCGCATCCGCGGTCGTCTACGAATCAATTAGTGTAGTCGACCCCCGCACACACGGTCAAGAAAGCGGCTCAGGTGGATCCTCCCAGCTTGGCACTTTGTCGAGCAAATTTAGCAAGGCCACAAAAAACGATTGTTAAAAGCGCGATATCATTACGGTACAGGATCGCAAAGTGAAACCAGACTTCGCCCGATACGGATTCGTTCATCAAGAAAATCTAATCATGGCTTATATTGGGGGCTCACAAGCGCACGGCGCAAAACTGGGCGCGACCGACGATACGGACTGGTATGGACTTTACATTCCGCCACCTATCGGACTTCTAGGACTCGAACGCGAAGAACATTTCGTTTTCACCACCGGAGGCAAGCTCGGAGGAAATGGGCCACTAGATGTGGACGTCTGCCTGTATACCTTGGTGAAGTGGGCGGGACTAGCCGCCAAGGGCAATCCATCAGCTCTGCATTTCCTATTCGCTCCGCTCGAGTTCACGACTGACACGTGGAATCACTTTGCAGCTCGGCCCGAGATGTTCCTCGCTAAGAGGCACGTGAAGCCTTTCCTCGGATTCGCGGATGATCAGATGAAGCGATTACTTGGGCAGAAGGGGCAGAAGAACATTCACCGTGCTCAACTCGAGCAAGAGCACGGATACGACACCAAGTACGCGATGCATGTTATCCGTCTATATGGCGAAGCGAAAGAGCTGATGGAAGATGGCCGTATCACTCTACCGAGACCAAACAGCGACGAGTTGGTCGAAATCCGTCGCGGTAAGTATTCCCTTGCCGAAATTCAAGAACTCGGCGTGCAACTTGAATCTGAAGCACTAGCTGCTCAGGCAACTTCGCCGCTTCCAGATGAGGTGGACCGAGATGCAATCAGTAGGCTGCTCGCCGATGCTCACCTCAGATTCTGGAGTGTTTGAGCTTAGAGCGTCCGGAGGAGTCCGAAATAGATAGGCCACCCCCTCAAACGTAACATAAGCGGTGTCTGACGTGACCGCTGTGGGAACCTCGAATATTAACTTTTCCGCGCTCGATACTCGTCAAACGCCGCCAGATAGCGATCCACATCCTTGCGTAGCAGATAGTATGGCGTCGAAAGGCGCAGCTTGGAGGGATCTCCGCCGCGGATGCGGATCTTCTTGGTCTGCCACAGCCAGTTCTCCAGGTCCATCCGCTTCAGGCTCGGTACGTTCACCGTAACGATGCCACAACGCAGCGCGGCATCGGGCGAGGTCCATGATTCCGCGCCGCGCTTGACCATTTCGGCCAGAATGTAATCGGCGGTCTTGCGGTGCCGCTTCTCAATGCGATCCATGCCAATGTCGTTGGCCATTTTGATGGACGCCCGCAAGCCCCACAACGCCGGAACGTTCGAGCTGCCAAAGCGCTGAAACCGTTCGGCGCGAATTTTCGTGTCGTCCCAGCCTTCCGTCGCCAGCGTGCTCCACACCCGGTCGATCACTTCATCGCGCACGTACAAAAAGCCCGAGCCTTTCGTCGCTTGCAGCCATTTATGCGGGCTGGAGGTGTACATGTCGCAGCCCAGGTCGTGCAGATTCAGCGACATCATGCCGGTTACGTGCGCGCCATCCACCGCGGACAAAATGCCTTTCGACCGCGCCAGGGCACACAACTCCTTGGCTGGCAGCACTACGCCGGTGACCGTGGTGATATGGCTGAAGAACAGGACGCGAGTTCGCGGGGTGATCGCGTCGCTAACCAGGCTCAACACCGTCGCCGCGTTGGGAACCGGCTTCGGCAGCGTCACCTTCTTCACCACGATCCCATAGCGCTTGGCCCGCAAATTAAACGGGTGCTCGCCGCCGGGATGTTCCTGGTCGGTCATCAGCACCTCGTCGCCGGCTTTCAAGTCCACGCCATTCGCAATGTAGCTGTTGGCCTCGGTAGCGTTGCGCACCAACGCGATTTCATCGCGCTTGCAGCCAACGAACGCAGCCAGCGGGTCGCGAAATTCATTCCATGCTGCGTAACCCCAGATCGGATAATCCTCCGGATCGGTTTGCGCCATCTTTTCCGTTTCGTTGTAACCGTCGAAGATCGCGCGCAGCACTGGCGCCGGTGAGGATCCCACCGTGCCATTGTTCAAATACACTTCGTCCGCCGGAATCACAAACTGCTTGCGCAGCTCCGTCCAATAAGCTTCTTCGTTGGAATCGTAAAGACTGCGGTCCGGCAGTTGCGCCGGGGCCTGCGAAAGTTGCGCCAGAAGCTCGCCGCCAAAGTTCAGCGATGCTCCCACCGCCGCTGCGCCAGCAAATCTTGTCAGGAAACCTCGACGATCGACCATCTCCCATCCTCCCGCACAAACGCTGCGCGGATTCTATCGCACTATTGCATTCCGGCAACCCTTTGTAGGGTAATCCCTTGCCCTCTGTCACCGCGCGCATTACTGTACCTACCGCAATCGATTGGGAAGGAAGTGATGATGATTCTGCGCAGACGCATCGCCCTGCTGGCAATTCCCCTTGCATTGTTGAGCGCCGGGTCTTTCCTGGCCCAAGACCGCACCGGCACCAAACAAGACGTCGAAAAGCGCCTGAAAACCGCGCAAAAGCCGCAGGCTGCCTCACCTCTCGATGGCGTGATCAACACCATCTTTGCCGCCCACACTTTCCAGCAAGCCGCCATTTCCCCGGATGGCAATTCCGTCGCCTGGGTGGAAAATGTGCACTCCAAAAATGGCGCAGCTTCAGGCAGCATGGTCATTTATGTGAAAAATCTCAAGTCCGGCGCGCCTCCCAGGCGCGTCAGCGCCGGCGTAGCCGATTCGCTGCATGCCGAAAGTGACGTCGCCTGGTCGCCCGACGGCCAAAAAATCGCGTTTCTGTCCGACGCCACAAAAAAGGGTCAGCCGCAACTGTATGTGACCAACGCAGCCGGAGGGCCGGCAAAAGTGCTCACTACCGTCAAAGGTTATCTGGCCAGCCCCCGCTGGTCTCCCGAGGGCAAAACCATCGCCATTCTCTATACCGAAAATGCCACCCGCGCCTCCGGCCCGCTGGTGGCCGAAACGCCGGAAACCGGCGAAATCAAAGACGCCTTCTTCGAGCAGCGCCTCGCTCTGGTGGACGTTGCCACCGCCAAGCTCACCCAGATTACTCCCGCAGACGCTTACATCTATGAGTATGACTGGTCGCCCGACGGCAAGCGCTTCGTGGTCAGTTCCGCCCTGGGTAATGGCGATAATAACTGGTGGGTTGCCGAACTCTCGATCCTCGACGCCACCACCGGTTTGATGAAGGCCATCTACAAGCCCAGGTTGCAAATCGCCAACCCGCTTTGGTCGCCCGACGGCACGCAAATCGCCTTCATCGAAGGCATCATGAGCGATGAAGGACTGACCGGAGGGGACATTAACCTCATCGCCAGCGAGGGCGGCGATGCTAAGAATCTCACCAAGGATAGGAAGGCCTCGGCTGCCTGGCTACGGTGGCAGCGCGACAACAAAATCCTTTTCAGCGAATTCGCCGGGGGCAATCCTGCCATCGCCACGCTCGATCCCTCCACCGGCAAAATCGACCAGCGCTGGTCCAGCGAAGGCATGCTCACCAGCAGCACCAGCTTTAGCTTCACCCTTTCCGCCGCTAACGACGCTTCCGCCATCGCCGGCGTTTATCAATCCTTCGCGCATCCTCCGGAAGTGGTGCTAATCAGCGGCAGCCCATCCAACATGACCCCTGTAACCTCACGCAATAAGGGCCTCTCTCCCGCCTGGGGCGAAGCCAAAAGCATTTCCTGGAAGAACGATGGCCATGAGGTGCAAGGCTGGCTGCTCTATCCCAGCGGGTTCGACCCGGCCAAGAAATACCCCATGGTGGTCAACGTCCATGGCGGCCCATCCTTTATTTCGCTGTCCCATTGGCCCGGCAGCCACGACTTCGCCGCCGGCCTCGCCGGTATGGGCTATTTCGTGTTTTATCCCAATCCGCGCGGCAGTTACGGGCAAGGAGAAGCGTTCACGCGCGCCAACGTCAAGGATTTTGGATATGGTGATTTCAAGGACATCCTCGCCGGGGTAGATGAAGTCCTGCGCATCGCCCCCATCGATCCCAACCGCCTCGGCATCACCGGCTGGAGCTACGGCGGCTACATGACCATGTGGGCGGTCACTCAGACCGATCGCTTCAAAGCCGCCATGGCCGGCGCAGGCCTTTCCAACTGGCAGTCCTACTACGGCGAAAATCTCATCGACCAGTGGATGATCCCGTTCTTCGGCAAGTCCGTGTACGACGATCCCGAGGTTTACGCCAGGAGTTCGCCTATCACCTTTATCAAGAAGGTCAAGACTCCGACGCTGTTGCTGGTCGGCGACAGCGATGGCGAAGTTCCTGCGCCGCAATCCTATGAATTCTGGCACGCCCTGCGCACTCTGGGCGTGGAAACCCAACTGGTGGTCTACGAGCACGAAGGGCACCTGTTCGCCAATCCCAAGCACCAGCGCGATGTGATAGCGCGGACCCTCGCGTGGTTCGACGCGCATCTGCGTCAATAGCGACGGCTGGTTTGCTACGGGCTTTCCCTTGGATTCCGCCTCGCAGCGGCTAGACGGAAGGGCGCGATATGTCGCGCCCAACCTGGAAGAAACAGGACCACCCGCGGGAACTGCGAACTAACCACCGAGCGATCACCGCCCGGGAATAGAAAAGGGGGCTGGTGCAAGCCCCCTTTTCACTGAACTGACCCCCCAAAACCGAAAACCCAGTCGAGGTTGGGTTTCGGCCACCCCGGGAAGCCAATCTTTTTTGTAACAGCCTTGTCGTCAAAGAGAGCAAACCGCGTGCCAGCGCGCGGCACGAAATCCACAATCAAGCACTCCCATGAAACTAATGGAGTTAATCCGGAAATCGCATGCAAACGATCACGGTCGCCAGTTCGGCACCTACAAATTCCCACAGGGAACGCCCTGCCCACATCCATTCTTTGGGAGAGACCCCCTTGTTACACACCTGTGACATAGGGCCCTACGGTCGGAAATATTCGAGAAAGCCAGTGATGGGCATGACCTGATGCATCACGCTCGCGACCCGGGATCAGGCGCCGATAGATTCGCGCAACGCATTTGCCACCGACTCACTAAAACGTTGTACATCCTCGTCGTGTTCCGCTTCCACCATCACGCGCGCCAAAGGTTCCGTTCCTGAGTAGCGCAAAACCACTCGGCCATTGTCGCCCAGCGCGGATTGCGCGGCGGCAAGCGCCCGCGATACCTGCGGCAGTGACTCCAAAGGTGGCTTGGATTTCACCCGTACATTCACAATGATCTGCGGGTACTCCTTCAAACCGGTGACCAGCGACTCTAACCGGCCGTTCATGGATACCAGCGAAGCGATCTTCACCGCCGTCAGCAAACCGTCCCCGGCCGGTGAGTCGTCCAAGAAAATCACGTGCCCGGACTGTTCGCCGCCCAGGGCATTATTCCCTCGCAGCATTTCTTCGAGCACATAGCGATCGCCCACCGCCGCCCGGCCCAGCTCAATCCCTTCCCGCGCCAGCACGCGCTCCAGCCCCAGGTTGGACATGGAAGTGGCCACCACACGATTGCCTTTCAGCTTCCCCGCTGATTTCAGGTGACGAGCCGCAGCCAGCAAAACGCCATCGCCGTTGACAACTCTCCCCGACTGGCATACGAACATCGCGCGGTCCGCATCCCCGTCAAACGCAATCCCCAACGCGGCCCGCTCCGCCACCACTCGCTTTTGTATTCCATCCAGGTGCAGCGACCCGCACGCCGCATTGATATTCCGTCCGTCCGGTTCCGCGCTCATGGCGATCACATGCGCGCCCAGCGACTCAAAAAGCTCCGGCCCCAGTTTGTACGCCGCCCCGTTCGCGCAATCCAGCACCAGCCGCAGGCTGGAAAGCTTGGCGCCGGGGATTACCCGGCTGCGCAGAAAATCAAGATACCGGGCGTCCAGAGTTTCATCGGCCACCAGTTCCGGCGGATTCGCGGGGGCCGGTTCCTGCCGATACTTAAAAATATCCGCTTCCAGCATCTCTTCGACCGCATCCGGAAACTTCATCCCCGCGTTGGAGAAGAGCTTCACTCCGTTGTCGTGAAAAGGATTGTGCGACGCGGAGATGACCACTCCGGCCTGGAATCCGCGCATGCGCACCAGGCAAGCGACGCCCGGCGTCGTGATCACGCCTGCGAAATCGACGGCAACGTCCGCGTTATGGAGTCCCGCCGCTAAAAGCGCCGCGATATGCGGGCCCGACTCGCGCGTATCCATTCCGATCAATACCCGTGCCGCCGGACTGGTCTGCTTCAAATAATTCCCCAGCGAGCGCCCTGTTGCATATAGCGTGGCGTCATCCAAGGGAGGAGTGCCGGGCACGCCTCGAATTCCGTCGGTACCGAATAGCTCTTTGGGCATCAGCAGAGGCGATCTTGAAGAAAGACCGCGAGAGGGCCAACCGCTAGTGGTTGGTGGTTGGCCTGCATAGAGTTTAGCACGAGCTTCTGCGCGACCTGGCTTCGCGTGCACTAGAAGTCATCGCGAACGTCGCGGATCAGCCTCCAGCAGGGGGCAGCAAGGCACGCGTCAGCTTGGCAAGCCCAAAACCGCGGTGGCTTATCTCATTTTAACCCATACTTCTTGCGCTTCTCTAACAGGGTCTTTCGGCTGATGCCTAGGATCGTCGCGGCCTGGCTGATCCTGTAGCGCGTTCCTTCCAGCGTCGCCTCGATGACTTCCTTCTCCACCTCTTCGAGCGACTTCAGCCCGCCAACCATCGCAACGCCTCCCGCCGCCGCTCGAATGTTTTCGGCAAAGTGTTCCGGCTCAAGAACCGTTACGCGGTTGAATACCACCGCGCGCTCCAGCGCATTGCGTAACTCCCGAATATTTCCCGGCCAGCCGTACGCCCCCAGCAGTCTCTGCGAGCCTTCACTGAGCTGCACGCCTCCGCGGGCGTGCACCAGGACCAGGGCCGCCAGGAAATGCTCCGCCAGCGGCAGAATATCGGCGCGCCGTTCGCGCAACGGCGGCACCGCGATGGTCAGCACATTCATGCGGAAGTACAAGTCTTCCCGAAAACGTCCCGCGGCCACCGCGGCGGGCAGGTCCACGTTGGTGAGCGCCACCAACCGCGCTTCGATTCGCAGCGTCTCCGTTCCGCCCAGCCGTTCGAACGCGCGCTCTTGCAGTACGCGCAATAGCTTGCTCTGCGCCGCCGGGGAAAGCGCGGCCACTTCGTCCAGCACGATGGTTCCATCGCCGCCCAGTTCAAAGCGTCCGAGCTTGCGCTCCACCGCGCCGGTAAACGCTCCTCGCTCGTGCCCGAATAGTTCGCTTTCCACCAATTGTGGAGGGAGACTTGCGCAATCGATCTTCAGAAACGGCGCGTCCCGCCGCGGCCCCAGCTCGTGAATCACCCGCGCCAAATAATCCTTGCCACAACCGCTTTCGCCGCTGAGCAACAGTGTGGTGGGTGCGGCGGCAACTTTTTGCGCCAGCTCGAACACATGTTGCGACGCCGGATCCGCTGCGATCCACGGCAGCCGCTCCGTCGTCATTTTGAAACCGCTTCGCCGGGCGCGCGCGAGCCGCCCATCGCCACATTCCGCGGTCGTCCGTGGTGGGCCGCGCCTTCCGGCTCACCCGGAATTTCCAATTTGGGCGCCGAACGCCACAGCCGTTCCAGATCGTAGAACTGCCGCGCCTGCTCGCTGAACACGTGCACGATGAAGCTGCCGAAATCGAGCAATGCCCATTCCGACGAGCCTCGCCCCTCGCGGTGCTCCGCTGAACGTCCCAGTTCCTTATACAGCTGCTCTTCGACCTCCGTGCAAATCGCCTGCACCTGCGGCGTGCTGAATCCGGTGCAAATCACGAAATAAGAAGTGAACGCGCCCACCCCGCTCAGATCCAGCACGGAGATAGCCGCGGCCTTCTTGTTTTGTGCGGCCTCTACGGCCAGGCGGACACCTTGTGGCAATGAGTTGTAGTTCAACGGTAAAGACCCTGTTTCAAAATGTATTCCTCCACGCGCGCTGCGACAAGTCCGTGAATCGATTGACCGCGATGCGCGCGCCGCCGAATATCCGTTGCAGAAACGTCGCTGGCTACGTTCTCCAGCAAATACACGCTGGTGCGGTTCAAATGTGCCACCACGCTGGACTCGTGCACCGCCTCGGCATCTCGTCGCTTCCCGTCGCGCCCCATCAGTTCCGGCGGGATCACCAGCCGCAGCGCCTCGGTGCGAATGCCCGGCCGGTTGGCCACGATAAAATCGCAAAGCCCCAGCAGCGTTTCGTATTCCTTCCACATCGGAATATCCAGAAACGCGTCCGCGCCAATGATGAAGTAGATGCGGTCGCCATGCCCATGGTACGCATGCCGGAAATAGCGCACCGTATCCACCGAATAGTGCAATTGCGCCCCGCTGAAGTCTTCTCCGGCCTCGGCTACCGACGGAACGAAATGCGGGTGTTCCGTGCACGCCAGCGCCACCATGGCAAACCGGTGAGGAAAGGGCGCCAGATGTTGCTTCAGTTTGTGGGGTGGGCGGCTCGCCGGAACAAAATGGATTTCGTCGAAATTAAACCGCCGGTCCGCGGCTCGGGCCACGGCCAGATGCCCGGAGTGAATCGGATCGAACGAGCCTCCGAAAAGGGCGATGCGTCGTGGATGATGTTTCGTGGCGGTGCGCTGCGCTTGCGCGATGGTCAATGCGTCTCCCAAGAGCTTATGACCTGCATCTTCTCACAAATTCTCCGGCCGCGCGGCGCTTGTCTTCTCCGGATTATCGTTGGAGACATGTTGCGGCTCCTCAGCGGGCTCCGGTGCCGCCTTCGGAATCTTATCCAGCGCGTCTGCAATCGACCTCGCCAGTTCCCGCACCCCTTCGCCCGTGGCCGCCGATATGGCGTGAAACTCCAGCCCTCGTCCCCTGCAAAATTCGCCCAACTCGTCCAGCCGCGTCCGGTCCGTGGTGGCGTCCTTCTTCGTGGCCACCACGATCACCGGCTTCACCGCCAGCGATTCGCTGAACGCTTGCAACTCTCCCGAAATCACTTCGAAGGAATGCACCGGATCGTCCACCGACGCATCGCTGGTATCGATTAGATGGACCAGCAGCCGGGTGCGCTCCACGTGCCGCAAAAAACGAATTCCTAAGCCCGCACCTTCATGCGCGCCTTCAATCAATCCCGGCAGGTCGGCAACCACATACGTTCGCCCGATTTCTCGGCCCTCGCTGCCTCCACCACCGTCCGCATTCACCACCCCCAGGTTCGGCTCCAGCGTTGTAAACGGATAATTCGCTATCTTTGGCCGCGCCGCGGAAATCACCGAAATCAGCGTCGATTTCCCCGCGTTCGGAAAGCCCACCAGTCCCACATCCGCCAGCAGCCGCAACTCCAGCCGCAGATGCCGTTCTTCTCCGGGATGTCCGTCCTCATGTTCACGCGGAGCCTGGTGCCACGGCTTCGCGAAATTTTGGTTGCCGCGTCCGCCGCGTCCGCCCTGGGCCACCAGCACGCGCTGCCCCGGCGCGGCCAAGTCCGCCAGCGTCTCGCCGCTTTCATCGAAGACCAGTGTGCCCACCGGAACTGGCAAAATCATGTCGTCGCCCGAATGCCCGGTGCAGTTCGATCCTTCGCCATGGCGGCCGCGATCCGCCTTGAATTCCCGATTGTAGCGGTAACGCAGCAACGTATTATCGTTGGGGTTCGCTTCCAGATAAATGCTACCGCCGTGCCCGCCGTCGCCCCCGGAGGGTCCGCCGCGCGGCACGAATTTCTCCCGCCGGAACGCCACGCAGCCGTTCCCGCCATTTCCTGCCTTCACTAGAATTTTTGCTTCGTCTACAAACACAGTCCCTACTTCCTCTCAAAAAACGATAACATAGCCCTTCATCACGAACGTAAAATCTGGAATCCTTGGAGGTTCCCTGATCGTGTCCCGTTTAGGTGTGTGGCTCCGTCGCGCCGCAATCCTGCTTGTGCTTCTCGCTGTTCTCCTCGGCATCGCCGCATACGTCTTATACTTTCGCCGCGATGCGCTCCCCCCCGCCCCGCCACACGCCCGCGTCGCACCTGCGATCACTCCGATAAAGGGCCTCGCCGCCTGCTGGGTAGAAACCGGCAGCATCTTCACCGGCTACTCCTTCGCCATGACCGCCGGCAGCATCCTAGTCAAACATCCTGCCGGCGATTTGCTGATCGACACCGGCAATTCCATGCATTTCGACGACGAAATCGCCGGCTACCCTTTTTTCCTGCGCCTGAAGCTCAAGAATCTTGCGGGCCAACTGAACCCGGAGGTCCCGCTCCCCGCCCTGATGCGCATCGCCGGCGGCGATCCCGCCAAAATTCGCTGGGTCATTCTTTCCCACGTGCACCTCGATCATGCCGGTGGTTTGATGGATCTCCCGGCCGTTCCGGTGCTGCTTACCCGGGAAGAGTTGCAGTTCGCCTTCGATCCCGCCGTGCAAGCCAAGGGTTTTGTCATCCCCGCGCATACCAGAAGATTTCCAGCGCCCGATTCGCCCACGCTGAAATTTGATGCCCATCCGTATGAAACATTTGACGAAAGCCTGGATCTGTACGGTGATGGGTCTGCTGTCGTCGTGCCCCTGCGCGGCCACACTCCCGGCAGTGTCGGTATCTTCGTGAACCTCGACGCGCACCGCCGCCTTTTCTACGTGGGTGACGCCGTTGACGAAGAGCGCGGCTTTGAAGATCGCGTCGGCAAATCGCTGCTGCTGCGCGACAGTGACAACGATCCCGCTCGCGCCAACGAAATCGTAGCCAAACTCAACCAGCTTCACCGGATGCTTCCGGAACTGGCCATCATCCCGGCCCACGGCCGCAGCGCCTACCTGAAATTCTTCCCCGGCGGCCCGGTAACCTGCGTCTCCTCCGACGCAATACGGTAGGAACAAAAAAATAAAAGCGGCCCAGCTATGCCGAGCCGCGCAAAGTGGGACAGCCATTTCTGGCTGGCCGGATTTTCCCCAACCTAGTTGGCGGCTGCGCTCGCCTGCTGCGCCGGCGTCACCGTGATGAACCGCCCGTGCCGCCCGCGGTCCTCAAACTTCACATACCCAGTCACCAACGCGTAAAGCGTATCGTCTTTTCCCTGGCCCACATTCACGCCCGCTTGGTGCTTAGTCCCGCGCTGCCTCACCAAAATCGTTCCGGCATTGACCAACTGCCCGCCAAACCGTTTCACTCCCAGCCTCTGTCCGTGGGAATCGCGCCCATTTGTTGACGACCCGCCGCCCTTCTTATGTGCCATAACTCATTCCCTCTTTATTTCTTCCCTGTCATTCCGAGTGGAGCGACCCGGCTTTTCCTGTGCATGCTATTTGTGCGCCGGGTCGCATAGGGAGGAATCTGCTTTTCCTACCGTTTCAGCTCTGCTCTCGCCCACGCCTTCCACCACACTTGCCACTACAGCTTAATGTCGCCCACCTGTACCGCCGTAAAATTCTGCCGGTGCCCCCGCGAAATCTTGTACTGGTTGCCCTTCTTGAACTTCAGCACCGTCAATTTCTTCGCCCGCCCCTGGCTGACGATCTTGCCGGTCACCGTCACCTTCGACGCATCGCCGCCCAGCATCACTTTCTTGTCGTCGGTATGCACTGCCAGCACCGAGCCGAACGTCACTTTTTCGCCCACTTCTCCGCTAACTCGCTCAATCCGTATGGTGTCGCCGGGCGCGACGCGATACTGCTTCCCCCCGGTCTGAATAACGGCGTACATCGCTCCTCCAGCTGTAAAGACAAACCCCAATTATAGGGGCTTTACACCAAACCCGTCAACGCACGAAAATCACGAATCATGAGCATACCCCTCCTGATCGCCCCACCCCTTGCTGCAAATATTCTAGGTTCGCCAAATAATTCCTTCGTCATCGCCGAGTGGCAGGATCCTGGTGGGCCCCCAGGCCCTCCGCGTCTGATCGCTCCTCGTCACGTCCACCGCAATGATGACGAAGCCTGGTACGTCCTCGAAGGAACACTCCGCGTGCAAGCCGGCGATAACGAAATCGAAGCTCGCGCCGGCTCCGCCGTCCTCGTCCCGCGCGGCACCCCACACACCTACTGGAACCCCGGCCCCGGGCGCCTTCGCTACCTTCTGATCATGACTCCCAACATCTTTAGCCTGGTCCAGGGTATCCATGCCCTCAAGGAGCGCAATCCCGCCACCCTGGAGCAACTCTTCCGTCAGTGCGATTCCGAGCTGCTGTAAGTCGGAGGGTGCCGACGTCGCATCTAACCAATTGCAAAACAATGACTTAGCTTCCTAATGGAAACTTTACGCTCCCTTCCGGGTTTCATGAATGTAACAAGGATCTAAGAGGGTCCTCAGATGCGATACCTATCGTTTCTGTTCTTAAAGATGCGCTATCTAAGGTTCTTCGGTTTGCTCGGCATCTGTCTCGCTATTGGTCTCTCAGCGTCTAACGCCAAGGCCCAGGGCATCACTTTCGGCGTGGGCATCGGCGCACCCGGTTATTATGGCCCAGCTCCCGTATGTGAGTACGGTTACTACGATTATTACCCTTATGCGTGTGCTCCCTACGGCTACTATGGCCCCGACTGGTTCACAGACGGCATCTTCATCGGCGCCGGACCCTGGTATCACGGCGGCGATTTCGACGACGATGATTATTACGGCGATGATTATTACGGTCACGGTGGTTACTATGGCGGTGACGGTTACTATGGCGGTGACGGTTACTATGGCCGTGACGGTTACTACGGCCGTGGCGGTTACTATAATCAAGGCAGGGGTTACTACGGGCATGGTGGCTACGGTCGCGGTGGCTATGAGCATGGCGGCTATGGCGGTGGCTACGGGCACGGCGGCTACGGCGGAAACTTCCACGGCGGTGGTGGCGGCGGATTCCACGGCGGTGGTGGCGGATTCCACGGCGGCGGCGGTGGCGGGTTCCACGGCGGTGGTGGCGGATTCCACGGCAGCGGCGGCGGATTCCACGGCAGCGGCGGCGGCGGATTCCACGGCGGCGGCGGCGGATTCCACGGCGGTGGTGGCCATGGCGGTGGCGGCCACGGTGGCGGCGGACGTCACTAAACGCAACCTCTTCCAGCTTCCTGCAAGACTTCGTAACGCCGGCATCCTGTCGGCGTTACCATTTGTAAGCATCCCGCAGCGGCTTCAAAAGGCCACACCGTGCGCGGTGTGGCCCCCACCAAACATCAAAAATCGAAGCGATAGCCCAAAATCATTTTCGCAATCAAGTGATCCGTAGACCGCGTAAGTCCCACGCCCAATCCAAAATTTACTTCCCACTTCGGCGACAGGTTGAGATCGATCACCGGAAAAATCTGGTGCTGCTGTTCGCTGATGGGCACAAAATCCGTCGCCGGTCCCACTGATCCATAATATTCCACGCCTCCCGTAATTTTCTTGGTGAAATCGTAGCTGATCTTCACGTTGGGTGAAAATATGAACCCATCGGGCTCACTGGGTCCGTGAAAAGAGCGGTCAAACGTCGGATTGAACGATAAATACCAAGGCCCCAGCTGCCTATCGATAATTGGCCGCATCTCCCAGGTCCAGGTGTCCGGGGAAAATTTGGCCCGCTGATAGCCGATCTCGTTCGACAGGCTCAGCCCCACCGGCCATTTCCATTTCGGAGGAATGCGCACCCGCGGCCGAATATGGTCGCCCACCCATTGCACCCCAAATCCGCTGCGCTCGTAGGTGAAAATGTAAAAGCCGGCCTCGAACCAGTCCGTTACTCCGTGCGTAATCTCGATGGTTTCATGCTCGGCGTGATTGGTGGGCAGCACGCCGCCCTGCACCGTCTTGCTCCCGTCGATGGTGAAGTTGCTGTGCAGCTCCACCATGGTGTGGCCCGGCTCCACTTGGTCGTACCCGTAGACCTGAATCTCGTAGTTGTCCTGAGCCCGTAACGGGCCCGCAAAACCAAAAACCGCCGCCAAACCCGTCACCGCCAGACCGGTTTTTCGCAATTGGCCCACTCCATTTCCAACGCGCAGAAACACTAGCGCGTTTTTTTCGGCTCCGCAAATCTCTGCGATTTCCTCCGTAATCCTCTAATTCCCAGGTTGCTCTCGCTTCATTCATGTGGTAGTAACATGCTCCAATCAGACTGACCGGTTTACCTCCGCCGTCATCTGGACGCCGGACTACTATAAAGGGGCCAACCTCGCCCTGAAGCATCTGCTGAACGGGTTTACGATTTCACCGCTAATCAGCATATCGTCCGGCCTGCCCTACACTCCCTTGATCCAGGGCAATGCGCCCTCGCAAACCGTCAACGGAGTTGCCTTCGTGGCGGTGACCGGAGGAAGTGGCGTACTTGCGGATGGCGGTACGAATCGTCCGCCCTTTTTCGGTCTCAACTCTTTCCAAATCCCGCGCACAGCCGATGTCGATCTGCGTGTCCAGAAATCATTCAACATCCGGGAGAATTGGAAAATCAGCCTGGTCGGCGATGCCTTTAATCTCTTCAACCACAACAATGTTACGGCCGTGAACACCCAGATGTTTGCCATCAGCGGCAAGACCCTGCAGTTCCAGGACGGACAGACCGGGCGAAGTCTTTTTGGATCTCCGACGGCTTCCAGCAATAGCTTGATTGCGCAGCGCCAAATCCAGGTCGGTATCAAGCTGGACTTCTAGTCCAGGCTGGTGAGCCTCCGCGGGTACGCAATCGCGTAATGTCAAGCGTGCGGGTGCGACTTGTCGTAAATTTCCATCAGTTGCCGGATCGAGGCGTGAGTGTACTTTTGCGTAGTAGAAAGCGACTGGTGGCCCAGCAACTCCTGAATGGCCCGCAAATCCGCGCCATCCGCGAGCAAGTGCGTCGCAAAAGCGTGCCGCAGCGAATGCGGATGCAAATCCCAGTTGATGTTCGCCAGCTTGACGTACTTCTTGACGATGCGTCCCACGGAACGCTGCGTCAATCGTCTACCCGCATAATTCAGAAACACTGCGTTGGTCCGCGGCGCGGCCTGCCGCATGGCGCCCCTCCCATAATTTTGCAACAGCAGTTGATCCCGTAGCGGCCAATACTTTTCCAACGCTTCGTGCGCTTTGCTTCCGTAGGGCACGATGCGCTCCTTGTTGCCCTTGCCTCGCACGCGCAGCATTCGTTCCTTCTGCTCAATGTCTACCAGGTTCAAGCCCGTTAGCTCGCTCACCCGCAATCCTGCCGCATATAAAAGTTCCAGCAATGCCCGGTCGCGCCGCAGCAACAGCCCTTCGCTGTCCTGGTTTTTCTTGCGCCGCCCGGTTCCGCTGCCGCCTGTGCCGGCCGGTAACACACCGCCCGCTGCGGCCGCACCTGTTCCGGCCAGTTCATTCAAGAACCCATTCATCTCTTCCGCGGAAAGCACCGAAGGAATTCGCTTGGGTAGCTTCGGCGTTGGAACCAATCGCGCGGGATTCTCCTTGATCATCCCTTCGCGCACGCAATACTTGAAAAAAGATCGCAACGCCGCTAGTTTTCGCGCAATCGAGCTTTTCTCCAGTCCTTGCTCGTGCAGGTGCCCCACGAATTCGCGGATGATCAAATGCGTGATCTTCGTCAGCGCCGGCGGCTGCCGGTCCGGAGGCGAAAGGTACGTAACAAACTGTTCCAGGTCCTTCCCGTAATTTAAGATCGTGTGCGGCGAGGAATTCCTGACCGACTGCAGGTACTGCAAATATTTGGCGATGGCCTGCTTCATCTCAGCGCGGGGCGCCTCCCCAGGGAAGTACCAAGGTATAGTCGCGCAGAACTACGCCAACGCCAATGCGCAATTGAAACTGTGTTGTTCCGAGGGCCGGCCGCAAACGGGCGTTAGGGTTTGGCGCCGACCGGAGTCGCGGCTTCTTCCGGTTGTGCCGGCATCGGGTCCGCTACCACCGACTCCCAATCGCAGCCCTCCTTGATGCAGCTGCGCACCATGCCGATTTTGGTCTTCTTCTCCACAATAAACGGTGCGCCGCATTTCGGGCACGGCTCGTTCAGGGGCATATGCGGCGTGGTGAAATCGCAATCGGGATAACGCGAGCAGCCGTAAAAAACGCGCGGACGTCCCCGCCCGCCTTTACCTGCGCTGCCGCGCCGCACGAATTCCCCTTCATTGCATTTCGGGCATTTGATGCCCATGGTGATCGGCCGCGTGTACTTGCATTTCGGATAGCCGGAGCAGCCGATGAATTGGCCGAAGCGCCCGCTCTTCTTGATCAGGTGGTTGCCGCACTCCTTGCATTTTTCTTCCAGCGGCTCGTCTGGCTCGTGGGCGATGCGGGTTCCTTCCACCAGCCGGCGCGTGGTTTTGCAATCGGGATAACCGGTGCAAGCCAGAAATGCTCCGAATCGGCCGCGCTTCATCGCCATTTCCTTGCCGCAGTTCTCGCAATATTCCGTTTTGCCTTCGCCGTCGTCGCTCAGTTCCGGCGCCATGTCCTCGATAAAATCGCAATCCGGATAGCGCGAGCAGCCCAGGAAAAAACCGTGCCGGCTGATGCGTTCCAGGAGTTCGCCTTCGCCGCACTTCTCGCATTTTTTGCCGGTTGGGATGCCCGCTTTGTACGAAACCATTTCGTCGCCGGCTTTGGCCAGATCGATAACAAACTTTCCCCAGAACTCCCGCACCGCGTCGCGCCAGGGCAGTTTGCCCTCTTCAATCTCGTCCAGTTCCTCTTCCAGCCGCGCCGTGAACGTCACGTCAAACACATCGTCAAAACTTTTCACCAGCAGCACACTCACCCGTTCGCCCAGCATGGTGGGCGTGAACCGCCCTTGATCCTTGCGCACGTATTCGCGCTCGACAATCGTCGAAATAATGGAAGCGTAGGTCGACGGCCGTCCAATGCCTTTCTCTTCCAGCTCCTTCACCAGGGTCGCTTCCGTGTACCGCGGCGGCGGCTCGGTGAAGTGCTGGTCCGGCCGGACCTGATCGAGCCTTAGCCTCTGGCCTTCCGTGACCCGCGGCAGGGCTTTGCCTTCTCCTTCATCATCCTTCTCATCATCTTCGCGGTCCGCGCCGGCCACCGGCATCTGGTACACCCGTAAGTAGCCGTCGAATTTCTGCACCGATCCCGTGGCGCGGAAGGTGTAATCGCCAGCGGAGATATCAATGCTGGTCTGGTCGAAAATCGCGGGGAGCATCTGCGAGGCCACAAAGCGCTGCCAAATCAACTGGTACAGCTTGAATTGATCGTCCGGCAGGTATTTACGCACGTCTTCCGGCGCCCGGGAAACATCCGTGGGCCGCACCGCTTCGTGCGCTTCCTGCGCATCCTTCTTCGATTTGTAATAGTTCGGCTTCTCCGGCAAATAATTCGTTCCGAAGCGTTCCGGAATCAGCTCGCGGACCTGTTGCAGCGCATCCGCCGACACATTCACGGAATCCGTGCGCATGTACGTAATCAGCGCGACCGAACCCTCTTCGCCCAGCTCCACGCCTTCATATAGCCGCTGCGCCAGCCCCATCGTTCGCTTGGCCGTGTAGCGCAGCCGGTTGTACGCCGCCTGCTGCAATTTGGAAGTGGTAAACGGCGGAGGCGGGTTGCGCTTCTTCTCTTTTTGCGCGACCGAGGTAACCTGCCATTTGGCCTTGCCCACCGCTGCGACGATCTTGTCCGCAGCTTCCTGGTTCCCGACCTCGATATCCTCGCCCCTGTACTTGCTTAGCTTGGCCTCGAAAATTGGTGGCTCGCCGGCATCCAGCATGGCGTGAATGGTCCAATACTCCTGCGGCACAAACGCCTTGATCGACTGCTCGCGCTCCACGATCAGACGCAATGCCACGGTTTGCACCCGCCCGGCGGACAATCCGCGCCGCACTTTGTCCCACAGCAGCGGCGAAATCTTGTATCCCACGATGCGATCCAGCACCCGCCGGGCCTGCTGCGCGTCCACCAGGTTGCTGTCCACCTGTCGCGGCTTCTCGAACGCCGCGCGAATCGCCTTGGGCGTAATCTCGTTAAACGTCACTCGAAAGATCTTCTTCGGGTCGATTGGCGGAATGCTGATCTCGTCGCGATTTCTCTTGGCGGCCTTCGTCTTTCCCTTGGAATCCTTGGCCTCCTTGGCCTCCGCCTCTTCTTTCTCTTTCGCTTCGGCGGCCTTGTCGGCGCTGGACATCTCTTCTTCGTACTTGGTGGGCTTGGAAAGCACCATGGCCAAGTGCGCCGAGATGGCCTCGCCTTCGCGGTCCGGGTCGCCCGCCAGGTACACGGCCGTGGCCGAACTGGCCGACTTCCGCAAATCGTTAATTACCTTGCCCTTGCCGGAAATTATCTGCAGGGTAGGCTCGAAAATCTTGGCATCGTCCAGGGTGATCGGTTTTTTGTTCGATTTCTCCGCGGCCGCCGCAGCCTCCTTACCTTTTTTGCCTCGCCCCTTTTTCTTTTTTTTCGGCTCGTCATCGGGCATACGAAGACCAATCGTCTTTTTGGGCAGATCCATCACGTGCCCAATGGACGCTTTGACCGTGAAGTCGCGCCCTAAATACTTGTTAATCGTCTTCGCCTTGGCCGGCGATTCCACTATAACCAGCGAACGTGGCATCTTGTCTTTGTAACCCCGGATTCCATTGCAGGAAGGCCCTTGCGGCGGGCTTGTGTCCTTCTCGCTACCTTAATGAAGATGCGCAAACGCACCTGACGGATTCATACCGATGCTTCCGCGTTTCCTAAACCACCGCTTTTCAATGGTTTGCCAGAGTCGATGATTCCGGCCTGGAAGTCTAGAGCAGCACCTTGCTGAACTGTTTGCCCGGCATCTGCCGGATGATCCCCTTCATCTCCAGGTCGAATAGCGTAGCCAGAACTTCCGAAGAGTTCAACCCCGAACCTTCCACTATCTCATCAATGTGCTTTGGTTCATCCGTGCTAAGTAAATCGTAGAGCTTTTTCTCTGAGGAATTAAGCGAGGCCGCCGCCAGCAGATTGCGCTGCTCCGTTTCCGGCTGCTCCGCCTGCACCAGCGCCGCACGCACCGGCGTGGGCAATTCCTCGATCACGTCTGCGCCATTGGTCACCAACTTGGCCCCCTGTTTGATCAACAGGTTAGGCGCAAAACTCACCGCCTGCGTCACATTGCCCGGTACTCCAAACACTTCTCGCCCAAACTCCATCGCCAGCCGTGCGGTAATCAGCGATCCGCTGTACTGCGCGCCCTCGATCACCACCACGCCCAACGGCATTCCCGCCACAATTCGATTGCGCACCGGAAAATTCTCCGGTGCCGGGTGCGTTCCCAGCGGAAATTCGCTGATAATCGCGCCCCGCTCCAGCACCTTCTCGTACAGTTTCTTGTTCTCCTTCGGATAGCACACGTCCACCCCGGTGCCCAGCACTCCGATAGCCTTGCCGTTCACCGCCATCGCTCCTTGATGGCCGATGGCGTCAATACCCCGGGCCATACCGCTGACCACCACCAGCCCCCGCGCCGCCAGCTCCTTGCCCATGCGCTCGGCCATCTGCGTTCCGTAGAGCGTCGGCCGCCGCGTGCCCACGATCCCGATACCCGGCTGATTCAGAACTTCCGCGTCTCCGCGCACGTACAGCATCACCGGCGGATCGTAGATCTGCAGCAGCGTTTGCGGATATTCCGGGTCGCTCCAGTTGATCAGCCGGCAGCGCTCGATTCGCCGGGTCAGCGCCAGCTCTTTTTCCGCTCGCTTGAAGGATTGCTTCTTAAAGACCGCCTGCGCCACCGGTGCCGGCAACCGGCACGCCTCCAGCCGGGTCAGCGGAGCGCGAAACACCTCTTCCGGCGAGCCAAACTCGCGCAACAACCGCGCCGACAGCCGCGAAGCCAGCCCCGGCGTCAGCGCCAGTGCCAGCCAAGAGAGGGATGCGTCTAGCTCCATCGTAACGTGAGCCTACGCGTAGGATAACCTAGTTGTCAACTACCACTATGCTGAACTACCGTCAGGCTGAGCCTGTGTTTTATTGCGCTTTCGCGTGCGGGGGGCCAAAGCCAATCTCCAGCGGCGTGTCTTTCGGCAAAATAACGTCGCGACCCCGCGAAATAAAATTCGCGTAAATCGAAGTGGAAGCGCCATAAGCGCCGAGGGCCACTGAAACCGGCGTGGATTTCGCCGCTAAGCTCAATAGCGCCCCGGTGATCCGGAATCCCGATCCGCCCGCCGCCGTGCGCACTCCCGGACCTGCCATTTCCGTCGTGCCGTGTTCGACTTCCGTATGCGAAGCGGCCGCCGCCAGCATTACCGCCAACCCGCTCGACAAATAGCGCGTCTTGCTCGTCGTGGTATGCGCTCCGCCTTCTTCGTCCAGGTGCATATTCGCTCGCTTGTCCACTTCCACGCCCTCCAGGTTCCCGACCATCGTTTGTGATCGCTGCGCTTCTGCTCCGGCCTGCATTTGCAGTTGCGCCTGCGCCCTCAACGCTTCTTCCGAGGTTTCAATACGCTCGAAAATCACGCGCAGCTCCCCATTCCGATGCAATTTTCGCGCCCGCTGGGCTTTCACCACCTCGCCAACCAATCGGCTGTTGGCCGGCAGAATCAGTTGGTGCGTCGCGGAGTACACCGGCTCGGTCAGCATCGCGGTCACCGGAGTGCCTCGCGTAGCCGTCGCCGAGCTTACTTCCGCAACCAAGCGCGCCTTGAGCGTGCTGTCAGCCGCCGGTTCGCTTCCCAACGCGGCAAGCTGCTGGCTTGTTCTCGCGGTGCTCCCAAATTCAAGCGGTGTCCGAAGCTCCGCCACGAATCGCGTTCCTGGTTGCATGTACTGCCGCCGGTATGGCAATTGCGACACCAGGAATTCCTTCAGCCGCTGCATTCTCCCGGGCGCGGTCAGCTTTTGCCGCCATTCCCGCGCTTGCTGCTTGGCTTCTTGTATCCTCCCTTTCGCTTCGGCCCTTGCCTTGTCCTCCGTACGCCCCGCCACGCCTTTCTGCTTCGCCGGGTTGCTGACCAGGTGCACCACCTCCGCCGTTCCCGGCGTCACGGTAGTGGTTACCAGCATTTGCCTGCCGTCCGGCAACGTGACCATATCAAACGTCACTTCGTATCTACGGAACGGTGAAAAGTCTCCATTGGAATATGCCATCGCGCGTCTGAATCCGGATGGGGGAGTAACGCGCTTCACGTGCCCGGTGGCCACGCTTCCCTTGGGAATCACTTCTTGATCGAACGCGTAGACCGCTTCCACCACCTTGCCATGCACCGCTTCTCCGGAATGGCTGATGCGCACCCGCTGGTCTACTGCGATACGCAGCGGCGTTCCACCCGGTAGTGTCAGCGGAATGCTGGCCGGCGCTACTGGCTCCGCCTCGGCGGCTCCCGCCTCTTCCGTGGAGGAAGGCGGCGCGCACAGTGCCGCCAGCGCGTCTTCGCGCGGCGCTTCATCGCACGACGAAACTCTTTGCAGGGCATCTGGCTCGCTGGGCGCAGCCGCCGACTGGCTCAGTGCCGGCGACGCGCAGAGCAGTAACCAAAACGGTAAACTCGCGGAAAATCGACCAAAACGCATAATCTAGGCCTCGACGTGCTCGCTGGTCTGGGTTCGCGGGCGCTTTTAGAAATTCAAATACTCAATCAACCGGCGCGCAATGTCTTATGCTGGCTTGGAATCGCCAACGCCATGCGGCGTTGCCTGCGCAAACCACAGTCGGGCGCCGCGCATTAGTTTATCCCCAGGGATGCGAACTGGAACCATCGCGTTACGAGTCTGTGTGGCAACCTCTTTTTTCGTCAGGGCACGGCCTTTAGCCGTGCGGTAACTGACGCAAAATCAATAAGGCTTTAGCCGCTGAGGGTTTCGCTCTCGAGTTTTCACACAGACTCCTTACCCCACCTATTTCGCGCTCAGACCTGCGCGCCATCCTCCTGCAAAATCTCTTCCAGCGTCGCCTCAAACAGATCCACATCCGATTCCGAAACAATCAGCGGCGGCCGCAGTTTGATCACGTTGTGATGCGGCCCGTCCGTTCCCGCCAGAATCCCGCATTCGCGAAGCCGGTTCACCACGTAGTCCGCCTGCTCCCCCGCCGGTTCCCGCGTTTCCCGATCGCGCACCACATCGATTCCCAGGAAAAGGCCGGAACCGCGCACATCGCCGATCAGCCGATGGCATTCCTTTAGCTTTTCCATTTCGACTTTCCAATAGTTTCCCACTCGCAGCGCCCGATCCTGTAGTCCCTCGTCGCGCACCACGTCCAGCACCGCCAACCCCACCGCGCAAGCCACCGGATTTCCGCCGAACGTGCTGAAAAATTCCATGCCGTTCGCAAACGACGCGGCAATCTCCGCCGTGGTCACCACCGCCGCCATCGGAAACGCATTCCCGATCGGCTTTCCGAACACCACGATGTCCGGAACCACCCCCTGCGTTTCGAATCCCCAGAAATGCGTGCCCAACCGCCCGAATCCCACTTGCACTTCATCCGCGATGCAAACCGCTCCCGCCGCGCGCACCCGGCGATACGCCTCCGCCAGATAATTCGGCGGAAACACAATTTGCCCGGCGACGCTTGGCAATGTCTCGGCGATGAAGGCTGCTATCCTGCGGCCCTCTCTGCTCGCGCGATCCAGAATCTCGCCCACATGCGCGGCATACTTTGCGCCCGCCTGTGCATCGCCGCGCCGGTACCGTCCGCGGTAATCGTCCGCAATAGGCGCTACATGCACCCACGGCTTTCGCCCGCGTCCTCCGGGACCATCGAATTTGTATGGGCTGATATCGATCAGCGTGTTGGTGTGGCCGTGGTAAGCGTGTTCCAGCACGATAATGTCTTCGCGGCCGGTATGGGTACGCGACAGCCGCAGCGCCAGTTCGTTCGCCTCGCTCCCGGAATTCACGAAATAGCAAACGCGCAACGGCGCTGGCAGCAGTTGCGTGAGCCGCTCTACGTAGCGCAGTACGTTATCGTGCAAATAACGCGTGTTGGTGTTCAGCAAAGCAAGCTGTTCCTGCGCTGCGCGTACCACCCGCGGATGGCTGTGCCCCACCAGCGGCACATTGTTGTACACATCCAGGTAGGCCCGTCCCGTATCGTCGTAAAGATATTGCCGCCATCCGCGAACAATCTTCAGCGGCTGCCGGTACGAGACGCTCAGGCTTTTTCCCAGCAGCGCTCGCCTCGCCGCCAGCGCTTCGTTCGCTTCGGGTTCCTTGGCCGGAAATCGCTGCGCAGGTATGGCCAGCAATAAATTAGGATCGGGAGATAAGCTGGTCCAGACGCCGCGTTCCGACGCGCGGCACACCCCGGGAAAATCCGTACCCAACTCGAGCAAATCGTTGATGATCTGAAAATGTAGGTGCGGCGCCCACCCGCCATTCTCAGCAATGGTTCCCACTTCCGCGAACTTCTCGCCCCGCGCAATCTCTTGTCCCACACGCAACCGGCCTAATGTTTCCGCCGTCAAGTGTCCATACAACGTGAAGAACTCCCCCCGATCGCTGGCGAACCCGGTAACGCCGGCATCCTTGGCGGCGTCCATCAACGCGTCGGACCGATGCCGCAAAATTACCACCGGCCCATAGTCCAGCGCCGCCCGGTTATTTGCCATCGCCTCGACCACACCGTCGAGCGGCGCGTGAATCGCGCTGCCTGCCCCCACCTGCAAGTCGATCCCTAAATGGATTGTGCGCCGCTCTTCCGTGGGATTCGATGCCGTTCCAAACAAAGCCGACGAGTAAATCGCCCGCGCCTCGTTATACCGTCCGATGCCCACAGGCGCGCCGGCTTTCTTCATCTCCGCGAAGATGCGTTCGCTCATCGCTGTCGGCTCGGCAGCGGCCGGATCGGCCCCCAAAAATGTGCTTCCCACGCTGAAATCGAATACCACGCTCGGAGCGCTTCGCAGGTCGGTGTTAACCACCGGCGCTGCCGCCGCGCCGTTGGCCTTCAGCCAACCTGTCATTGCGCCGCCCCGCGGCACAGGCTCCAGCCCGCAGGCCCCTCGGAAGGTGTAGTAAGCGAAGCGGGAATGAATTTTCGACAGCCGCTCTAGCCCGTCCCACGCCGGCCTCTCGCTGATGCGCACGTACGAGTCATCCGGCTTTATCGTTGCCCGCTGCGCGGAATTCACCACACTTACCGCCAGGCGCGCCCCAATCAGCGCGAACAAAACCTTGAGCTCTGCGTCCTCCAGCGGATAAGCACGGTGATAGCCGCCCACCACTTGCTCCGCTGCTCGAAGCGGGTTCGCTTTTCCCAAAATCGCGTAGGCCGCGGCGATGGCCACTTCCGAAACGGTCGCCGTTTCGTGCATGTCTCCAAAATCGATAACGCTGGCCACTTTTCTTGGCAGCGGCGACGGTTTCCCTACCAGCACGTTGTAGTCGTTGGCATCGCCATATACCACGCTGCGCCGCAACTCCGGCAGCACCGGTACAACCTCGCTTTCGTAGACCGAAAGGACTTTTTCCACCAGCTCGCGGTGCGCAACGTCTTCGATTCGATGTAAGTGCGTGCGTATCCAACCGGCGCGCGCTAAATCCCATTTCAGTTCGCGCCGCGCGGCCGGGTGCGTGAATTCCGCCAGCGCCGCGTCCATCTCGCCAAGAAACCTTCCCAGGCTTTGCAGCAGTTCCGCAGAGTGCGGCCGCGCCTTCGCCAGCATCGTGCCCGGCACATAACTGAGCAGCCAGACCAGCCGGGATGCCCCATCCGTGCCGGCAATCGCAGTAAACGTCTCGCCCTTTCGATTGAGCCGTACACGCGGCAAGGTAAGCTGCGGCGCGCGCTGCGCCAGATGCTGCAGCGCCCGGCACTGCATATCGATGAAGGAGCGTTCGCGCGCCGGGTGCATCACCTTCAGCACGAAACCGTCAGTTGGTATGGAAGAATCCGAAGGTGGCGCAGCCACTCCGGGCTGTGCCCCGTCGGTGCCGGCAATCGATGTCAAATGGAAATTGTCATCATACTCGCCAGGCAGCGCCTTAGCGGTGACCGCGAACCCATAAAGTTCCCGCGTCAGTTCCACCGCTTCCGTTTCCGTAGTCGCCCGCGCAACCCGCTCTTCCAGCAGCATCCGCAAATTTTATCTGTAATGCTGGAGCGCGTCTATCGCAGCCACAAGCGCAGCGAGCTTCGTTGTAGTGGCTGGGCTTCAGAATCTGTTTGGCAATCTCTTTTTTCGTCAGAGCACGGCTTTTAGTAGCCGTGCCGTAACTGACCCAAAATCAATAAGGCTTTAGCCGCTGAGGGCTTCGCTCTCGAGTTTTCACACAGACTCTTCAGCCCAGCTGGCGAGCAGAGCAAGCGTTCCGAAATATAACGGTGGCCCCCAACCGTGCCTCAGTGCCCTAATCCGCCACGGAAATCGGCCCATTCTCCGTTGACAACCGAATCACCGGCGACCCACTCCCATACTCAATCCGTCGATGCTCGTCATCCCAGGTCTTCCGCGCATCCGAGCAAATGCTAGCGCGGCAACTCACCGGCGAATTCCCGTTGGATTCCACCAGGAAGCTGGACTTGAAACCCGATGGTACCCGCAGCGTCAGCGGTCCGTTCACTGCATCCGCCACCAGCTCCGAGCCATCCCAGTTCGAGCCGAGCGAAACCGTAATCGGGCCGTTCTGCGTATGCAAGCGCAGCTTACCGCTGGTTCCTGAAAAACTGATCGGCCCATTCTGCGCCGAAATATTCGCCTCGCCTGAACAATCCTTCATGCTGATTGGCCCGTTGGTGGCCCGCGTCGTAATCTTCCCGTCTACGGTGTAAAAGCTGACCGGCCCGTTGTGCGCCATCACCTCGATATCCGCCGACTTCGGTGTGCGAATCAGCAGGTACACCGTCCACTCGTTGTGCTCTCCGTGCGGTTGGCTGACGGAAACCTCGCCGCCCTGCACCGTTAATTTAATTTGAGAAAGCAACCGTGCCGCATCGTTGCCGATGGCTGCCTTGCACGCGGTAACCGAGTATGTGTCCTTGTCCCAGCCATTTACCTCTACCCCGCCGTTTTCGATCTCGCGCACTCGCAACACCGGAGCTTCTCCCTTGCTTACCGTCCGCTCCTCGGACTCTATCGTCGGCCGCTCGCCATCCAGCCGGATGCGCAAGTCCGAGCAATCCGCCGCCGGGCCATCGCCCCAGTGCGTAGAACCGCTCGTCCAGTCTCCGGGCATCGCCGGCGCGGCGGGAGCGGACGGAATGGCAGGCCGTGCTGGCATCACTGGCGCAGCGGGCATTGCGGGCATCGCCACCGCCGGCGCCTCCGGAACTGCCGGAACCTGCGCGCGAACGCGCCCCATTGGCAAAAGCAACAAAACATAGGCGCTCGTCGCGCCCAGCATCGAAACCACAGTGCGCATCTTCATGGACATCCCCTCCACCGCTATAGACGACGCATGCGCCCATTCGGTCTTGCCGCAAAGTCCAGATACGGGCACAACCCGCTGTGCCCCTGCTCACCATCCGTACGAGTAACTTAGCCCTGCCGTTGCTTGCATTTTAGGGTTCGAAAGAGCGACAAAATCGTGACAATTGCCCCTTCGGCGACGCCCTATTATGTGCATAGGGGGCACAAATGAAACGCAGAGTTACGTCAGCAGCCTTTGCCCTGCTCCTCGTTCCGCCGGGGATCCTGGCGCAGGGGAAAGCCAACTATTCCATCGACGCCGCGAAGAGCATGGTGCAGATCAACGTCTCCAAAGAGGGCGCCTTCAAAGCCTTTGGCCACGGCCACGTAATCGCCGCCAAAGAGCTTTCCGGCCAGGTCCAATTCGATCCGCAAAAAATCGATCAGTCCGCGGTGCGCCTGAAATTCCCCACCAAATCCATCACCGTCGTGGATCCAGGGGAGTCCGAAAAAGATCGCCACGCGGTGCAGGAAACCATGACCAGCGAAAAAGTGCTCGACGTGGCCAAATTCCCCGAAATTACCTTCACGTCCAGCTCTATCTCTGCTGCAAAGAAGATTTCTGACGGCTGGGAGCTGACCCTGGCTGGCAAGCTAAGTCTCCACGGCGTTGATAAGTCGGTGAGCTTTCCACTTCGCCTGCATGCCGAAGCCGGCCAGCTTCGCGGCGAGGGCGAACTATCCATCCTCCAGACGGACTACGGCATCACCCCAGTCAAAGTCGGCGGCGGCGCCGTCAAGGTCAAAGACCAGCTGAAGATCACCTTCACGATTGTGGCGCACAAGGACGACTGATGCTCGCCGCTGGTTGGGACGGATCAAGCCTGTCTACTCAAGGCTGCCAATCGTCGTCAGCGTCTCCCATCGCGCCGATGGGTGGCCCATCGGGCGGCTCTGTGGGCGGCGTCAAATCCAGCCGCCTGGGATCTTTCTCGAACTGCTCGATTTGTCGCGAAGCGAAAAACGTGTGCGCTCGCTCTGTCGCGATTCCTTTTCCCCCACCCGCGGAATCCAGCCATTCCTTGAGTGTGTGTAGCCTCAGCACGGCCACCGCGCGCACTTCATCGCTGGCCTTGTCATTGTCCGCCAGCGCCATCAAGTCATACAGCACAACATCGTCCACAACATAGTTGATTTGTTCTGCGTAGCCGTTCCCATGTGGCGCTTTCCAGGTAGCCGTCAGTACCGCATCCAGGATTTCCTCCAGGCTCGGATTCGCTTTGTCCTGCGCATGAAACTCCAAAAGCCGTTGCGCGCGCGCCGCGTTGAACAAAAATTGCAAGGTATGCTGCGCCGCAGATTCCGCGGGAGCCACCGCATCGAACGCGGGATACGTGCGAATCTTGAAATCCTCGCGCCCGCGTTCATAAGCCGGCGGCCGCGGCGGAATGATTTTCAACAGCGATTCCGGAAGTGCCAGCGCCTCCGGCTTCAACGTGTTCAGCACCGCGGCCAAAGCCCGCCTCTGTTCCGCCGCGGCCACAATCTGCGTCGGCCTCTGCCCGTCCCCGCGCAACGCAAACGTGTAATCCATCCCGCCGATCAGTTTGCTCGCCGCCTCTACTTGATACCGGTGCAGCATATATATCGGCACCAGTGCATCTTCGATTGTCGCCAGCGGCGCCCCTGCGCGAATGTTGTTCTCCCCAAATCGCCGCAGTGCCGCCGCCCGCACCTGCATCAATCGGTTCAGTTCATCAACCGCGTTCTCGCCCGAATCCCACAAATGCGCCACGCTGCTCGATGAACTCGCCGGCCGCGCATCCTGATCCGTCAAGTAGCGCAAGCCGCGCCCATACCCATCGGTCAAGATTTTCGCCAGCCCCGCGTGCTCATCCGTCCCCGGCGCAAATTCGCTGTATCCCCATGCAATCGACACTTTGTCCCAGTCCCCAATCCCGGTAGCGTACGCATTCGAAACATCCGGCACCCCATCCGCCTCCAGCTTCACCAACGGCGGCGGATAATCCATCACCGACGATCGCCGCACCGTGCTGGCCGAATAGTTGTGCATCAGCCCGAGTGTGTGCCCCACCTCATGCGCCGCCAATTGCCGCAGCCGCGCTAACGCCATTTGCAGTGCGCGATCTTGCACCGGCGGCAAAGCCTTCCCGTCCGCGTACGGCGCCAGCAATCCCTCTGCAATCAAATAATCCTGCCGCACCCGCAGCGACCCCAGCGAAACGTGCCCCTTGATAATTTCCCCCGTCCGCGGGTCCGTCACCGTCGCTCCGTACGACCATCCTCGCGTCGCGCGATGAATCCACTGGATCACGTTGTAGCGCAAATCCATCGGGTCCGCGCCCTCCGGCAGCAACTCCACCCGAAACGCGTTCTTGAATCCCGCCGCTTCAAACGCCTGCGCCCACCATCGCGCCCCCTCCAGCAGCGCCGACCTAATCGGTTCCGGCGCCCCGCGATCCAGGTAATACACAATCGGCTTCACCCCTTCGCTCACCGCCGCGTTCGGATCCTTTTTCTCCAGCCGGTGCCGCGCTGCAAATCGCTTCACAATCGGCTCGCTGATCGGCGTCGCATAATCCATGTACGAAATACCGAAGAAGCTAGACCGCGGATCGTAGGCCCTCGGCTTGTACCCCGGCCCCGGCAGCTGCACCAACGAGTGATGCTCCCGTACCGTAATCGCGCCCGCCTCCGGAGTTACCTCTTTCACCCACGGCCCCGCCTCATCCCCAACAAAAGTCAGCGTCGCCTCCACTTCCGTATTCAGCGGAAAATTTTTCGTCCGCGGCAAATACAAAGTGCACCGCGAAGCATCCAGCCGGTAAGCCCCCTGCTTGGTCTTGCGCAGCGCTGCTGGCACGCCATGCGCATCCCGCAGGAAAAAATCCGTCGCGTCCACCAGTGCCCGCTCGCCATCCTCCGCCGCCACCGTAAATCCCCACAACGCCGACTCCGCAAACGAATCGCGCACCGCCCGCCGCTCGTCCGCATCCTCGCTCACCGCGCGATAGTCCAGGTTCGCTTGCACCAGCAGCACTTTCGGCCCGCTGCGTTCGAACCGCACCACATGCGTCCCGCCCAGCTGCCCGCGGTCCAACCCAATATCATTCGAACCAATCCCCGCCGGCAGCGAACTCTGGTACAAAAACTCCGTCCCCCACTTATCGATCTCCACCCAAATCTTCCCTGCTTTGGCATCCCAATAAATATTGAAATATCCCGCCATCTTCTCCATCGACTTCGTCTTTTCCGCAATCGAAATCGCTTTTTCCCCCGCCGCCGGAGACGCCCCAGCCCCCGCTTCACTCTTCGCCTGCGCGTCAGCGCGCGATGCGCCACACAACATCGCCGCCAAAATCATCAGCCACCAACGTTTCGCCATTTCCCCCGCCTCCAAATCCGCAAGCTTCAAATTAGCTGAAGTGTTGTACATCAAATCCGCGCGCCGCGCCGCAAAATCCCCTCGTCTCCTGACCTCTCTGCGCTCTGTGGTAAAATTTTCTCCTCCCCCAATCGTGACCAGACTCCGCATCTCCGTAGTGCAATACCTCAACACCGCCCCGCTGGTCCGCGGCTTCACCCACGGCCCGCTCCGCGGCAAATACGACCTCTCCTTCACCGTTCCCTCGCAGTGCGCCGAAGCCCTCCGTTCCGGCGCCGCCGACGTCGCCATCATCCCCGCCATCGAGTATCCGCGCATCGTCGCCTCCGGCCTCCCCCTCGCCATCCTTCCCAACCTGGCCATCGCCTCCAAAGAGCGCGTCCGCAGCCTCCTCGTGATCAGCAAAGTCCCCATCCGCCAGGCCCGCCGCATCGCCCTTGACCGCAGCTCCCGCAGCACCCAAGCGCTGGTCAGAATCCTCGCCGCCCGCCGCTGGCAAATCGCCCCCGAATTCCTGGAAGCTGCTCCCGACCCTGACGCCATGTTAGCCACCGCCGACGCCGCCCTGCTAATCGGCGACGCCGCCCTCCGCATCGCCATCGCCGCCGAAGCCAGTCCCGTCAAGCCCGGCCCCGACGCCGAATGGCTGGCCCCCGCCGCCGTATTGTCCGATCCCCCAACCTCGCCCCATTCCGATTCCCTTGTAGCGGCGCAGCATGCTGCGCCAGCCAAGCCTCCGCGCGAGGCCTCGTCCGCCGAGCCCCCCGTAGGGCCGCAGCACCGCTGCGCCCCAGCTCGGCAAGATCTCAGCCTCGACCTGCACCCCTCCACCCAACTCCACATCTACGACGTAGTAAAAGAATGGTGGCACCTGACCGAAAAGCCCGCCGTCCTCGCCATCTGGGCCGCCCGCAATCATTCTTTTCCCGATGGGCTCATCCCCGCCGAGTTAACCGCCGACTTTCAAGCCTCCCGCGATTTCGGCCTCACCCAAATCCCCCAAATCGCCGCCGAAGCCGCCGCCGAAATGCATCTTCCCGAAAAAGAACTCCGCCTCTACCTCCAAAAAAATATCGACTATTCCCTCGATGACGATAACTTCCAAGGCCTCCAGCGTTTCTTCAACGAAAGCCAAACCCTCAACCTGATCGCCCCGCTCCAGTCCATAGCAATAGCCGCCGGCCCCCATTCCCACACCCGCTACATCAATTACACCTACGCCAAAAACCGAGCATAAGAATCGCCAAACCCGCCAAAAATTCCGCAACGCCGGCCATCCAGACTCCGCCGCCCTCTTCATCATAAAAACCGAAACCGAAATCTACCTCGCCTGAAAGTTGAACGACTCCTTTGTAGCGGCGCAGCATGCTGCGCCACCCGTTTTAGCCCTAGGATCGATTACTCCCCTCCGCTCTTTCCCGCAAAACTTTCCCGTTGATCCGCAAACCGATTCCGTGGATCGATCCAGATGCGCCGGCGCTGCGAATCAAGACCGTCCCCGTAGCGCCGGCGTCTCGCCGACCCGCGCGTCATCCCGACAGAGCGTTGGCCGTTTGCAACGCGACGAGGGATCCGCTTTTCGCCGCCTCTTGCAGTACGCGGTAATTGCGTAGTAGCGCCGGCGTCTCGCCGGCCCGCGCGTCATCCCGACAGAGCGTTGCGCCGTTTGCAACGCGACGAGGGATCTGCTTTTCGCCGCCTCTTGCACTACGTAGCGGCCGCGGACCGTCGCGGGCAGATTTGCGCAATGGAAGTGCTCGGTCCATCGCTCAGCTCAAACAAATTGTTATCCCGAGCGAAGCCG
>DATGEY010000021.1:0-21632 GCA_035309625.1 Candidatus Acidiferrum sp.
ACATAAGGAACCGGACATCTTTGCGCTGCGCCAACAACCCCACCCGTTTCAAAAATTCAGTCGTACCAACCTTCGAACGGCTAGGTCCGGCGTCGACACGCAACTTGCCGTCTAACACATTTCCTAGGGCCGCCCGCACGAGTCTGTGGCCGTTCATGCCACACATTTCCAGGAAAACGAGCTGGCGCTGCTGCGGTACTTCAAGAGAGAGCCGTTCAATCAGGCGATCTACCAAAAAGGAATCGCGAAGACTTCCCGCCAGTCCCGGAAGCGTCTTGGGTCGACGTTCGTTAAGGTATTGAGCTAGTTCTTCCCAGTCTGAGCGGCTAAGGCGCTGCCTATTAGCTGCGCGCAGGAAATTGGGAACATTCTCGTCTTCGAGAAGGATCGCAGATAAATCCTGCGGTAACTTGCCGGCTAATCTCATCAATACGTCCGGCGATTGCTTCAGGATTTTCGCGAGTTTGTGTATCGTGCTGGATGCGGGTGGTGGCAGTACACCGTTTTCGAGCTTGCTGAGGTAGGTAAAATTGACGCCCACGCGCCTCGCAAGAGCACGGAGGCTGAAGCCTCCTTCGAGGCGCTTGCTGCGCAAAGCGGATCCAAAATTATGGTACATCGGATGTTGAGTAAATACTCAACGCAGCGGCAGAATATCGGTCCGTAGCGACGCTTGTCAAGGCTCGGGGCGCAAGTCTGGTGCATAAGCACGTCAGAGGCCAGAGCAGTTTGCTAGAGCTGGCAATCAGATTGCTACTGCGGCCTTACCGAGGTAATTGCCAAAATGGCTGTGAATCCAAGAGAAGGCCATGGGTACTTGTCACCAAAATGTAACGCAGATCGCGGAAAACCGCGGCAAAAGCGACCCAAACCGGGGATAAAGAAGGAGAAAGCAGATTGCACGGAGTTGCCCCAACTTGCTGAATCCGTTCGATTAGCCACTCCTCTGGCAAGATTTGGCAAAATAGGTCGAACGGCTACGAACCAGAAGGTCGGGAGTTCGAGTCCCCCCGGGCGCACCACTTTCTTCATTTAGTTACCGACCTCCGCAATTTGCGAAGTTTCCCTGTCACGGGGCACTGTTCCTCGGTCATGCCCAAGGAATTGCGGTAGCCCGGAGAAGGAATTCGCGCGTGGGATAACAGCGTTCACGCGGAGTTTGCAATCCTTGAAATTGGTGGTGAAGCTGCGCGCGAAGAACGCGCGGCGGCTCTGAACGCGTTAAAGCCGCCCGGCGCGTGTACCTTTATGGCTATTTCCCGTTCGTTCACTGTGACTCGCACAAGTCAATAGCACCGGGCATCTTCTTACGACGCGAATTACTTGTTTCGTCCCTTGCAGCTGTCGAACTTGAACGAGCCGATGCGGGTCGCCCAGTTGAAGCTGCCGGTGGTCGCGTAGTACTCCTGCGTATACCAGAAGGTGCAGTCGTCGGCGGGATCGAGGGCCATGGAGCTGTAGTCTCCCCAGCGATGGAACGAGTTGAACTGCACGCCGCTGCCATTCACAAGCACCAGCGGTCCGAACAGGGCACCCGCCGGATCGGTGGATGCGCGGCCAGCCACATACACGCTGGGAAATACGTTATGACTGGAAACGCTGAAGCCCAGGGCGAGGTTGCCGATTTTATCCATGGCGATGCTGCCCAGCCAATAGTTCACCTCCGGATCGACCAGGGTAGACTGCTGGTAAACAAACGGCGCCGCCGGATTGCGGATCTCGTACCAACGCACGCCGGCGAGCGCTCCACCCTTAATGGTGTGATTGACCACCAGGGACTCGTGGTCGCCGAAGTTACGGTAGGCCAGCCGGAACATTACCCGGTCGGAAAGTCCATCCACTTTTTCCCCCGGCTGTGGCTGCGGGATGCAGGACAGAGTGATTGCGCGAGCACAAACCTCGTTGTAGGGCGCTACGGGGATGAGTGTGGGGCCGGTGAAGGTTGAATTAACCGGATTGCTAAAGTCCACGTGGAAGCGGAAGAAGTTCAGATGGGTGGAATCAGCAAGGCTTACCAGGTAATTCGGCGCGCCTGCCGGCGGCAAGGTGCTGCCGTCGAGGTCGGCTGGCAACAGGCTCGAAACCGTGGAAGCTTGCTGGAAACAGATCGCGCTGGCCGGCGCGCCGGAAAGCATGGCGTTGCGGTCAAAGGCACATGCCTCCGCGCCCGCGAAGCTGTTGCCGGGAAAAACGTTGATGGTGTTGTAGTACGCGTCGGGCCACACGCCGAATTTTGGATAGTCCGGGAAGTTCGCGCCGAAGTCGTACTCGTAGCGGTTGTAGGAACCCGTGGCATCGGAGCTTGTGGAAACGGCAACGCACTGCGCTGACTGCGTGAACGTGGTGTTGTATTGTAACTGGGTCACCAGCCAGCGCCCAGCCAATTGGTCATACAGCACGACGGGATCTCCGCCATCTGCAAACGTCGCCGTGCCTCCACCAAACTCACACAGACCGCCGAAACCGGTCCAGAGCGTGTGGATTGCCGCCGGCCCGAGCCGTAATTCGCCGCTCGATTTGTCGTAAACGGCGATGGTCACGTTCACCATCTGCACGAACTGCGTGTCGCCGACAGCGCCATTGGTATCCGGGGGAACGAACGCGAAACCGAACAAGTTGCGATTGTCCTGAGCGCTCTGCCCGTCGAAATTGCTGAGCAGAGTGACGCCGGTCAGCGGGCCGGCCAATGGCGCCGCAACGGGGTCCGTGTTTGGGTTGGTGATCATCGCTCCGGTGGCGCGTGCTGTGAGAGCCTGGCTATCGGTCCCCCCACTTTTGAACGAGGCGCCGCCAGCCATCTGCGAAAAGGGCGCCGAAACGTCATTGTGGGAAGCCTTAATCACATCTGGGCCATTCGCAAGAGCGAGCGGCGCGGACACGATTACGGAAACAAAAGAGAGGAACCACGGCGAACAGCGAACGGCGTTGGCTCGGGTCACTGAAGCTCCTGACACTCGGTTTTTCGGGGACGGGGCTGGAATTGTAATTCCGTTCGCGCAAAAATTGCAATTTGGATTTTGCATGGCGATAAAGTAGACACCAGAGCACGGATCGCACCAGATCAAGGTCATAACATCCAGCGTGGTGGTTGCCTCCTCGTTTTCGCGGACACCATATCGTCTTACGATACGTCTTATTGGCGAGGCTCACGAAAACCGTCGTTCTGGGTCGCTTGAAATGGCGACCTCCAAACCGGCCGGCAGCTTTCCACAATTTCCGTTGCGCTCGCGAGCGCTTGGCGAACCGCGCACGATTGCAGTTGTGAAGGGGAAAGGACATGCAGTATCGAAAGTTTGATCCACAGCCTTGGTACCTGATACCGGTCGAGCCCGGAGCCGAGGCTAGTTTCCGACGGTGGAATTTAGTCATCATCACCATTCTGGCCGCCCTAGTTTTGGCTCTGTTTGTCTCTGCGGTCGTCCCGCAAACCAACGGCAGTGCAGCACATCATCCTCCCGCCAAAATTCACCAAACTTTGGCGCCAGCCCCGATCGAGGAGCTTCAGACCCCCGTCTAGTTGACGCCGGTGGGCCCGACGAAGGTCAGGGATCGATTTAAGCTTTTCCGCGCGGCAGAGTTTTCGGGTGCTTCGACCCATTAGGTACCCTAGTGATCGCCGCATTGCTTTGCTGCGCTTTATTGTTTGATTCCCGATGCACGCCCCTCTCGCTCGAAAAGGACGACCGCACATGGCATCGGCGTGCAGCGTCACCTCACACGGACAGGCTTCTCTCCATCGCCCGAAAAAAGTCCTTATCCTTCTTGTGCGTCAACAACTGTGCCACCTTTTCCTTCTTCACCCAAAGTGCCGAGTTCGCGAACCAACCGCCGGGAGCTCAAAGCGATCACCATGTTTCTGTTCCGGACCAGCGAAACGCGATTGAAGCCGGTGGACCAACTCGAGCAGGCCGCTTTCTTCGTAAATTTCCCTGCGCGCCGCCTCCAGCGCATCCTCGCCGGGATCGAAGTGCCCTTTGGGCTAAGACCAGGATGTACCGCGCTGCGGGTAGTGGGTGCATGGGGGAGGGCGCTGCGTTGGGGTACACCACCCCCGGGTGTTTTGCAAAAAGAGGCTGGAAGCTATTGAAAACAAAGGGTTGGAGTTACGAAAAAAGCCGCAAGAGAATTCAAGAGCGTTCAAACCTATGAAAACACAAGAGTTGGCAGACGACGCGGCTTCAGAACCTGAAATTTGGAAGAAATCGAGCGGCGAGCAGCATGCGTGAGACCACGGTGCAGTCGTGATAGAAATTGCGCGAGGGGAATTGTGGAATTTGGTCCCTCGCAAACGGCGCTCTGGCTGAACGATCACGGCTCATCGTAATGGAACGCGAGGACGGGCGAAACTGGTCGAAGGGACAGAAAAGAATACCTGTTCTTTAGGCCGCATAACGGCGGAAACCTGGAAGAGCCACAGCATTGTTAAGGTGAAGAGTGCGGAACACGGGTTACAGCGTCAAAAACTCCGCAGGCGAAACGGCGTATCGGCCACTTGGCCTTGAGGGCCAGGGCTTGGGCCTGGGGTTGGTCGCGCGAATGCGGCCGCTACAAAGGCCAAGACGGAAGCCGTTACGCTGGGTGGGCGCGGAAGAGTTGCGTCAGGTGCTCGGCTATGATTTTTTCTTCGCCGGGTTGCAGCATGAAGGAATTCATTAGCAGGCCGCTCTCATTGTTGACCAGCACGATGGAGGGCTTGCCGCTGCGCAGCTCGCGGACGGCGGCTGCGGGGTCTAGCGTGATGTGGCGCGGGTCCCAGTGGATTTCGAGGTGGGGGACGTGGTTGGCTATGTCTGGGACGGAGAAGGAGGTGCTGACGCCGGGCACGCGCAGGATTTCCGCGGAGATGCTGTCTAGCCGCCGCCACCATTCTTTAGTGAGCGCGTCATGATCTTCTTTCAGATAGCTTTCGAGGGCCTTGATCATCCCGACGATTTCTTCTTTGCCTACTTTCTGGCTGCGGCCCAGAGTGTCTTCATAAGGACTGTTGTTCAGCAAGGCGTAGGCCACCAAATCTTTTCGGCCGATCAACAAACCGGCGCATTGCGGGCCACGAATGGCTTTGCCACCGCTAAAGGCAATCAGGTCATAGCCCATGTGCGCGTAATCCCATAGGTGGGACATCGGCGGGGTATCGGCAGCGGCGTCGTTGAAACAGGGGATCTTGTATTCCTTGCCGAGTTTGATCCACTCATCGACCTTGATCTGGCCGGCGGCGTTGAGGAAATTGCTGAAGTGCATCATGGCGGTGGCGGGATTGACGGCCTTACGGAGATCCTCGCGGGTTTCGATTTCGATCAGTTTAACGCCTGTGGAGCGCAACTGATGATCGAAGCCATTGCGGTGCGACTTCTGGATGATCACTTCCGATTTCATTCCGGTGAGGTCGGGCAACTGCTGAATAAACTGCTGATTGTCTCCGGTGAGGATTCCGGCCAGGCCGGATTGCATGGCAGCCGCGGCGCCGGAAGTGACCAGCGCGGAATATCCGGCGGGCAGCTTGAGCATCTCCGCGATGCGTTTGCCGGCGGCCACTTCAAGTTCCGGAATACTGCAAAAATGCTGGCTGGCCAATGTCATGGCCGCTTCCACTTCCGGGCGCATCAGCGAGCCGCCGAGGATGGTCATGGTGCCCTGTCCGTTGATCACCGTGGTCACGCCCAGTTCTGCGTAGACGTTGCCGGACGCGCCAAAGCCGGTGAGCTTGTCGTCCGCAGGCGGTGCCGAGCCGCTGTCCCCGGAAGCGAGCAATTTTCTGGGGCTCCAGATAGCGGCAGCAAAGGCGGCCACCGCGGAGACGAAGGAACGCCGGGTTGGTTTCCAATGGAGGGTCATGTGGTCCCCGCTTCTCTTTCCGTGGCGAATCTGCCCGGCAGATCGGCGCGGACGAAACTGCGGCTGTGATCTTCCTTGCCGCGCCAAAGCAAAAGCGCCAACACCGCTATGGTCACCAGCTCGAATCCGGCGATGGCCCACTGGTAGCCCACCCGGTCGCGCAGGGCGTACTGAACGGAATTTGTCGGCGAAGCCAGGAGAATGCCCAGCTGATAGGCGAGACCGGGCATCAAGCCGCGCGCGGCGTCCGCAGAGAGCTCATTGAGATGCACTGGAATCACGCCCCAGGCGCCTTGCACTCCGGCCTGCATCAAGAAGGCGGAAACGACGATGAGCGGCACGGTGGCTCCAAAGGCCCAGAGAGGAATCACCAGCAGCACCAGGCCAAGTGCGGCCAGCATGCCTTTGCGGCGTCCGGCCTTCTGAGACAGGTGACCGAAAATAATGGCGCCGACCACCGCGCCACAGTTGTAAATGATGGCGGTATTGGCGCGCAGCGCGGCAGAGAATTTGTGCACTTCCTGCAGGAAGTCCGGATACAGATCCTGTGTGCCGTGGGAGAGGAACATCATGAAGGTCATCAGCGCGACCAGATAGACAAAGCGCTTCCATTCGCGAGCGACCACGCGCAGCACTTCGCCGGTGCTGGCCGCGCGATGCTGTTTCCAGGCCTCCGATTCGGGGACCTTGGTGCGAATGTACAGCGCGAGTAGCGCGGGAACGGCGCCGGCCCAGAACATGGCGCGCCAACCGAGAGCCGGCAGCAGGAATCGCGCGGCGACGGCGGCCAACAAATAACCGATGGAGTAGCCCGCTTGCAGGATGCCGCTCAATATTCCGCGCCAGCGCACCGGGGCCGCTTCCATGGCCAGCGAGGCGCCGACGCCCCATTCTCCGCCCATGCCGATGCCAAAGAGAGCGCGCATCACCAGAAAAAATGTGTAGTTGGGAGAAAAACCGCACAGCACTTCGATGACGGAGAAATACAGCACGTTGAGCATGAGCGGCACGCGGCGCCCGTAGCGGTCCGAGAGTAGGCCGAACAGAAGGGCGCCCAGTGGGCGCATGGCCAGGGTGGCGGTGACGGTAAAGACGATGCTCTTTTTCGGCACGCCGAACTGGTGGGCCAGCGTGTCGTACAGAAAAACCACCACGAAGAAATCGAAAGCGTCCAGGGTCCAGCCAAGGAAGCCGGCCAGCACGGCGTGGCGCGCAGCATTTTTGCGGGGACTTATGGGCTCAATCAATGACGGCTCCGTGATGTTCCCGATGCGTTCGGCCATTTCAGTTGGAAACCGGGGCGCGTGCGGCTCGACCGGGATGTACGCCATCGACGAGCTGAGCGTCTCGCACGACGAGGACCCCGTTGACCAGGACGAAGGGAATGCCTGCGGACGGCTGCAGGGGATCATCGAAGGTGGCTCGATCGATCACGCGGGCGGGATCGAAAATGGCGATATCGGCGTCGGCGCCCACCCGGATGCGCCCTTTATCCTTGAATGCAGGGGCGCGCTTTTCGAGGCGCTGCGCCGGCATCAATGTCATTTTGCGCAGCGCAGTCATCAAGTCGAGAGCTTTTTCCTCGCGGACATAATGGCCGAGTACGCGTGCAAACGTGGCCTGCCCGCGGGGATGCACTTTGGCGCCGGTGATGGGCATGCCGTCGCTGGCGATCATCACGATGGGATCGGCAACGGCGGTGCGCGCCGCTTCTTCGGGGATGGAATGGATGACCACGATGCCGCCTTCTTTGCGGTATTTGTCGAAAGTTTCAGCGGTCAGGCGCTCGCCGGTAGCCGCCCACTGAATGTCTTTGAAGGTGATGCCCATATTTTCCTGCCAGCCGGGATCGAAAATGGCGGATTGCAGCGCGGTGCTTCCCGCGGTATAGGGATAGCATTCGGTGGTGACATCGAGATGGTGCTCCTGCGCGCCCCGGACGATGGCGATGAGCTGCGGCGTGTACTTCATGCCCATGCTGGTGATGTGCACAACGTGCAGCGGAGCGCCAGTGGCAGCGGCGGCGGCGAGTACTTCCTCGAGCGCAGCGAGACCGGTATTCGGCTCTTTCAATCCACCATAGCGCAGATGGACATGAACGGAGGCGTTGTACTTGGCGGCGACGCGAAACATTTCGACAATTTCCCAATGCGTGGCGCCGGGCGTGTAGTTGATCCCCATGCCTTCGGCGAGCGCGCCCTGGCGAAAGCCCTTTTCCATGACAGCAATAATTTGCGCCAGTTCCTGCGAAGTGGCCTCGCGATGTGCAGCGTCGCCGGTGGGGAGCATGCCGCCTTGCGGATCGCCAAGCACTCGCATACGGGCAGGAATGTGGCCGATGCTTACGCCGAAATTGATCAGCGACTTCCCTTCGCGCAGGGCGTACCAGCGATCAACATCATCGGTGCCTGCCTCGAGTTCGAGCGAAGTGGTGACGCCGTCGCGGGCCTGAAATTCGTAATTGCGGGCTTCCTGGCCGTGTTCGTGCAGATCGATAAAGCCGGGGGCAACCACGAGATTTTTGGCATCGACGGTAGATTTGGCGTTCAGAGGCGCGGAGGAAATAGCCGCGATTTTGGCGCCACGAATGCCCACATTGCGGACGGCGTCCAGGCCGGACTCCGGATCCATCACGTGGCCATTGACAATGGCGAGGTCATAAGACTCGTCGGCGGCTACGGGAGACTTGAAGGCAATGGCCGCCAAGAAGAGAGCGAGCGAAACGGCGGTCCAGCAAATCGGATGTTTGATGCGATTCAACGGCTTCTCCCGGGGCCGGACAGCGTTGCCCAGCGCTGCGGTGGGCACGGCTGTGCCGAGCCCCTGCGGCCGGGCGGCACCCTGTTGGCGGCACCACATCTACTGCGGCGCGCATCGTACAACAAAGTTGAGATTGTGTCGCAGGTTTACGAGAAAGAAAAACCCCGGGTCTTCGGGGGGTAGGAGGACCCGGGGCCGGGGATATAACAGAGGGCCGGAGGAAAGTCGTAAGCCTTAGTGCACGTGGTCCACGGTCATCAGGCAAATCTTGCGAAGCTCTTCATAGGTATAGAAGGTCTCTTCCTGATCGCCGGCACGCTCTACATGACCGAGACCGGACTCGCTGGAGATGCGGGATAGTTCATTCTGCGCAATTCCGAGCAACATGGCGGCGCGGCCTTGCGTGACATATTTAGGAACTGGGCTGTTCATGCGCAATCCCCCTTAGGCGGCTACGGTGGCCATGGCGTCTTCTTCCACCGCCAGCACCATCGTTTTGTAGATATCTACGTCCCAGCCATCACCGATGCGAACGCGGAGGGTATCGCCACCCTCTTTGAGAAGCTTGCCGCGCAAGGGAACTTTGATGTCCCCCAAAGCGACCTGCAGGACTACAGGCTGCCCGATCCAGGTTGCGAATGCGCTGTGCATGCCCCCTCCGTGAGGTGTGGTTGCCCTGACGCGATACAGATTGCCGCAGCGTACTGCCGGGGCCAATGGTACAGAGAGGGCAGCGGGCTAGTAAGGAAGTACTGTCTTAGAAATTCGGAGAATTTTTTGCCAGGTCAGGGAGGCAAGTACATCCGTACTGTTTTTCCGGGACGTGCGACCCATTGGGCGGGACGCAAGGGGCTGGCATTGTGGAGGCGTGACGAACAGCCAACAAAGCGGACCGTTCGAGCGGGCCAAGCCGGTCATGCAGCCAGGAATTGGACTGGCCCTGGGCGGTGGCTTCGCGCGTGGATTTGCGCACCTGGGTGTGCTGCAGGTGCTGGAACAGCACCACATACCGATTTCCTGCATAGCGGGAACCAGCGTGGGAAGCATATTAGGTGCGGCATACGCGAGCGGCGCGCCGCTGGCACGCATCATAGCCACCTGCCGGACACTACGTTTGCGGGACATTGCACGGTGGCGGGTTTCGCGGCTGGGCTTTGCAAGTAACCACCGGCTGGGCGACCTCATTGAAAGGGTCTTCGAGGCCAGGCAGTTCGAGGACTTGCGGGTCCCGATGGCGGTGGTGGCTACGGATCTGAACAGCGGCGAGCCGGTAACGATAACGCACGGCAATCTGATTGATGCGATACGGGCGAGCTGCGCCTTCCCCGGATTATTCGAGCCGGTGGAAATCGGAACGCGGTGCCTGGCGGACGGCGGACTGGTGGCGCCGGTACCGACGCGAGCTGCGCGGGATCTGGGCGCGGAGTATGTATTGGGAGTGTCCGTAGGGATGCAAGACGGATACCACGGAATGCCCAGCAACATTTTTCAAGTAGTGAGCCGGGCGGTGGCGGCGGCGCAGAAGCATCAACAGGAAGTATGGGAGCGAGACGCAGACCTGGCGTTGCGGCCGGACGTACATTCGGTGGCTTGGGACGATTTCGAGCGTGCGGACGAGGCGATTGAAGCGGGCGCCGCGGCAGCGCGCAGCGCGATACCACGCATACAGAAGTTCTTGGCGCGAGCGGCGCTCCATATACATACACCGGCGGAAAGGCAGCCCATGCTGGAGGAGGCGGTACGATGACGCGCCTGAACGGTTGGTACGTCATGATTGCGGCCATGATGTTGGTTTGGCATGAATGCGGATATGATTTGGGGGTTTTCTGTTACCGTATTGGTTGTGGCGCATTTTGCGCAGCGCGCGAGCGAGTAATGGTGCTGGTGCCGCAGAGGGCCACAAGGAACCTTTCAAGGACCAACGCGGCGTGCTCGAATCGATCCTTCACTTCTTACGTTCCCTCTACGACCCTGAAGGACTAAAAGAACTCATCCGGAGCGGTGGCACGCCGCTGGTTTGCACCATTGTGTTCATCGAGACGGGATTTTTTGTGGGGTTTTTCCTTCCGGGCGATTCCCTGCTGGTGACCGCGGGTATTTTCTCGGCCGCGGGCGTAGTTCCGCTGCGGTGGCTGCTGGCGCCGGTGATGGCTTGCGCGATCGCCGGGGATCAAGTCGGATACTGGATCGGGCGCAAGGCCGGGCCGGCGCTGTACCGGCGAGAAGACTCATTCTTTTTCCGGCGCAGCCATTTGCAGCGGGCGCACGGGTTCTACGAAAAATACGGCGGGCGGGCGGTGATTTTTGCGCGCTTCGTGCCGATTATCCGGACGTTCTGCGCACCGGTGGCGGGAGCTGCAGCGATGCCGTACATGCGATATTTGCTGTTCGATGTTTTGGGAGGAGTTTTGTGGGTGGGTGCGATGATATTGGGCGGTTTTTTTCTGGGACGCTCGGTGCCCAACATCGGGCAGCGCATTCATTACGTGATTGCGGTGGTGGTGGTGGCGTCGCTGCTCCCGGCAGTGATCAGCATTGTCCGCGCGCGGCGTACGATAGCTCGCGGGAAGGCTCGGTAAACGTGGCGGCCGGGAAGTTTCGTGCGGTCATTTTCGATATCGGGCGAGTGCTGATTCGCATCGATGTCGTCAGAGCGGTGAAAAGCCTAACGTCCGATCGGGCATGGACGCCGGAAGAGCTATGGTCCGCGATCGAGAAAGATCCACGCTGGAAAGACTGGCAGGAAGGGCGAATTCAGCCAAGGGACTGGCACGCGCACATGCGGCAGCGATTCGGAGGCCCGGCTAGGTTTGAAGAGTTCAGCGAAGCGTGGAACCGAGTGCTAGCCCCGGAGCCGATTCAGGACAATGAGTGGCTGGGCAAGGTGGCAAAGAAGTATCGGTTGGCGCTGCTTTCCAACACCGACCCCATACACGTAGCACACATGGAGCGAAGCTACGACTTTTTTGAGCATTTTCGGGAGCGAGTGTACTCCTGCGCGGTGGGCGCGAGTAAGCCGAACGCGATCATCTTCGGGAAAGCATTGCAGGCCTGTCGGGTCCGGGCGGAAGAGGCGGTTTACGTGGACGATATAGCGGAGTACGCCGAGGCGGCCCGACGGCTGGGGCTGGCAGGAATCCAATATCGGTCGCCGGAGCAACTGCGGGTGGCGTTTCAGGAGTTGGGATTGGAGATTTGAGAGGCCCGTGTGGGTTTTTCCACAGGCTGGTGGCTTAAGTGGGTAATCTTTCCCAGGACTAGTACGCTTCACAAGCTGGCAATAAAGCTGTAGCACCCCCTATCAACACCCATACCTTCATTCACTTACGCGTGCTGACGGCGGTTCACGAAGAGGCGGCAGGCTTTGGCGAGAAGCATGCACATAGAAGGGCCAAGGGCCGGTAATCAGATTGAAGTTTCGCCCCAACGGGGTGAAGGAGAAAAGATTGGATATGTCCGACGAACACATTATCGAGACCAGGGAAACACCAGCGTGGCAGCTTCCCGCGATCGTAGTGCTGGGACTGATCGCCGTAGGCGGCTTGTGGTTTGGCTGGAATGCCTCCGCTAAGCTTGACGCGACCCAGCAAACAGTAGCAGCGCAGTTGAAAACCACACAGCAAGCAGTACAGCAGGATGTATCGTCGCTGAAGGACCGGTTGGCGCAGGACGAAAAGGCCAACACGGATCTGCAAGGCGACCTCAACGTGGTAACCAAGAAGCTCAAGATTACGCAAGGGCAGTTGAAAACCGCCCGCGCGGAAGCCACCAAGCTAAACGACGAAACCACACAGAAGCTGACGGCGCTGGACACCTCAGTTAAGGGAGAGCTGGCGACCAAGGCGTCTTCCGATGAGCTGAAAAACGTGGACACCAAAGTGGGCGGGGTTCGCACGGACCTGGATACGACCCGGGAAGACTTGAAGATGGCGCGTAGCGAGATGGGAACCCTGATCGCGCGCAACCATGATGAAATCGACCAGCTGCGACGGCTGGGCGAGCGGGAATATGTAGAATTCACCGTGGCCGGCAAGAACAAGCCCCAAAAGGTGGGGAACGTCACGGTAGAGCTCAAGGGAGTCAACCAGAAGCGTAATCAGTACAGCGTGGTGATGACGGTGGAAGACAAGCGTTTTGAAAAAAAGAACCGGGCGCTGAATGAACCGGTCTTCTTCTACACCTCTGGCACGCGGCTACCCGAAGAGTTGGTGATCAACAAGGTCGGCAAGGACCAGGTCAGCGGGTACGTGAGCATTCCGAAGGCGAACACGCAACAGTCGGCGGCGGCAGCTTCCACGACCGGCAGATAAGAGCGGAGAGAGCCCGGTCTCACGAGACCGGACGGAAGGGCGGGCGGCTTTGGCTGCCCGCCTTTTTTTGCTGGCGGCAAGCAGACAGCGAAAGTCCGCTACAATGACTGGGCTGCAGGAGCCCAATTGCTTCAAACACCCGCGATCGTATTTTGCGATGTCGATGGCTTAATTCCCGTGCGAGGGAAAATGGCGGTTGGATTCGACGAGTTCACCGCGGCAATGGACCACGCGGCCATTCCAGTGGTGTGGATAACGACGCGTAGCCGCCTGCAAATTGACGATCCGCGAAGAAAACTGGGCCACAGCCATCCGTACATTGCGGAAGGCGGCTGCGGGGTTTACCTTCCCGAGGGTTACTTCCATTTGCGGCCCCCAAAGACCTTGCGGCTGGGGAGGTTCACGTGCATCCCAGTGGCAGAACCGCAGCCAGCGGCGGCGGAGGCACTGGAGGAACTCTGCCAGAAAACGCGTGTCAGCGGAGTGGCGCTGCGATCCCTATCGCCGCGGGAACTGGCACAGAATGCGGGTCTGCCGGCGCAACAGGCCGAATTGATGCGTCACATGGACTTCGACGAACTTTTTTTCTTCGCCGGAGCGAGAGAAAGCGACGTGCAACGCTTCGCGGCAGAGGTAGCGGCACGGAAGTGCCAGTTAAGGCGGCGGGGGGTGTTATGGTCGCTGGCGATCGGGGCCAACTTGAAACAGTGCGTGCGCGAGCTGTCAAAGCTGTATGCGCGTGCGCTGCGTTCGCAGCCGAAAATCTTGGGAATCGGCCGGGGGTCGGATTCGCGCGAACTTCTGGAGGCTTGCGACCGAGGCTTTGTGCTGATGGACAGCACGGATCTGGAAGTTGGGGGCGAGCCGAGAGAAACGAAGCTGCCGCATCGCTTTCGCGAGGTTGCGCTGGATGAACCCACGGTATGGGAGCAAATCGTTGAAAGTCTGGGCAGCAAAACGTAAATGAACAGTGGAAAAAATTTATCGGTCAACCGCCGTTTTTGCACAGGATGAGTTCGCGGCAGAACAAAGTGCGAGGGGACGGGCCTTGCAACCTATTGATTTGCGAAGGCAGTAGACCAGCGGCTTTCAGGGATGAACTGGCCATCAAGTTGCGGTGCAAAGGGGGACGCGGCAGCGCGTCTGTGGGCGAATCCCCCTCGACCCTCATTGTACGGTAGAGTACTAGGAGATCCCTTACTATGGCTTCGCCCGCTCAATTCTTTCGCAGCGCCGCCTCCGAGACCCAAAAAACTCTCGTAATTGCCATCTGCATTGTGGTGATGAGTGCGATGGCAGTGGGCCTTGTGTGGCAAGCGGAAATTATCGCCAGCCAAAGAGAAGCGATTCATTGGCTGCAAGGTGCCAAGTTCGGCGGTTGAGATTCCGAAGAGCCACCGCCACTCTTTCCTGCGAATGCTTCATCGAAGGAATGCTCTCGCGTAGTGACAAGCGCGCAAGAGGGCAGCCTCCATGTTCCCTACCTAGTCGCAACATCCCATAACAACATCGGATCCTTAAATGAAATGGGGAGCATGGCGGCTCCCCATTTCTTTCCATTGGCTGTGTCGCCACGGAAGCACGCCGAACCAGGCGTCAGCTTTCGGGCGACGCGCACCGCAAAAGCGGTGTGTTTAGCTTTGGTTCAGCTCTAAGCCCGGTGGAGTCATGCTCCCTCCAGAACTCAATGAGCTCACGACTGAGATTTACGCTTGCGCAGGCTGGCGCGCAAGGCGAAGAGATAGGGAAAGGCACAGAAAGCCAGGAAATGGGGCACGATACCGGGTTACTTGATAAAGAGCGATTCGCGAAGCTGATCGCGGCCGACAAAAGATTTCACGGTACGATAGCGACTAAACAGATCCTGAATCTCACGGTTTTGATAGACGCGTTGCGCGGGACAGAGGACCGGCGAAGAAATAACTTGAAGGGTCGACGAATCGGCCACCCGATACCGCTGAAAACCTTCGGCTTTCTTACTGTGAAACATGGCGAAAACGACGCCGCCGGGGCGCAACAGCTCGGTAAGATTGGCGACCATTTGCCGGGCTACCAGAGGCTCGAGGTAATCGAGTAAGTCCCAAAGCAGGATGGCGTCGAAGGAGGAACTGGGATACTGCAGGTTGGCCTCCAGGAAGCGGGCGGCGCGTGCGGCGGGCGTGACATCGAGGTTATGTTGAGCCGCGCGGCCGGTCGCTTCGCGTAGCTTCCCTTCCTCCTCCTGCAGAAACTCCTTCCAGGCGCGAAGAATGTCTTCGGACGAAACGCGGAATCCCCGCTCGATGAAGAAGCTCAGGGTCGTCTGCCAAGCCGGACCAAGGTCCAACAGGGTGCCGCGGCCGAGCCCCTCGAGATTCCACAAGAACTCTTTCAGACCGTTGGAAACCCGGTTGGATTCGCGGGGCTCCGGCGCGCGGGTGGCGCCCACGGCGGCAATGGGCGAAGGCCCATTGGGGCGGGGCCTGCCCACGGCGGCAATGGTGCGTGGGGTTTCGCGACCAGTGCCGGCGGCTGCGCCGAGACCGATTCCCAGTTTGTTGAGAAAACTCATTAGTCCGCCGCCGATCCAGAACTAACCGGAACCGGTCCGCTTCTGGAAGCCCCCGCAGCTGCGCCGCGCGCCTCGGAGAACTTATCGAGCGGCTTTCCGGTCTCAATTTCAACCCGACCACGCAGCACAGCGCCGTCTTCAATGGAAAGGCGCTCGGTCTGCAAATCGCCGGCGACATTGCCGGTGCTCCACAGCTGAATTTTTTCGCGACCGACGATCTTGCCATCGACGCGACCCCGCACAATTACCTCACGCGCAAAGATGTCGGCCTTTACTTCCCCATTGGGACCCACCGTCAAGCTGCCATTGCTCAGATTCAGTTTGCCTTCCACGTGGCCATCGACGAAGAGATCTTCGCTGCCGGTGACCTCGCCCTTGATGCGAATTCCCTGACTGATGCAGGCGGAGGCCTTAGAGGAAACCGGAGCGGAACTAGGTTCGCGGGTTGGGCTGCCGCCGATGGCAGGCAGGGCCGGGCTAGTGGAGATCGCGGATGGATTTTCCGGAACCGCTTGAGATTTAACGTCTTCTTTCTTCCACACAAGACACCTCGACGAAGGATTTTTACTCCAGTCAGTCGCTCTTCGTCGGCCTGGGTTGGGAGTCGCGACTTGAGACGGTGAAGATAGTACAGGACTTAGGTGAGTGTAAAGGGAAATACCTAGTAGCAAATGTGGGGTGTGACGTTACGTGCTATACCATGCGTAGTGGATTCGGCCGGAGGGATGCCACAATTACTTGTGCTTTATCGGTTACGTCGGCGGCGGCCTGCTGCTCCCAGATGGCTACCACCATGCCGGCCATTTCGCGGGCCAGCTGTTTTATCGAGATGCGCTTCTCCCACCACCGCTCCGGATCGAAATCGCCATCGTTGGCGCCGGTAACGCGAATCCTGATATCGGCCGGGAAAATGTGCGTGAAAATGTAGCGCGAGCGGCGGGCATGATAGTTGGAAGTCACGACAATCACGCTGCGCCATCGCTTCTGTTTCGCAACCTGGAGCAAGGCCTTGGCTTCCTCCCGGGTGTTTTCGGCATCGTGGGCAACTCTAAGAATTTTGTCTTTCGGCACACCACGCTCAATCAAATCGTGTTCGATCAATTCCGCGATCCCCGCGTAAGGACGGAGGCGCCGGCCGCTGGCCACGACGATGGGCGCGAGTCCTTGACGATAAACTTGCGCGGCGCGAGTGGCGCGGTCGGCGTAGAAATTGTCGTCGCTGAGAACCAAAATTGCGTCGGAGGGCTCGAGCGTGTCTTCGACCACCCAGGCTTCACCGATCAAGCGAAAGATTGGATGGCGCGCGAAATACAGAACCCCGAGGAGAAACAGCACGACTGCCAGAGAAATCAGCGAAGAGATGACGCCGCCGCTTTGCGAAGTGTAGAGGGGCCGTCGTCTGGCCCCGTTCATGAATGGGGGTCCAGAGCACGGAGTTGCTCCGCAGCTTGCTCCGGCAACAGCGAATTGAAGTAGACTTCTTTGATGCTGTACGACTTGCTGCGCTTTTCAAGGATGGGCAGGATTTCGATATGCCAATGGAAATCGTCGGAAAGCGTTTTCCAGTAACCGGCCAATTCGCCTTTTTTGCTTAGGGTGTTGGGCGCGGTGTGCACCACCAGATGATAGGCCGGGGTAACTTTTTCGATGCGGCGCAGGACGCGGCCGAGCAGCGCGGCGAGTTGGCGCCGATTGGAGCCGGGCCGGGGCTGCTCGAAGAGGTGATTGTGGCGACGGTGTAGTACCCAGACTTCGTAGGGGACGCGCGAGGAATAGGGGCACAGCGCGTAATAGTCGCCTTGCACATCGACGATACGCTTGCCTTGCTTTTCGTCCTGGCGCACCACGTCGCAGAAGATGCAGCGCTCGCGTTCGCGGAACCACTCGCTGGCGGAGTTGAGCTCGTACTTGACGCGGCGGGGGACAAAGATGGTGGCGGTGATTTGGGAGTGGGCGTGGGACCACTCGTCGCCCGCCAGAATCCCCTGATTCTTGAACACCGCAACGTACTTGAAGCGCGGATCCTTTTTCAGGTCGGCGACGCGCGAGGCCCAGACCCATAGGACACGTTCGATTTCTTCGTCGGCGAGCTGGGACAAGTTTTTGTCGTGGTGCGGGGTCTCGACCACCACTTCGTGGGCACCGATGGCGCCCATCTTGTCATACATGCCCTCCGCCACACGGCCGGGATCTCCTTCTATGCGATACAACGGGTCCGGGTGGGGGAGCACCCGCACTTGCCACGGCCCTTCGGCTGGCCAAGTCAGGATGGAGGGCCGCTTCTCGACGGTGCCGCGATCAAAGGGACAAGACTGCGAGGAATCGGTTAACGATTCGCGCTGCCCTAACACTACCCAGCTTTGGGTGATGGGATCTCGTCGAATTTCCATTCAGAGTCTTCAGCAAATACGACACGGCGTGCGCGATAGCCGCTAGAAAATCGTTCTGCCGCACCTTTTCTTTGCAGGCTGCGCGGGAGTAGTTTCTTTGGCGATGGGGGAATTGTCAAGCGAGCGCGTGATATGCTCGCGCGATATGGAGAAGGATGTCGAGTTCATGCAGCAGGCTTTGGCCGAAGCGCGCGCATCGGCGGCGGCCGGCGAAGTACCGATTGGCTCGATCTTAGTGCGCGAGGGCCAGATTATCGCGCGTTCTGGGAATCGAACGATTCGCGACTGCGATCCCACCGCGCACGCGGAAATCATCGCTTTGCGTGGGGGCGCGCAGGCGCTCGGCAACTATCGACTGGCCGACACCACTTTGTATGTAACGGTGGAGCCCTGCTGCATGTGCGCTGGCGCGATGATTCAGGCGCGGGTACCGCGACTGGTTTACGGTTGCGATGATCCGAAAGGGGGCGCGGTCCGATCCTGTTTTCAGGTCCTGACGGATCCGCGGCTGAATCATCAGGTGAAAGTGACGGCGGGGATTCTGGCGGACGAATGCGCCGCGATCTTGCAGTCATTCTTCGCGGCCAGACGATAGGTTGGCCGCTTACGTCCGCACAACCTACATTGCTGCGTATGCAAAGCGTCTGTTACGATTACAAGAACCGCCGCGGAGAGGTGTCTGAGCGGTTGAAAGAGCTCGCCTCGAAAGCGAGTGTAGGGGGAACCCTACCGTGGGTTCAAATCCCACCCTCTCCGCCATTTCGCCTACATTCATTGCGATAAAATCAAACGTACGTTTCCAATAATTCCTGAGGGCAGCGGCTGCAAATTCCCCATGTCCTGGGGCTCGAAGCGTTGGCCGTAGCGTTGATTCAGGAGCCGGTAGGTCGGGAGCGCGTGGCCGGCCAGGGAATTGATGGCGGTGTTGCCCACGACAACGCGGAGATTGTTCTGGCCGACGGTGAGGAATTTGGTGACATCGATGGTGTACGGCGGGTGCCACACCACGCCTGCGCGCTTACCATTGACATAGACCTCGGCTGCTTCTCGCACTGGCCCATCCAAGTATGCCTTCATGCTGTGCTCCGGCGGCAGATTGGGTTCTTCGATTGGCTTGCCTTGGCCAAAATCGAGCACGGCGGTGGCCTTCAGGTTGAGATCCTGAGCTGCTAAATGGAACGACCTCATGTAGGTGGCTTGACCGGAGTAGTACTGAAGAGATGGATCATCGCTCCAGGAATGGAGCTTGGCCATGGAAATTGTCCGGTTGGCGTCGCCGAAAGTAACACTCCAATCCGTTGCCAGATCGATTGTCCGTAAAGGGGCATGTACTGCCAACGGTAATTTCTCCAGCGACGTGGGAGTATCGGTCAGCAGAATCAAGCGAGACTCGTACGGTTGTAAATCAACGTCAACGGCTGCGGCATTCTTCACTGCGGAAATTTCGCCGGTAAATGCATCCCAGCATTCGGCATACTTCCTGGGGTGGCGAAAGGCCGCTGCGACGCGTTGCGAGTGGTTCGTGGTGTTGGCAATGAAATACAAATCTGCTGTCGCGAGCTTTCGATGGATGAACCCGAGGCGTGGAGTTCTAGGTGAAAAGACGACGTCGGGAGTGAGATAGGTGGCCAAGGAAGCTCCCAGTTGCGTTTCGTCGAGAAGGAAATGTCCGGGAGAATCGCTTGCGTGGAACAGGCGTTGCGAGATTTCGCGAACCTGCGGTTCCTCGGATTGTGCCTCCAGAAATCCCGGAGCCATCGACGGTACGTAGCGTGTGGCAATGACGATCCCGCCGCTGCGCGCGTATTCTTCAATTTTCTGGTAGGTCGCCAGAGGCAGGCGCTCGACGCCAGGCAGAATCAAGACCGGATACGGGATGCCCACGGCATCGATGGCGTCCGCATCGATAAAATCCAGATTGAATCCAGCATCGAGAATGCGCGGCACGAGCTTACTGGTCAACGAATTCGCCAGGGATTCATCGATGCTGAAATTCGATTGCGCCGCATTGACACCGGCTAGCGCCGTGGATGAATGGGCGGGATGGACGCCTGCGGAGAAAGTGGCCCAGATGTCGTCATCCGGCACCAACAACGCAACATCGTTGGCAGGCTTGCCCTGCCGCAACGCAAAACTGACGCGCTGCAGATAGCGCGCCAAGTCGGGCATTACAAACGACCATGGATTGTGGGCATTGAGGGCGGCTGCGGCGTACATCCGCCAACCGGGCTCTCCAGCTTCCTGGGGTGAATAAGGCCAGCCATGCCCGACCAATTGGTTGATGCCTTGCAAGAAATGCAGATCCGCTTCCGCCTTCAAGTCCAGAGGCGTGGCGCGAAATGCCGGGGAATGCAGCCACGTCCAGGTCTCCGAGGAGATCACCGGGCGTTCGAAAAGATGGCCCGCCGAAGCGGCCCAGCGGGTGTCGGAAAATTCCCGCCACATGAGCAGCGACGCTTTGCCTTCGCCTTCTGGAAGATCGGCATAGCGGTTACTCGAGAGGTTCACAGGTGGTGTTCCATAGGTCTGCGAACGAAGTAACGTGTGGTGCTGTTGCGCCCAGGCGTGCATCGGAGCAAGGAAGCGCTCGTTCGCCAATTCGGTTAGTGTGCGCCCCCAATCGTGGCGAACCGAGGCAGCCGAGGGGCCAGCATCGCCGATCAGCGCGGGCAAGTAGGGCGTGAGATCATACCCACGGCGGGCGCGAAACTGTTCGAGCAGATCGCTGCTCCAATCGGATGCCTCGTCTTCCAGGCTGTCACTGAAGACGGCATAGGGAGGGTGGTCGCCAAAGGCTGACATCAACTGGTCGCCGACGGCGTGGAGATGCTTCTCGATGGCGGTTTGATCGTAGTGGTCGAGCACGAAGCCCTCGGCACCGACCGCTGCGCGCTTCACTCTCATTCCGGTCCGGCTGGATATAAAGAAGATTGCGCTGCTGGCGCCGCTTGACACTGGGGTCAATTGCAGGCGGCCATTCGCGATTGGCGATATTTGTTTGGCGTCCTGTAGTGCAATCCCGCCCTGTCGGATGGGAGTGAGGAAGGTAGCGATCACCTTCTCGCCAGCGGCAATATCCGGCACGGCGATAGAATCTGCTCCCTGAGGCACTGGAACCATCTCAACACGCAACGCTCCGGCAGCCAGGGTCACCGGGATGTGCGGGCCTCCTAAAGGCCAGCCGCTACCTAACGTGATATCAACGCGCAGGCCAAGGTTCCTGGCCTCAGCGACGGCGAAGCCAATAGCGTCAAGGTGTTCGTCGGAAAGAAATCGCTGATTGTGAAAACCGGTATTGGGGTCATCGAGAGCCAATGGATAGAGCGTGGCGATCTCGACTCCGCCGATGCCTTCGGCCTTCATCTGTTCCAGTTCGTGCCGCAACTCAGGCTTGGTAACCGCGGGCCCGAACCACCACCACCGCATCATGATTCGGCAGTCGTCCGGCGGATTTGCGAATGACCGCTGAAGAAGCTCCAGAGCATTGTCCTGGTGCGCGGCGATCCTAGAGAGCTGCACCACCCCCGCAAATAAAAGAATGGGGATTGCTGCTCTGCGGAAGGTGCTATTTTTCATGCTGAGACCCGAGCTTACGAACTCGCCTGGCCGGAGACTCAAGGCTACAGATTGCCAAGCCGTGATACCGAGATCTAGAAGTTATCTCATAAACACATGCAAGGCGTTTGGAACTTGTGAGTTGTGCAAACTAGCGTAAATCAAAGGCATGGACCTGACCGAGGCGCAGTGGCAAGTCCTCAAGCCCTTGCTCACTCCCAAGCGACGTCCCGA
>DATGEY010000022.1:0-16611 GCA_035309625.1 Candidatus Acidiferrum sp.
CGCGCGCTCGTCCAGCGCTTTCTTTCGCGCCGCTTCTTGCTCCGCGTACACTTCCGCCCGCGCCTGCTTCAGCTTCTCAAGATACAGTTTCATTTTTTCCGCGGCCGCCGCTTCCGCCGACGCTGCCGCCTTGCGTGCTCCAGTCGTGCGCGCATCGCGTTCCGCCATCACCGCCAGCAGTGGCTTGAAAAACAGCGCCCGCAGCATCAAATAAAAAACCAGAACAATCAGGACTGTAGGCACAGCCTGAAGGAACAGTTCCCCAAGTTGGTGAACAATCTCTTGCATCTAAGTTGTGTCGCCTGATCCCCTTCAAGTCTGGCCGCGCGGGCCATAGCGGTAGGCAGCCTCACCATGTCTCGAAGCGCAAACGAGTGCCACGATGGGCCTGTAGCTGCCTAATTAAGCAATATTTTATAGCATTCGGCAGGTCGCACAGTCAATGCGGCGAACGCGGCATAAAATTGAAGGAAGAGTAATTTCAGCAGGGATCTGTCAACGACTTGGTGCCGCCGGCGCTCTCTGCACCTCCGACTGATCGTACACATATCGCACGCTCACCGAAGCATCCGACCTTCCCCGCGTAAGCCGCAGCGTTTCATACAGTTGCGTCCCATCATACGACAGCTCATAGGTCCGGCTCATCTTCCGCCCGCTCGGCGTTTTTTCATCCGTTACCAGCCGGTTGCCGTCCCAATGCGCAGCGATCTCCTGCGTCGAATTGTCTTTGTTCTTCTGCACCTTGCGTCCATCCGTAAAGAACGCGCTCTTCCGCTCCTGATCGTCGAACATATCGATTTCCACGTCCTTCTTCGCTTCCGCCAACGTCAGCGCCCTCGGTGGGTTGAGCAGCTCCTGCATCTTCTGCCGCTCCTCGTCGCTCTCTCCTCCACCGGCGCCACGCCCTCCGTATGGCCCCCCGCCCATTCCCGGGATCCCCAAGCGCACTCCGCCGCGTCCTGCTCCGCCCCTTCCGCCATTCGCATTCCGGGCTTCCTGCATTTTCTTTCGCGCGTCTTCGCTTTCATCGGCGTTCCACTTCCACGCCCCAAGGATTGACGTGCGCGGCTTAACCACTGGCGCGGGCGCCACCGGGCGCACTTCCCCGGACGATGGCGGCTGTGGCTCTGCCGCCGGCAATGGCCCGGCCGGAGCCTGCGCCGTTGCATTTGTCGTCCAGGCCGCCACACCCGCCAACAATCCACCGGCCGCAATCCCAATCCGTAAATGTTTGGTCTTCATGACACCCGTCGCTTCTGCACCGTACTTTCTCCCGCGCTGCTCTCGCCTTGGATTTCCCTTGTTTCGCACGGAAAGTTCCCGAAGGGGTAGAACCTCGCCAGGGCACCGTGACAGCCGCAGTGCCTTACTCATTTATTAGAAGTGCACCAAACCGTAGGGTTGCCTGCCGACCGCGCCGCTCAGGTCATTCGCGGCGGCGAAGGAAGTCGCCCTCGAAAGCGCAAGCCAGACCTTTGATCATTTCAGCCAATGACCGATCGCCGTAGCCCGCGGCAACAACCCCAACGCCCCCAATTCCCGAAATTCCGCCGCGCGCGCCCGATACCCTTGCATTCTGGCCGGCAAAATCGCCAAAAATCGCACCCCTGCCGCCTGCGCCGCCAAGGCGTCGTCCACATTGTCGCCCACGTACAGCGCCATCCCGGGATCGCGGCCCGCCAAAATCTTCAGCAACCCCTCCGGACGCGGCTTCTTCGGCGCATCGTCCATAGTAATCACCGTACTGAAATGCCGCGTCGCCTCCCACCGTTCAAACGTATACCCAAATTCCCGCCGCGTTCGCCCCGTAAAAAGGTTCAACTCAAATCGCTCCGCCCATCGCCGCACCTGTTTCGGCGTCACCAGCATCTTCTCCCGCCGTACATTTCCCCGCCGCCCATCGCAATCCCAGTAAAACCTTTGAAACGCGTCCCGTGCCTGCTCATAACTCGTCGGCTTTCCCAAAGCCGTGGCCCACTTCGCCACCATATTCCAATCATCGTTGTTCCCCGGTTTGCTCTTCCATCGATAAAGCTCGCCCCACGTTACCCGCTTCCCGGTCAAGTACTGCATCGTCTCCAGCGCCGAGCGCCAAAAGCTCTCCCGCACGTCCACCAGCACGCCGTCCACATCAAAAATTAAAATTTGCGGAATCGGTTCCAGCCGCTTGCGTCTAGCTGTAGGCAATCATCCTCGAATTCCCCGGAGAATTCCCAGGACCGCCAATCTCCGAATTGGCGTCCTCCAACGGTCAAACCGCACGCTGCACGCGGCCACCTCCTCTATCATCCATCCTACCGCCTTCCCTCTCCAAATTACCCCCATACATGTAGTCGCTTCACCTTCAAGCACGCATCCAAGTTGGTAGCTGTAGCCGTGCCAGGTCGGCAGGAACTTACGCGCCGTACGCGGCTTCAGCTATTGGAGAGGCTGGTATATCTAGGATGCCGAAATGGGTAGCGTACTGCCGGCTTTGTAATCGTCCTTCCGCCTACCGCGAAATCGACCCGGAAATGCCGGCCTTGGTTACTCTTTTTCTCAGCGCTTCCCCAGCCGTGCGGAAGCCGGCCCTGCCCCAGGAGGGCGACCGCTGGCTGTGCCCGTTCTGCAAAAAGGCTTCGAACGTCAAACCGTGCGATCTCACCTTCAGCTACGCCTAACCGATCTCTTCCCTCCCTCAAGAACCTGACCCCTGCTCCAAACACCCGATCATCCTAGGCGCCCCTGTTCTTATTTCTTCGCTGGCGCCTCTGCGATCTCCTCAATCACCAGCGCATGCGATCCTCCGCGGTCGTAGACCTTGCCCTTCACCGTCACTCGCCCACCGGCATACTTCATCAATCGCGCATTCTGCCCCGTTGACGGCGTGCTCGCCGCAATCGGCCAGTAGATCGCTCCATCGTCGCTCAGAATCACCAATGGCGATCCCGCCTTCGCGCACTTCAGCGCGCATTCCCGGCTGATCGGTTTTTCTAAACTTTTTGTAAACGCGCAAGCCGAGTCCAGCACATACCCTTCCACCGAAATACTTTTCTGTTGTCCGCGCAGCACCACCGCCGCCGCACAACACAAAATCGCCGCCATCCCTGCGCTTCCCGCGATTCTTCCGATAGTTTTCATCTCTCCTCCTTACCGCCGCATCCTACCACTCAATCGGGGCTAATGGTGTCCGCAGTCGCGCCCGGCGCGAGGCCCCTTTGGAGCGGCGAGTTGACTTCGCCATCTTTCCGCTTCCACGTTCCACCGAAGCCGCTTCGATCTTCCAGTGCCATAATGCCCACATGCAAACCGTCTTCGCTCTATGGCTTTTCGTCGTATCCATCGGCGCCAGCGCTCTCGGCGGCATGCTCGGCATGGCCAGCGGAATCTTCATCGTGCCCATCCTCACCCTCTTTGGCCATGTTGAAATTCACACCGCCGTCGGCGCCAGCATCATTTCCGTAATCGCTTGCTCCTGCGGCGGCGCCGCCCCATTTCTCAACAGCCGCCTCACCAACATCAAGCTCGCCATCGTGCTCGAAGTAGCCACCACCCTCGGCGCACTTTCCGGCGTGCTCCTCGCCGGCGTAATTCCCACTTCCTATCTCTATTTTCTTTTCGCCGCCATCCTCTTGCTCTCCGCGCGGCAGATGTTCGCCAGGCGCAGCGATCCGCCTGTTCCCTCCACTGCCGAAAACGGACCGTGGGCGGCTGCCCTCCGCCTGGATTCCCGCTATGCCGATCTGGCCCTAGGCCGCGAAGTCCCCTACCGTGTCCAGCGCGTCCCCTTGGGCCTGGTGCTCATGTACGGCGCGGGCCTCATTTCCGCGCTCTTGGGCATCGGCAGCGGCGTTCTCAAAATCCCCGCCATGGACACTGCCCTCCGCTTACCCATCAAAGTCTCGTCCGCCACTTCCAATTTCATGATTGGCGTCACCGCCGCGGCCAGCGCTGGCGCCTATTTCATGCGCGGCAATATCATTCCAGCTATAGCCGGACCGGTCGCGCTCGGTTCGGTACTGGGCGCCGGTCTCGGGGCCCGCATTCTCATGCTGATCTCCAATGACAAGATTCGCGTGCTTTTCGTCGTAATCCTCATTGCCCTTGGTTTGCAAATGCTTCTCCAGTCCCTCGGCATCCACTTGCCCGGAGGCTCCCGATGAATTCACCCACCTTTGGCCATCCTCGTTTGGAACGTCTGCTGGCAGCCGTTTTGCAATATGGCACTTGGCTGGCATCGGCCGTCACCGCGTCGGGCCTCGCCCTCGCGCTGATCGACACGCACACTGGCACGCAGAATTTGGCGCTCCCGGCCAACATGCGCATCGTCTCCCTCGGCATTGTCTTGTTTATTTTGCTGCCGGTTCTTCGCGTGCTCCTCATGCTCCTGGTCTTCCTCCAGGAGCGCAATTACCGTTTCACCGCCATCGCCACCCTGGTCCTGGCCATAATTGCCCTGAGTTTTTTCCTCGGCTGGCGAGCATCCCGTGGGACAGCCATTTCTGGCTGTCCGCCGTTACCTGCGCCGCGCGTAGCGGCGAGTTTATCTCGCCATCCCTCTTCTCCCCCGCACCTGTAGCACAAGAAGGAGAGTCCCCTAAGTAGGACCGCCACTGGGGCTGTCCGCCATTCTCCGCCGCAACACCCAAATCGAAGTCCACGCAACCTCACGGCCTACACTCAGCGCCCGTTCCCCTGCGGCCTGACATAATTCGCAATATTCTCCGGCACCCCCACTTTCCTCTTGCTTCGCGGATCGTCCACCGGCGCCTGCGCCATCCACTTCAGCGGCAGCACGCCCGTCCACCCGGACGCCTCGTAATCCTGGTCGTCATCTACCGCAAATCCCGTGCGCACCTTGGCCGAGGCCTCCACCAGCGGCACCGCCAGCACCATCGTCGCCTTCAGCTCATTTTCGCTCGGCGGCCGCACCTGCGCCCATCGTCCCCGAATCACATACTCCACAAAATTCCGCATCGCCGCCAATTTCGCCGCCGGCTCCTCGATCACCTCGGCCTTGCCCATCACCACCACCGACCGGTAATTCACCGAATGCCCCACCGCCGTGGGCGCAAACACAATCCCGTCCAGCAGCGTCACGTTCAGGCAAAACGGCACCCCGCTGGCCAGCGTCTTCATCAACCGGCTCGCCGGCGATCCGTGCAAGAATAATTTGTCGCCTACCCGCACATAATTCGTCGGAACCACAAACGGTGTCCCATCCGCCACAAATCCCACCGCGCACACAAACGCCTCATCCAGAATCCGGTAAACGGTTTCCCGGTCATAACGCCCCCGGTCCGCCTTCCGCCGCACCTTGGTCCGTTTTGTAGCAATAAAGTCGCTCATCCCCGCAGCCTAGCCCCCAACCCGCGCACCTGCAAGCACCAATCTGGCCGCCCCTTTGCGGCATTTTTCCTTGATTGTCCGTAGCCATTATATCTAGTTAGTTACTATTACGCCTGCTCTGCAGGATGTGGCGCTTTTTTGTTTTCCCGCGTGCGTTTGGGCTTCCCGAGTCTTTCCACCACCCCGTAGTTCATGCCGGATCAATAGGCGCACGCCCGATACGTAAGTGGAGATCGTCTCACGCAGGATTCCTTTCAATTAGACATGGTTGCGCAGATATGAGAGTATGCCGGAAACATTGGATCTGTCGCAGCAGAGATCGCTCACGACAATCTCGGTAGCAGAACTGCCAGCCGAGGCGGTTCTCACCTCCGCACGGCTCCTGTCTCGCGCGTTTGCCGCCGATCCAATCCTTACATACTTCCTCTCGGGTCCGCGTCGTCGCCAGATCGCGTACCCAGCGTTCTTTCGGGGACTAATCCTTGAGCACCTTGAGCGCCGGCATGTATATGGAGCGTGGGATGGAGAGCGCTTGGTGGGCATCGCTGTGTGGGCGCCACCACACGGAGCGTCCCCTTCTTTCGCCATGCGATGGCGTGCGAGGTTAGATCACTTCGTCGTTCGGCTTTTCTTTCCCTACCGCGCCGCCAAACTCTACCGCGGGTTTGCAGCGACGGCTTCGCTCCATCCACACGAGCCCCACTGGTACCTTTTCTTCGTTGGCGTTGATCCGGACTATCAGGGAAAAGGTGTCGGGCAGCAGTTGTTGGCGCCCGTCCTTCAAACTGCCGACCGAGATCGTGCCCTTTGCTATCTAGAAACGCCGTTTCCGGCGACGCACGAATTTTATCGGCGGCTCGGCTTTGAGCTCCGTCCTGCGACGCACCCGTTTGAGGGGGCTCCACCGCTGTGGAGCATGATCCGGCGGCCTGAGAACGTGGCTGCGATAAGCGTGGCAGTTGCGGATACTCCACAAAATCCCGCATCGCCGCCAATTTCGACGCCGGCTCAACCTCGTCGCCCGTGACTGCACTTGCGACACACGACGGAAGTGACCCTGGCCTCGCTTCGAGCGCCATCGGTCTCCGCGAAGTGCTGTTTCAGTCTGTCACGGCAATGGCGCCAGCCGGCGCCTTGGCTGTCTCGGTGGTCGTTGGTGCTACGTTTGCCGGCGGCGCTCTCACCTTGGCGGTGATCTTCGCATTCATTCCATGCCTGACCGTCGCGATCTCGATCGGTCAACTGGCGAAACATCTTCCGTCGGCCGGCAGCATCTACACCTATCCCGCGCGGGCCCTTCATCCCACTGTCGGGTTCCTGGTCGGATGGGGCTACGCGCTCGCCGCGGCAACCTGGGGGCCAGCAGTTGCCCTCATGACCAGCGTGCAGATTGCCGGTGTGATGACGCCGGGCCGGGGAAAGGCATACCAGGTGGTCTGGATAGCAACGTTCATCGCTGCCGCCTTCGTCGTTCTGCTGCTCGGCTACTATGGCGTTCAAGTGAGTGCCAGGGTCGGCACTATCCTTGGTGCCATCGAAATCTGTATTTTTCTGTTCCTCGCCGCCTGTCTGATTGCGGTCGCCGGCCCAAAAAACACCCGGGTGCCGTTCGGCCTCGGTCTCGCTACGGTGAAGGGGTACGAAGGGATCATCGGCGTATTTGCCGCTGCGGTGTACACCGTTCAAGCCTTCGTCGGCTTCGAGGCTGCGGCGCCCCTGGCCGAAGAGGCGCGCGACCCGAAACGCACTATTGCACGTGCGACACTATCCGCATGCGTGGTAATCGGCGCGTTCTATGTCATTACCACTTACGCCGCCACCATCGCGTTCGGCCCGGGACACTTTCAAGAGTTCGCTGCCTCGATGGAACGTGGCAGTCCGTGGTATGCGCTCGCGCGTTCGGTCTGGGGCGCGGGATGGCTTCTTGTCTTCTTGGCGGTCTTGAACTCGAATTTTGCCGGCCAAAATGCGTTTTCCAACGCGGCGACTCGGACCTGGTACGCGATGGCTCGCATCCGTTTGCTTCCGACCGCGCTTTCTCAGACCCATCCACGATGGCGGTCACCACACATCGCGGTGCTGGTCCAGTTTGCCTACACCCTCGCGCTCGGCGCGGCCTTCGGCGGATTCTTCGGACCGGTGAACGGCTTCATCTTGCTGGCCACGCTTTGCACCGCAATCCCGATCGGCGTCTACATGCTAATCAACGTGTCTTGTGTCGTGTACTACCTGCGAGATCGGCCAGCCGAGTTCCGCTGGCTCATTCACGCTGTGCTGCCCGTGCTCGGAGCGGCGTTCCTGACGCCGGTCTTACTCACCGCCCTTGGCCTTGGGGGATCAGTGCTGAAGTTCGTGACTCCGCTGCCATATCCCATCAGGTTGTGCGGCCCGATCCTTGGATGTTGGTATATCGTCGGTCTTTTATACCTAATCTATTTGTTGGCCCGTCACCCCGAGCGGCTTGAAGAGACAACACGGATCTTTTTGGATGAGTCGTAGCTGTTGCGCAGAAAGCTTCCCGCCGCGAAACTTGCCACTCTGGCTTTAGGCTGTCGCGCGAGCACGTCATCGCTGCGCCATGTGGACCGTACTACCCTCTACTCTTAAGAGTGCGCTAGGCCTCGCGGCATGAGCCTGCGAGGCAGACTTCGGACCTCCACGAAACTTTCGCGCTTTAGGGAATGGAACTCTCCGTGAACTCTGCGCTCTCTGTAGTGAAATCTTGCTTGGGTCTCTCCGGCGCGGCTTAGCCGCCCGCGCACTGCGGGCGCGGTTTTGTCATCGGCGCGGGCGGCGGACACGTGATACAGGAAGTCGGCGCACACCGTGCAAAGGAGCGGAGTGATGCCGGCGCTAATCCATTTGGGAATGATCATCCTTTTTCCCTTCTGATCTTTACCATTGGCCGCCCTAAACGACGGCGCCCCCATCGCAAGGTACTAGGCGCGCCGCACGGGATAGACGAATTGACGCGTGAAAGGAATCGTGTAGGCTGGTGCGGTCGCTCCGGCGCAGCCATGGCAAAGTCACAAGCAATTATCACCCGCGAGACACTCCGCTTTTTTCGCGATCTTTCCCGCAACAATCGCACCGAGTGGATGCAGGCCCATCGCGAACGCTACCAGGAATGTGTGGTGCAGCCGTTGCGCCAGTTGTGCGAGGAGCTGGCTCCCGCGATTCTTCGCTTGAATCCGGAATTTGAAACCAGCGGGCGCACCGGAGCGAATTTATCGCGGATCAATCGCGATATCCGCTTTGCCAGGGACAAAACGCCATACCGTGCGCAGATGTACCTGAAATTCAGCGCGCCATTTCGAGGCGAAGGCGAAACCGGCCAACTGTATGTAGGCATTGCCCCAAAGACGGTTACTGCCGGCTTTCGCATCTATTCCGGATCGAAGCGCAAGGATTCCGCGCTGGCGCAGGCCGCCGACCTGCACATGCAAGCGAATCCGCGGTGGCTGGCGCAGCAGAAGAGACGCTTGAGTCGCCGATACGAAAGTTATTGGTATTCCGTGGAAAAAGGGGATTGGACCAAGCATACAGGCTGGCCAGCCGCAGCGGATTGGCCAAAACTAAAAGGCTGGATCGTGCGACAAGAGCTGGGCGCTGCGGCCGCGACTCGAAAATCGTTTTGCAGCGAGCTTGGTAAAGTTTTCCGTGACTTGTATCCGCTGCTGCGGTTTACGTCGCTGAGAGATTGAAGAGACGGAGATTTCGACTCACGGCGGAAATTGGAGGATACCGCCCGAATGGTAAAACTGACAAATCAAGTCAAAAGCTAACGCAGGGACGCTGAGAACGCGAGGAGCGCAGAACAGAACAGAAGAACGGGATGAAAGAGAGAATCGGCCTAATGGCGCTCGTTGCGTGCTGCTTGCTTCCGCTCTCACCGGCGCAGGAAAAGGTTGGAACAAGAGAATTCCCATCCCCAGCGGCTCGAAGAGATATTACGCGGCATACTCGTCGACGTTCCCATCGCTAAACGAGCCAAGACACGACGAACTCGAGCGGGTGATCGCGGCCTTGGAAAAACCACGGCCATAAGGAAACTCCAGCCCTCACCGGGCGGCCCAGAGGCGGAGGCCGATTAGGCCCCAGGAGGCGAAGAACAGGGTTACGGTGCAGCAGGCCAGGGAAACCAGCAGGGAGTGAATGCGCACGCCGGGGTTAATCTCAGATTTGGGGACGCGCAGGGCGAGCAACAGGCCGAGCAGCGAAAGCAGGGCAAACAGGATGGTGGCCAGGTAGATTGCGACGGTGAGGGCGTTGGCAGTGCCAATAGCGTTGCCGTGCAGGGCGCTAAAGCAAAAAGGAATTGCGGCAAGAAACAGAACAGTCAGCAGAGGCACGATGCGCACTGCCAAATGGCGCACGCCTTTCATTTTTCCGATGAGTTTGCGGAACAGCCAAATCACCGCGAAGAGCACAGAACTAAGCATCAATACGCAACAGAGCGCCAGCAGAAGGAGCCGAGTGTAAGGCCACACGGGGCTCGTTCTTACCGCATAGGAAACGCCTCCCTCCCCACCCGCGGTGAACGCCATCTGCCCGGATTCATCGGTGAAGAACACGGTGGAGCCTTCGGGTTCTTTTTCCGCGCGAAAAATACTTTGGCCGGCTGGGAGCAGCGGTTGCGCCTTGCCGAACATGGATGAACGGGTGAGTTGGCCGCCTATGACACGAATGCGAACCTCGCCGGTCAAGTCATCGAGAAAGGCGGCCATCTGCGAGCGCGGCGCACGCGGCGCGTAAAATCCAGAGAAAGATTGGAGCTCGGCGGGGGCCAGCGCACTCACCGGCTTGTAGGGCTTCGGATAGTCCCGCGAAAGGAACTCAATGGCGAGGCGATTGATATTTTCCAAGGCTTCGCCGGAGCCGGCGCTATTCAGCAGCACGACGTAGCCCCAGTTTTGTTCTGGCATGTATCGATACGAGGAAATAAAGCCGTCGATCCCGCCGTCGTGGCCGTGGGTCACGACGCCGCCGGTAACTTCCGTATAGTTTGCGAGAGCGTATCCGAGACGCAAACCGTGCTGCGCCGCCGAAGTCGTTTTCGGAGTTTCCATGCGTATGATGGATTCCGGCGCAAGCAACCGCGTTTGCCCGGCCATGCCGCGGCGTAGCAGGAATTGCACCAGCTTGGCCAGTTCACCCGGCGAAGCTTTTAGATCTCCGGCCGGGCGCAAATAAATATATGGATAGCCGACGGGAATCGCACTTTTGCCGTCGTACCCGGAAGCGAGGAGCGCCTTGTTCGCGTCGGTGAAGCGATAGTCGGAGTTGGTCATGCCCAGCGGCTGCAAAAACGTTTCGTGAATATACTTGTCGTAGGGCTGGCCTGCGATTTTCTCGACCAGGTAGCCGGCAACGCCATAACCTGGATTGGAGTAGGACATGCGAGTGTCCGGCGGCCAGCGCGCAGTTTGCGGCTCCTGGAATCGCTGGAAAACTTGCAGCAGCGGGTAATCGTAGGGATCGCGCGCGTTATAGACTTCTGAGGCTTCCATGTCGTCGAAGCCAGCCGTGTGCTCGAGCAGATTGACGATCCGCACGGGGTGGGTGGATTCCCAGGCGTTCTTCATAGGAAATTCCGGAGCGACATCGTGCAGGCGCGCTTCCAAATTGATCCTGCCTTCCTCCTGCAGCTTGAGCAGTGCGAGCGACACGAAGCTCTTGCTGATGGAGCCGGCGCGAAATTCGGTGTCGCAGGTGACCGGACGCTTGGAAGCCACATCGGCATCGCCGATTCCACCGCACCAGAGAAGTTCGCCGCGGGAAACGAGCGCAACGCCCGCGCCTGGGACATGATGCTTCTCGAGTTCGGTCTTAATGGTTCGCTGCAATTCGTCCAAAGTCTTGGGAGACGCGGGCGGGTCCTTCGTTTGCGCGCGCAGCGCCGGGGCTGCCGAGAATAGGAACAGAAAAGCGGTTGCACCACTTGGGAGAGTCCGACGCATCTAGCCACCTTAAAAAGACACGAGTTTTTACAGTACGAGTGACGGCGATTTTAGCTATAAATTCTGAACAAACCAATGGTTCTCGGAAATCTCTCAAAGCCTGGGCGGCGGAGCGTTGTCCACGCAGCGAAAATAGGCGGCCCGATGCCGAAAAAACCTACATTGCAATTGACGCTACCGCATCGCTCACATACGATTCGGCGCTGGCACGATTGGGGGGAGAGCGCGGCTTTAGCGCGCCTGGAAGACCGTGAAAAGATTTGTGACCATGCTGGTTTGGCTGGCGGTGGCGGCGCTGGGCGCGGGGGCGCTGGGCAAGATTGCGTTGGAGCGCGGAGAGTCGCTGAACGCGATCTGGTTTGTGATAGCGGCCGCTTGTTGTTACCTGGTGGCCTACCGACTGTACTCGGCGTTTCTGGCGGCGCGGATTCTGGCGCTGGACAATACGCGGGCGACTCCCGCGGAGCGGCACGACGATGGCCGCGACTTTGTGCCCACCAGCAAATGGGTTTTGTTCGGGCACCACTTCGCGGCGATTGCGGGGCCGGGGCCGCTGGTAGGGCCGACGCTGGCGGCGCAATTCGGATATTTGCCGGGGACACTGTGGCTGATCGCCGGCGCGGCGTTCGCGGGGTGCGTGCAGGATTTCATTATTTTGTTTTGCTCGATCCGGCGGGATGGCAAATCCATCGGGCAAATGGCGCGGGAGGAAGTGAGCAAGCGCAGCGGATTGATCGCGCAGCTGGCGGTGCTGGCGATTCTGGTGATTTTGCTGGGGGTGGTGGCGTTGGTGGTAGTGAACGCGCTGAAGGCGTCGCCGTGGGCTACGTTCACTCTGGCCATGACCATTCCGATCGCGCTGCTGGTCGGTGTGTATCTGCGATTTGTGCGGCCGGGACGAGTGCTGGAAGGTTCGCTGCTGGGCGTGGCGCTGATTTTGTTTGTGGTCGTCGCCGGACAGTGGGTGGCAAATTCACTTTCCTGGGCGCGGGTGTTCACGCTGGGCGGCGTGCCCCTGGCGTTTGCGCTGATTGCTTATGCATTCGCCGCGTCGGCGCTGCCGGTATGGTTGCTGCTGGCGCCGCGCGATTATTTGAGCGCGTTCATCAAAGCCGGAGCGATCTTCGCGTTGGCGGCGGGAATATTGCTGGTACGCCCGCACGTGCTGATGCCGCCGCTAACGCGCTTTATCGATGGAAGCGGCCCGGTGTTTGCCGGGAAGATATTTCCGTTTTGCTTCATCACCATCGCTTGCGGAGCGATCAGCGGATTTCATTCGCTGATTTCGTCGGGGACCACGCCGAAGATGATCCTGCGTGAGAGCCAGGCGAGGTTCATCGGCTACGGAGCGATGCTACTGGAGTCGTTCGTCGGCGTAATGGCCATGGTGGCGGCGTGCGCGATGACGCCGGGAGTCTATTTTGCGATCAACAGCCCTCCCAGCATTGTCGGCGCAACGCCGGATGGGGCGGCGGCGACCATCAGCGGCTGGGGTTTTCCGCTGACCGCGCAAACCATGGCCGGTTTGGCGCATGCGGTGGGCGAGCAGACACTGTGGAATCGCGCGGGGGGAGCGCCGTCGCTGGCGGTGGGCATGGCGCAGATTTTTTCGAACACCATCGGGGGCGATCGGCTGCTGAGCATCTGGTATCACTTCGCGATCATGTTCGAGGCGTTGTTTATTCTGACGGTACTGGATGCGGGCACGCGGGTGGGCCGCTTCATGGTGCAGGAATTGGGCGGCCGGGTGTGGAAGCCGTTCGCGCGGACGGGCTGGATGCCGGGAATTCTGGGGTCCAGCGCGATTATCGTGGGCATGTGGGGCTACTTTTTGTACCAGGGAGTGGTGGACCCGCTCGGAGGAATCAACTCACTGTGGCCACTGTTCGGGATATCGAACCAGTTGCTGGCGGCGGTGGCGCTAGTGGTGGCCACCACCATTTTGCTGAAAATGGGAAGAATACGATGGATCTGGGTGACGCTGCTGCCGATGGCGTGGCTGGTGATTATCACCATGACGGCCAGCTATCAGAAGATTTTTGACGCGAACCCGCGCATTGGATTCCTGTCGTACGCGAATGCGCTGGTGGCGCAAATCGCGTCGGGAAAGATTCCGGCAGGCAAGCTGGCAGATACACAGCGGCTGATTTTCAATCAACGGCTGGACGCGGCGGTGACCGCGGTGCTGGCGCTGATGGTGATCGCGCTGATCATGGAGGCGCTGGTGCAATGGTACGGCATCCTGAGCAGCCGGCGCGCGCCGGTGCTGCATGAAACGCCCTACGTACCGACCCAATGGGCGGAGGGTTACTCCGGCGTGGCACAGGGAGACGACTGATGCGCGTAACCGCCAACAACATACGGCGTTTTGGGCGGCGCTTCTGGCGCGGCGTGCGCGAATGGTGCGGTGATGCGGCGTATGAACGGTACCTGCGCTCGCACGCTGCGCGACGTTGCGACTCGCGTGCGCTGACGGCGGAAGAATTTTACGTGGAACAACTGGCCCGACGGTATTCCCGGCCGAACCGCTGCTGCTGAGTTGAATCTTGCTTTTGCCTTGCCTGGCGACATAGAATGCGCGCAATTTCCTGTCAGCTCTTCCACTGACGGAGGATTTATGGCCATTAATCCAGACAAACTGAACGAATTTCTTGGGAAGGCTATCGTGGATTTCGGCGCGACATTTAATGCCGCACTGATTCGCATAGGCGATCGCCTGGGGTTGTACAAGGCGCTGGCCGCGAGTGGGCCGCAAACTCCGGAGGAATTGGCGAAGAAAACCGGAACGGCGGAGCGCTACGTGCGGGAATGGCTGTCGGCCCAGGCTGCGGGCGGCTATGTCACTTACGATCCGGCGAGCCGGAAGTTTCATTTGAGTGAAGAGCAAGCCTTTGCGATGGCGGATGAGAGCAGCCCGGCATTCTTGCCCGGCGCTTTTCAATTGGCGCTGGCGTCGGTGAAGTCCGAAGACCAGATCGCGGAGTGCTTCAAAACGGGGAAGGGCATGGGATGGCATGAGCACCATCCGGAGCTTTTTGTGGGCACCGAACGATTTTTCCGGCCGGGCTATGCGGCGAATTTGGTATCGGCGTGGATTCCTTCGCTGGAAGGCGTTGACGCGAAGTTGAAGAAAGGCGGGCGGGTGGCCGATATCGGATGCGGGTTAGGAGCTTCAACAATTTTAATGGCCAAGTCTTATCCTAACTCCGAATTTGTGGGCTTCGACTATCACGACAAGTCGATTGAGACGGCGAAGCAGCGAGCGAAAGACGCAGGGCTCGGAAACCGCATCCGGTTTGAAATAGCCAAGGCCAAGGATTATCCGGGGAAGGGCTACGACTTTGTGACGTTCTTCGACTGCCTGCACGATATGGGGGATCCCGCGGGTGCTTCGGCGCACGTGCGCGGTTCACTCAACGATGATGGCACGTGGATGATCGTGGAGCCGACAGCCGGCGACAAACTGGAAGACAATCTGCATCCGATCGGTCGCGCTTTTTACGGAGCGTCGACGCTGCTGTGCACACCGGCGTCCTTGTCGCAGGAAGTGGGATTGGCGCTGGGAGCGCAGGCGGGAGAGAAGCGGTTACGCGAAGTGGTGACCAGCGGCGGATTCACGCGCTTCCGGCGCGCGACGCAAACACCATTTAATTTGATCTTCGAGGCTCGCCCGTAAGGCTTAGACCTCTTCGTCTTCTTCGTTTTTGCGCAGCACGACCGTCTTGTGGGTGATGCGCACGCGATGCGCCCGAATGCCGGATACAATTTCGCGGCGCGTTTCCAGCGGCAAGGATTCCGGAGCAAATACGCCCGGCAGGTCGCGCGGAAAAAACTTGATGAACAGCGCGGCGACGTGCGCGGTGGCGTAAGCGACCGGCGTGGTGTACAGGCCCTGCTGGCGGATCTGGTATAGCGTGGGGAAGAGGCATTCGGAGCGCATCAAGAGGTGCTGATCTTCTTTTTTCCCGCGCTTTACGCCACGAACCAGCACGACCGCTGCAAACCTGGCGTTTTGCAACTCGCCACGGCGGATTAACTTAGCGATTTTGCGCGGCGATAAAGTTTGGGGGAAGCGCTGACGGACGATGCCCCGCGATTTCGAGAGTTTGCCTTGCTTGTACCAGCGGCGCAGACGGTCGAACTCGTTGCCGCCAATTTTGACGTCCATGTTCCGCATGGGAATGAAGTAGGGCAGTGTGCCGACCTCGTCTTGCGCGGCCAAAACGACGTTGGCGGCGCCGATTGGGTCCGGGAAACGGAATTTTTCCAGGTCGGCGAAGCGCTTGGCCATCTGGAATCTTTTGTTGCGATAGACGCGAGGGCTGGAAATGGCTTCGTCGAAGGTGCCCTCCGGGGACCATTGCGAGATGGGATCTTCGCTCTCGCTGCTTTCATAGAGGCGGATGTGCACGGAATCGACCTCGTCCAGCATTTGCGCGGCACGCTTGACCAGCAGGTTGGTCAAACCGGGGGCCGCGCCAGTGTTAATCATAGCGGTCCGGTTTTTCTCCTCAAAGCGGCGCGCGTAGGCCAGTTGCTCGGCCCTAAAAGGGTTGCGTGTCAGGTGCGAGCTGAGGTCCAGATAATGAGCGCGCAAGCGGAGGGCCGCGCGCATGACGATCTGGTTGAAGACCGATGCGGAGGCGTTGATGAGGAGTTGCGATCCGCGAGCGGCACGGACGATTCCCGAGAGATTGCGAGCATTGACTTCCACGACGGGAATAGAGCTTTTCTTACCCAGGAAGCGACCTGCGCGCACAAGGTCGCGGTCACCGCACCGGACCGTATGCCCTTGCCGCACCAATAATTGCGCCAGGAGAGAGCCGGTGGCACCGGCCCCGAGAACGAAGATCCGCATGGTGTGGCGAAAACTCTACCACAGCGCAGTGCCGAGCCCGTGACCGTCCAAGAATTGATGTGTTGAAATTGCAGCCCCCGGCTCAAAGGCGTACACTGGCGGTGAAGACTCCGACCCTTGGTGCCTGACGGGGAGAAAACCGGTGGCAGCAGGGGCGATGTCCCGGTGATGAGCCGGGAATGAGGGTTTGGCTGGAAACGGCCGAGCCTCCCCGCTTGGAAAGGAGCCGAATGACGAAAACACGTCTTTTTCGTCTACGCCTGATTCCAAGCCTGCGGATTCAGGCTTTTTGTTTTTGCGGAGATTGCTGGAAACGCTGCGATGACCCTTCAAGACAAATTCGGACGGCAAATTACCGACCTGCGCGTATCGGTTACCGACCGCTGCAACTTCCGCTGCGTGTATTGCCGTTCGGCCGACCCGGAAAATTACCGCGATCACGACGAGATTCTGTCCTGGCCGGAG
>DATGEY010000023.1:0-2396 GCA_035309625.1 Candidatus Acidiferrum sp.
ATTGATCCACTTCACATTTTTCGCGAACCAGTCCAGCGCCACGCGCACCTGCGGCTGTTCCGCAAGGGAAGACGAGGAGAGGGGCCGTGCGGCCTGCGAAAGGGCGGAGCGAATCGGCATGACGAGAAGAATAGCGCAAACCGCAACGCGTTTCACCGTGCCAATTGGCACTCGCGCGGGCCAACTTGACTTGCAGAAGACAATCGGGGACGCGGGATAATCCACGCCGACATTTTAGCTTGAAGCGGCGCAACTCGAAAATAGTTTCGGCGGCTGGTCACTTTCCGATTAGCGCTGAGAAAGAGTCGTGGCGTTAATCCCGCTTCTCAATCAATAAGAGGTAAAAACGACGCCGATAATTGCCGAAAAACGCTACCTCCGGAAGACGGCGATTAAAGCCGCAATCGTAAGATATATCAGCGCGCCAAGAATTCCCCACCCAACGGAAGCGTAATCGTTGCGCGGTTTCACGCCTGGGTTAGAGGCTTTCCACTTGACATAGTCTTCCCGAATGATAGACGGAAAGACACTATATCCAGCGCCCTCGACGGCCAGCATTATTATTTTCTTAATGGGTGCGCCGGCAGGAATGCCTAGGATGAAAGGAATCAGGAAGGCGATGCAAAGCAAAAGCGTGTAGAACACAGTCTGATGCGCCTTACGTGGCTGACCCATATTGCGCAAGCTGGCCGCGACAACCAATGCGCCCGCGATAGGACCCAGGATTAACGCAACGTAGCCAGCGACCTTTGGTCTCCAGGGTGGTTTGTTTCCGGCAAGAACGGTCTCAATCGCACTAGACGTTTCAAAGCGTTGGCCTCCGCCTTCAATACTGGTATTTGTCATTGGCGCCCGCCGGACAACGAAGTTACAACCCCTGCCAACTATCTCCAGCGCTCTGCTGGTGCGCATTATACATAGACTACACGGCCAGCGCGTCCTGAGCGTCAGTGGTCGAAAGAGATGGCTGGTCATCCTCGATAAAATTTAGAAATCTTCCGTAACTCGCCTAACCGGAAACTGACACACAGCTAGACATTCGTATAATTGCGAGCGGATGCGAGTTAGGCCGGAGTGCTGGAGGATGGGCAGAGGGCAAGCAATTCCTGCTCGGTCAGCACGCGCGAGGATTGCTTGGCGGCGTGGAAGATCCGATTGACCACCTCGTCGGTGGCCGGGATGTCGTGGCGCGAGAGCCAAAAGAGCACGTTGGACTTGCCGCTCATCGGGCCGATTTCCACCACTTGTTCGAGGCCGAAGAGATGCGCGGGGACGCCGCTGTAGACCGCGTCGGCCAGATCGCGGTCGCCGGTGCGCAGCGCTTTGATGATCGCGGCGGCATGGACTCCCGTGGCTGTGCGGAAAGCGTCCTTGCCGAAAACGGGATAGTTCGGCGGAATAACGGTGTGGGTCGCCTTCGCCACCTTTTCGCAGTACGCTCTCAAGCTGCTCAGATCGTTTTCGATCAAACCCATCAAGCGGAGATTCACGAGCAAAAGCTCCATCGGCGTGTTGCCGACGCGTTCACCGAGAGAAAGTGCCACGCCGTGCACCTGATCGGCGCCCGCTGCAACGGCCGCCAGCGAGTTGGCGATATCGAGCCCGCGGTCGCGATGCCCGTGCCAGTCCACGCGAATCTTTTCTCCGCAGGGCTTCACGACAGTTTCCATCACAAACCTGACCAGGTTGTAAGCGCCCTGTGGCGTCGCGTGCCCAACGGTATCGCAAAGCACGATGGCACGGGCTCCGCAGCGGATCGCCGTCGTATACAGCCGCTTCACGGTCGCGGGATCCGTCCGCACCGTATCTTCCGTGACGTACATGCACGGCAGTCCTTCGCCTACGGCAAACTTAACAGCCATTTCCGTGGTGCGTTCCAGATGATCCACGGTCCAGTCCTCGACCAGCCGCCGGATCGGGCTGGAGCCGAGAAACGTAGCCGCTTCAATGGCGATGCCCACGCGTTGCGAAATCTCCGCGATGGGCCGGATGTCGGCTTCGATCGTCCGCGCCGCGCAGTTCGGTTTGATGCGCATACGATTCGCGGCAATTTCGCGCGCCAGCGCTTCCGTATGCTGCAGCGCGCGCGGGCCCGCACCTGGCAACCCAATGTTGACGGAATCAATCTGCAGGGATTCCATCAGATGCAGGATTTCAATCTTCTCTTCAATGGTCGGATCTTGAATAGAGGGATTCTGCAACCCGTCGCGCAACGTCTCATCGTTCAGCAGCACGAGGGTGCCCGGCGGGATGCTCATCGGCCCAACCGAATTCCAGTCGTGGATCCATTCGCTGTGGTTCACGGGTGAAGGGTCTCCCAGCACTGCCTAAAAACGTAGCGTGTAGCTGTTGGGCTGCTGCTTCGGGTCAGGCCGAAACAGGATTTTGCAGAACTC
>DATGEY010000024.1:0-9783 GCA_035309625.1 Candidatus Acidiferrum sp.
CGATCTAGTACCGGCGCCGTCGGACTGCACGTTGAGGTGTCCCCCCATCTGGCGTATGCGTTCGCGCATGCCGCGCAGGCCCACGCCGCTGAGCTGGCCGGAAGCCAAGGTAGTTTGCGTTTCGGCGGGGATACCCTTGCCGGCGTCCTGAACTTCCAGACGGACTTCATTTTCCAAGCGGGCTACGCGAATGGTGGCGGTGCTGCTTCCGGAATGACGGTGAATGTTGGTGAGGCATTCCTGGACGACACGGAAAAGGGTGAGCTCCAGATTGCGGGGAAGACGGCCGAAGTCTTGCTGGAGGACCAGGTTGACGTTGATGCTGCTGCGTTCACTGAAACCGTCGATATACCACTGGAGCGCGGACTCGAGGCCAACCTCGTCGAGCAGGGGAGGATGGAGCAGGTGCGAAATGGTGCGGATTTCGGTGGAGATCTGATTCAAGAGGCCGGTGGTTTCCTCCAGGCCCTTGGCGGCGAGGGGAGTAAGAGCGACGGATTCGGCGATAGCGTGAGCGAGGTTCATGTTCACGGCGGCGAGCATCTGGCCCACACTGTCGTGCAGTTCGCGGGCGATGCGGCGGCGTTCTTCGTCCTGGATCTGGAGAAGCCTGGCGGAAAGTTCGCGAACCACCTCGGTTTGGCGGACGAGTTCGAGGTTTTTACTCTCCAGCTCGCGGGTGCGGTCGGTGACACGTTCTTCGAGCATGCTGCGGAGTTGACGATACTCGGTGATATCCAAGCCAGAGGCCACGACCATGACGACTTCGCCGCAGTCGTTTAGCACGGGGTTGAGGGTGCGGTCGGCAAAGCGGATGGAGCCGTCGCGGAGCATATAGCGGCATTCCTCGCGGACGGCCAGGCCTCTTACGGCGGTGGCCAGACTGGATTTGGCAATGGCTTGCTCCTCCGGAAGAGAGCGCCACCAAACGTCCCAAAACTTGCGCCCGATTACTTCGTTGCGGGTGAAGCCGGTGCCATCCAGGGCTGCGCGGTTGGCCTCCAAAACGGCGCCATCCAAGGAGAGCATGAGCAAAAAGGAATAGGTTTGGGCGAAGGCGGCACGCAGGAGATCCTGTTTTTCACGGAGCTCTCTATCTGAGGTCTCACGGAGGGTGATGTCCCTGGCAATCTTGGAAGCGCCGATCACGCGGCCATCGGCGGTCTTGATGGGAGAAATGGTGGCGGAGATGTTGATTTTGGCGCCGGATTTGGCAATGCGGAGGGTCTTGTAGTGGTCGATGCGCTCGCCAGCCCGGAGGCGGCGTAAAATTTGTGCTTCTTCCTGCTGAAGTTCGGGAGGAATAATAAGGGCGGCGATGGGCTGCCCGACGGCTTCCTGCGCCGAATAGCCGAAAATGCGTTCGGCGGTGGGGTTCCAACTGGTGATAATTCCGTTCAAATCCTTAGAAATGATGATGTCATCAGAGGATTGCACAATGGCGGCCAGCCGGGCCTGGGCTTCCTCGGAGCGTTTGCGGACAGTGATATCCTCGATCACGGAGGTGAAGTACTTCAGCTTTTGATGGGTATCGCGCACAGCGTTAACCGTTAAATTGATCCAGATGATGACTCCGTCCTTCCGGAAATAGCGTTTTTCCGTCGAGTAGTGATCGAGATGGCCGGAGGTGACTTTTTCTGCGAGCGCCAGGTCGGCGGCCAGATCCTCAGGATAAGTGATGTCCTGGAATTTGAGTTTGAGGAGCTCCTGTTGGGTGTAGCCGACGATGTCGCAAAGTTTTTGATTTACGCGAAGCCAGCGCCCATCCGGGGCAACATGGGCGATGCCTACGGCGGCTTGCTCGAAGGTAGCGCGGAAGCGTTCTTCACTTTCGTGCAGAGCGAGCTCGAGGGCGGTGCCGCGCTGCAAAACTTCCTGGGAATCGTGAACGGACCCATTGGTGTGGCCGGCGATGAAGGACTGGTGCCGCGCAGCCAACTGAACAGCCATTTCGAGATCCTCGGAGATGGAGGATTTCAGGACGTAGCCGCGCGCGCCGGCGGTGGTCGCCTGGCGAATCATTTCCTCACCTTCGTGCTGGCTGAGGATGAGCACCTCAGTATCGGGAAGGGCGGAGCGGATCAGGCGGGTGGCCTCCAAGCCGTTGAGGTTAGGCATGCTGATGTCCATCACCACGACGTCGGGCTTAAGGCGTTTTGCGAGTGCGACGGCGTCGTGGCCGTCTCCGGCTTCACCGCAGACTTCAAAACCGGGAGCGGCGGCGATCAGGGAGCGCACGCCTCGGCGGACGACTTCATGGTCGTCTACAACAAGAACGCGAATCAGAGGCAACCTCCCCTGGTCAGACGGTCCGAGCCGTGCCATGAAGAACCAAGCACAGCGTCCGCGGAACTACGCATGCAATAGCACGTCAAAACTGGCTTATGGTAGCGGTGGGAACCGCAGTCCAGAATACAGTAAACACTGTAGCGAAATGGACCGGGAGTCAAAGCGCAAATAGAGCGGGTGAATCGGAACTCACACGGGCCAGACCGGGCCAGCCATGGAGCAAGAACGTCCGGTGAAGTGTGACTTACCTCTCGAAAATGCAAGCCGCTACCGGGTGGATTTGGGATTAAGCCACGCCAGCGGTGGCGGTGCGGTTCTCGCGCGATGAGAAGGTGGGCGCCTTGCTGAAAACTGCGTGCTGGGCTAGAGTTCCGGGTCAATTCAGGACCATGGCGAAAAATACGCGCTACCAACCGAAATCCAAGCGCAGGGCGGAAGAGAGCGTGCGCACGCTTATTCCACGGGGACAAATTGAGAGGCGCATTGCGGAAATGGCGGGAGAGATCCGGCGCGATTTTCCGACGGAACGGCTGCACTTGGTGAGCGTGCTGAAGGGATCGGTGTTCTTCCTGAGCGATCTAGCGAGACAGATCAGCGGAGAGGTGTCGCTGGATTTCATATCGGTGTCGAGCTACGGCGCGGGGACGCACAGCTCCGGGGAAGTGAAGCTTACCCGCGACCTGGATTCGAGCATCGAGGGGAAAACGGTGATCGTGGTGGAAGACATTCTGGATACGGGAATGACACTGCAATATTTGTTGCGGGTGTTTGAACAGCGCAAGCCGCGGCGGTTGCGGGTGGCGGTGTTGCTGGACAAGCCGGAGCGGCGCATCGCCAAGGTGCGCGCGGATTATGTAGGGTTCACAATTCCCAACGAATTTGTGGTGGGATTCGGGCTGGATTATGCGGAGCGATACCGGAATCTCGCGGATGTGGGAGTGCTGACGCTGGGGACGAAAGAGAGGAAATCGTAGCGGTGAGCGTTCTCTTAAATTGGTAAATGTTTGCGGTTCAGGACCCCCGGATTCAGAAAATAGCGATGATTCAGGGCGACGAAATGCAGGTCACGGTTCGCGCTACTGTTATAATGTACTTGCCGCATGAATCCAACGGACGAACATACGACACTGGCGCCGGAGCCGACCGCGGAGGTTTCGGCGGAAGTGCTGGCCACGCTTACGGAAATCGGCGAAGAGGTGAACGCTTCGCTGGACCTGGACGAGGTGCTGGCGCGGACGGCGGCGCTGATCAAGCGGCACATCGATTACGAGATTTTCGGGGTACTGATGTTCGCGGGCGATGGATCCTACCTCAGACACCGTTTTTCGATTGGGTATCCACGGGAACTGGCGGACAGTTTGCGCGTTCCGGTGGGGCAGGGAATCACCGGAACGGCGGCAGCCTCGGGGCATTCGGTGCGGGTGGGCGACACGCTGACCGATCCCCGGTACATCAACGCTATTGAAAACGTGCGCTCGGAACTGGCGGTGCCGCTGATGCTGCGGAATCGCTGCGTGGGCGTGCTGGATATTCAAAGCCGCCATCCGGATTACTTCACGCCCGAGCAGCAAAAGATTTTGACTCTGCTGGCCAGCCGGCTGGCCATTGCGGTGGAAAATGCGCGGCTGTTCGAGAGAGTCCGGGCGCAGGCGGATACGCTGCTGTTATTGAACGAAGTGAGCCGGGAAACCGGGGCGATTTTGGATGTCGAAGAGTTGTTGCGAAGGGCGGCGGAGCAGACCAAGCGGGTAATCGACTATCAGATTTTGAGCATCATGCTGTATGACGAAGAACAGAAAGTCTTCCGGCATCGCGTGGATGTGAAACACGGGCAACGGGTACAGGGGAAGCTGAGGGCGGCGGCGAGCGAAGGAATTGTAGGAGCGGCGGCTACACTGCGGGAACCGGTGATCGTGCCGGACGTGACGGTGGATCCGCGCTACTTGATGGTCAATCCGGAAACGCGCTCGGAGCTGGCCATTCCCATGATGCACAAGGGCAAAGTGATCGGAGTGCTGGATCTAGAGAGCTCGCAGCCGAATTACTTCACAGAAGATCACGTACAGACGCTGACCATCCTGGCGGGGAACCTGGCGGTGTCGCTGGAGAACGCGCGGCTCTACGAGCAGGTGGCGCGCGACGAGGCGCGGCTGGAGCGGGACCTGCAGGCAGCAAAGCGCATTCAGGGAGCGTTGCTACGGGCGGTGCCCACGGAGGACTATGGTGTGGACCTGGCCGCGCGGTATTTATCGGCGCGCGAGGTTTGCGGGGACTTGTATGAGTTTTTGCGCTATGGACCGCAACAATTGGGCATTGCTTTGGGGGACGTGAGCGGTAAGGGAACCGCAGCGGCATTGTATGGGGCGGTATCGATTGGGATCATGCGCAGCCTGGCGCCGCAGAAACTGCAACCGGCAGAAATGCTGAAGCAGATGAACCAGTTGGTGGGAGAGCGGCGGATTGAAGGGCGATTCATGACCGCGTGCTTTGCGACGTGGCAGAAGGGGCGGAGCAAGCTGCGGGTAGCGAACGCCGGACAATCGCAACCGCTGCTTTACAAGGATGGGCGTTGCGGGAAGATCGAGCTTACCGGCTTTCCGCTGGGGATCTATGAGGACGTTAGCTATGACGAATGGGGCGTGACGCTGGAACCCGGAGACATTCTGGTGTTTCATTCGGACGGGATAGCGGAGACGATCAATAGCGAGGGATTGTTTTTTGGGACGGCCCGGTTGCGAAAGCTGATCGAAGATCGGCATGAAGTATCCGCTGCGGAGTTGGCCGATATTGTTCTGCGCGAGGTGGATTATTTCGCGGACAGCGCGCCGCTGGCGGACGACCGGACGCTGGTGGTGCTGAAGGTACGATGAGCGCAGGGGCCGGGCAGCCGCAGGGCAAGAAAGTTTCGTTTGTCGATCCGGCGACGTTCACGCCACACTTTTCCTGGAAAAAGGCTAGAGGCAATTCGGCTGGAGGCGAATGGGTTTGTTGCGAGAGCCTGCCTTTGCCGAAGCTGGCGGAAGAAGCAAGGACTCCAGCATATGTGTATAGCCGAGCGGCCATCGGCGAGGCTTACCACGAACTGGATGCAGGGCTTGGCGGGCTGCCGCATAGGTTGTGTTTCGCGGTGAAATCCAACGGCAATCTGGCGATTCTGAAATATCTGGCGGGCTTGGGCAGCGGGTTCGATATTGTTTCGGGCGGCGAACTGCAGCAACTGGGGCGCATCGGTGTGGCCGGAAAGCGGATCGTATTCTCCGGAGTGGGCAAAACCCGCGAGGAAATGCGCGAAGCGCTGCGATACCGTTCGCAAGCGGGGAGAGAGGCGCGCGGGATTCTGCTTTTCAATATTGAATCGGAAGCGGAGCTGGCGGCGCTGCTGGAAGAGTCCTCGAGAGAGCGTAGGCGGGGCGGAGCAGCGCCGGCGGTTTCGATTCGGGTGAATCCAGACGTGCAAGCGGGCGGGCACCCGCATATCTCGACGGGAAGGTACGAGCATAAGTTCGGACTGGAATGGGAGCAGGCGCGGCGTTTGTACCTGGCGCATCGCGAATCGCGGGACATCGCGTGGCGCGGCATCAGCGTGCATATCGGGTCGCAGATTGTTGCGCTTGGTCCGTTTCAGCGGGCGCTGCGGCGGTTGCACGAGTATGTGAGCGAATTGCGAAGCGCGGGGATTGCGCTGGAGTATCTGGATTTTGGCGGCGGGCTGGGCGTTCGTTATACGAATGAGAAGATTCCGGCGCGGCGAGCTTATGCGCGGATGGTAGCTGCGGCGATTCGGCCGTTGCGATTGCATCTGTTGCTGGAGCCCGGGCGAACGATCATCGGACCCGCGGGAGTGTTGCTGACGCGGGTTTTGTACGTGAAGGAGAATGGCGGGAAAAGATTTGTGGTGGTGGACGCGGCCATGAATGATTTGATGCGGCCGGCGCTGTACGGCGCGACTCATCCGATCACGCGAGTCACGCGAGGAAATGACGGGAGCGGAAAGCGGCGAGTGGACGTGGTAGGACCGGTGTGCGAAACCGGCGACTGCTTTCTGCATAACTGGCCGCTGGGCGAAGTGCGAGCGGGGGATACGTTGGCGATCTGGACGGCGGGCGCGTATGGGATGTCGCAGAGTTCGAATTACAATGCGCGAGGCCGGGCGGCGGAAGTGCTGGTTACGGGGAAGCGGTTTCGAGTTATCCGGCGACGGGAAACGCAGCAGGATTTGCTGCGCACACAGCGGTTTTGACTACCTTCCAACAAACGCTCAAGACTAAGCCTCACCCCACTTCAGCTTATTACGCAAAATCTCGAAATAGGATTTTCGCGCGGGTTGAATGAGGCGAAGGCGTTCGGCGGCGCGGCGCATGCGCACCACATCGGCGGCCTGCATGGGAATGCCGGTTTGGCCGTCGAGAGTGAGGAAGACGGATTCGGTGTCGCCGGAGAGATGGACTTCGACAGAACTGGAATCGCGGACGACGACGGGACGGTCGGACAAGGTATGCGGGCAGATGGGAGTGATGATCCAGGACTCGACGGCGGGGTGAACGATGGGGCCGCCGGCGGAAAGGGAATAGGCGGTGGAACCCGTAGGGGTAGCGACGATCAGGCCGTCGGCGCGATAGCGGCAGACAAAATCGGAGTCGATGGTGAGCTGGAGGTCAATCATGCGGGCCAGCGCGCCCTTGTTGATGACGGCTTCGTTGACCACGCTTTGGCGCTCGATGATTTCGGCGTCGCGGTGCAGCTCGACATCGAGCATGACGCGCTCGCTGCAGGAGAAATGGCCGGCGAGAACTTCTTCCAGGGCGGGATAGAGTTCTTCGAGCTTGAAACTGGTGAGAAAGCCGAGGCTGCCCATGTTGATGGGCAGGATGGGAATGCCGAGCTGGGCGGCAACGCGGGCGGCGGCGAGAAGAGTGCCGTCGCCGCCAAGGACGAGAAGGAGTTGCGATTGCTCGGCGACTTCGAGGCGCGTAAGACCATGCGAGGGATCGTGTAAGGCGCTGGCGGTTTCATTGTCGTAGAGAGTGTGGATGCGGCGGGTTGCGAGCCACTGGAGCAAGGAAGGGACGACAACCTCCAGATTGGAGCGCCGGGGGCGGGAAATGATGCCGATGGTGTGAAATGCGGCGGAGGCTGGCATGTAGGTGCGATTCTACCGCAGGGTTTTGCGAGCGTGCAGAAAATACTCCAGATTGCCTTCGGCGCCGGGTAAACGGCTGGGGGCCACGGCGAGGATATGCAAACCGAGCCGTACGGCGGTTTCGCGCACGGCGGCGATGGCTTTCTGATGCAGGGCGGGGCGGGAGACGATGCCGCCGGGGCCGACGTCTTCACGGGGCAATTCGAATTGCGGCTTGACCAGGATCAAGAAATCTGCAGAGTGTTTTGCGACGGCCAGTGCGGCGGGAAGCACTTTGCTGACGGAGATGAAGGAGACGTCGAAGACCAGGAGATCAGCGGGCTCGGGGATGTCGGTGGAGCGGAGCTGGCGGGCGTTGCGGCTGATGCGGATGACGCGGTGATCCTGGCGGAGTTTCCAGGCGAGCTGGTCGAGATTGACGTCGACCGCGTAGACGCGGGCGGCGCCGCGTTGCAGGAGGCAATCGGTGAAGCCGCCGGTGGATGCGCCGATATCGATGCAGGCGAGCGCGTGGGGATCGATGGCGAAGTCTTCCAGCGCGCCTTCCAGTTTAAGGCCGCCGCGGCTGACGAATTTACCGGAGCGGGTGGTGATCTCGATGCTTGATTGCGGCAAGAACCTGGCGCCGGATTTATCGGCGCGGCGGCCGTCGACGCTGACTTCGCCGGCGAGGATCATGGCTTGCGCCTTGGCGAGGGAGCCGGCGAGGCCGCGTTCGACGATGAGGGCGTCGAGACGCTGTAGGCGGACATTTTTGCTCATGGGGAGTTACGTACGGCGGATCACTAGATATTCCGCAATTTCACGGAGACGATCGGCGCGGCCGAGGTAGGGCGCCAGCTCCGCGACGGCTTTGGTGGCGAGCTCGTTGGCAATCTGGTGGGAGCGCTGCAAGCCGTGAATGGCGGGGTAGGTGGCTTTTCGCTGGGCGATGTCTTTACCGGCGGTCTTGCCGAGGACGGAGGAGGATTCTTCGACGTCAAGAATGTCGTCGGTGACCTGGAAGGCCCAGCCGATGGTTTCGCCAAAACGGCGGAGGCGCGCAACATCTTCGTTTGCCGCGCCGGCACAGAGTGCGCCGGAAGTGACCGAGGCGCGAATCAGGGCAGCGGTCTTGGAGCGATGAATGTACTCCAGCGTTTCGGGATCGATACGCTTGCCTTCCGCTTCGAGGTCGGCCACTTGACCGCCGACCATACCGTTCACGGTGCCAGCCGCGGCGGATATTTCTTTCAGGATGGCCACCGATTGCGCGGGAGAAACCGGCGTAGCGCCCACGGTCTCGAAGGCCAGAGTGAGTAGCGCGTCTCCGGCGAGAATTGCGTTAGCCTCGCCAAATTTTTTGTGACAGGTCGGCTTGCCGCGGCGCAGGTCATCGTTGTCCAGGGCGGGCAGATCGTCGTGGATTAACGAATAGGTATGAATCATTTCGATGGCGCAAGCGGGATGCAGCGCGGGATTGATGTCCGGCGCGAAGATTCGCGCGGTTTCGAGGCATAGAATTGGCCGGATGCGCTTGCCTCCGGCAAATACGCTGTAGCGCATGGCTTGATGGATGGAGGATGGGTGAACGGATTCCTCGGGTAGCAGGCGCTCCAGCGCGGCATCGACGGCGAGGCGGTCTTCTTCAAAAAAGGCGGGGAGCTTCATCGCGGCGGAATTGGGATGGGCCATCCGATTGGCGCCATTACGGCTCGTTCTCGTTTTCCGGTTCGAAGGGTTCGGCGGCGAGCTTGCCGTCGGCTTTCTTCAGCAGAATCTCGACGCGTCCTTCGGCCTCTTCGAGTTGCTTCTGGCACTCGCGGGAAAGCTCGACGCCTTCTTCGAACAGCTTCATGGCATCGTCCAAGGCGAGTTGCGGGCTTTCCAAGCGGCGAACCACTTCCTCGAGGCGCGCGAGAGATTTCTCGAAATCCGGTTTCTTCGGCGGCTCCGGCTTTTTTGCGGGTGTTGAATTCACTCGAGCAAACTTTCCTGCTGCAACAGCAGGCAGCATTCTAAGGCACGTTCAAGACTGCGGACAATCCAGCACCCGTTATGGAATCACGGAGCGGGCTTCAAGGTCAAAGTATGCTTGCGCGAGGAAGACTCGGCCAGATCGCTGAAGGGCTGATAAATCGGGCGGCCCTGGTACCAATAGGGGAACTGGTCGGTGTAATGCGAACTGCCGGGTTGGCCAGATTGGCCGCCGGGGACGAGCATGATGGACTCGTCCCAATTGCCGAGATTGGCGACGAAGCGCATAGCGGGACCGTGGTGCTTGGTCGCGGCGCGCGGGCTATAGGCGGTGCCAGACTGCGGCTTGCCAGTAATGCTCAGAAACGCTTTCAGGAAACCGGTGCGGCCCAACGGAT
>DATGEY010000025.1:0-110521 GCA_035309625.1 Candidatus Acidiferrum sp.
GCGGTGCGATTTCGTGGTGTCGCTGCCGACGGTGGGCCCGGTGAAGTCGTTGAATGTTTCGGTGGCGGCGGGCGTGGTGTTGTTCGAGGCGGTGCGCCAGCGCAAGGGAAAGTAAGGGCGGCCGGGAAAACATGTTGCAAAGCGATTTGACGTTGGCGTGCCCGAGTTTGTAGTGACGCCAATGCGCCAAGATTTAAGCCGACCTACGCCGTCCTGAAATGCCGGAGCTGAAGCCGGCCCCTGATACCCCTATTTGTCGTATTGGATCAGGGAAAAGACGTCGAGGCCTGGCAATCTTTTGCGGCCGTTGAGGAAGGTTAGCTCTACGGCGAAGGCGGTGCCTTCTACCGTGCCGCCTAATTGCTGGACTAGTTTTACGGTGGCGGCGGCGGTGCCTCCGGTGGCTAACAGATCGTCGCAGATGATTACGCGATCGCCCTTTTTTACGGCGTCCTCGTGGATTTCGAGGGTGTCGGTGCCGTATTCGAGGGCGTAGGAGACGCTGGTGGTTTTTGCGGGGAGTTTTTTGGGTTTGCGCACGGGGACGAAGCCAGCACCGAGGCGGTAGGCCAGCGCGGGTGCGAAGATGAAGCCGCGAGCTTCAATTCCGGCGACGATATCGATTTTGTGGCCGTTGTAATGTTCGCAGAGGAGATCGATGAGGCGGTGGAAACCTTTTTTGTCCTTGAGCAGCGTAGTGAGGTCATAAAAGAGAATTCCGGGCTTGGGATAATCGGGGACTTCGCGAATTAACTCTTTCAGTTCGTTCATTCGATTGAGATTCCTCGCTCTCTAGTGGGTGATCACAAAACCGCTGGAATAATTCGGATCGATGGCCGCGTTTTCCTCTTTGACTTCAGTCACTGTGGCGCCCCACGGTCCGCGCTCCAGAGTTGAACGGAGTTTCGCGAGTTGCCCAGCGGTACCGACGGCGTACACCTCAACGCCGCCATCCTGCAAATTTTTGGCGTAGCCGCTCAGGTGCAGGCGGTTGGCGGCGTGCTGGGTGAAATAACGGAAGCCGACCCCTTGCACGACCCCGGAGACGACGTAGCGCCTGGCTTGTGTGGGCTGACTCACAAAGCGGTAGATTGTAACAGAGGGAGAGCGGGCGGGCGGAACGGATGTTGCGATGAGGTTGCGGTGTTTGGGGTAAGCTGGTGCGTTGGGAAAATCAAGGCGGCGTTCAGGCCGTTTTGGCGCATCCAAACGTTTATGAATGCCCAGGCTGGGATGGACTACGTGCCGGCGCAAAGGCACTTGACGCAGAAGGCGGCCGCTAGACGTGCGCGGCCCAATCACCGTGGCGAGTTCTTTCCGGCGCGAACGCTCGCGCTGTTTGTGATGGCGATATTTGCGGGGACTTCGGGCGTGAAGGCCTGGGCGCAGGATGCGCAGGGTCCGCTTACGCCGCCACCATCGCAGGAGCACAAGGTGGTGCGGCTGGGGAATGAGCCGGAGGCGCCGGCGCCGCCTTCGTTGCCGCCGGAAGAAATAATCCGGAGGTTTGCGCAGAAGGAAGACGAATTTCTGGCGGCGCGGCCGAATTATGGATCGCGGAAAACGATTCGGATCGAAGAATTTGGCGAGGATGGCAAGCCGGCGGGGCAATTTCTGATGGTGACGGAAACGGTACGAGCGCCGAACGGTCAAATGATCAACAAAGTGGTGCAGAAGCCGCAATCGACGCTGCGTTATTTCAACCTGGAATCCGAAGACGTGAAGGAATTGGACCGCATTCCGTCGTTTCCGATGACCACCAGCCAGCTGGCGAAATACGATTTGAAATATATCGGCGGAGAGCAAGTGGACGAGGTGGATTGCTACATTTTTAAAGTGAAGCCGAAAGCGCTGGACCGCGCGCATGCGTATTTGGACGGACTGATCTGGGTGGACAACAAATATCTGGAAGTGGTGAAGACGTATGGGAGATGGGTAAACGAACTGGGCGAAGTGCGCTCGGCGACGCTGCCGTTCACGTTGTTTGAAACGTATCGCGAGAACGTGGACGGTAAGTATTGGTTTCCCGATTACGCGCGGTCGGACGACACGATACATATGAAGGATGTGAACGTGCCGGTGCGATTGGTGATCAAGTGGACAGATTTTAAGTTGCTGCCGGCGATGGCCGCGCTAGCGACGGCACCCGCCACTGCATCTCCGGCGCCGCCTGGAAAACCGCAATCGGAGTGAATTGGTTGGAGCCTGGCAAGCTGGGGCGCAGCGGTGCTGCACCCGTACGGCGCGGACTTACAGGCGGCGCAGGGCGGCGGGCAAGTCGGTGATGGAGTTGAGGAGCAGGTCGGGGTTGGCGGCGCGGAGGCGGGCTTCGGTGGGGAAGGGGCCGAGTACGGCGATGGGGCGGACTCCAGCGCGCCGGGCCATTTCCAGATCTTCGGGAGAATCGCCGACGTAGACGCAGGCGGCAGGATCCAGACACAATTGGCGCAGGGCCAGACGCAGCGGAGCGGGATGCGGCTTGCGGTAACGTGTGTCTCCACTGCAAACGTGGGACGCGAAGAGGTCGGTTAGCTGAAAGAGGCGTAACTGGCGGACCACGCGGTCGCGATCGCCGCTGGTGACCACGCCGAGCTGGTGACGGGAGCCGAGATAGTTCAAGACGCGGCGGGCCCCGGGCATTAGTTTGGGGCGATAGGTGGCGTATTGTTTGCGCCAGGCACGATCGGCGGCGCCCCAGCGGGCGCGCGGAAGTTTGGCGGCGCGATAGACGCGATACCAATTGGGAGAATAGTGGCGGGCGAGATCGTCGAGGGTCCAAGGGATGCCCATTTCGCGGAACATGGCGAGATAGGCGGAGGAGTCGGCACGGTAGGAATTGAGCAGCGTACCGTCCCAATCGAAGAGAACGCCTTGGATTTTTGGGTTTGGGGTGGCGCGCATTTGGTGCGGTCAGGGTAGCAGAGTCGATGGACATATGGCGACGCCACAACTTATGGCTCTTGGAGTTGGGAGCGCCCCGCGATGCATTGCCAGAAGTCATCGGACGGCTGCCAAGGCGGAAATTGGCGTTCCCGGCGGGGGTGTCAGGGCTTGAGGAAGCGGGTGGGGACGCGGTCGTCGCGATCAAACTGCACGTCGTTGAAAGAGGCGGCGATACCGTACCAGCCAGTGGTGGCGGCGGGTTCGCTACGCTGCACTTGCGCTCTGGTAGCGAGAACCACGTTGCCGTGGCCCATGGGCTTGCTGACCAGCACGATCTCGATTTCGAGAGCCGCGGCGATGGCGAGCGGCTTGGGACAGAGAAAGTAGACGCCTGTGGAACTGATGTCGCGGGTGACCAGGGTCACCGGGAATTCCTCGGGAATATTGTTGACGCTTCTCAGGCGTAAGGGGAGCTTCAGGGTGGCGCGCGGGTATTCGCGATGCTCGGGAAGAACGCCGACGGCATGCGTGGGAACGCGAACGAAGCGGCGGGGCTGCATTTCAAAGGAGAGCGGTGCGATACGGAGTGGTGGCGCCGCGGAAGGCGCGGGAAGCGCTTGCGGAACCGCGGCTAACACCGGCCTTGCATTCGCTGCGCAGTCTTCCGGCAAGGGCAATACAGACCTTGCGCGATTCTTGGCACCCATCTCGCCCTCAGGAGAATCGACAATGTGACGCGTCAGTCCGACCAATGGCCCGACAGCTAAGCTTGTAACAGGAGAATGGGTCGCTAAATTGCCATCAAAGAGGAAAGAGGTCAACCTGTGGAAAAGGGTGGAAGTGTCTTAAGGCGAACTACTTAGTTATAGTACCGGCACCGGTGAGCACGCCCTGTTGATTGAAATTTTTTGACGCGCGGCCGAAATTTCTTTCATCCAATATGGCGCTGGACAGAGGGTGTCTGGCCAATTACGTTGGTGGTTTTGAGTGAGGCCGGATGTCCAGCGCAACGCTTGAGCGTAGCAGCAGAGGAGCAGGTGACAGCGAGGCAGCGCCGTCGCGAAACTCCACGACGGTGATCGTGGCGTTCGGACTGGTGTACCTGGTTTGGGGATCGACGTACCTGGCGATTCGGGTGGGGGTGGAATCGTTTCCGCCGCTTTTGCTGGCGGGTGCGAGGCACCTACTGACCGGGCTGATTCTGTATCCAATTTTGCGGTGGAAGACGGGAGTGCGGCCATCGGCGGCACACTGGCGCGCCTCGTTTGTCACTGGATTCCTGCTGTTATGCATCGGAAATGGGGGCGTGTGCATGGCAGAGCGCACGGTGCCTTCGGGAGTTACGGCGCTGCTGGTGGCCACGGTCTCGCTGTGGATGGTGCTGGTGGATTGGCTGCGGCCTGGCGGGCTCCGACCGGGACCACGCGTGGTGGCTGGTCTATTGTTGGGATTTGGGGGACTGGCGCTATTGGTCGGGCCGAAGGAGTTTGGGGGAGCGGGACGCGTTGATCCGACTGGAGTCGGCATTCTGGTGATCGCTTCGCTGGCCTGGGCTAGCGGCTCGGTCTACTCGAAGCATGCGGGAGGACTATCGGGCTCGCCGCTGCTGGGAGTGGCCATGCAGAGCCTGGCGGGCGGCGTATCGCTGTGGATTGCGGGAATAATATCGGGAGAGCTGGGGACGCTGCACGTGAGGGCGATTACGGCGCGCTCGTGGATAGCGATGGGCTACCTGGTTTTGTTTGGGTCGATGGTGGGATTCACAGCGTATATTTACATTTTGAAGAAAAGCACGGCGACGCGAGTGGCTACCTATGCGTTCGTGAATCCGGTTGTGGCGCTGTTTTTGGGCTGGCTGTTGGTTGGAGAGAGCATCCATCTGCGTACGATAATGGCCGCGGGGGTGATTCTGACCGCGGTGCTGTTGGTGATCACGGCGCCACACGCGGAGCCTCCGGCCTTGGCGGAGCGGACCGCGGCTAAAGCCGTGGAGGCGTAAAGCCGGCGTGCAAGAAAATTGTTTTGACGGGCGTTGGCGGATAGATTGGATTGGGCGCCGCTGATAAGTTTGGCGTATGGACATGAATCGCAAGAAACAGGAAATGCAAACCGAAATTCCAGCGCGAGCGGCGGCACAGTATTGGCGCGCCACGATGACTCGCGATGCGCGGGCGGACGGCACGTTTGTGTTGGCGGTGCGCTCGACACACATTTATTGCCGGCCGTCTTGCCCGGCGCGGCGGCCGCTGCGGCGCAACGTGGTTTTCTTTCACAGTGGGGCGGAAGCGGAGAAACACGGATTCCGGCCGTGCCTGCGGTGCCGGCCGAATGAGGTGGCGGGGCCGGTGGCGCTGGTGGAGCGGGCGTCCCGGGAGCTGGCGAGGTTTGGAGAGGACGAGGAAGCCGGATTCGCGGCGCTGGCGGGGCGACTCGGCACGACTCCGGGAACGCTGCGGCGCACGTTCGTGCAGGTGACCGGACTGCGGCCGCGCGAGTTGGCAGCGGCACTGCGGCTGGCGCGATTCAAGAAATTGCTGCGCGAAGGAAAAGGAATCGCCGAGGCGCTATACGAAACGGGTTATGGATCGACGAGCCGGGTATATGAGAGCAGCGACGCACAGATGGGAATGACGCCGGCGACTTATCGCAAGGGAGGGCAAGGCATGAAGATCGGATATGCGATTGCGAAAACATCGATGGGAAAGATTCTGGTGGGAGCGACGGAGCGAGGAGTTTCAGCGGTGTACCTGGGAGATGCGGATGCGGAGTTGGTGAAAGAGCTGCGCGAAGAATATCCGAAGGCGGAGATTGTTGCGGGGGGAGACACATTCGAACGGTGGGTGGAGGAAATCGTGCAGCGGGTAGCGGGAAATCCACCGCGGCTGGAACTGCCACTGGATTTGCAGGCGACGGCGTTCCAGCGGCGGGTGTGGCAGGAGTTGCAAACGATTCCGCGGGGCCGCACGCGGACGTACACACAGGTGGCGCGAGCGCTGGGCAATGCAAAGGCGGTGCGGGCGGTGGCGCGGGCTTGCGCGACGAATCCGGTTTCGATTGTGGTGCCGTGCCATCGGGTGATTCGCGAAGACGGCAGCCTGGCGGGATATCGATGGGGATTATCGCGGAAGGAACAATTGCTGGCGCAGGAGCGGGCTAGCAGCTGAGCATGGCCTTTCCGGCCACGGCGGCTGTTATTGCCGAGGCTTGACCCGGGCGGCGTTCCTGGGCCAGTCGGGCTTGAACTTAGCGTCGTCGACTTTAAGGTTTTTCATCAAGTTGGAATATCTGACGAGGAAGTAGTCGCCGCCGGAAACCTCGAAAAACTTCTGCTGGATGGGCAACCAAGAGGATTGATCGACCCACATCTGAATTTTGGTAATTTGCGAGCGAACCTCGTCTGACCTGGGGATCAGCTCAAGAAGAACCGTTTTGCGATTGTCCATTTCTTCCTCACCGGTGAGCTTAATGTCGTAACTTTTGCGCAAGTCCTGACTCTTGGTGCCAAAACCCAAGCGCATGTACTGGTCGATGATGGCGCGGTGCTTGCCCAGATTGTATTCCTCGACGCGATTTATTTTGGGAGTGTAAATAAATAAGGAATCTCCGGTCCGCAAAATGGTCTTAGCATCGGGCTTGGTGAGATCAATGCGCATCTTTTGGTCTCGGCGGACGACGATTCGACCGGTTTCCGTGGAGGTGTCCTTCACCACGTCGGTATATTTAATCTGCTCGATGTCCGCGGAGAGGCTGCGAAAATCCGATGCAGACCGATCCATGCGGTTCAGCACGGTTTCGGTGGTCCAGTGAGGGCTTTCTTGAGCGGAAAGGGTACGCGGCCGGAGAGGAGCGGCGAGCATGCAAAGCCCGACCAGCGCGGCCAAGGAAACGGCATTTTTCAAGCTTTACCCCTATGCCGGAAGGACGGGCCGGCGGTTGAATCCCTATCGTAGCACATCGGAACAGATGCACGGGCGGAAGGCAGAGTTTCCTGAGTGAAGACGGACAGGACTAGCGGCGAATTTCGACCTGGTAAGCGATGACGGTGCCCTGCTCATCGCGAACGGCTTCGATCTTGGCGATGGAAAAGCGACCGTCACGCAAATCGGGCAGAGAGCGCCGGAGAGCCTGGTGAAGTTCGTTCTGGAGAGCGGGAGTCTGCTGGGGCGGGGCGAGAACGCGAGCATCGACGCGATATTCCCGACGATGGCCATCGTCGGAAAGAAGAAGGAGCTGGACATGGTCGGAACTGGCAGGCATGCCCACCTGGGGTTGATCGCGAAACCAGTTGCGAGGCGTAACCAAAACAAAGATCAGGATAAGGACAACGGCCACATCGTACTGCCAGGCTCCGCGCTCGTAGGACCAGAAAAACGTTCTGGAGAGGATTTGCTTCAAGCCGGCCATATCAGTCCGCCGGGATGCCATCGACGATGACGCCGTCGCGCATGTGGACGACGCGGTCGAAATAGGTGACGGCTTCGGGATTGTGGGTGATCATGACGATGGTTTGGCCGAGATCCTTGTTGAGCTGGCGGAGCATCTGCAGGACGATTTCGGAATTCCTGGAGTCGAGATTGCCGGTGGGCTCGTCGGCGAGGAGGATTTTAGGTTCGTTGATGATAGCGCGGGCGATGGCCACGCGTTGTTGTTCGCCGCCGGAAAGTTCCGCGGGTTTGTGATGGAGGCGGCCATTGAGACCGAGCATTTTGGTTACGACATCGAAGCGATGGGGATCGAAGCCGTTGCCATGAATGAATTGGGCGATGGCGATGTTGCCTTTGGCGGTCAGCGTGGGAAGCAGATTGAAACGCTGAAAAACGAAGCCGATCTTGTGCCGGCGGAGCTTGGTGCGTGCGGCGTCCGTTAATTCGGTCAAGTCGTTGCCATCGACGAGTACGCGGCCGCGGGAGGCCTGGGCCAACCCCCCAATCACATAGAGGAGAGAGGATTTGCCGCAGCCGGAGGGGCCCATAACGGCAACCGACTCTCCCGGCAGGACCTCAAAGTTGACACCACGGAGCGCAGGGACCTCGACCTGCCCAGCCCGGTAGAGCTTCCACAAACTTTCGGTTTTTAGTATCGGCTCCAAAATATTTTGCCCTGGGAGAAATATCCATGTGCCGGCAGGTGGCAGTATTGTAGCCGCGATTGCCGTGCGATGCCTAGCCGGGCCGCTCCTTTTTCGGGCGGAATCTAATCGTACGAAAGGGCCTCAACGGGATCCTTACGGCTGGCCAGCCAAGCCGGATAGCTTGCCCCGATAATGGCGCCGCCCAAAGCGATACCGGCCGCGCGCAGCACCCATGCGGGTGTAATCAAGATGGAGAGGGTGGGAAAGCCGGCCAGGAAAGCGGCCCGAACAACGTAACTCAATCCGACACCGGCAGCGATGCCGAAAACGCAAAGCGCGGCGGATTCGGTGAGCAGAGCCCGGACAATGAAGCCGCGGTTGGCGCCCAGGGATTTCAGCACGCCGATATCGCGGGTGCGCTCGATAACGGTAGTGTACATGGTGAGGAAAATGACGAGGAGGCCGATGGCGATGGCCAGAGAGATCATGGCGTGGATGAAGGTCTCGAGGCCCGGAATATTGGTGGAAGTCATGAGCGACAAGAAGTCCTTGAGGGGGCGAACGGTATAGCCTGGAAGCACGGAACGAATTTCGTCGGTGACGTCTTCGGTGTGTTCGGGGCGGGTGCACTTGAGGAGGAAGATAGAGGCTTTGTCACGGGCACCGACCAGATCCTGGAGGGTGGAGATGGGCACGAACAAACGAGCCCCTTTACCGTGTTCGATGACGGCGACGACGTGCCAGTCGTGATTCAGAAGGTTGTAGGTGTCGCCGACTTTCAGATGCTTGGCTCTGGCGGCCCAATCGTCAACCAACAAATCATCCGGCCCTTCCATGTCGTGACCTTGCAAGAAGACGAAGCCTCCGGAAACGGCGCGAAAACTTTCGGAGTCGATGCCATAAATCACCTCAACGCCGCCGGTAGAGTTGAACTGCAAGAGGGCGGGGGCTACGGCTTGAACGTATTTCATCTGCGCGAGCTTTTCGCCAATTTTGATGGGCATGGGCGAGCCGCTGAAGCCGAGGAAAATGGAAGAGGCGGGCGGCTGGAGCATGATGTCGGCGCCGATGCCTTCGATGCGCTTGGCAGTTTCGGTAAGCAGGCCGGAGGTCAGGCCAACGATCAACACCACGAGAGCAACCTCGACGGCCACGGCCATGACGCCGACAAGGGTGCGCAATGGGCGATGCAGGAGGTTGCGAACGATGAGTTCGCCCATCATCGCGGTTTCTCCTCGCCCGTTTCGCCGACACGGATCAAGTCGCTGCCCGGAGGCTGCTCGAGTTTGAAGCGGTCCGGGGGCAACTGCTCATTGAGCAGAAGCTTGTCGATCTGCATATCGAGGCGGTAATCGTCGTGGGGGCGCTCGATACGAATCTGCCGCGGGAAGGCGACGGCGCTGGGTATGGGGAAAGCCGGGCTAACCTCCTCTTTAGCGAGGGGCTGCCAACCGGAAACGTGAACGTCGGAGAGAAGGATTCCTTTGGGACCGAAAGTTTGGAGGCGGGATGGCTGCAAATCGGAGCGATTGAACCAGATTTTGCGGAGGATCTCCGTGTGGTAACCACCGCGCAGAACCGTGAGGACGTAATAGCGAGCGGTCTCGTCGTTGAACTCCTCGAAGAGGACGCTTTCTTCCTTGCGAACTTCGGACCAAAGGAGAGCATCGAGGAGATGTTGAGGACGAAGGTTTTCGATGGGTTTTTCGCTGACGCGCTCGGCGGTTACCGGGCCGACGAGGAACTTATTTTTAGAGGGGACGGAGACACGAAAAGTCTCGCCGCCACTGGCCATGTCAAAGACGGTGGTGCCGATTACAGGCGCTTGCCCAATCACGCGAATCAGGGCGGGGCGCTGGGCGAGGAGGAAGGCCTTGACCTCGTGGTACTCCTCGATCACGCCACTGTATTTGGAGCCAGCGGTGGGCTTGAGCTCGACGGTGGCGTCAACGGAGTTCACGGACTGGGCGATCTGATTGTATTTATCTAGCAGTTCTTCGCGCGAAGAGTCGCGGACAACGGTCTTGGCCTGCGGAGGCAACTGGGTGGTGGTTTTGATGGTACGGCCGCCGCAGCCGCCAGAAAGCGCCACCAGTGTCAGCAGGAACATCCATTTCCTCGCGCGTATGTTCAATGCCGACCGTCCTTGGAGATACAAAGGGAGCAATCTAACAACCACAGGAATGCGCGTCAACGCAGCAGAGGCGTAGGGCACAGATTCAGTGGGGCCGTGCAATGTAGACATCAAATTTTTGCACCGCCGGGCGGATACGGCGGATGACCTCGGTGGGCCAGAGAGTCTGGCTGAGGAGGGTGGCCCAGCCGTCCTCGGGCTCGCAGACGGCGCAGAAGGTGTAACCGGCGTAAGCGGACTGATAGGCATCGAGGCCGCGGCGCGACAGCTCTTTTTCGAGCTGGGCATCTCCGCCCTGCACCGGACCGCCGGCCCGGACTCCGAAGGTCTCGCCCTCGAAACGCTGAAACAACTCCTGGAGCTGAGTTTCGCTGGGTTGGGGCAGAACCAGGCAACGCTCGGCAGCCTCCCGGAAATGAATTTCGTGGAGCTTGCAGAAGTCACGAACGCGGCCGACGTGGCTGAAAAAATCCACGGCGAAGAATTCATTGGCCGCGAGAGCGGGAAAGAGAGCGGCCCAGATTAGAGCGGCGTCCTTGCCGCGAACGGGTTCGCGGCTTTCGGTGCCAAGAAGGTCCAATCCTACGGCTTTGACCTCGGCGCCCAGGTCGAGGTTTTCGACATCAAGGGAGAACGGCGGTAGCTGCAAGGCGCTGGGATCGAGCGGCGGTTTGCCAGGTGCGCTCATACTTCGGATTCCGTCTGAGGGAATTTTTCCTGGAAGTCGGGAGCCTGCTTGCGAACATCAAGCCAGTCAAAGAAAGCGTCCGGAGTCTCAAGCCAGATGCGAAACCAGTTGGCGATTTCAATTTTCTCGGCGCGCTTGTTGGGCTCGACCTTGGAGTTGCGAGAAATTATTTCGGCGCGGCGTTTACCGAGGCGGGCGACGTTCAAGACGCGCTCGACGGCGGCACGCTCGTTGTGGGCTTGAAATTTGCGCATCAACTCGTCGAGCCGCATGATACTGAGTTCGGCGTCCTCGAGGGTCTTGAAGTGCAGCAGATCCTCGAACTCCTCCTCATACTGGTCCTCGGCTTCTTCCTGCTGGGAGAGTACGACGCGAAAGCCGGCGCTCTTCAAGACGTCGGCGATATAATCGCTGCCGGTTTTTCCTTCTTCCCCATGATCGGCGATCAGGCGACGGCGCACTTGCTCGATTTCCGCGGGGGTAAACTTTTGAGCGCCAATGGCACGAGCGGCCTGCAGAATCAGAGCTTTCTTGGTGCTCACCATATCGTTCATGGTGCGGCGACCTTCTGCTGCGTGGGGTGAACCTTTTGTTTGGCGTGACGCTTCCTGGCGTTGGCGGCATGCTTTGCAGCGGCGCTGGCGGGATGCTTCGTGGATGCCTTAACCACCTGCTTGCGAGGCGCGGGGGCGTCCGGCGGCGGAGGCGGTGGGTCGGCAGGGAGGCCGGCGAGAAGCCGACGATACATCGTTACGTTGCGATTGTGCTCGGCCAGTGTGGCGGCAAAAAAGTGACCACCCTGGGTGTTGGCAACGAAATACAGGTAATCGGTTTTGGCGGGATCCAAGGCAGCGCGGAGCGAGGCTTCGCCGGGATTGCCGATGGGGCCGGGCGGCAAGCCGGGATGAGCGTAGGTATTGTAGGGCGAAGAAAAGTGCAAATCGGCGCCGGTGAGGGTGCCGCGGTATTGGCCGGCGTCCTGCATAGCGTAAATGACGGTGGGGTCGCACTGCAGCGGAATATTCTTGCGCAGACGATTTTCAAAAGCACCGGCGACGAGGGGACGCTCCTCGGGTTTGGGCGTTTCGCGTTCCACCAACGAAGCGAGAGTGACGACGGAGGCCACAGGCCGCCCGTGTTCCAGACCGGTAGTGTCGCGCTGGCTCTCCGGCGGAGCGATACGCTGCCATTCTTCCCTGAATTTGTGAACCATCTCGGCAGTGACGTCCGTTGGAGTTGGATGCCGGGGAAGGAAATAGGTCGCCGGGAATAAAAAGCCCTCGAGGGTCTTGGCGCGAGGAGCGATGTCACGGATCAACTCGGGATTTTGGGCGGCGACAAGGAAATCATCGGCGGTCATCAGGTTTTGAGTTTCCAAATCATGAGCGATATCAAAAATGGTTTCGCCTTCGCGGACGGTAAAGGGTTGCTCGAAAACATGACCGTCGGCGATCTGCCAGAATACATCGTGACCGCTAATGGCGTGGCCGAAGAAATATTCGCCAGCCTGCAGGCGGCGCTTGGAATGGCGCCGCGCGTATAACTCAAATGCGGAGGCGCTACGGATCACGCCATTTTGGCGGAGCAAGCGCGCCACAGTTCTGCTCGATGCGCCGTGCGGCAGATCCACAAAAACGCCCGGCGCAGGAAAGCCCTGATACGGGCGTTCGATGCTGTACCAGATCCAGGCCGCGGCTCCGGCGACAGCGAGCAACAGTAGCGCGACAGCGAGGGCGAAAGTTCTTTTCAAATCCGGCTAGCTCCTTGGGCGACCCAAACGCATAGGCAACACATCAATTCTGCCTGTTTTCGCAGCTTTAGCGAAGTTCCACGGCTACTGCGAAGCCAAATTAGTTACGCTCGGGAGCCGCCGGTGCCCACGTCCCCGGCCTTACTCGGATTAGATGAGCTCTGGGTCGCTTTTTGTCGCGCAATGCCGCTGCAGGTATTCGCGCAAGATTACAGCGGCGGCTACCGCGTCCACGGAGGCTCCCGCGGCGCGTCCCGGAGTGGCGCGAGATTTTGCATGGTGCAGAACTCTTCCGGATTGCTCTTCGAGGAGGCGTTCGGCCTCCCAGCTGGTGAGGCGCTCGTCCAGCATGTGCACCGGCAAGCCCAGTTGTTTGCGCACGCGGGCGGCGAAACGGGTGGCTTCTTTCGCCATTTCCCCGGGTGTGCCATCGAGACGCAGCGGAAGGCCGACGACGATCTGGCGGACGCGATGTTCGCGGACCAGTTCGCGGAGCCGCCGCATATCCTCGTTACGATTGACGCGATCGAGGGTAAGCAGTGGGCGGGCCAACTGCGCCGGCGCTTCGGCGATGGCCAGGCCAATGCGAACGCGTCCGTAATCCACACCCAAGATGGTGGCAGGGTTGCCGACTCTATCGTCGATGACCACCGTTGGACTTTCCTTTTTTATGGCTTTCGGCCTCTGGCGCCGTTTAGCCAGGGCTCCCAATAACCGGCTTGCCGCATTTTTTCGTCGAGATGCGTCTCTTTCAGCAGCCGATCCATTTCGATGCGGGACAGGCGTTTGCCCAGCGGGTCGATACGGTCGGCAATGCCCCATGCAGTGACGGCGGCTATCGCGGTATTGATCTTGAGCTCGCGGATGTCCACTTTGTCGAAGGTGTCGGATGCGGCGTGATAATTCGGCAGATAATTGGCTTCTTCCTGCGCGGCAACCAAGGTGGGGACACCTTCCAGGAAGAAATCCCAATTGTCGGTGCCGATATCGCCGTCGAGCGTGTGATGGCCGATGTCCCAGGAGTCGAGCGGCTTGAGGATTTCGCGAAGACCGTCTTCGATGTCCGCGCGGCCGGTCAACGAGTACCCGCTTACGCGGCCGACGCCGGAGTCGAAGATCACCACGCCGCGAAGTTTGTCGAGTTCCGCGCGGTGCGCCAGGGCGTATTGCCAGGAGCCGAACATGCCCTGTTCCTCGCCGGTGAAGAGCACGAAGCGGATGGAGCGGCGGGGCAGTAAGCCGGTGGCTTTGATGGCGCGGGCGGCTTCGATGACCAGGGCTGAATTGCAGGCATTATCCAGGGCCCCGGTGCCGAGATCCCAAGAATCAAGGTGGGCGCCGAGAATGACGGCCTCGTCGGGGTTTTCGCGGCCACGGATTTCTCCAATTACGTTTTCCTGCTGTGTGGCGGGGCCAATTTTGTTGGGCATGGCGAGGCGGACGCGGAGTTTGCCGGGATTGGCCGCGATGGTGCGGACCAGACGCATGGCATCTTCGCGGGCGACCACCGCTTGCGGCAGGCGCTCCAGGGTGGCGTCGCCGGTGTTCGTGTGGCGATAAAGAAGCAAACGCTCACGCGCGCCCATCCAGAGGATTGCGGCGGCGCCGCTCTTTACCGCCCGGTCGATTATGGGAGGGGGCTGCGAATACTCGGCGAAGAGATCGGCCCATGTGGAGCCGAGATGGGTGGAAGCGAGGAGGATGGCGCCCTTTAGGGAATCGCCCGCGCGAGCGAAGTTGCCTTCGCTGCCGTCACCGATGTCGATCAGATTGGCTTCGATGCCGCCGGCTGGTGTCGGGGGCGACCAGCCCAAAGAGACGAGACGAACGGGAAATTTGGCCGGGCCGAGCAGCTCGAGCCGCGTGTCGCCCTCCTTCCAGGTTACGGGAAGAGTGTATTTTTCGGTGTGGACATCGACGCCCGCTGAACGAAAAGCGGCCTCTGCCCAGCTTACAGCTTGCTGTATTTCTGGCGAGCCGGATACGCGCCCGCCGATGTCGTCGGTCAAACGCCGAAGATTTTCTTCGATGGGAGACGGGCCGAGCACTTGCGGAAGGATTTTGGATGCAACTTCGGCACAGGAAGCTTCGGTGGCCGAACATGCGGCGGGGGGCCAGCCGACAGCAGGCCGAGCGAGTGAATCGGGCTTGGCCGCAGGCAACTGACCGGGTACGGCAGAAGCGGCAAAGCACCCCAGAAGGAAAACAAGGAACACGGCAAACCGCATGATCAAGACCTCTACAAGGCGACGACTCTGCAATGAAAGCTGGCGCCGGAAGTATAACGCAATCGCGGAGCGGCCTGTTCGAAGGGACAAGTGACCATATGGCGATGGCCGAAAGAAAAGCAGTTCGCGAGGACACGGGAGGGGCGATGATGGCGGTACAGCCCTTGGGAGGCGTGTGATGAAAAATAAAGTGCTCATCGCCGTGGGAATCCTTGCGGGAATTGTTGGGGTGCGACTGCTCATGGCAGTGCCAAGCTGGCTTAAAGAGCGGCGAGAGAACCGGCAATTTATCGCCGTGAACAACCTGACGCCGGAGCGGTTGGTTGCGCGTTGCGGGCCGCCGATGGCCGACGAGACCAGGGACATCTATCCGATGGTGGCTCGAGACATGAACTATAAATCAGCGAGCCGAGGAACGATCGTGTTCAAATTCAGCAAGACCGCGGAAGAATCCAGCGATTGGGTGTTCATGTCCATGCAGGAGGCGGCGAGCGGGAGCGATTATGAGACGCCGGAGGCGAAGGTAGCGGCAATGTCCTGCCTGGATTCGAGGAAATAGAGAGGATCGCGGCGGATCAGAAAACTTTGTGAAAGCGGACATCGACGCCATATCCGCCATATTCATCGCGCACGACGGAAATTTTCACCTGTTTCTTGGGCTGGTATTGAAGCTGGACGGTTTGCCGCTGCGTGGAGGTTACGTCGGTGCTGAAAGTCAGGAGAATGGCGCCGGTAACGCGTTGTTGGATGGCCACCTGCGCGCCGGGATTCTGGTTATTGCCGGCGGTTGGATCGATGGTCAGCTGGGAAATTCCAGTCAAATTCTGAACGCCTTTAGCGACCTGGCCGGCAACGCCCTGGGCTAACGCCGACTCTGCACCGAGTGAAGCTGGAGTGGAAGCGTTGGAGGCTTTTTCCGCGGTGGTTTGCCCGAAGGCGAGCAAGTTGATGATATCCAGGGGCGAGAGCGAAGGGTCCGAAGTGTAGTTGGTCTTCATGCGATCCAGCGGGCCGGAAAAATTGATGGTGATGTTGTATTGCTCGACTACGGTCTTGACGTAGAGGTTCAAGACCGGCTCGGTTTTGGCCGGATTGACGAAGGCGATGGTGCCGTTTTCCACCTCGAAGCGCTTGCCCTGAAAGAAAAGCTCACCGCTGTTAAGCGCAATTCTGCCCAGGATCACGGGATTGGCGGCGGTACCAGTGACGTTGAGATTGGCGTTGCCGGCGACGCTGACCTGACTGCTGGCCAGATCCAGGTTTTGCGCGGAGCTTACCGCGATGCCCAGATTCATATTGCTTTCGAATGGAGACGGCGCGCGGACCGTGGAATCGTCGGAAAGCTGGCTCATGAAGGTGGCCAGGTCAAAACCTTCCTGGAAGGAGAGACGGTCCACCAGAACGCGCCCGGTCAACTGCGATTTCTGGGGTGTTCCATTCCATTGGAGATCGCCGTCCAGGGTGGTGCGAATGCCGGTCGGACGAATGCGCACCGCCTTGGCGTGCAGGTCGATCGCGAAATTCACGTCTTTCCCGTAGGTCGCAGAACCGTTCGCGGAGATCGTTCCGCCGCCGGCGGTGGCTTGTAATTTGTCAATCTGCACACGATTGCCGGCGATGGAAAGCTGTCCATTCGTTGCTGAAATGGAAAGAGGAGCACCCTCCATGGAAAAGGCGGTGTCCACAATTTGGATGCTTCCCTCCGTTTTTGGGTGAGAAACGGCGCCTGCAGCTCGCAAATCAAAGTTTACTTTTCCGGAGGCATGAATGTCCGGGGACAAGAGCTGAAGAAGCTGCGCGTCGATTCCGCCCTTGGCGGAAATGTTCAGCGAAGTTGTGCTTTGCACGGGAACGACACCCTGAACGCTAAGGTCCGTTCCGGTGCCCTTGATACGAGCCTGCTCGAAGGTGGCCACTCCATTTTGATAACGGACCCGCAACGGGCCGTCGTTGGCCAATTGGATGCCTTTGTAAGCCAGATTCAGGCGAGGAATTTCCAAGCGGCCAGCGAGCAGAGCGGGATTCTTCAGCGGCCCTTTGAGCGAGGCGTGAATCTCGGTGAAGCCCTGCAGATCCTGTGCCGCGCCGGTGATAGTCGAATGCTTGGCGATCAGAGGGCCGATCGGGAGAGCGCGTACGTCCACGGTGGCATCGGCTTGATACTGGCCAGTGAGATCGACGCCCCCTTTGACGTGAACATAACCTTGTTCGACGACAGACTCCAGCGAAACGCTGGCGTGCTGATGATTGAGGCCGATCTGGGCGTCGATGCCGGAAAATGTCTGACCGCTGATCTGAAGTTGCGGTATCTGCGCGTCGGCCTGGAGCTGCGGATCCTTGACGGTGCCCTGGCCACGGACATTTAGGTTCAAGACTCCGCGGACGGACCCTACGTGTTGCTGCGCGCTCTGCAGCTGGTCCAGCTTCAAACCGTTGGTTGTAAGGGTTACTTCGTAATGCTGAGTCTTTGGCAAGTAGGTGAGTCTTGCGTCTGCGGTGCCCGCCGCGAGCCGCAACTCGGCGGTCGAACGCACTGCATCTTTGTCGCCCTGGAAATCGAGGGTCAAAGCCCGAATAGGTTCGTTCCACGCCGACGCTTTCGTTATTTGCAGGGAGCCGTGCCCGACCGGTTGTAGTTCCGAACCGGTTAGAGCGATCTCGCCAGTCAAATCGCCGGTGACCGGGTATTCCGCTAGTGCAAGGCGTTCGAGATCGGCTACGGACAACCTGTTTACCCGGGCTTGCAAGGAAAGCGGGCTGTCGGGCGTGAAGGTCCAATTTCGCAATCCGGTTGAACCGTTGAAAGCGATCTCGCCCTGGCTGGCGCTCTGCAAGTACCCATTTTGAAAGCGAACACGGTTGGGGGCAGCGTCGACACTTAAACGTAGAGTGCGCCATTTGCTGCCTTGGACTTCCAGATTGGCGCCAGATAATTGGCCCTGGATGCGGGGATTGGAGGTCGAGCCGGCGATCTGCCCAACGAAGTGTGCGCTACCGCGCACGTCGTAAGGCCGAGTGTCTACCCTTTCGGCCTTGGAGTTTGAGCTGCCGAACGCCGAGGCCAGCATAACCAATTCGTGAAGATCTTTTGCATTGGCATCGATTTGAAGATTTGATTGCCGGCTGAGCACGCCGTTCAGCGCGAGGTCGGTATTGGCGATACGCAAGTGCGCTTGGCCGAGCGAGGCTGTCTGCCTGAGCCCGTCGTAGTCCAAATCCACCACACCATTGACGGGAATTTGATTGGCTTGAGCAGGCAAGGTGGAAGGACCGGTGATTTCAAGGTGCGAACGCGCCCGCAGCGCTGAAATGTCATTGGCCCAATGCGCCTGGGCGTTCAGATTCAGTCGCCCAAGGAGCCGGATATTCTGACGGGTATCGGGCGGCATCGCTTCACTAAGTAATTCGAGAGAAGCGCCTCGCAAAGAGGCATTCAAGCTCGAAACGGGATTCTGGTCCAAGTGAAGCATTTGCATTCGGGCAGAAAGACGGCCCCCGAAGACATTTGCATCGAGCTTTTCTACATCCAGATCTCCATTCCGCAGGCGATACGTTCCGTGGATGGACTCCAGCGAGGCAGAAACCTGATTCGCGCGGATGGCCAAGGATCGGCTATCGAAGCGGCCGGCAATTTGCAGGGTTTTCAGGAAAGGGCCAGGTGCCGCGCTCCGGTAATTGATGGTCCCGCTGAGAGTGATGTCGCCCCGAGGGAGCGAGGGATCCTTGAGAATTTGCGCCACCTGTCGCATGACGATGAGCGCTTCATACTGGGCGTCGACGGCCGGAGTGGCAAAGTTTGTGACCTGGAGACGCGCGGTTAGTTGAGCCAGCCCCGACGAAACGACAATCGGGTCGAGAAGCGCACCGTTGCGATCCGCGGTGAAATCGAGGCTGGCATGGTGCTCCACCGGATTCCTGTTCTTGGTAAAGACGGAGCCTTGGCGATAGCCGAGGGAACCTCGATATTTATTCGAAACGCTATCGAACCGCGCTTCAGCATGGAAGTCGTCAAGTTCGGCGGAAAGTGGAATCTGATGGTCATTGTAATTCACCGTACCGTCGCGGAGCGACAGATGGCGAACGACTACAGATTCACTGCTCGATGAATTTGACAACGGGGCCTTCGGCAAATTCGTATTGCCCTGTGCATCGACTTGCAGCCGCAGAACGGGGCGGTCGAGACCGACGGAATAGAGGTCGACCTGCTTTTTGAGCAGCGCGCGGAGACCCAGGCTTACGCTCAAGCGCTCAGCTTGCAGCAGCGGAGACGCGCCGACGCCTTCTCGTCCGTGCACGACCACGCCGTAAAGGTCCGCGGTGAACGGCGACCAGCGAAGGTCGAGTTTCTGAATGTCAATGCGGGCGCCAGTGCTTTTCTCAGCCTGTTGAACAATCCTGGCAAGGAGAAATCGATTGAACGTTCGCGTTCGCAGCACGAGCAGGCCAGCAACGAGAAGCAGGAGCAGAAACGCCGGCAAGCCGATTAGCACAACGCGAAGAATTTTCTTGCTGTTCATCTCGCTGGCCTCCGCCTTGCTCAGAACGCCTGCCCCAGCGTCACGAACCATTGGGTGGCCTTTAGTCCGGGAGGCGCGTTCAGGTTATGGCCGATATCGATGCGGATAGGGCCCACCGGAGTGTGGTACCGAAAGCCAAATCCAATCGAGTTGGAATAATTGCTGACAAACTGATGGAAATTCACGTTGCTGTAGACATTGCCGCCGTCGTAGAAGACCACGCCGCCGAGGCCGCTCTTTAGCGGAATCGGAAAGCGGGCCTCGGAATTGACGATGGCCAGCATGTGCCCACCGACGGGAACGCTGATGAGTGTGCATGTCGAGGCGTCGCTCGGATTGCTGCACACAGTAATCGGCCGCTGTGGCCCTGCAGCGTTGATGGGGAATCCGCGAAGGGAGTCCGCGCCGCCGGAAAAGAAGCGCTCGCTCAGCGGCACAAAGCTACCGGCAAAAGGCGAAGCCAAGCCAATCCGAAAATTGTTGGCCCAGGTGAGCCACGGACGTACCGGACGGTAAAAGGCCATCTGTCCCAGAAAGCGGGTGAAGTTGCTGCTGGAACCTAAAGCCGTTGGTGTGACGCCGAAACTGAAGGTCTGATAAAGACCATGATGAGCGTCGAGCGGTTGGTCGCGAGTGTCGCGGACATATTCCGCAGAGAAGGTCGAGAGGCGAACGCGTTGGTCTTGCGGAAGGACCAATTCCGGAATGGTTATGTTGCTGAGATTGGTGCGTTGGAAGCTGTAGCGCACGCGAACCGTTTTTGTGCGTTTGGGGTCCAACGTTTTTTCGATTTGCCAGGAAGCCTGACCAAGTTCGGCAGTATAGATAGGGTTTTCCGTGGTGCGTTCACCGGAGATACTAAATAGCGACGCCCATGTGGAACCGTGGAGACGCGGGTCCGAGAAGGTGATGGTTCCACGCTGGTCCAAACGTGAAAAAAGAAAGCCGATCGCAGCGGTCTCGGCCCGGCCACGCAAGTCGCGGCGGGCATACTGAAAGGAAAAGCGGGGACCGAAGAAGCTCTTCTGACTGGTGGTGAACTTATTGCCCAGGCTAACGGGCGGGAGCCCGGGGACGGCCACCGCTCCCACCGGGACGTTACCGGTGCGCGGAATGACTTCGAAACCCGCGCCGAAGTCGAGCGTGTTGCGCTTGGACTCGTGAACCTTCACTAGCACTTCTTCATATTCCTGTCCCTCGATGGGCCGCAGGGGAGTGATGCTGGCCCAATCGAGGACGCCGAGGTTGTAGAGATCGCTCTCGGAGGTAAGCAATTTGCCTTCGCTGAGCGGTTTCCCTTCTTTGACATTGGTGTCAGTAATCGCACGCAGGAATTTCGCTTGTATATGCTGCGCGCCCAGCAGAGCTATCTCTCCGATGCGTGCCAAGGGGCCAGGATCAATCTTGTATACGACCGCCATGGAGTGAGGATTTTCCGGAGCAGGAGTTGCGGTGGAATCAAAGTGAGCGTTCAGGTAGCCGTGATCCAAATAATCAGCAAGAATTTGGCTGCGGTCGTCTTCCAGGAGTTTACGGGAGTAGGGCTTGCCCGGAACCAGGTTTAAAGAATGAGTGGTAATCGGATGAATGGGTTGGTTGAGAGAATCGACGATCTGCAAAGCGCTGACAATATCCTGGTCACCCTCAAAGATGCGAAAGGTAACATCGATTTGCGGCTCGTGGTCGCGGACCTGGGGCTCGACTTTGGCCTTGGCAAATCCGGCGTTCTTGTAAAGATTGGTCAGGGAGGTGACGCTGGTGCGCACCAAATCGTTGCTGAGCTTCCCTCTCAGGATAAAGAAGCGGGCTTTCCGGATAGGAATTTGCGCCTGCAATTCCTTATCGGAAAAGAAGTGGTTGCCTTCGAAATGAATTTCCTGAACGCGGTGCTTGCTACCTTTGTGAACGTCATAGACGACCTTTATGGACTCCGGCCCCGGATCGAAATGGGAATCGACTTTCGCGTCGAAATAGCTCTTGGATTGGAAATAGGAGACGAGGTTGCGGCCGCCTTCGTCCACCAACTCCGCGTCCACTAAGTTTTCGTCGTAAATGGGAATCAGGCGCTTGAGGGTACGCTTCCAAACGTGCGCGCCGTTCACCCGAATGGAAACGAGCGGGCCTGGGCGCACCTCAAAGACAACATGGGCATTCCTGGTTCCAGACTCATAGGAGGACGAAGCAAGCCGAACAACCGGGGTGAGGTGACCCGACTTTTGCAATCGCTGTCGCAAATAGTCGAGCGACTTTGTGAGTCGCGCTTGGGTGTAGGGTTGGCCGCGCCGCAGGGAACCACCTTTCAACTTGGCCCAAAAAGAAGTCAGAGCGGAGCGCAGCTCGGCGGCTTCCCGATCTGAAGCGCCCTGAAATGTGAGATCCCCGACCCTGGCCCGCCTCCCCAAAGCACAGCGGTACACCAGGTTGACGATCAGATGTTTTTCGTCGCGTTGCGTTTCGGTTTCCACCGTGGCCTCAAAAAAGCCATCTTTGCGGAAGAGCAGCAGCAGCGCCTCTTTTCCTTTGGGCACCAAGTCTTCTACAAAAGGCGTTTGATCTGGAATATTCACGGCCTGCAGCAGGCGAGTGTAAGAAAAGGATTTTGCGCCGGGGAAGGAGACCATACCAACGTAAAAGGATGGTTGCAGGAGGAAGGTGACATGGATGCCGGATTGTTCGGGTTCGACTTTCACCTGCACCTGCGAAAACAAGGTGGTCTTCTGTAGCGCAGTCACGCTGTCGCGAATTGCGGCCATAGAAAAGGGCTGGCCGGCCTTTTGGGCGATCACGGGGCGGAAGGACTCGACGTTCATCACCGGGCTCGCCGCTATATCCACCTTGGAAACGGTGCGGCCCTCGAAACCCTGATAGGTAGTCGGCTGATTGTCCTGAGTAGCGGCGCCGCAGGGAGCAACGAGAATCAGCAGGACAATTAAAAGGACATACGACAGCACGCTTTGCGATGTCTCCCTTACTGTACCAAACAATGGCGCACCGCGAATTAGCATGCAGAGGCCCCCTCAGACCTCGTATGGAAAGTGCGTTTGAAAACTTGGGAACCTGCGAGCCAGTAGGGCAATGAAAGATGCTCGCGGCGGCACAGCGCACTATCTGAAATTATTTTGGCGCGCCACGGGCTCAGGCTCACCTGTATTCCGCGCTCAAGGCTAGTAGGCTGGCCGCGCAATTGAAAACTAACAGTTCAAAGTTTAAGTACCACGACCGGTGTCGCTATCCACTGAAACCTGTAGCTGCACGGAGTTGTCACGGTAATGAACTGCAGGCTGGAATTGGCGGGCTGCGGTGCTTCGGGGCGCCAAGGAGCGAGGAAAGGCAGGAGGAGCCGCAGATGGTAAAGTGTAGAGCGCACAGGATGCTGGCAGGGATCGGTAAGAACGGACGGTTGATGAACGAAGACTACCTGAAAACAGCGGTGGATGTAGCGCGAGAGGCTGGCGCGATTTTGCGGGAGGAATTCGACCGCCCGTTGCAAATTTCGTACAAGGGCGACGTCGATTTGGTGACGCAGGCAGACAAGCGTTCCGAAGCCGCAATTGTGAGGCACCTGACCCAAGCGTATCCGGAACATGCGATCACCGCCGAGGAGGGTTCGGGGCGCGAGAGCACATCGCAATCCGAATACCGCTGGCATGTCGATCCTCTCGATGGCACCACCAACTTTGCGCACGGCTATCCATGTTTTGGCGTGTCGATCGCACTGGCGTTAGGCGATACGGTTATCGCAGGGGTGGTGTTCAATCCGTTTTACAACGAATTGTTTGCAGCGGCGCGAGGGCAAGGCGCGACGCTAAACGGAAAAGAGATTCACGTCTCCAGGGTGGCTTCGCTTTCGACGAGCTTGCTATGTACCGGATTTCCGGTGCACAAGCGATTGGCCAATCCCAACATTCATTACTACTGGGACTTCACCTTGCGTTCGCACGGCGTGCGACGCGATGGCTCGGCAGCGCTGGATTTGGCTTGCGTGGCTTGCGGACGGTTCGATGGATTCTGGGAGTTCGGGCTGCAAAAGTGGGATACTGCCGCCGGTTTGTTGCTGGTGGAGGAAGCCGGGGGAAAAGTCAGCGACTTTGAAGGAAAACCGTATCGCCTCGGTGGGCCCACGATACTAGCGACGAACGGAACCATCCACGAGGAGATGCGGGAAGTGGCTCTCGAGATATCCCGGCGGGACCCGGCATCCCCGCTACGCCGATAGTTGAAAAGCGAGGCTTTCCAGTTGACGCAACATTTTCCTCTGGAGCTGCGCCTGAAAGTTGACGTCTGGAGTGCGATGGAGACATTGTGCGAACAATTCTGCTGCTCACCCTCTCGAATATTTTCATGACGTTTGCGTGGTACGGCCACCTCAAGTACCGCAGCGAGGCGCTGTGGAAGGTCATCCTGGCAAGTTGGGGGATCGCGTTTTTTGAATATTGTTTTCAGGTTCCGGCCAATCGCATCGGCTCCTACGAATTTACAACCGCACAGCTCAAGACGATCCAGGAAGTGATCACTCTTTCCGTATTTTCGGTTTTTTCGGTGTGGTACCTTGGCGAGAAGTTGAAGTGGAATTACATGGCGGGATTCGGGTGCATCGTGCTGGCAGCATTCTTTGTATTTCATAAGTGGTGAAACCAATCACCCTCCAGTTCGGCCGGAATATGAGGCCGAAGGACGGCGGCATCGAGAGGCCAGTGCGCGAAGAGAAGGTCGTGCCCGCGTTGGACCATCATCCACGGACTGCGTGGCAGCGACCACGGGCGATGTGCAGTTTAGTCAAGAATAGAAGCCATGGTGGTATGCGATGGTCGACCCTCGACAGGCTCGCTGCTTCAATATACCCTTCGGAGGAGTCAAAGAATCGAATCCGTTGGATTAAATGAACGAAAAACTGAGTGAATGAAGGAGAGCAGGTATGCAACGCAAAGCCAGCGCCGTTTGGCAAGGCGACCTAAAGACGGGCAAGGGCTCGATTTCCACGGACAGTGGCGTGCTCAAACAGACGCAGTATTCCTTCAGCACGCGTTTTGAGAATGGCGTGGGCACTAACCCGGAGGAGTTGCTGGCTGCGGCGCACGCGGGCTGCTTTACGATGGCACTGTCGGCCCAGCTGGGCGGCGCCGGTTTGACCGCGCAGAACCTGCAGACCACCGCGACGGTGAGTCTAGAGAAAGTTGGCGACGGCTTCAGCATCACCAAAAGCCACCTCGACCTGGTCGCCCGAATCCCCGGAGCGGACAAGGCCAAGTTTGACGCCGCGGTAAAAGCCGCCGAAACGGGTTGCCCGGTATCCAAACTCTTTAAGGCGGAGATCTCCGTAAGCGCGCGTCTGGAATCCTGATTCGCTTCAGGCGTGGCGGTTTCGTCGAACAAGCAACATGCCATCCCTACTTCCAGCTCCAGGCGCTTTTGCCGCGGGTGCGGCGCTTTTTTTGATCGTGATGTGGGATGCTTTCGAAGCCATCATCCTTCCGCGGCGAGTGACACGGAAGTTTCGCCTGACGCGGCTCTTTTACCGGAGTACGTGGAGAATCTGGAAGGTTTTCGTCGTCATCCTGCCCGCCCGCAAAACCCGCGAAGCCCTGCTGGGTTTCTACGGGCCCATTTCCCTGCTATTGCTGATTGGAGTGTGGGCGGTTGGCCTGGTGCTGGGATTCGGCTTGATGCAATACGGCACTGGCTCGGCGTTAACTTCGACGGGAGCACAACCAGGCTTCTGGACGGACCTCTATCTCAGCGGAACTACATTTTTCACGCTGGGGCTCGGCGATGTGGTACCTCGTTCGGGCCTGGCACGAGCACTTGTGGTCGCGGAAGGCGGGTTTGGTTTCGGATTCCTGGCGGCCATCATCGGGTATCTGCCGTTCATCTACAGTTCCTTCTCGCAACGCGAGGTGAACATTTCGCTGCTGGATTCGCGGGCCGGAACGCCGCCTACCGCCGGTGAACTCTTGCGCCGCCACAGTTACCCAGGCGGACAGCAAGCGTTGCGCGAGTTGCTTAAGGATTGGGAATTGTGGTCAGCCGAATTGATGGAAAGCCATCTATCCTATCCGGTGCTGGCATACTTTCGTTCGCAACATGACAATCAGTCCTGGATCGCGTCGCTAACAGCAATTCTGGATACGTGCGCGCTGGTTAAGGTGGGTATCGATGACGCCTGCGAGCGCCAGGCGGAGCTGACATTCGCCATTGCCCGCCATGCGGTGGTGGACCTGTCGCAAGTATTTGGGACAGAGCCCAAACCGCTGCCGCACGAAAGACTGACAGCGGCGGAACTGAATCGCATTCGCGACACGCTGGCTCGACAGGGCTTGAAATTGAAGGATGGCCAGGAAGCGGATCATGCGCTTAGTGCATTGCGCGGCATGTACGAGCCGTACATCTTCGCGCTGGCGACCTACTTGAATCAGTCGTTACCTCCCTGGATTCCGCAAAGGAAGGGCAAGGATAACTGGCAAACGACAGCGTGGGGCGAAAGATCGGGCCTGGTGGAAAAGAAGCCGCAAACGGTGGGGGCCGACGATCATTTTTGAACCCGTTGGCCGCCGGGCGGCGGACTTTGCATTTTTACGGAATTACTCTTTTCGCTTTCAATTAAATGGAGAACCTAAATGAAGGCCATTCGCGTTCCTCAATTTGGCGGCCCTGAAGTCCTGAAGCTCGAAGAAGTGCCGACACCAAAGCCAGAAGCAGGACAAGTATTGGTGCGCGTGCGCGCTGCCGGCGTTAATCCCTACGATACATACATGCGCGCGGGGACGTATGCAATCAAGCCGTCACTTCCGTACACGCCAGGCTCCGACGCCGCCGGTACAGTGGAAGCCACCGGGGGTGGTGTAACGAAGGTCAAGCCAGGCGACCGTGTTTACACAGCGCGGACTTTGACCGGAGCCTATGCCGAATACACTCTGACCCTTGAAGACCAGGTGCACCGCATTCCGGACAATGTTTCCTTCGAGCAGGGTGCCGGACTTTGGGTTCCTTACGGTACCGCATTCCACGCGCTGCATCACTTTGCCGATGCACGCGCAGGGGAAACGGTACTGGTGCATGGCGCAAGCGGCGGCGTGGGAACCGCGTCGCTGCAGATGGCGCGGGCTATCGGGTTAACCGTTTTCGGAACTGCCGGAACGGATAAAGGATTGGAAGTGGTGAGGCGCGAAGGCGCGCACCAGGCTTTCAATCACACCAAAGCCGGATACCAGGAAGAAATAGTCAAGGTGACGGGGGGCCGGGGGGTCGATGTGATCCTTGAAATGCTGGCCAACGTCAATCTAGGCGGCGATCTGAAAATGTTAGCGCAACAGGGGCGTGTGGTGGTGATTGGCAGCCGCGGCGACGCCACTATTACGCCGCGCGACCTGATGGCACGCTGCGCGTCGGTTCGCGCGTTTACCTTGTGGGCAGCAGAACCTGCGGAGGTCAATGAAATACATGCCGGGCTCGTGGCTGGACTGGGAAATGGCACCCTGCGTCCGGTCGTCGGGAAGCAATTGCCGTTGGCAGAAGCGGCTCGTGCGCACCGCGAAATTATGGAACCCGGCGCTGTAGGCAAAGTCGTCCTGATCCCTTGATTTCTTTCGAGGGGCACCCAACCCAGGCGAGCGTCGCGTATAACGGCATGTCGTTTGACTGTTCCGGCTGCCGCCGTATAATCGATGCGCCGCAGCCAGAGCCAGTTTGGACGGAAGAGATACTCGTCGTGCACATCCCCCTTCTCACTTCGACGCTGTTCGCCTGGCGTGCCGCCAGCATCGGCCAGTATTGGCACAAGATAACCGATTCCACCTTTAGGGGCATTTATCACGTTAATGCTTTTGATCTGGCGATGATGATTCCTTATTTCCTGGTGCTCTTTGTCCTGGCGACGTACGGGTTACATCGTTATTGGCTGGTATACGACTACTACAAATACGCGCAGAATACTCCCGGGCCGCCGCCTGAAGTTACCCACTGGCCGCGCGTCACGGTGCAGCTGCCGATTTTCAATGAGCGATACGTTATCGAGCGGCTGGTTGACGCGATATCGCGGTTTGATTACCCGCGGGAGTTTCTGGACATCCAAGTGCTTGATGATTCGACCGATGAAACCCAGCAAGTGGCCAGCGCTTGCGTGGCACGCTATGCCGCGCAAGGCCTCCCAATTACCTACATTCACCGCTCCAACAGGGAAGGTTACAAAGCGGGCGCGCTCGAGAATGGATTGAGAACTGCGCTGGGCCAATTCGTGGCTATCTTCGACGCCGACTTTATTCCCGCTCCCGACTTCCTGCGCCGGAGCATTCCTTACTTCCAGAATGAAAAAATTGGCATGGTTCAGACTCGCTGGACGTATCTAAACCGCGACTATTCCCTACTCACGCATGTAGAAACGATCCTGCTGGATGGGCATTTTGTTGTCGAGCACGGCGCCCGCTCGCGCCGCGGCACGTTTTTCAATTTCAACGGCACTGCCGGGGTGTGGCGACGCCAGGCTATTGACGATGCGGGGGGATGGGAACATGACACACTGACGGAAGACACCGATCTTTCCTACCGCGCGCAACTATACGGTTGGAATTTTCTCTATCTTCCGGACATCGAGTGCGCCTCGGAGCTACCGGTGGACATGAACGGATTTAAGGCTCAACAAGCGCGCTGGGCCAAAGGCTTGATGCAAACCGCGAAGAAAATCCTGCCCCGGGTGATGCGATCTCATGCGCCCTGGCACGTCAAAGCCGAGGCTTTTTTTCACCTTACCGCGAACATCAGTTACCCGCTGATGGTGCTGCTCTCGACCATGCTGCTACCAGCGATGATCGTACGGTTCTATCAAGGCTGGTTTCAGATGTTGGTGGTCGACCTTCCGCTGTTCCTGGCCTCCACCTGCTCCATCTCCAGCTTCTATCTGGTGGCACAAAAGGAGCTGCGTCCCAAGAACTGGTGGCGCACTTTTCTGTATATGCCTTTTGTGATGGCCACCGGAATTGGAATTTCGGTTCGCAACTCCCAGGCGGTCATCGAAGCCATCATCGGCAAAAAGAGTGAATTCTCGCGAACGCCAAAATACCAGATCGTGGGCAAACAAGGTTCGTTTATCACCAAGCAATACAGGAACAAGGCCGGCTGGATGCCTTATGCCGAAATCTTTCTCGGTATCTACTTTTTTTGCACCGTGCTGTACGCCGTCTTCAATGAAAACTACGCTACGGTACCGTTTCTATTGCTTTTTGTTTGGGGGTATCTCTATACCGGGATGATGTCCCTGGGGCAAACTTACTTCGCCCACCTGCGCTTTGGCGTCAACGCTCCCGAGATGCGAGCGGCGTCGTCCGGGGCACCCGGCTTCTAGATCTCTGGAAATAAAATCTGTGGATACAACAAAATCTCCGGGAATCGCGGGTGGGGTGTCGCGATTCCCGGAGGTCTGCCTCGCGCCGTGCTCCCTTCACTGAGCCGTCGCAGCAGAAACGGGGGCGTAACGGGTGCGACCAGGAGCCTTTCGGGAAGATCGCTCACGCCTGGTCGCTACCATTGCGTACAACGCCATGGAAATAACGCTCGAGAGCAGGATAACGGCAACTCCGGCGTCCACGAAGGCGATCCGCGTCACACTCGCGTCGAGTGTCGCGTCGCTGCTGCCGGCCAGCACCGGCGCGCTCGCATCCTGTTCACTCACGTTCGCAGTCAAAGCGCCTGGAGTGGAACTCGCTGTCGCTACTTGAGTGGCTGCCGGTGTTCCCGGATTCACGTCGAAATAGGTGGGGTCCATATCCTGTTGCGCACGGGCCGCGCCTGCCGTCAAGAGAGCCGCTCCCAGTCCCACGATCACTTGCATCCGAATTCTCTTTTGAAATCTCATGTCGCCCTCCACTTTGCTTTCTAAATCCCCGCGATGCTTCTGAGGAATGCAACTCCACTGCCAAGCTCGGTGGGAAAGGCTGCTTATTTCGAGGGTTCTGAAATTACTGATAATAGGCAGCTTGCAAGAGGCCCAGCCGGTGCGTCCAAAAGGTGAAGATTGCTAGAGCCAGCTTGGTTCTCTCCCGATGGATATGGGGACTATCTGTTCGGATAGCACTGAACGAGAGAGCTTTGACGGGTGGCAGCCTCTCGCCTTTTGGCGCTAAAATACGCGACGCTTGGCTGCTCTCTACCCTCGGGTGATCCAGGCAAGGCGTAACCGTGCAACCTAAGCTTTTAGCGCTCCGCGGCCCGCTACAAGAGTCTGAATTACCCTTCTCTACGCCAGTATCGATGGGGCGAGCGGGCTCCAACGCAATCTGCGTTGACGATCCGGCAGTCTCTCCGGTGCACTGCCAAATCGTTTCCAGGAATGGCGAGTTTCTACTGAGCGATCTGGATAGTCCCTCCGGAACCTTTGTCAATGGAATCCCTATCCGGGAACGTATCCTGGTTCACGGAGACGAGATAGCCATTGGCGGTTCGCTATTCCTTTTTCAAATGGAGACTGGCGCCGGCGACGCAATCAGCGCGGTTTATCTCGACGATACGACTGCGCCCGGAACCGGGGAACAGCAGTTACGTCAGGATGAACTTGTGTATTTGCAGCCGCAATCATTGGCTGCCTTATCTCCGTCCGCGCGCTCCGACCGCGCTTTGAGCACGCTACTTAAGATCAGCGCAGCAATCGGGTCGATTCGTGACGTGGAGTCACTGCAGTGGCAACTGCTGGGGATGATTTTCGATGTGATACCCGCCGAGCGGGGGGCCATTGTCCTGGTGGACGGGGCTGCGGAATTTACCTCGTCCGTGGCTTGGGATCGCGTGTCGGGGCCCGAGCATCCGGTTCACGTGAGCCGTTCACTGATGCGACGCGTAATCCAGAATGGCGTCGCGATTATCGATCAGGAGAAAGAGCAGACTGCCGCGCATCCGAGGAGCCAACCCTCCTCGGGGCGATCCATCCTCTGCGTGCCTCTTGCTGTGGGAGGCCGGGCGCTGGGAATTATTTATCTCGACTCCGCGAACGCCGAAGCGGTTTTCGCGAAGGATGATTTGCAGCTTCTTGCGGCCATCGCGGGGCTCACCGCAATCAGCATCGAGAATGCGCGGCAATTTGAGCTCCTGGGCAGCGAGAATCAACGGCTGCGCGCGGAGATCAGCCTACAGCACGACATGGTCGGCCAAAGTCCTCTTATGCGTCAGGTGTACCAGTTCATCGAGAAAGTAGCGCCCAGCGATTCCACGGTTTTGATTCAGGGCGAAAGTGGAACGGGAAAAGAGCTCGCGGCGCGGGCCATTCACAGAAACAGCCTGCGCAAGGATCAGTCCTTTGTAGCGCTGAATTGCGCCGCGCTTACGGAAACACTACTGGAGAGCGAGCTTTTTGGGCACGAGAAAGGAGCGTTTACCGGCGCCATCTGTCAGAAGAAGGGACTGCTGGAGGCGGCCGAAGGAGGTACCGTCTTTCTCGATGAAATCGGTGAGCTTTCGCTGACATTGCAGGCTAAGCTTTTGCGTGTCCTGCAGGAGCGCGAATTCGTCCGTGTCGGAGGAACGCGGCCGACCAGGCTCAACGTACGTTTTCTGGCCGCCACTAACAAAAACTTACAGAAAACTGTTCGCGAAGGCGAGTTCCGGCCCGATCTATTTCATCGGCTTAACGTCATTTCCTGCACGCTGCCGCCGCTGCGCGAGCACCCCGACGACATACCCTACCTCGCGGAGTATTTTGCCGCCCGCTATGCCAAACGATGCAATCGCAATGTGACAGGAATCTCCGGAGAGGCGCGAGCGTGTCTGGTTCAGTACGATTGGCCGGGTAATGTTCGAGAGTTGGAAAATGCCATGGAGCGCGCTGTGGTCATCGGGTCAGGTAACCTCATCCTGCCTGAGGACTTGCCTGAAACGTTACTCGAAGTTTCGCGTACTTTCGCGGGCACGCCGGCTCGATATCACGACGCTGTTCGAGATGTGAAGAAACGGCTGATTCTCGATGCTTTCGAGCAGAGCGACGGAAAGATCACCGAGGCCGCCAAGCTGCTTGGGCTAAATTCCAACTATCTACACCGGCTTATTCGCAATCTAGATTTACGGTGGGCGCTTGAAAAAAAATCGAAGTTGTAGCGATAACGAGTAAGAACAGGGCAAGCTCTGGGGCTTGCCCTGTCGTTGTATGAATCCTTAATCGTTACGACTGGGAGGTTACGGGTGTCAAGCCACCGATCGCCCGCGGAGGAAGTGCATGATGATCGAAATAATCGCCAACACCAGTAGAATGTGAATCACCCCGCTCGTGACATGAAAGGCGACGAAACCTAGCAACCACAGCACCAACAGAACCAAGCCGATTAAAGCCAACACATAGCCTCCTAGACGAAATATTTCGTCTTTGACTTGTGAAGGATGCGCTGCCCCTGTCGCGATGCCCATCGGGCAATTGTCGTACAAAAGCAGCAAAGTTCCGGTACCGCCGCCCTTCTCATAACCCTATCCTAGGCAAATGGCCTTGCAGGCATTTTTGTTATCGAGAGGTTGCCCTGAGTCCTGCAATTCCGGCCTGTTTCTAGCTGACACCGACCCAATCGCGGATCTCGGCGTACCGGTCCTCAGAAAGGACCCCTTTTCCGACCAAATCATGTACGGAACCATAAGGCCGCCCGGCAACGATCCGATGAGCGTCTCGGCGTGTAATTCCCGGTATTGCCATCAACTCGCCCTGACTCGCGGTATTCAAGTCAACTTTACGGCTGCGCCCCCGTTCCCAACCATCTTTCACGCCTTGCGCCGCGGCACGTGCCTGTTCCGCGGCTGTTTTGGCAGCATCTTTCAATTCGCGGCCTGCTTCCTGAATTTCAGGCTTGGCTCGCTCTGTCGCTTTAGCGACTTCGTCGCGAGTTTTCTGAGCATCTTCCCGCTTCTGCTCTTCGGTACGATTATCGCTTTGGAGCCAACCGCATCCGGCGCTCGCACTTAGGGCCAAAACGCACGAAAAAACCAACAAGGTCGGTGAACGAAAGGGCATGAGTCTGGCCTCCTTCCAGTTGGATGCTTCAGGAGATGTTAGGACTGAGCGGGGCCGCGGGGCAGTGTGCAAATCGCTTCTAGCGGGTTATCAAAGTGGATTGGCTGGCCACGCACCGCCATGCGCCATCCTGGTTGATCCAGGTGTCGGTAAAGCGCCCATGCCGAAGGAACGGCTTGCCTTTGTCCAGGCCTTTGTCACGATACACTCCGGTGACTACCGCCGCATTGCCATATACATGCACGCTCATCCCATCATTATTGATCTGCTCTTGCTGGACATTGCTGTGCATCGTGCTTTCCAGGAATTCCTTCTTATTCATCAATGTACCGTCATAATCGACATACACCAGCGAGTCGCTCAACAGCTGGTTCAGGGCCACCGCGTCCTTGCTCTGCTCCGCATGGTTCCAGGCACTCTCCAGTGCCAAGAGGTGGCCCTCTTCTCCACCTTGTTTCGCTGGATCCTGAGCAAACAACAGAATCACGGAGAACATTGCCAAAAAACCGGTAGTCACTAGAGTGCGCATCGCGTGCCTTCCTTCAGAGATTCAAGTCTTCTCGACCGAGCCGTAGAGATTGGGCTTGCTCAATGGCCTGGACCAGGACCGCCATTGGGCCTCCTATCTAACACAGCCTCGCTCACCCATCAAACCGCAAAACGGGCTGAGTTTGCTCGCGCGCGAATGCTTTGATAAAGTGACAACATCGTCCGCAAAGGGAATCTAGGAGGAGGGTAGTGGCCGTCTCTCAAGAGTTGCTGGACATTCTTGTCTGTCCCATGTGCAAAACGCCCGTCACCATGACGACCGACCGGTCCGGCTTGAAATGTCAGACATGCCGGCGAGTCTATCCGATTCGCGATGACATCCCGGTTATGCTACCGGAAGAGGCGACTGTCGCCCCGGAATAGCGCAAGCGCGTTTGTTTCCTTCTCTATGTCGAATAAGAGTAAGACAGATGCTAATCGTCTGAATCGTCTGATTCCTCGCTTGGGCGGAAAACGCATCGGCGTCCTCGGCGATCTTATGCTGGACCGCTACCTTTGGGGTACAGCGTCCCGCCTATCTCCGGAAGCCGCGGTGCCCGTCGTTGACCTTGTTGAGCAGAGCGAATGCCTTGGTGGCGCCGGGAACGTGGCGGCAAATTTATCGGCGTTGGGCGCGCGCGTGGAATGCTTCGGCGCGATCGGAAATGACGAACCAGGCTCCGCGATGCGTAAATGCCTGCGCGCCGCAAATATTATCGATAAGGGAGTTCTGGTCAATCGGCAAGGGATGACCATCCTTAAAACGCGCATTATTGCTCGCCATCAACAGGTTGTGCGCGTCGACCGCGAGCGTCGTGAACCCCTGCACCCAGAGACGGAAGAACGCCTCCTCCGCGCGTTGTTCGACGCGCTGAAGCACTTGGACGCTCTGGTTCTATCCGACTATGACAAGGGGCTGGTCACCGACGACTTTGCGGAGCGAGTGCTCAGCGCGTGTCATCAACTGCGGGTTTCTGTCTTTGTAAAGCCTAAGACATCACGGCTCTATGCTTATCGCGGGGCTCGGGTCATTGTCTGCAATGCTAAAGAGGCGGGATTTTTTGTGACTCGTTCGCTCGGGGACAACAAATCGGTGGAAGAAGCGGGCCGTGCCCTGCTGGCGCATTTTGGCTGCGGCGCCGTGCTCATCACCCGTGGAGACAAAGGCATGAGCCTGATCGAAGAAACGTCACCGCGCGCCCTGCATATTCCCGCCACGGGATTCGAGGTCACCTACGCCCGGATTGGCAGGCCGGGAGTCGAACGGAACGCGACCGGGCGGCAGGTGTTTGATGTGACAGGGGCAGGCGACACGGTGCTGAGCGTCCTCGCACTCGCCGCAGCCTCCGGCGCTGCCCTTGCCGACGCTGCGGTCCTGGCCAACACTGCCGCTGGCGTAGCCGTCAGTAAACTGGGCACTTCTACGGTGAGCCCCGAAGAACTGAGCCACGCTCTCACGGAAATTCATTACTAGCCAATTATTTTTGGACCGGGTTGCCTGTTTACCCCGATGCCGGAGGATCGCCGCTGAGCGCAACTCGGCATTACCGCAAGTCTGGAAGGAATTACTTGTGTTTCCCTGTGAGCCGCTAGGGGGGGAAACTAAACGATTTATCTTCCGTGTTCATCCACACGGTCACCACGCGTGTTCTGCGGCTCTTCTCGGCGTCCGACGCATCCGGCAAAGGAGCGAATGGACTCACCGCCACTTCGACGGCCACGCTGCTGGTCGAATCGCTTGGTGAGCTGATCTTCATAATTTTGTAGCTCTTCACCGGACCGTAATATCCGTAGGGTCCCCAATCCGTGAGAAAGTCCGGCAGGCGATAGCTCGGCTTGGCCTTCCAGAGTTGGTAGGCGGTGTTGGTATCCCCGGCGACCAACGCATCAAAGAAGCGTTGCGCGGCCCGCTGTTCGGGATAAAACCTTAAGGTCAGGTAAAGCACCCCCGCAGCCAAAATCAGTAGTGCTCCGACTACAAATTTCAAATGCCTGCGTTTACTGGCAGTTTCGTCCGGCGGTTCAAAAAGGGCCATCGCGAGGGGCTCCGCAATGTGAGCGTAGCACAGCCGCTCTCACACGCGCCAACGTCAACGGGGAAGGTCAAATGTCATTGGAAGGGATGCAAATTGCGCTACGCTTCCAGCGCTCCGCCTGCCCCCGCTGGTAATTCGATCTGATATTTGGTGCGGGCTTTTTCCGCGTGCAGCTCCAGGGCGAAGCCGATTAATTTGTCGATCAGTTCGCGAAATGGTATGCCGCTGGCTTCCCACATTTTGGGGTACATGCTGATGGAGGTGAACCCGGGGATGGTGTTCACTTCATTTAAGAAGATCTTTCCACCTTTTTTCTCCAGGAAAAAATCCACTCGTGCCATCCCGCTCAATTCCAGCGCGCGGAAAGCCGCCAACGCGAACGACTGAATCTTCTTGACCTGCCCTACCTTCAACTTCGCCGGGATTAGGAGCTGCGTGCCTTCCTCCAGATATTTCGCCGCGTAGTCATAGAATTCCCGGTGCGGCACAATTTCGCCTGGAATCGAGGCCGCGGGCTCGCTGTTTCCCAGCACGGCCACCTCGATCTCGCGCGCCACCATGGCCCGCTCCACCAAGATCTTCATCGCAAATTCCGAGGCAAGATCCAGCGCCGGGGCAAGCTCTCCCCGGGAATGCACCTTGGTCATACCCACGGAAGAACCGAGCGTGGCAGGTTTCACGAATACCGGATACCTGAACTTTCTTTCGATAGCACGTTGGATTTCTCTGGGGTTCTTCTCCCAATCGTCGCGGCGCACGCTAATCCACGGCACCACCGGAATTTTTGACATCTGCAGCAAGCGTTTGGCGACGTCCTTGTCCATCCCAATCGCTGATCCCAATACGCCGGCGCCGACAAACGGCAACCCTGCTAGGTCTAACAGTCCCTGGATTGTCCCGTCTTCCCCAAATGTTCCGTGCATTACCGGGAAGACTACATCCAGACGCTGGCCGCCACCGGCCCCGTCCAGGCGTACCAGAGCCGCGTCCGTAGGGTCGGCGGTCATCATTACTCGCTGGCCGCCCTTCAAGACTTCCGGCAGCATCTTCTGCGCTCCAACTCCGACCAACCAATGCCCTTCTTTAGTGATTCCAATCGGCACCGGTTCATACTTGTCCGGATCTAACCCCCGAATCACCGCAGCCGCTGACGCCAGCGAAACTTCATGCTCGCCAGAACGCCCGCCAAACAGCACTCCCACGCGCAACCGCTTTTTCTCTTGAGTCACAGAATTGTCTCGGCCCGAATCGGGTTGGTGGATTTACGCTCGCTTCAGCCTCCAGTTATAAGGCAAAGCCGACCTGCCGTCCCCTGCGATGTCCGGACATGTTTCGGGAGCCGCAACCGAGTGAATTTAGCGATGGAACCATTTCGATTTGCGTTCGTCTATGTATCAACAGGCCGAACCGGCTGCTCTCGGGGTGTTACGGGATGGAAACTTTCATGCACGACCTGCGTTACGCAATGCGCACGCTGCGGCGCGACATCGGCGTTTTCCTCGCCGCGGTCACTGGCCGGTTATCTGCCGGCCCTTCGCGCGGGACGAATCCAGCCCATGTCCTCACTGCGCGCGGCCTGATGGCCTTTTACAGGATCTTCTTACCCAGTCCGGAAAGAACCAGCTCAACGCCGAGCAAAGCCGTGCGATTATGCTCGTCAATCACCGGATTAATTTCCACGATTTCCAGCGAAACCATCGCTTCGGTATCCGCGAGCATTTCCATCGCTAAATGCGCCTCGCGATAGGTCACCCCGCCTCGCACCGGTGTACCCACTCCGGGCGCGTCGGAGGGATCGACAAAGTCCATATCCAAGCTCACCGAAATCCCGTCCGTGTCGTCCATCGCGTACTTCAGTGCATCGCTCATTACCTCGCGCATTCCACGCTCATCAATGTCCCGCATGGTAAAAACGTGCACGCCCGATTTCTTAGCCAGCTTCTTCTCCTGCGAATCCAAATCGCGAATGCCCACGAGCGAAATATTCTGCGGTTCCACCTTGGGCCGGAATCCTTGCAACTCCACTAACTCGATTGCTCCGTATCCCATTGCCGCAGCCAGCGGCATCCCGTGCACGTTTCCCGACGGGGATGAATCCGGCGTGTTGATGTCGCCATGAGCGTCCAGCCAGATCAGTCCAATCTTCTTTTCCTTTTTCTTGTAATGACCGGCGACGCCGGATAGCGAACCTGCCGCAATGGAATGATCCCCGCCCAGGACCACTGGCATCATGCTTTCGTCCAGCGTCTTCTCCACAATCGCCGCCAAGTCCTTGCATGCATCGGCGATCTCCGCCAGGTACTTCGCACGCTTTTCCCCGTAAGACATCTCTTCCGGCTGCTTAACGGAGATATTTCCGATGTCCTCGACCTGATGCCCTAACTGTTTGATCCGCGCTTGGAGACCGGCCACGCGCAGCGCCGACGGCCCCATATCCACGCCACGCCGGCTAGCTCCCAGATCCATGGGCACACCAATGATTCGTATTTTCTGCGGCATTTTTGATGTCCTAGCTAAGGATCAAGGATATACCCGGTAAAGCATGCGCGGGAACGGAATCACTTCGCGAATGTGCTCTGCCCCGCAAATCCAGGCTACGGTGCGTTCCAGCCCCATGCCAAACCCCGAATGCGGAACGCTTCCGTAACGGCGCAAGTCCAAATACCACTGGAAAGCATCGTCCGGCAGTTTATGCTCGCGCAGCCTTTTCAGCAGCAGATCGTAATCGTGAATGCGTTGGCTGCCCCCGATTATCTCGCCGTAACCTTCAGGGGCCAGCATATCGAAAGCCAGGGCCAAGTCAGGGCGCTCCGCATCGGGCTGCATATAGAAGGCCTTAATCGATGCTGGATACCGGTGCACCAACACGGGCCGATCGAATTCGTTTGAAATAATGGTCTCTTCGTCTCCGCCAATATCGTCGCCAAACTTTGCCGAATTTCCGTGCTTCTGCAACACTTTAATGGCTTCCTCGTAACTGACTCGTGGAAACGGCGGCTTCACATTTTGCAGTTTGGAGGTGTCCCGTTTCAGCGTCTCCAGTTCCCGCGGCTTGTTCTTAAGAACCGACTGCACAATCGCGCTCACCAAGCCTTCGCCCAGCGTCATTGCTTCGTCCAACTCGACGTAAGCGGCTTCCGGTTCCAGCATCCAGAATTCCGTCAGGTGCCGCCGCGTCTTCGACTTTTCCGCGCGAAATGTCGGGCCAAACGTGTACACCTTCCCTAGCGCCATCGCAGTGGCTTCGATGTACAGTTGTCCGCTCTGCGTCAGATATGCTTTTTCGTCATCGATGTAATTCACTTCAAACAGCGTGGAAGTCCCCTCACAAGCTGCAGGTGTAAACATCGGCGCATCAGTCAGCGTGTACCCCTGGCTGTCCATGAAGTCGCGTGCCGCCCGTTCGGCCTCCGCGCGAATCCGCAAAATCGCCGCTTGCCGCGGGGTGCGCATCCACAAATGCCGGTGATCGAGCAAGAAGTCCACACCGTGTTCTTTCAACTGAATAGGAAACGGGGTGTTCTCAGCAACTCTCTGCACCACCTGGACCTGACTCACGCCCATCTCGTACCCGCCCGGTGCCCGCTGCTCGGCGCGAATCTTTCCTGTAACGATTACGCTCGATTCCTGGGTCAATCCTTTCAGCGCTGCGAATGCCTCAGGATTTTCTTTCAACGCGGCCACTCCCTGGATAATCCCGGTCCCATCCCGAAAAATTGGGAATACCAATTTCCCGGACTCTCGCAAGTTATAAAGCCACCCGCGAATCGTCACTACCTGCCCGTCGTACTTTCCCGCCTGCTCAATCGTAATTACCGTCATGCGCTCTGTACCCCAAGAACAAAAAGCCCGTCATTCTGTGGCCATCAGATGAAGATGCCCGAAGAAACTCAATTGCAGGTACTGAAGGTAATGAGATTCGGGTGCAGTTTTCCGAAAAGGACTGGTGAAGGGCCGCCTACCCCCATTCCTCTTCAAATCGGTCCCAGGCTTTAGCCGCCGCCGCAAGTTGCTCTTGCGCTGAAGCCGTGTCCGGGCCCGTCTTTTCCTTTAGCTCCAGTAACAACGGTAAATCTGTCACCGGCGCCGTCTTCAAAATCTTGGTCGCATCTTTCCAACGGATGGACCCATCGTAGGGCGGCAAATGTTCGTCTTTCTCTCCATGGTTGTCGTGGACGTGCGCGCCCACCACCAAGTCTCGCAAAGGAGCAAAGCTCCGCTCTATGCGTTCATCCTCCGGTCCATCCGACAGAAACGCGTGGCCTACGTCAAAATTAAATCGCAACCCGGTCAACCGCGTCTCATCATAAAACGCTCGCAAATACTCAGGACTGCCCATCTCGCTGGTTGTATTCTCTACGCAGATGGTTACGCCCACATGCTTCGCGTGCAGAATCAAGTGTTCCAGGGAGCTAAACGCCGCGTCGCGCTTACGAGGATCTGTGGTTTCGCGAGTTCCACCCATGTGAAAAATCATGCGCGGAAAGGGCAAGTCCTCGGCAATGTCAATCGCTCGCTTCAACTCATCCATGGCCTCTATCCGCCGCACTCGTTCCACCTCGCAGATGGACAGCGGTTGCCCGCTTTCCCGAGTTGCACTAAGGTCTCGACTGGTGGGTGCGTGCAGTGAAGTCAGGGTCAGCCTCAGATCAGAGAGCGCCGCCCCTACTTCTCTCGCTTCGGTCTTGGAGGTGTAATCAAAATGTCCTCGCGAGCAAAATATTTCTATCCCGGAGAATCCTGCCCCGGCGATGTGCCCCAGCAACTCTCGAGTCAGCTTCCGCGAAACAAACAGGTACGTCGATAGAAGTCGTTCCACTTTTCGTTCTCGTGCCCTCTAAGATCTTCGTCCGTGAAGTCTGTTTTAGTAGCCTACCGCAGCCCCTTTGTCCCGCGGGTCCGCCGCCCCCATGCGCTCCCCGGTCTTCGCATCAATCCCGATTGCATTCACCAATCCAATATGCCCGCGACGCTTCACTGTAAATCCCCTTGCCTGCAGGGCTTTCGCCATTCCTTCTGGAAAATCCGCTTCCATAAAAATCTGATCGGGCAGCCACTGGTGATGAAATCTCGGGGCATTAATGGCCGCCTGCGCGTCCATGCCCAATCGCATCCAGTTAATCACGCTCAGCAGCGTCGCCGAAATTATGGTCGGACCTCCTGGCGATCCTGTGACGAAACTTAACTTCCCGTCGCGCAATAAAATCGTCGGCGTCATGGAGCTCAACGGCCGATGCCCCGGCGCAATAGCATTCGCTTCCGATTGAATCAATTTAAACAGTGCGTTCGGTACGCCCGGCTGGGCGGTGAAATCATCCATTTCATCGTTCAACAAGAATCCCGCCGTGCTTGTAATATGCGACCCGTAGCTGTTGTTGAGTGTATACGTGCTGGCCACCGCATTCCCTGCGGCATCCACCACCGAAAAATGCGTCGTGTGAGGTCCCTCGCCCAGACTAACCAGCGTTGATGGCACCGTTGCCAGCGCCGCCACACCGCACGCATGCGGCTTTCCGGCGCTTACTTCCTTGCTCGATGATGCCCGCTGCGCGTCAATGGTCTCGGCCAATTCCTTCGCGTAGCAGGGCGCCGTCAACCCTGCTACCGGCACGTTTGAATAATCAGGATCCGCTAGATACGCCGCGCGGTCCGCAAAAACTCGCCGCATCGTCTCTGCAACCATGTGCACACTCTCGACATCCTCCCAACCCTTCAGCGGCACATCCTTCAGCATATTCAAGGCCTCAATGATCGCCACGCCACCCGAACTTGGCGGAGGGGAAGTCAGCACTTCCCATTTACGTCCCTCGCTTTCATAAGTTGCGCGCAGTACCTGGCGGACCTTTGGCTTGTACGCCGCCAGGTCATCCATGGTGATCAGCCCGCCGGACCTTGCCATGTCCGCCGCTATCACGCGCGCGGTCTCACCACTGTAGAATTCCTCCGCCCCATTGTGCGCAATGCTCTTCAGCGTCGCCGCCAGCTCCGGCTGCTTGAGTACATCTCCGGCCTTCCACATCTTCCCGTCATTCAAAAAAATCCGCCGGCTCACTGGAAATCGCGCAAGCCCAGATTTCTCTTCCTGCAACTGCCGCGCAAGCTTCTCGCTAATTGCAAACCCATCTTCCGCCAAATGGATTGCCGGCCCCATGGCGTCCGCCCACTTCATCGTCCCGTAGGTTTTCAGTGCCAACTCGAGCCCCGCAACCGTCCCCGGCACTGCAACCGACTTGTACCCAATGACCGAAGCCTCTTCATCCAGCTTCCCGTCTGGCTTGATATACATATTCCGTGTCGCCTTGCCGGGCGCGACCTCGCGATAATCCAAAAATGTCGCCGGCCCGTTGGCCATGCGCACCAACATAAACCCGCCCCCGCCGATGTTGCCGGCTGCCGGTTCCACCACCGCCAGCGCAAACGCCACTGCCACCGCTGCGTCCACTGCGTTCCCGCCACGCTTCAAAATCTCCACGCCGGACTTGGATGCCAACTCCTCATCCGTGACCACCATCACTTTGGTTCCGCGAACCGCTTCTTTAGGCCAATCCTTAGCCGCCTCCGCGCGCTCCTTATATTCAGACGCAGCTTGTCCTCGCACTACCCCAGGCGTCAGTATTGAAGCCGCCATACCTAATGCGCACAACCATGTTTTCCTTTGGTTTCTCATCGTAAACAAAAGACACTAAGTGATTAAGCTCACATCGTCAAGGTAAGCCCATCCCTGATGTTCTGTTCTCTACTCTCCGTAGCCGAGCAATCCTCCACACAATGTGGTCTAATCCACTCAACTCCGTTCTGAGGAGGCCTTTGCACTTGAATATGCTCGCTAGATACGTGTGCGCCGCCGCGTCCTTCCTTCTCGTATTTTGCTGCCTTTGTGCAGCCCAGTCCTCGCCGCCTCCCGATCTTGACTCCTACGTGACCCGCGTTCTCAAAACCTTCGAAGTTCCTGGCCTCTCCGTCGCCATCGTCAAAGACGGCAAGACTGTTCTTGCCAAGGGCTACGGCGTCCGCAAACTTGGCGAATCCACGCCCGTAGACGCCAATACTCTCTTTGGCATCGGCTCCAACACCAAAGCCTTCACGAGCGCCGCACTCTCCACCCTGGTCGACGCCCACAAAATCTCCTGGGATGATCCGGTCTACCAACGCCTCCCCGGTTTTCAGATGTATGACCCCTGCGTCTCCCACGAAATGACTATTCGCGACCTGCTCACCCATCGCAGCGGCATGGGCCTCGGCGAAGGCGATCTTCTCTTCTGGCCTCACACCACCTACACTCGCGACGACATCATTTATCGCCTGCGTTTTATGAAGCCAGCCTCCAGTTTTCGCAGCCATTATGCCTACGACAATCTTCTGTACATGACTGCCGGGCAAATCATTCCAGCCGTAACCGGAAGGTCCTGGGATGATTACGTGCGCGAATACATCCTCGGCCCGCTCGGAATGACCAATACCAACTTGAGCACCTCCGCATTCAAGTCCGGCGATGATTACGCCTGGCCACATTCCAAAGTAGACGGCGAACTTGAAGTCCTTCCCTTCCAGAATCTCGATAACGTCGGCCCGGCCGGCTCCATCAACTCCTCCGCCGCTGAAATGGCTAAGTGGGCCGCCCTCCAGCTAAATCGCGGCAAACTTCCCGGTGCCGATAAACGTGTGTTCAGCGAAGCGCAATCGCGCGAAATGTGGTCTCCGCAGACCATTCTCCCCAGCGGCGAGCGCCCCGGCCCACTCTCCGCCCTGAGCACCAAGTTTGCTGCGTACGGCCTAGGTTGGGGACTTCGCGATTATCACGGCCGCAAACTCGTCGGCCACACCGGTGGCGTCTCCGGCTTCGTTTCGCGAGTTATGCTGGTGCCGGAGGAAAATCTTGGCGTCGTGATCTTAACCAACGCCGAGCAAAGCGGAGCTTTCGACTCCATTCTTTTTCACATCCTCGACCACTACTTCGGTCTGCAGCCTGCCGACTGGGTTGCCGCCTTCAAGGCTTCCGATGAAGCGGATGAGAAGGATGCGCGGGAAATCCTGGCGAAACAGAATTTTGGACGCGCGGCGAACAGTAAACCTTCCTTGTCTCTCGAAAAATACGCCGGTATCTACAGCGACCCCTGGTACGGATCCATCACCATCCGCAGCGCCAGCGGCACCCTGATTTTCTCAATGGATCATACGCCCAGCGCTGTGGCCGACCTCCAGCACTGGCAATATGACACGTTCAAAGCCCATTGGCGCGACCGCACGATCGAAGACGCCTTCGTTACATTCGCCCTTAAACCCGATGGCTCCGTCGACCATTTCACCATGGTTGCGGTCTCCCCGTTAGCCGACTTCAGTTTCGACTACCAGGACCTCTACTTCACTCCCCAACAACCGACGCATTAGAATAAGAACTTCAGCGCCACCTGCACCAGCCTAGGCGCCCCAGCTGACAAAATTTTCCCCGCCGTCGGCGAATTCAAGTCATTGTCCGGCAACCCAAAATTGGCATGGTTGAACAAATTGAAGAATTCGCCGCGTAGCTGCAAGCTCTTCGCTTCCGTTAACCGTATATTCTTGAAAGCTGAGAAATCCCATTGCGCGAATCCAGGTCCCTCTACGATGTTGCGCCCAGCATTGCCAAATTGCCCCGCGTTCAGCACCGGGTCAAGTCGTTGAAATGCGCCGGTGTTAAACCACTGCGCGCTCGTATGCGGGCCCACATTAGGGTTTCCGATCAGGTTCGGACGCCCGCTCGAAAATCCTGAAATCTCCGGGGCCCCTCCTTGAAACGTCACGTCGCGCGAGTCGTACACCGTAAATGGTGTGCCGCTCATGAACGTCGTAATCCCGTTTACTTGCCAATCTCCCAGCACATGCTGGTACCAATTTTGCGGGCTCTTCCAGAACGGCAAGACCCACTGGTAACTCAACACGAATCGGTGCCGCGCGTCGAAAAGCGACCTGCCCCGTTCCGCGCCAATGTCAAATGGGTTCTGCGCCAAATCGTTTTCGCCCGCCACGCTTTGCGACGCCGACCCCGTGATGTTGAACGAAGAAACGTCATCAATTGCTTTCGACAATGTATAGGACGCGAGCAACGACACGCCGTGCCCGAATCTCTTCCGCACACTCGTCTCTAGCGCGTTGTATGACGAATTGGAAATCCCCGAAATCAGCCCCGCGGATGAAAATACGCAAGAATTCGGCTGCGCCAGGGTACACCCGGAAAACAACCGCCGCTGATCCGCATTGTTCGGATTCGATTGGCCAGGCACGAACACCGCCGGATTCCCTTCCACAAACCGCGGCAGCTTCGTTCCTTTCGTTCCCACGTAGTTCACTTCCGCCAGCCAGTCGGATCCGAACGAGCGCTGCACCCCCAAGTTCCAGTCCTGCGCGTACGGCAGCCGCAGATGGCGGTCCAGAGTCAGCAGCGTCATCGGCTCCGCGAACGTCGTGCCGGTAAACGGATTTGCGCCGTTGAACGGATCCGCAAAATTCGGCAAAGTCACTTGTGGTGTCTGCAGGAACGGCGGCGCGCTGCTGGGCGTCTGCAAAGGGCCGCCCTGCCCCGTGTAATATGGGTCGTAGAAAATTCCGTAAGCCGTCCGGACCAGCCACCGAGAACTCCCCGTCGGATCCCATGCCAGTCCGACGCGCGGCGCAAAAGCTGTCTTCTCCGTGGGAATCAATCCGGCTGGCACTCCCGCATCACCTGGATACACCAATCCGGCCGGCGCGCTCGGCATCACGCTCGATTGCACCCCCGGTTCAAACAGGTTTTGTCGGTTGCGAATCTCCGTGTAAGGGAATGGCAGTTCGTATCGCAAGCCATAATTCAATGTCAGACGCCGCGTAACCTTGTACGTATCCTGCGCATACAGATTCACGCTGTTTCCCCGCAAGCCGCGCGACGGATCGCCCCCGCCTTGAAGGAAAAACACCGGCTGGCCAAATAAAAAACTCGCAAATGCGTTGTTTACCGGGTATGTCGAGAATACGAAGAAGCCGTTGGACGCAATCCCAAAGAGCACATTGATCTGGTCGTGCTGGTATCCCCCGCCAAATTTCATCTCGTGCGGGCCGTGAATCCAGGTCAGGGAACCCGAAATGTCAAAGGAGTTTTGATAAGTATCCCGCGGTCCGGTGATCGGATCCCCAATGGAGGCGAAGCCAGCCACCTGCACGAACGGTGGGCCAGCGGCCTGATCGAAGGACGACTGATACTGAAATCCGAGGGAAGTTGGCAAAGTGTGATTCTCGTGCTCATCAAACAGAAACTTGTTACGCAAAAACGAAAAACGAGCCACTCCCACCAGTGTCGGTGAAAATGTGTGCGTCTCCTGTGCCACAAAATTCTGCGCACGATGATCTTCGCCCACAGGGAACCCTGGCACGTTGGCTCCCGAGGTGGACAATGGATCGAGCCGGTTCCCTTGGCTGAACAGGTACCGGAAATTCAAGCTGTCCTGCGAGGTTAGATAGTGATCGATCCGGACCCCGAATTGATCGTCGTCTTCGCGCAGCGTCTGCTCTGCCGTGAACGTATTCGCTCCAGACGTCGGCTGGGGATAGAACCCGAGCAACTGTTGGGAGATCGCGTTAATGAACGGCAACTGGTTGTTTGGAAAAGGCTGCCCGTTAAATTCGTTAATTAGCTGGTTGGCCAGATTGTTGCACAGTCCGCCGGAAAACCCTTCCGGGCATAGCTCCGAAAAGTTGCCTTGCCGCTCGTTCAGTGAAGGCACCGTGGCAATCCGCGATTCCCCTTGGCGGTTGCGAAAACCTTCATAAAATCCAAAGAAAAAAGTCTTGTCTTTCCGGACCGGGCCGCCCAGCGTTCCTCCGAACTGGTTTTGTTTCAACGGTTCCACGCTTTGCGAAATGACGTTGGCGGCATCCATCGCGTCATTCCGCAGAAACTCCCACAATGCTCCATGAAAGGCGTTCGAGCCCGACCGTGTCACGATGTTAGTTGTCGATCCCGAGCTGTGCCCGAATTCCGCGTTCGCGGTGTGCGTCAAAATCCGGAACTCCGCGATCGCGTCCACCGGCGGCTTCATCACAAATCCGCCATCCACGCTGTTGAAATTATTCGCCCCGTCCACCAGGAAATTATTCGATTCCGGCCGCTGCCCGTTCACCGCATAGGCCTGCCCATCGCGCAGCGATCCGCCGGCCGCTGCCAATCCCGCCGTAATCGGCACAACTCCCGGCTGTAGCGTTCCCAGTTGGCTGAAATTTCGCCCGTTCAGCGGCAAGTCCAGAATCGCCCGCTTCTCTACGATCTCGCCCAGCGTCGAGGAGCTGCTCTCGATCAGCCCGGCATCGGCGCTCACGTGAATTTCCTGCGTAGTGGTTCCGATCGCCAAGCGCAGCGTCACCGTCGCTGTCTGATTCACATCCAGCGATATGCCGTCCTGCGACAGCTTCTGGAAACCTTGTGCTTCGGCTTGAATTCGGTAATGCCCGATGGGCAACGCCACCAGCAAATACGCTCCTTTCGCATCGGTAATCGCGGTGCGGTTAAATCCTGTTTCCACTTGCGTCGCAGTTACGGTCGCCCCGGAAATCACTCCCCCGCTGGGATCCGCAATAATTCCGCGGACGCTCGCGGTGGTTTCTTGCGTCATGGAAGGAATCGCGCTCCAAAAGATCATCGCCGCCGCAGACACCCATCTCGTCACGTTGAAAAATGCTTTCATCCACTCCCCTTTCGGCCGGTCACGCCAAACGCCGAGCCTTGCGGAAACTCCTCGCGCCTCGACGGAACGACTTTGTGGCGCGATACGTCTTGCTAGCACCGGGATCTTCGTTAAAGTGGCGCGAGTATGCGGATGCGACGAACGTCACTCAATAATTGAAAAGTAGTATTTTGGCTGGAACTTTCGATACTGGTGGTTTCGCTAATGCTTTCGCATTATCGCAAAAGCGCGTATTCGCAGGATTCAGGACCTTCCGGAAGAAATGCAGGTGTGTCGCTTTCTAGGTTGACTTGCCTGCAGAGGCCATCAGCCAGTTCTGCAGCACACCCACAAAGTGCGGTTTCACGTCGTGGAATGCCAGGCCCATCCCTAAATTCGGGTGGCAATAGACCACAATGGCAGGACTCTCGAAGAAATATTCCTCGGTGAAAATCTTTACGTAGACGCTGGTCCCTTTGGGCAGCGGATTCAGCGTGTCAACGTAGCAGCCGTGCAAGCTCAATTCGCTCACCTGCGCGTTCATTCGCGTCCCTGCTTCTACTTCCAGCAACTCTGCGGACGCCACAAACGGCACCCGTGGCATGCGTCTTCGCTCTTGTTCCATCTTTCCCGCTCTCCCAAACAATAGGCGGAGTGGATCGCAACTCCTAGCCGGCACCTTCATCTGTGGGCTGGCCCGACTGGATCGCAAACGCCTGTCCCCAATTTTCGCCGCGGAAATCCCCTCCGGTGTCAAATTTGAGCGGCACGGTGCCCTCCCAGTTACTCGGCGCCCGGCCGGCATCCATACCAGTTGTATCAATATTCTGCAAACCGGGTCACAATAGTTACCGGGGTCAACCATTGTTAGCGACTAAGATCGATTGGAAGAAAAAGCGCGCGGAGTTGAGCACCAAGAGAGATCTGCTTTTTAGGAAGTATTCCAGAAATCCACACGACCTCAACCTCGCTTTAGAAATCAAAACGATCGACGACGAAGTTGCGGAATGCACCGATAAATTACGAGAAGAAACCCTAGCCGAACGTAAATCCAAGCCTGCGCCATGCTAGAATTATTCGGCCAATCCCGCGCCAAAGCCCTTCACGCGACGATTTAACCCGACTGCAATGCGCCGGGAGCTTCGTCCTCGGCCACACCCAGTGACCGAGAGCCGAACCATCTGCGATGCCCCTTGGCCATCCCGATTAGAACGTCCTCCCACCAAAGAATGCTACAATTCGCGCTCGTAAGTTATGCCTGACACCGTACCCATCGTCGCGGAAACCGTTCTGGAAGTGGTTTCTCCCGACGGCGCCCGCCGCTTCGTGCGCATTACCCAGACACCTTTCTTGATTGGCCGCGGCGCCGAGACTGGAAATCATCTTCAGCTCGCGGATCGCCGCATTTCCCGCAATTGCGCAGCAATCGTCGTCGAAGCCAACAAGCATTACATCGAGGACCGCGGCCAGCGTCGCGGCCTGTTCGTCAATGGAGACAAAGTCGAAAGCCGCGAACTTCAGGACGGCGATATCATCACCTTCGGGGTGGAAGACTCTTACGAAATTGTCTACCGTTCCGCGGCAGCTCTCGGCGACAATTCCATCCCGCAATTGCTCACGCGCATGGAGCATATCACCGGCTCCGACGTGGCTAGCGGCGCAGGCGCTCGCCTTAGCAAGCTCGATCAACTCCTCGCCGCCACGGCTCTCCTGCACTCTCAGCTTCCCCTCGACGAAGTCCTCGGCATGATGCTCAATCACGCCATCTCTGTGATGGATGCCGACCGCGGCGTGCTCCTCGAAGCTGATGACAAGGGAACGCTCCAAGTTCGACTCGCCCGCCGCAGCGGCGGTTTGCGTCTTCCTCCGGACAGTCTCGCCCCCAGCCAAACCGCAATCCAGCTCGCCCTCAAGAAGCAGCAAGCCGTAATCACCGAAGATCTCGCGCAGGCCGATATGGATTTGCAAGCCGCCCAAAGCATCGTCGCCCAACGGCTCCGCGCCGTGGTGGTTATTCCTCTCTACGCCTTCTCCCATGCCAAGACCGAAGAGTCCATGATCAATGTCAAGCAAGGCCAATTCCTCGGCGTCCTCTATCTCGATTCCCGCCGCCCTGCTGCATTCTCCAAGCTCGACCGCCAGTTGCTCGACGCTTTCACCGATCAAGCCGCCAGCATCCTCGACAACGCCCGGCTGGTCGCTCGCGAACGCGAACGGCAGCGCATGGAACAAGAAATCAACATCGCGCGCGACATTCAACAAGCCCTCCTGCCCCGTAACTTTCGTGACTATCCCCATCTCTCCGTGGCCGGATGCAATTTCCCCTGCCTCTCCGTCGGCGGCGATTATTTCGACGTCTTTCCCCTCAGCGAAAAACGCACCGCCTTTCTCATCGCCGACGTTTCTGGCAAAGGCCTCGGCGCCGCCCTGCTTACCACCATGCTGCAGGGCGTACTGTCCGGCATGACCCTGGGCACCGATCCCGCCCGGCTGTTCAACCACCTCAACCGCTTTCTCTGCGACCATGGCGATGTCGGCCGCTACGCCACTATGTTCTTCGGCATCCTCGACGAGCTAGGCTCCCTCGAGTACATCAACGCCGGCCACCCTTCGCCCATTCTCATCCGCCGCGATGGCACCGCCGAGGAAGGTTTCAAGGAGGGATCTTTCCCCGTAGGGTTGGTCCCCGAAGCGGAGTACGCCACCGCTTGCGTCAAGCTTGAGCCCGGCGATACCCTCGTGCTTTTCAGTGACGGGGTCACCGAAGCTATGGATCCTCAGGAAGAATTGTTCGGCATTCCGCGCCTGGTGCAACTTTTGACCGGCCACCACGAAACTCCACTCGACCTCTTGCAGAAGGTCCTGCTTGAGGCCGTCGAGAATTTCGCGCGCGGCGCCAGCCAGGCCGACGACCTGACCCTTCTGTTGGTTCGCTATCGTGCCACCAACGCTTCCCCCGAGACCGTTTTTCCTGCAACCCACACGACTGCCTCGGCCGATTGACATTCGCCCAGCCATACCCTCTGCCACCCGTTGCCCTTTCTATCGCCTCTCGAATCCCTCACTCCCCAAAAACCGTCCTTGACAGTTTCGCTCTTACGTTCTATGAATGGGGCTCCGCGAGACGTTGTCCTGCCTGCTCCGCTCGCGGCAGAGGGCCTCGATGAATCCTTCTCGTCGCGACTTCTTTAAGTTCACAACCGTAGGCGGCGTAGCAGCGGCTGTTTTCGGATTTGACCTGCAGCCTGCTTTCGCCCAGCTCCGCACCTTAAAGATCGCTCGCGCCAGTGAGACCCGCTCCACCTGCCCCTACTGTTCGGTAAGCTGCGGCGTCATCATCTATACCATTGGCGATCGCGCCAAAAACGTTACCCCACAGGTCGTCCACGTCGAGGGCGATCCCGATCACCCCATCAATCGCGGCACCCTCTGCCCCAAAGGCGCTTCTCTCCAGCAAGACATCCTCAATGAGCGCCGCTTGCTCAAGCCCCAGGTTCGCCGTCCCGGCGGTACCGAGTGGGAAGATATTTCCTGGGACGCTGCGTTGAGCGAAATCGCCGCCCGTGTCAAAAAAACTCGCGACGAGACCTTCATCGAAAAGGACGCCGCTGGCCATACGGCTAACCGCCTCGAATCCATCGCCTGGACCGGCGGCTGCACCGACACAAACGAATTCAACTATCTTGTCGTAAAATCGATGCGCGCCCTGGGGGTCGTGCATCTCGAAAATCAGGCTCGCGTTTGACACGGCCCCACGGTCTCAAGTTTGGGACCAACGTTCGGACGCGGCGCAATGACCAATGGTTGGGTGGACATCAAGAACACCGACATGATGCTCATCATGGGCGGCAACCCGGCCGAAAATCATCCTTGCGGCTTCAAGTGGCCCATCGAAGCCAAACGCAACCGCAATGCCAAAATGATTGTAGTGGATCCCCGTTTTACTCGTACCGCCTCAGTATCCGATCTTTTCTGCCAGATTCGCGCAGGGACGGACATCGCCTTCCTGGGCGGCGTGATTCGCTACGCCATTGAGAACAACCGCATTGCAAAAGACTATTTGCTCAACTACACCAACGCCGCTTTTCTTGTCAAAAGCGATTTCAAGCTACCTGCTGACGCTGACGGCGTTTTCTCTGGCTTCGATGCCAAATCGCAAACCTACGATAAGACCAGCTGGAATTATCAAGGCATCGCAGGCAGCGGAGGAAAGGACTCGGCGCAAGGCTACACTTTGGGAGCAGCCGCGCACCCCCCGAGTGGGGCGGCGCCATCACCTCCTCCCTTACCCGAGAGAGTTAGTCTTGATTTGTCGCTGCAGAACCCCAACTGCGTCTTTCAACTTTTGAAAAAGCATTACTCCCGCTACACCCCGGAAATGGTCGAGCGCATCACTGGCATCCCCAAGGAACAATTCTTGAAGGCCGCCGACCTTTTCACTTCCATTCGCAAGGATGGTGACATCAAGAAGGTCGCCACCATCATCTACGCCGTCGGATGGACTCACCACTCCTTCGGCACGCAAATCATCCGCACCGCCGCGATGCTGCAATTGCTTCTGGGCAACGTCGGCCGTGCCGGGGGCGGTGTCAACGCTCTCCGCGGCCATTCCAATATTCAGGGCGCTACGGACATGGCCGGCATTTTCGATAACTTGCCCGGTTATCTCAAAGTCCCCACTCCAGCAGATACCGATTTTGACGCTTGGGCCAAGCGCATCACCCCCAAGCCCGCCAAACCAGGTACCTGGGACACCTTCAATTATTGGGGCAATACTCCTAAGTTCGGCGTTAGCCTTTTGAAAGCTCTCTATGGCGATGCCGCAACCAAACAAAACGGCTGGGCCTTTGACTATCTCCCCAAAGTCGACCGCAATTACTCCTGGGTTCAGTTGTGGGACAACATGTACAATGGCGTTGTCAAAGGCCTTTTCGCCTTTGGCATGAATGGCGTGGCCATCGGCCCCGACTCCAAGAAAAATATTGACGCGCTCAAAAAAGCCGATTTCCTCGTCGTCGGCGAAATTTATCCCGATGAAACCAGCGAATTCTGGCGCTCTCCTGGTATTTCCCCGGACGAGATGAAAACCATCCAGACCACGGTCTACCGTTTACCTTGCGCCGGCTTCGCGGAAAAAGATGGCACCTTCACCAATTCTGCGCGCTGGTTACAGTGGAAGAATACTGCCCTTCCCATGCCCGGCGACTGCCGCCTCGATCAAGCCATCGTTGCCCAAATTTTCCTCAGGATTCGCGATCTCTACAAAAAAGAGGGCGGTAAATTCCCTGACCCGATTTTGAAACTCGCTTGGAACTACACCGATCCCTCCAATCCCTCCCTCGCGGACGTACTCAAGGAAATCAACGGCAAAGCGCTCGCCGATCTTGAGGATCCCGCCACTAAGCAGCAAATCAAGACCGGGCAGCAACTCCCCGGCTTCGCTTGGCTCAAGGATGATGGCACCACATCCTGCGGTAACTGGATTTATTGCGGTTCTTTCACCGAGGCCGGCAACCAAACGGCACGCCGCGATGCGTCGGATCCTTCCAACATGGGCGTTCACCAGGGTTGGGGCTGGTCTTGGCCAGCTAATCGCCGCGTCCTTTACAATCGCGCCTCTTGCGATCTCGAGGGCAAGCCCTGGGACAGCACTCGCAAGCAGGTCTGGTGGAATGAAACCGCCCAGAAATGGGTTGGCCATGACGTCCCTGATTTCAAGCTCGACTCCAAGCCCAAGGATCACATGGGCCCGTTTATCATGAATCCCGAAGGCGTCGGCCGCATTTTCGGTCCGCTCGCAGCCTTTGCTGACGGTCCTTTTCCGGAATTCTATGAACCGGTCGAAAGTCCGACCGAAAATTTGCTCCATCCCCAGCAAGCCCATAACCCGGTTGTCAAAAAATTCCGCACTCCCGATGACAAATATGGAACGGTGCAGGACGGATTCACGGTGGTCTGCACCACCTACCGGCTCACCGAGCATTACCACTATTGGACCAAAAACAATCCCATGAACGTGCAGTTAGTTCCTGAGCCGTTTGTCGAGATCCCCGCCGAAATGGCCAACGATATGGGCATCACCGGCGGTGAAAAACTCAAAATCTCCAGCGTCCGCGGCCACTACATCGCCAAGGCCATGGTTACCAAGCGCATCAAGTCTATGCTGATCGACGGTAAGAAGACCTATCAGATTGGCATTCCAATTCACTGGGGCTATCGCGGCATCGCCGAAGATGAAGGCAAGACCGCTCGAACGCTAACCAATTCCCTTTCGCCTACTGTCATCGACCCCAATGCCTTCACCCCTGAGTTCAAGGGCTTTCTCGTGAAAGTGGAAAAGGTCTAGGTGACCGCATGAGTCAGGCCACATTGCGCATTCAGAAAATTTCGGCTCACGCTGGACCTATCCCCGGGGAAGGCACCCAGCGCGAGTCCGAAGTCTGCAAGCTGATTGACACCACCACCTGCATCGGCTGCAAGGCCTGCGAAGTGGCCTGTATGGAGTGGAATGATCTGCCCTTCGGCGCCACCGTGTTCGACAACACGTACCAAACCATGCCGGACACTCGGTGGAATTACTGGAATCTCATTCGCTTCAACGAACACGAAACCGAAGACGGCTCCTTGATGTGGCTCATGCGCAAGGATCAGTGCATGCACTGCGCCGATCCCGGATGCCTCGCCGCCTGCCCTGCCGACGGCGCCATTGTGCAGTATACGAACGGCATCGTCGACTTTCAGCAGGAGCACTGCATCGGTTGTGGCTACTGCATCACCGGCTGCCCCTTCAATATCCCCAAATTCAATTCGGAAACCAAGCGCGTCTATAAGTGCACCCTTTGCGCCGATCGCGTGAGTGAAGGTCTTGAGCCCGCGTGCATCAAGTCCTGCCCCACCGGCTGCCTTCACTTTGGCACCAAGGACGACATGAAGGATCTCGCCGAAACGCGCGCCAGACAACTTCGCGACCATTACAATTTTTCAAAGGCTGGCGTGTATGACCCACCTGGCGTGGGCGGCACCGGCGTCATTTACGTGCTTCACGATGTCACAGAGCCCGAAATCTACGGCGGACTGCCAAAGAATCCTCACGTTCCCTTGACCGTTAAACTTTGGAAAGGCCCCCTGAAGTGGTTGGGGAATTTAGCCATGGTCGGCGGCCTCATCGGCCTATTCGTCCATTATTTGCGCTTCGGCCCGAAATCTCGTGAGGACGAAGATTTAGAGGCAAGCAAGCCCCACGAAGGAGCGCAGCCTTGAGCAGCCGCGAACAGATTCTTCCCCACGGTAGGATTCTTCGCTATCAGTTCCACGAGCGCCTCACCCATTGGGCCGCCGGTTTTTCCTATATTTATCTGTTGCTCTCCGGTTTGGCCTTCTGGTCCCCTTGGCTTTTCTGGCTCGCTACAATCTGCGGCGGCGGCCAAATTTCTCGCATCCTGCACCCTTGGTTCGGGCTAGTCTTTGTTGTCGCTATCCTGTTCATGTATGTGATGTGGGCCGCTCAAATGCATACCACGGAAGCGGACAAGGCTTGGTGGCGCGCCATTGGTCACTACACCCGCAATGAAGATGACAAAATGCCCCCCGCAGGACGCTACAATGCCGGCCAGAAACTGCTCTTCTGGGGATTTTTTATCTTTGGCATCCTTCTCCTTGTCAGCGGATTAGTCCTCTGGTTTCCCGAATGGATTCCCTGGAACCTCCGCTTCCTCCGCTATCTGGCCGTGCTGGTGCACGCCTCTTCGGCCCTCATCACCATCGGCCTGTTCATGATTCATATCTACATGAGCGTTTTCGCCGAACGCGGCGCTTTCGGTTCCGTCATTCGCGGCGACGTCTCCCAGGAATTTGCCAGGCGCTATCACCCCGCCTGGTATGAAGAAGTTATGGGCTCGGCTGCTCGTCGCAAATGAAGGCCGCACAGGCTGGAGCAGCGGAGTACGACGCGCGCATTCGCCGCGCCGATTATCTTGCTTCCCAACATCCCTTCGCCGCGGAAGTATTGCGTCTCTACTCCCATATCGCGCAATTCCAGAAAAGTCTCTACGCGGAAATCAAGCGGGACCTGGCGTCGCAATCGACCAGTCGTCCGACCGGCGCACTTCGAACGCCGATGCCCTCCGGTGATGCCGATCTGTTCTTTTCGCGCTTTACATCTTTTCTTTCCTTGATTCGAACGTTCGGCCCTCCTCCCTTGGTTGCTGCCGCCTGCGCTGTCTCCGAGCTCAACAAGCTCTCTGCGCTTTCTTTGCTCGACGCCTATTGGGAAGTTGGCGGAACCAACGACCAATGCGTTGGGCCTTTCGCTCAGTTCATTCCCCGCGCCTTCGCTCAACCCATGGCGGAGCTCCTTGCTGCTTTCACCACCGCCGCTCCTGCCCTAAGCACGCAGCATAACTGCCCACTTTGCGGCGGGCGTCCGCTGCTCGGCGTGTTGCGCCCGGAAGGCGATGGCGGCAAGCGCCGCATGCTTTGCTCATTTTGTTCGCAGGAATGGGATTTTCGCCGTATCTACTGCTTCGCTTGCGGCGAGGAAGACGAAAAGAAATTACCCGTCTACGTGGCCGAGATCTTTCCGCACATTCGCTTGGAAGCATGCGACACCTGCAAGGTATACGTACGCACGATTGATTTAACCAAAGACGGGAATGCCGTGCCCCTGGTCGACGATCTTGCCGCCATTCCGCTTTCCCTGTGGGGTCTGGAGAACGGCTACAACCGCTTGCAGCCCAATCTGCTCGGAACTTAGCAGGCTCAGGATCTACTTTTATGGCTTAGCGCTTTCTGCCTGCGACTGCGCGGCGGCTACCCGCGCAAAGCTCTCCGCCTTTAAGTGCAAATCGGCGTCCACGTACGCCGTGATCTCTGCATCTTTCGCCAGCGTCACATCTTTACCCCGCAGCAACGGCATGCTCATTCCGGTCTTCGCGTCCGCGTTTTGCTCGATTCCAAATGAGCGCAAGACGATTCTCTCGTTATCGGCCAGTACCACCGAATTCACGCCGACGTTTAGCTTTCCCGCTTTGCCCATCCGCTTTTTTGGTTCCGCTTCCGTCACCGCTCCGATCGCTGGCGCTCCTTTGGAAATCACCGTCACTCCTTGAACCACCACGTCCTGCGTGACTTCGAATGGCACTTCGTCGCCCGTATGCGCCGTCGCCGAAGAAAGCGTCCGCCCCAGCTTCAAATGTACCGGCGTCTGCCGCGCCAGAATAATCTCCCGCGGTGGCGCAGGCACCTCGGCGCGAACGGAGCTTCCGCCCGGTGTGGTTGTGGCTGCGCGCTTCTTCTTGGCGCGACCGGCCACGGGGCCTGCTTTCAGGAATGTGAGCGCGTTTACGGCCACGTACCCGTCTTCTCCCTTATCCGTCAAAACATGAATAAAATGATCCGAGCGATCCAGAACCTGCACCTGCTGCCCACACTTCAGCGTAGCCAGAATCTCCATGGTCGACACCGAGCTATACAGCTCGGTATCGCCGTCGGCCTTGCCGCAAGCCACCTTGCCAAGCTTTTGCGCCTGGCAGACCATCGGCATCAGCAGGAACCCGCAAATCATAAGCGTTTTAGCGTTTAACGTCATGGTTTCACCCGCACTCCGAGGCTGAGCCCACCCTCCATCCCACTCCAAACCGGCGTCCACCGCAATGGGACCTCGGTATGCGGTGTATATAAAAAGGTACGTACAACATTCCCTCTTCCCCCTTCGTACCTCGACCGCTGCTTCAGTTGGGGCCCACACCCCGGTGAGCATATTGCAATGCGCCCGTCCTTGCGGCATGCTACCGCCGTCGCCAAGGACCAGCCCATGGAAAAAAACGTCGTTATCGCGATTTGCGCACTCGCCATTCTCGCCTCCCCTCTTCGTTCGCAATCACCAACTCCCTCCGCGCAACTGACCGTAATCCGCGCCGGCACTCTACTAGATGGCGCCAGCGATGCCGTTCAAAAGAATCAGCTGATCTTCGTCCGCGGCAAGCGCATCGAAAAAATCGCCGACGCCTCCGCACAAATCCCGTCCGGCGCCACCATAATCGATCTTTCCGCCGCCACCGTGCTGCCCGGCCTGATCGATTCTCACACTCACATTTTCCTGTGGGGCGAGGACCCCGCTAAAGGCGGCTACGACGAAAACATTCTCAAGGCTGGCATCGCCCTGCGCGCCGCCCGCGCCACCTTCGCGTGTCGCCGCGCCCTGGAACAAGGGTTCACCACCATCCGCGATTTAGAAACGGAGGGCGCCGGCTACGGCGATATCGAAATCAAGCAAGCCATTGAAGAAGGAACTATTCCTGGACCGCGCATCTTCGGCGCGACGCGCGCCATTTCTACCACCGGCGGTTACAACCTGGAAGGCTACGCTCCGGAACTGGATATGCCCAAAGGCGCGCAATTGATCGACGGTCCAGTGGAAGCGCGCAAAGCCGCGCGCCAGCAACTGGAGCATGGCGCGGACTGGATCAAGGTGTACATGACCCATCGCTCTTGGGTGGACAAGCAGGGCAATCTGGTTTCACAACCGACTCTAACCCTCGAAGAATTGAAAGCCGTAGTCGATGAAACGCATGGCTGGGGGAAAAAAGTTGCCTGTCATGCGTATAACGGTATCGGATTGCAGCGCGCGCTCGATGGCGGTTGCGATTCCATCGAGCACGGGCTGGAAATCACCGACGCGCAAATCGCGCAAATGCAAAAGCAGGGAACCTGGTATTGCCCGACGATTTCTCCGTATTACGGCGATTGGGCTGCCGCCGACACGGAGGGTGGAAAACGCGATCGCGCCCGTGTAGCCGCCCATGAAATAAGTTTCAAGAAGGCGCTGAACGCGCATCTGAAGATTGTATTTGGCACCGATATTGGCGGCATGCCATGGACCGAGCCGATCGCGCAAGAGTTCCAGCGCATGGTTGGCCTGGGCATGGCGCCAATGGACGCGATTCATTCGGCGACTTCGCGCGCTGCGGAAATGCTGGAGATGAGGGGCGAAATCGGCGTGGTGGCGCCGGGCGCCTTTGCGGACATCGTTGCCGTCAGGGGCGATCCGCTCAGGAATGTGGGAATACTGGAACACGTGCGGTTCGTGATGCACGACGGCGTCACCTTCAAAAACGAACTCCCAAAATGAATTTCATGCCTCTACCTTGACACCTTTCCAGAAGGCGACGCGGTCTTTAATTTCAGCGGCGGCGGGTTTGGGTTGCGGGTAATACCAGGCGGCGTTTTCGTTTTTCATGCCGTCGACGTCGAGGTCATAATAGTGCGCTGTGCCTTTCCAAGGGCACTCGGTGGTGTGGTTGCTGGGTTTCAAGAATTCCATTTTCACGGCGTCGGCCGGGAAATATTGGTTTCCTTCGACTACGACGCAGTGATTGCTGTCCGCGACGACTTTTCCTGCCCAAGTGGCTTTCGGCATTTTGGTCTCCTGATATTATTTTCTGCTCATCGGCCCCTTGGAGCAAATCACGGGTAGGAGTTGAACATAGAAATCTAGTCAGCGTAGCCCACGTGGGAGAGAAAGGGCCAAAGCATTACCAGGTGGCGGTTTGCTACAATCTGGCGTACATGAGGAGGTGTACGCATGGCCGAAGAACAGAGTTTCGCGAATCACACCAAATTTTTCCCGCCGTTTCATTTTTTTGTCGTGCCGGTGATGCTTATCAATCTGGGCTGGGCGATCAATCGATTGTGGAAACTGGGCTGGTCCTGGGACAACGGCGAGCGGCTGCTGCTGGCGCTCGGTTTGATATTGGGATTTCTGAGCGCGCGATTGATGGCGCTGACAGTACAGGATCGGGTGATCAGGCTGGAAGAACGGCTCCGCTACGAGCGCCTGCTGCCGGCGGACTTGAAGGCGAGGATCGACGAGTTCACCAGGGATCAGATGGTTTCGCTGCGCTTTGCAAGTGATGCGGAACTGCCGGGACTGGCGCGCAAAGTGCTGGACGAGAAGATTCAGCAACGCAGAGCGATCAAGCAGATGGTGAAGAGCTGGCGGCCGGATTATTTGCGGGCCTAGGCAATTGGCGTTCCGCCACCGGTCTTGTTGTGGCTAACGCGCCGCGTGTGCGGCTGCGCCTTCAATTTCCGCCAAGTCCTGCGCACTGAGCTTGATTTCGCCCGCGCGCATAACGCCTTCGGCTTGCTTAGCGTTGCGTGCGCCGACAATGGCGCCGGTCACAACGGGAAGGCGCAAGGTCCAGGCAATGGCAATGGCGCCGGCGGCGGCGTTATAGCGAACGCCGACTTTTTTCAAGCGTTCGACGAGTTCCAGATTTTGGGAGAGCTTGGGCTCGCGGAATTCAGGATTGTTTCGGCGCCAATCGTCGGCGGGGAGATTGGCAGCGCGCTCGCGGGTCATAGCGCCGGTGAGCAAGCCGGAAAGCATGGGCGAATAAACGATTACGCCGATGCCCCCGCGTTCGCAATGAGGAAGAATCTCGCTTTCGATGCGGCGGCGAAGGAGCGAGTAGGGCGGCTGTAGCGAGGTAACCGCAGTGATTTTTTCGGCGCGCTGAAGTTGCGGGACGGCGAAATTGGAGACGCCGATCCAGCGAACTTTGCCTTCTTTCTGGAGCGCTGTAAGCGTTTGCCATGATTCTTCGAGGCCCGGGCCGTTGTCCTCGGGCGGCCAGTGGATTTGATAGAGATCGATGACGTCGACCTGTAAGCGGCGAAGACTATCTTCGCATTCCAGGCGAATGGAATCGGCGTTGTGGACCTTGGTGACGCGGCCATTTTTGTCCCAGCGCATCACGCACTTGGTGAACACGTAGGGACGCGCGCCTTTCCATTCGCGGAGAGCGCGGGCGACGATCTCTTCGGAGTGGCCGATGCCGTAGACGGCGGCGGTGTCGATCCAGTTGACGCCGAGTTCGAGCGAGCGGTGAATGGCGGCGATGGAATCGTTATCGTCCTGGGCGCCCCAGGCGAAGTCCCATCCGGAGCCGCCGACGGCCCACGCTCCATAGCCCACGGGCGTTATCTGCATATCTGAATTACCTAGCTTGCGCGTCTGCATGACGCCTCCTGAAAAATTGTGATTGCCTTCATTTCGTTTTTGGCTCGGACTGCGCGACAACCCTGAAATCCTATCGCCAGGTGCCGCGATGGTTTAAGTAACCAGTTCCCAGCCCCATTCTGCCGGTTTTAAGTTGCCTCGCTGCAATCGCCATGCCTCATTTTCTCATCCACCGAAGTCCGCGAGCTTTCCAGTATGGGTCGGTTTTATTCATTATGTTGACAACAACAAATAAATGTTTACTATACTGCAATAATCTACACCCAATTCGAATGCTCGCGGAGCCAGAACGTGAGGCAATCGCCAAAAGCCGTCCCCCTCATTATCCTTGCTGCGTTGAATGGAATCTTTACCGGATGTAGCGGCGGCGGCGCCTTACCTAACGTCCGGCCGGTCCCATCCGCTGACTTTACCATCACTTTTTCGTCTCCTTCGCTGTCCCTCCCACAAGGAGCCTCCGCCGCTCCCATCACCATTTCCGTTGCCGGCCAAGGCGGTTTCACAGGGATTGTAGAAATCACGCTATCCGGCCTGCCAAATGGTGTGGTCTCCAACCCGGCTAGCCCTTTCGATGTCAATCCGGGCTCCAATACGGCAGTGGTCTTTGGCGCCCTGCCGACCGCCTCGCCCGGAAATTTTACAATTACAACCCAAGGCACCAGCGGCTCACTATCGCACTCGGCCACCTTCGCACTCACTGTACAGACCTCCGTCGCCGTCGCACTCCCGCGTACGACTTATGCTCGCACCGACGCAGTTGCCACCTTCGATGATCCCGATGGGGAAGCGCGTCACCGCCGCATCGCGTTCGATCCCTCCAACAAACACGTCTTCGTCGCCAACCGCGCCATGAATCGTGTCGAAGTCTTTTCTTCTGCCGACCAGTCCCTCGTAACACAAATCCCTGTTCCAGCCGCAAGCAGCGCCGCTCTGTCCGCCGATGGCGCCACGGTCTGGATCGGCACCACCACCGTGCAAGCCGTAGCGATTAATTCGGCAAGCCTTAAGGTTACGTCGCGCTCCACGATTCCACCTCTCGGCCCCCTTCCCGGCGCCTTATTCGATCGCCCCGAAGAATTGCTTCCAATGGCTGACGGCAAAATCATGGTGCGCTTACGGCAATCTTCAACCCCCCAATCGCTGCTCGCCATCTGGGACCCCTTGGCGAACACGCTCACCAATCTCAGTCCGGCCGAACCTTCATTATTTCAAAGCGGCCTGGGGGCCATGGCGCGCACCGGCGATGGCATGAAGATCCTTGTTGCCGCCAACGATGCCAGCGGCGAGGTTGTGGTCTTTGATGCAAACGGCGTACCGCTTGCCGGACCTCACAGCATGGGCAGCGGAAGCATTCCTCTTGTAGCCGCCAATTTCGATGGCAGTCGTTACGTCGTGGCCTTCGCCTCTACTGCCGCCGCGCAGATCTTTCTTCTCGATTCCACGCTCAATCAGGTCGCTCCGCCGGTGTCTTTATCCGCCCACGGCCTCCTCTTCTCCCACGATGGCAGCTTCCTCTACGCGAGCGAAACCGCCGCCAGCCCCCCGTTTATCTCTATCTTCGATGGACATACTCTCCAGCCCCTCGGACAGGTTCCGGATGTTTTCATCCAAGGCGTCCATTCGGAAATCGAAGAGGCTGATGAGACGCAACTTCTGTTCGCCATTTCCAATCGCGGCGTCACGTTCATTGACGCGGCGAAACCGGGCGCCCTCCCAGCTCTCGTTCCTTCCTTTGCGCCAGCGCCGACGGCCGAGCCTTCGCAAGGACCGATCATTGGCGGAACGGCAATTTTTCTCAGTGGCCAAAACTTCGAACCTAACCCCCAAATCAAATTCGGTCAAGAGCTCGCCGCCCCTCCCACCGCCACTCCTTCGCAGATTCAGGCCTCTGCGACGCCGAGCGTCGTCGCCGGCGCCGTCAACATTACCGCCTACTTTCCCAGCGGCTGGCTGGCCATTGCGCCCGACGCTTTCAGCTACGGCCCGCAGATCCTGGAAGTTCTCCCGAATGCCGGCTCCACTGCCGGAGGCGATCTCATTCAAATCTACGGCTATGGTTTTGGCAGCGATGCGAGCCTGATCGGCACAAAAATCGGCGGCGCAGCGGCCACCGTTCAGAGAGTGGAGAATGTCACGTCCATCGCGCCGACCCTAGCGCTCGACTCCACGTATCCCTTCCCATTGCAGCGGATAACTCTATTGACTCCACCGGGAAGCCCCGGCCAAGCTGACATCACCGTCACAGCCACCGCCGGAACGCTAACTTTCCCGCGCGCCTTTCAATACATGCAGTCCGCACGAGTCTTCGCCAAGCCTGCCTTATACAAATTTGTTCTCTACGATCAGAAGCGCCAGTGGCTGTATCTCAGCTCCACTGACCACGTCGACGTCTTCGAACTCGCCGCCGCGCAATTTCGCTCCACTGCCATCACTCCTCCCGGTGGTCCCCCGCCCGACGCCGCCATCCGCGGAACGTGCCTCACCCCGGACGGCTCCCAACTGATCGTCGCCGATTTCGGAGCACAAAGTCTTTATCTACTCGACCCCGACACGGGCACCGGCACAACGGTCTTCGTCGGTGGCGTATCGGGCTTTGTCAATTCCGGGCCCGCCCGCGTTGCCGCCACGAGCGCCCAAACTGTTTTCGTCGCCATGAGCGGTGAGGGCGGCTCCTCAGCGTGCTCCTCCTGCCTTTCGCAGCTCAATCTATCCGTCACTCCGCCCACTGTCCAGCCCGCGCCTCAGCCCGAAGTCACCGCCCTTACCGGCGTACCCATTGTCCAAGCCTCCGCCGCTGGCGACACCGTCTATCTGGCCTACGATTCAGTCCCCGCCGACCCCCTCGGTTCCTGGTCCGCCGCCGCGCCTAACCAATTCACCACCTCTCTCGACACCGAATCCGCTGTCGATCTCGCCGCCGCGGCCGACGGCACGCTCTTTGCCTCGCGCACCGCCGTTTCCACAGAAATACACGCCGCTAACCTCACCCTGTCGGCAACGCCCGCCAGCCCCGAACTCCAGCAAATCCCTGCCCGCGTTCTGGTTCCTGGCCTCGCCCTTCATCCCACGGGCGCGCTCCTCTATCAACCCTTTCTCACCGGCCCCGCCCCCGCTGCCCCTCCCGCCATCGGCATTCAGGGTGGTATCGATATCATCGACGCCCACTCCGGCCAGCTCCGCCGTCGCATCTTTTTGCCTGAGCCCTTCGCCACCCTCTCCACCGATATCGACGCCCTCCACGGGAGTTTCCTCGCCGTCGATGAAAATGGTCAGCGCCTCTTCGCCTTAACCACTTCCGGCCTCACCATCATCCAACTCTCTGCCGTCCCACTTTCCCTGGGCAGCATCTCTCCTGTCTCTGTCCCCGGGACCGGCGGTGCTACCCTCACCGTCCGCGGCAGCGGATTCCAATCCGGCGTCTCCGTCACCATCGCGGGAAAATCGGCCGCCACCACTTTCGTGGACGCAAACACCCTCACCATTGCCATCCCACCGCTCACCGCCGGTCCCCAGCAGATCACCATCACCAATCCGACCGGCGACACCTACACCCTCGACGCCGCCTTCACTGCCAACTAATCACAATCGGCCACAACCGCGGCGCTTTCCATTGGCGCCCACTTGCTATTAAATGATCCGGTGAAACTACGGAGGGATCGGCATGAACGGATGCGCAAAAAGCCTGATTGTCGCCGCGGCAATTTTTTCTTTCGGCGCGCCGCAGCTTATTGCCCGGCAGTCCGCCAAGTCTAAACAAACCGACAGCAGCAAAATCGCGCCCGACGGCACCGCCTATGTCACACGCATCGTGCCCGTGCCCACCACTGTCAGTCCGGAGGCGCAAAAAGTTCTCGCCCGCGTCGTCTCCGATGCCGCCGTTCCGGAAACTCTCGAGCAGCGTCGCACCGCCACCGATAAGTGGCAAGCTGGCGCCGGCGATGCTGCCAAAAAAATTTACCCCGTCACTATCGCCTCAGATACCATCGCCGGGATCCCCGTCCGCGTCATCACACCGCTCACCGTCGCACCCGAAAAACGCGATCGTGTGCTCATCAATCTCCACGGCGGTGGCTTCAATTCCGATTCCGGCTCGCTCTCCGAGACCATCCCCATCGCCAATCTTACCGGTACCAAAGTCATCGCCGTTCTCTACCGCCTGGCTCCCGAACATCCTTTTCCCGCCGGCCTCGACGATGCCGTCTCCGTTTACAAAGATCTCCTTAAAACGTACAAGGCCAACAACATCGCCATCTATGGCACCTCCGCGGGAGCCATTCTCACCGCCGAAGTCACCGTAAAACTCAAGCAACTCAATCTGCCGCTCCCCGGTGCCACCGGAATTTTCTCCGGTATGGGCGACTTCAGCCAGCCCGGCGATTCCATGGCTCTCTTTGCCCTCAACGGTTTCTCCGGTCACCTCGACCCGCCCAAGCCTGGCGCTCATTCCGAATACTTTTCTCTTCCCACCGACGCGCGGAATCCAGTTCTCTCTCCCCTCTACGCCGATCTCAACGGATTTCCTCCCACCCTCTTCATCACCAGCGGCCGCGATCTCCTCCTGAGTGGCACTACCATCCTCCACCGAGCCTATCTCCGCGCCGGCGTCGACGCTCAACTGGTCGTCTTTGAGGGTCTGCCCCACGCTTTCTGGAACAATCCCGGCCTTCCCGAATCCAAAGAAGCCGATTACCTCATGGCCAGATTTTTCAGCGACCATCTCGCCAAGTAAAGTCGGGTGCCTGCGTCAACTCGCGCACCGTACTAACGAGTTGCACTATACTATCCGCCGTGTGGGCGTATCCCGGCAAAAAGGCGGCAAACCATGGCCATCGAACGACGTGAATTTCTCAAGACCACCGGCAAAGCCATCACCGTAGGCGCGGCCACCCTCGCGCTCGGCGGCAAAATCCTCGGCGCCAATGATCGCGTACGCATCGCCATTTGCGGAGTTCGTGGACGCGGCAACGATCACATCCGCGGATTTTCCCACGTGCCCCAAACCGAACTGGCCGCCCTTTGCGATGTCGACGAAAACGTTTCCGCCCAGCGCCTCGCCCAAATCGAAAAGCTCGGCGTGCCCCGTCCCAAATCTTTCGTCGACATCCGCAAGCTCCTGGAGGACAAAGACATCGACGCCATTTCCATTGCCACTCCCAATCACTGGCACTCTCTCATGGCCATCTGGGCCTGCCAGGCCGGTAAAGATGTCTACGTCGAAAAGCCCTGCTCTCACAACACCTTTGAAGGCCGCCAACTCGTCCGCGCCGTAAAAAAATACAATCGCATTTGCCAGCACGGCAGCCAATCGCGCTCCAATCCCGGCATGCTCGAAGCCATTCATCATCTCGGTGACGGTACCATCGGCGATGTCTACATGGCTCGCGCACTCTGCTACAAGTGGCGCCCCTCGATCGGCCACGCCACCGAAGAGCCCGTTCCCGCCGGCGTCCATTACGATCTCTGGACCGGCCCCGCCCCACTCAAGCCCTTCACCCGCAATCGCTTTCACTACAATTGGCACTGGATCTGGGATACCGGCAATGGCGAAGTCGGTAATCAAGCCATCCACGAAATCGATATCGCCCGCTGGGGCTTGGGAGTCGGTTTCCCGCTATCCGTCTCCGCCATGGGTGGTCACTTCATGTTCGACGACGATCAGGAAACCCCCAACACCTTGGCCGCCACCTTCATTTTCGAGGATCCGGAGGGCAAGCGCAAAATGATGGAACTCGAAGTCCGCCATTGGATCACGAATCACGAAGCCGAAATTGGCACCGGCGCGTACGGCGCTGGCGGCGTTCCCGCAGCAGGACTGACCGCTCCACCCGAAAAGAAGTCTACCGAGAAAAAAACCGCCACCGCACAAGCTCCTCTCGGCCCCAGAGATGCCAAGACCAACACGGTTGGCAATATTTTCTATGGCTCAAAGGGCTATCTCGCCATCGATGGCTACGACGCCTACAAGACCTGGATCACCGATGAGGTCAAACCCGGCCCTTCCGGTAAAGGTGCCGGCGACCATTACGCCAATTTCATCGACTGCGTACGCAGCCGTCGCGCCCAGGACATTCACTCTCCGATCGAAGAAGCCCATATGTCCACCACGCTGGTGCATCTGGCCAACGCCTCTTACCGCCTCGGACGCACCCTGAAATTCGACGCCACCCAGGAACAAGTAATCGCTGACGAAGACGCCAACCGCCTCCTCCGAGGCACCTACCGTCCGCCATACGTCGTCCCTGAACAAATCTGACCTTTGTGCTGCTCGCCGGCGGGCTGTGCGTGCGTACACCGTCCTCGACAGGTGAAATCCAAGTCTCCCTCTGCTAAATTTTTCGCCAAGCCTCACTGACCCGCCCACGGCGGTTCCGGTCTCCGACAACTACTCGCACTCACGCTCTCGAACGTGCAGTGATAGCGAAGGCCAGTACAAACAAAACGGCGCGGGGTTGCGCCCGCGCCGTTTAGGGAGGTACTTGGACAGGAAAAGTTAAATTGTTTTAGCCGCCGGAGCTCCAGCGTTGGCCGTCGCAGGCTTGGCAAATGCGCTGCCGCGGCTGGATTCTTTTTCGGCGGTTTTATCGATCTCGATGGAGCCTTTAAAGTAAGCGCCGTCTTCGATCATGATGCGGGAGGTGGTCAGGTCGCCGATGACCGAACCATCTTTCTTGATTTCGATGCGGTCCTTGGCGCGAAGATTGCCCTTCACGTTGCCGTAGACCACTACTTCCCGGGCAATGACATCGGCAGTCACCTTTGATGTGGCGCCAACAGTTAGCTTCCGCTCATCGAGTTGGATCAATCCTTCGACCGAGCCATCGATCTGCAGATCTTCGTTGCCGGTAATTTCTCCTTTCACATGCAGGCTCGACCCGAGCCGCGCGGTTGCACGGTCGCTAGTCGCACCTAGTGGACGCAAAGCATCAGTACTCATCGCGGTTTTTCCCTCCCAAGTCGCCGGAGCGGGCTTCGGCGCCTGAATCACTGGTTGATTTTTTTGCTCCGGTTGCGCGGCCTGCGGCGGTGCAGCGGCTTGCGGCGTTTCCGGTTTCTTATTCCCCCACATCGGACCTCCCCAAAGGGACAGCAGCACCCCACGCAGATTTCCGGCCGGGGTAGAGCAAACTCTAGACCTGCGCGCCTGAGGCGGCAAATGAAGTGTGTGCGGCCTGTTCCAGAGAGTTACTAGACCTTGAGGGACAGGTAGTACCTTGGCCTAATCGTCGCGACGATGGATGCATTGTGCTAAGCGGTCGGCTTTTCCGGAAGGGGCTGGGTGGCCAGGAAATCCTGTGCGAAGCGCACGGAATAGAAATCAAGAAGCTGCTGGATGCGCTCGAACCTGGTGGATCTGAGAACGAAGCCGGCATGATGATATTTCGAGACGCGGTAAACGATCTCGGGATCGTGGTAGGCGGAAGTATCGGGATGCTCCTGGCGCGCGAGAGAGAGGATCACGCCGGCATAATCACGCCGCGCGGCAGGAAGTTGGTACGGCTGCTTGCCGGCTCCGACTTCGAGCCGGGCCCACTCGCGCCAGAGATTGATGCCGGTCGCGGCTTCGATCACCTCGGAGATGTAGGCGCCTCCCACGCGTGCGGCGATCTCAATGAAGTAAAATTTGCCGTCTGCGTGGGCCTTCAGGAATTCGGCATGGGTGACGCCGCGGAGATAGCCGAGGCCTGCGATGACCTCGCGATTGACATCGAGAAGCTTTTTGGTTTCGGCGGCATCGCGCGGCAGGGTGCGAGTAGTGAAGACGCCGCCTTGATGGGAGACCTCCAGCGGGGGAGCGCCGTAGGCGTGGGCCTCGGCGAAGAGCACTTCGCGGTCGGAGACCACGCTGTCGACGTGATATACGATGCCGGGAACGAACTGCTCAAGGAGATAAAAGGATTGCTGATCGCCGAGTTGATCGAGCCAGGGCCAAAGATCGTCGGGCTGGTAAATTTTCTTCATGCCGATGCCGGAAGCTTGCGAGCGCGGTTTAAGCAGCCAGGGAGCCGGAATCCGAGCCATGAACTCGCGAATGGCGTCGTAAGTGAGAATGTGAACGAACTCCGGAACCAGGATGCCTGCTTCCCGGGCGCGAGCGCGCATGGACAGCTTGTCCCGAAAATAACGAACGCTGGTGAGGCCCATGCCGGGAATGCGCAGATGTTCGCGCAGCGCTGAGACATTCTCCATATCGAATTCATCGAGGGCCACGATGCGATCAATCGGCCGCGAGCGGGCCATGTAACTGACGGTGTAAATCAGATGCTGCAGCGAGAGATCTTCGGGCATGAGAAAAACTTCGTCCAGGGAATCGCGGGGCCAGTCCGCGTCATGAAGTTTTTCCACGGTAAGGAGGAGCACGCGGCAGCCCATGCCCTTGCAGCTGCGCATGAACTCCTGCCCTTTTTCGTAGGAGCTGACGCAGAGGATGGTGAGCGGGCGAGTTTCGGTCATGCCGGTGAATCCGTGAACGCGAAATATCGCGGATTATACTTTGGACTCCGTCGCCGGATACAAGAATTGCAAAAATGGGCCGACCCGCCGGGCCCAGGCGGCTTCATTGTGCTCGGCGCCTTCGACCCGCTGGTAATAAAGGTCGCGGCCGACTCGCCATCCTTTTTGCTGCAGGATATCGCGAAATTGCTCGACTTCTTGAACGATGCGCGGACCCTCCTTGGTACCGATGTCTAGCCAGATGCGCGGACGGGGCTCCACGGGAGCGGCGGCGGCGAAACGATGGATGACGCGCTGATTCCACCAAACAGATGGCGAGAGAGCGGCGATGCGCCCAAATACTTGCGGATGCTTGAGGCCGAGATAGAGGGACAGCAATCCACCCAGCGATGAGCCGCCCATTCCGGTGACGCGGTAGTCATCCAGTGCTCGATATTCGTGCTGAATGAAGGGCATAACTTCTTGCATGAGAAACTTTGCGTAGCGATCGGCCCGGCCACCGCCAAGGCGGGGCGCCTTCGTAGGGGTGTATTCGTGAATGCGGACTTTTCCGACATTGTAAATTCCGACGATGATAATGGGCTGCACGGCTCCGGTAAGAATAAAATCGTCGGCGGTGTGGCCGACGTGCCAGTCCATCCCGGGGACGAAAGAGGTGGCGCCGTCGAAAAGATTCTGGCCATCGTGCAGGTAAAGAACCGGGAAGCGCCGGTGAGACTGTTCGTCATAGCTGGGAGGAAGATAGACGATGAGGTCGCGTTGATTGCGAAGGATGCGCGAGCGAAACTGTTCGTGTCTGTGAAGCTGGGGCACGCTCACGGAACGATTATCACCAGGAGATCTTTAGCTTCGACGTGCTGGCCGGGCGCCACGAGGAGTTTGGCGATGCGACCGGAAATCGGGGCATAGATATTGGACTGCATCTTCATGGCTTCAAGAGTGAGCAATTTTGCTCCGCGCTCGACAGCATGGTTCAGCTGCACCGCGACACCTGAGATGATGCCGGCCGTGGGCGCCGGAACCTGGCCGAGGTCGGCGGGATCGGCTTTGGGATGCGAACGTTCGACGACACGCAGGGCGCGATCGCGGACGTTGACCTCGCGCGGCTGGCCATTGAGTTCGAAGAAAAGAGTGCGGGTCCCATCGGGATGCGGATCGCTGGAAGTGAGAAATTTAACGATGAGTGTTTTGCCGGCCTCGATCTCCACAGTGATTTCCTCGCCGGACTTCAAGCCGTAGAAAAATGCGGAGGTCGGCAGGACGCTGACATCGGAATAAGTTTGCCGAAATCGGTCGTATTGGAGAAAGACCTCCGGATAGAGCAGATAGCTGAGCAGGTCGTCGCGCCGGACGGCATGGCCAACTTTCTTCGCGAGCACTTGCTGTTCGTGATCCAGGTCGGCCGCGGGCAGGTTATCACCTGGAAGGCCACGCATTGGCGCGGCGCCGCGGAGGATAATGTTTTGCAATTTTCTGGGCCAGCCGCCGGGGGGCACACCCAGGACCCCGGAAAACATTTCCACTACGGAATTGGGGAGCGATACATCGTGCTGTTCATCCAACTTGAGCAAATCTTCGGCAGTCATTTCCTTGGCCATGAGAAAGAGGGCCATGTCGCCAACAACTTTGCTGGAAGGCGTGACCTTAACGATGTCTCCGAAAAGCTGGTTGACGCGGGCATACATTCGTTCGACTTCGCGCCAGCGGTGGCCGAGACCCATGGCGGCAGCCTGCTCGCGGAGATTGGTGTACTGGCCGCCGGGAATTTCGTGCTGATAAAGGCGCGCGGACCCGGATTTGGGAGCGGAGTCAAAGGGTAGGTAGAAAGTACGCACGGTTTCCCAGTAGTCGGAACATTCGTTAAGCGCGTCGATATCGAGTTGCGTATCGCGATGAGTATGGCGAAGGGATTCGACGATGGAATTGAGATTGGGCTGGCTGGTGCCGCCGCTCATGGAGGCGACGGCGGCATCGGCAACGTCGACCCCGGCGTCGCAGGCTTTCAGGACGGAGGCGGCGTTGACTCCGCTAGTGTCATGGGTGTGAAAATGGATAGGCAGACCGATTTCGTCGCGCAGCGCGCGGACCAGTTGGAAGGCTGCGTAGGGCTTGCATAGACCAGCCATGTCTTTGATGGCCAGGAAGTGCGCACCGAGCTTTTCGAGTTGCCTGGCCATGGTGACGTAATACTTGAGCGAATACTTGGGGCGGCCGGCGTCGAGGATATCGCCGGTGTAGCAAATCGCGGGTTCACAGACGGCACCGGTCTCCAGCACCGCATCAATAGCGACGCGCATGTTGTGGATCGAGTTGAGGGAATCGAAGATGCGGAAGATGTCGATCCCTTGCGCGAAGGCCTCGCGCACGAACTCCTGAATGACATTGTCGGAGTAGGATGCGTAGCCGACCGCGTTTGCGCCGCGAAGCAACATCTGGAAGCAAATGTTGGGGATGCGCTGGCGAAGTTCGCGAAGTCGCTGCCACGGGTCTTCATGCAAGAAGCGCAGCGCGGTGTCAAAGGTGGCGCCACCCCACATTTCGACGCTGAAAAGATTGGGAAGGCGTTGCGCTACAGCGCTGGCGGTAACAAGGAGATCGTGACTGCGCACGCGCGTGGCCAGCAGCGACTGATGGGCGTCGCGAAACGTCGTGTCCGTGACCAGCAGGCGCTTTTCTTTGCGCGCCCATGCCGCGAATTTTTTCGGACCGAGTTTCTGCAACAGCTGACGCGAGCCGGCAGGCGGTTCGATTCCCGGCACGCAGGGCAATACGGCAGTCTCCAGCCCTTCCGGAATTTTCTTTCCCTTCACTTCAGGATTACCATTGAGAATCACGTCTCCCAGATAAGTGAGAAGCTTGGTGGCGCGATCGCCGCGACTCGCAATCCGAAAGAGTTCGGGCGAGTCGTCGAGAAACCTGGTGGTTACTTCACCGCCGCGGAACCTCGGGTGGTTGACGACGTTCTCCAAAAACGGAATATTGGTCTTGACGCCGCGGATACGAAATTCGCGCAACGCGCGATCCATGCGCCGGCATGCTTCCGGAAGGTTCAACCCCCAGGCGGTCACTTTCACGAGCAGCGAATCGTAATAAGCGGCCAGCACCGCGCCGGCGTAGGCGGTGCCGCCGTCGAGGCGAATACCGAACCCCGCCGGAGAGCGGTACGTGGAAATCTTGCCGTAGTCTGGAGCGAAATTCTTTTCGGGATCTTCGGTTGTGACGCGGCATTGCAGCGCTGCGCCGTAAAGCGGGACATCGTCCTGCTTGGGAAGCGACAGAGGCGCTTCGTGAAGTTTGCCGCCCTGCGCGATACGAATCTGGGCTTGTACCAGGTCAATGCCAGTGACCATCTCTGTGACGGTGTGTTCCACTTGAATGCGCGGATTCACTTCGATGAAGAACCAGCGGCCGGAGTCGACGTCGTAAAGAAATTCCACGGTTCCCGCATTGCGATAGTTCGATTTGCGGCCGATGCGCAGCGCCGCGTCGCACAACTCCCCGCGCACGCTCGCCGGAAGATTCGGAGCGGGGGCGACTTCCACAACTTTCTGGTGACGACGCTGCACGGAACAATCGCGCTCCCACAGGTGCAACAAATTGCCGTGATGGTCGGCCAGGATTTGCACTTCAATATGGCGGGCGCGCGGAAGAAATTTTTCGATGAACACGGAAGCGTCGCCAAATGCTGAACGGGCCTCGCCCCGCGCCTCTTCGAGGCGATCATCTAGCTGCGCGGCATCGTGCACGACGCGCATACCGCGGCCGCCTCCGCCGAAAGCGGCTTTCACCATCACGGGGTAGCCGATTTCGAGCGCAATTTTGTGGCCTTCGGGTGCAGAGGTTACCGCCTCCTCGGTGCCGGGGAGGACCGGCACGCCGGCAGAAGCGGCCAGGCGGCGCGCGGCTGTCTTGTCACCAAGCAACTGCAACAGGGCTGGCGTGGGACCGACAAAAATGATCCCCGCCCGCTCACAAGCGCGGGCGAACGCCGGATTTTCAGAAAGAAACCCGTAGCCCGGATGAATCGCATCGACGTTCTTCTCTTTGGCGAGGGCGACGATGCCGGCGATGTCCAGGTACGCTTCTACTGGACCCTTGCCGGCACCCACCTGATAGGCTTCGTCGGCCTTGAAGCGGTGCAAGCCCAGGCGATCTTCCTGCGAGTAAATGCCCACGGTGCGCAGGCCAAGTTCGTTCGCGGCTCGAAAGATACGAATAGCGATTTCGCTGCGATTGGCGGCGAGCAGTTTCTGAATGTTTTTTGTCTTGGCCATTACCAGCGCGAATTAGCCCTCACATGAAACTGTACATTTTGTCATGAGCTAGCGCGATACCGCAGGAGTTTTTTCAGTGCGCAAAGCAAACCGAGCTAATCATTGATAAGGAAATCGGCGTTAAAAACCAGCCGGGGCAGCTTCGGCACTCACTGCTTGTGGTGTCGCCGACTTTAGTTGCTGCAACTCAGCTTCGACCTTGTTCCACTCTTTCGGTTTGCGTTTGGTAGCATAAGCCGCGTTGGGGTCGGCATAGAAGTCCAAGAGCTCCGCGCGCAACCCGGGCGTCAGGTTGGCAAAGTCTTGGGCGGCGAGCTTGTCAAGCAGTTGGGCGTGCGCCTCATCGTTCATCCTATATATGCCGGGCCCGGTCACCTCGCCGACGTCAAAGTTAGCGTTCGGCAGGTTCAGGCGTCCTTCCCCCTGTTCCTTCAGGAGCGCACGATAGCGGTCCATGGTCGCGTTGAAGCTGGCCTGGAACATCCGCTCTGTTTCCGGCGTCGGCGTGCGGAGCTGTAAAACACGCAAAGGCCCAATCTTGGGCAGCAGGCGATAGAGAAAGGCCAGGAACCGGTCCCAGAAACTTGGCCGCTGATAGTCCTTTCCCCAATTCCGCTCGTAGCTGGAGCGGGACAGGTTGTAAAGAAATTTTCTGCGCGTGATTCCGGGCATGTCGCCCTCGATTTCTTTCTCCTTGAGCGACCAGGCCACCCGCGTGGCACGGGGAATAAGATTGCTGACGTCGCGTCGGTAAGAGCCAATTACTTTGTCCTCGTTCTTGAGCACGGCCTTCAAATCCAACCCGTACGTTTCGCGAAAAGCCTCCTCCAGGAGCGGAGCGGCAACCTGAAAGCCGATGAAGTCGTGATAGCTCTCCGGCGCGTAGCGCGTCTTGGCCACTTCCAAAACGTCAAAGCCAAATTCCGTTTTGACGTGAGCGAGCGGATCATCTTCATAAGTCACGGAGTCGCCATGTTTTTTCTTGAGCTTGGGATATAACACCGGCACGGCGCGGTTCGTGCCGATTCGGTGACCGCTGTTGTCCGCTGCGTAATGGGCCAGAGCGCCGAGCGCAAAAGCGTATTCGTTTAAATCTTTGGAATCGCGCAACATCGCCACAACGAAGTCGCCACTTCGCACATAATGCGCCAAATCGCTGAAAAACATGCTGCCATGAGGATAGTAGCCCATGTCTTGAATAATCGCGCCGCCGTACGCATAGCCGTGCGCTTCACGCAATTCTTCGGGTTTGGCGTCGGGGAAACGTTTCAGAAGAAGCGGCTTAATGCTGGTGTCCCAGGCGGAATCGATAATGGCTTCATGCGAAAGTACCGAGTACGCTTCAGCCCTCACCGGCCAGAAGAAAACGATCGAAAGGACGGCTAGCAGTGCGCCAAGTTTTGAGAGCAATTCCGCCCCTCCGATGTTCCCGCAATTCACACGCACATTCAACCCTATGAACCCAGACTAAAGAATGCAACGCGAGGAACCACTAACCAAATTTGATGTTATGGACGGTTCAAAAGAACGCACCACATCGCGGAGGCAGTTTGACCGGGTAACCGGTTGATCGTTCGAACCCGTTAGGAAGGGGACCTGATCAGTACTTTCGCAAGACGCTTATGACCCGCCCTTGTATCTTCACATCATTCGCCGGAACGATGATGGGGGCCATCTCGGAATTGGCGGGCTGTAGACGAATTCTCCCGGGCCCTTCTCGATAAAATCGTTTAAGCGTGGCTTCTTCTCCATTGATCAGGGCTACCACGATTTCCCCGGGGTTGGCCACCTGGGTTTGCTCGCAAACCACATAATCGCCGTCCATAATATGATCTTCGATCATCGATGTGCCTTTTACTTGCAGCACAAACGAATTGCCGCCGCGTGCAAAATCTCCTAGCGAAAGCGTCTCGCGCTCTTCCACCGCCTCCAGGGGCCGGCCCGCGGCGATACGCCCGACCAGCGGCAATTCCTGCACCCGCCGTTCAATCACTTGGTCTTTCACCGATTTAGGGAGTTGCAAAATCTCAATGGAGCGGCTCTGATTATAGCCACGGCGGATGAAGCCTTTTTTTTCAAGCGTGGTGACATGCTTGTGCACCGTCGCCAGCGAAGTCAGCTTCATCCCTTTGCCGATTTCCTCGAAGCTCGGTGCATAGCCATGCTTGGTCTCGAAAGACACCAGGTAATCCAGCACTTCCTTTTGTCGTTTGGTAAGGGCCATGGGTGTATCCTCCGATTGACGCGCCACGAAGTTCGTGGCCTGCCCATCTACCTTAGGCGAATATAAAGCGAATCGTCAAGAGGAAGTTGGTGGGCCGTGCTTTTGTTATATCTACGTTTCGCCGTCTATCCCCCCGCCCGGTCCACTCCAATGTTATATAGCTGGCCGTCAAATGGGCCGCTCACAAAAGGGATGCAACCCGAACAGTCTCCGATACGTCTTTTTCATTAGAGCACATTGCCCGCGCGGCGGACTCTCTCCCCGCCGCAGACGAGCCGGTATGGTATCCTTGCCATGTCGGCTCGTGGCGGGCGGAACAGCCGTCCATCGCGTACTTACCGCGTTATCCTAAATATGTAGTCCGAGCCGCATTCCTCCCGGCGGGGGAATTATTGAGGGGCTTTTCCAGGGGTCAGGCAGCATATGTCCACATTTATTGAATCGCCGCTCACCAAGCACCGGCGCGAAAAGATCGACCAGGCAGTAATCCGCTTTGCCGGCGACTCCGGCGACGGCATGCAGATCACCGGGAGCCAGTTCACCAATACGGTAGCGCTGTATGGGAACGATATCGCCACCTTCCCGGACTTTCCCGCGGAGATTCGCGCCCCCGCCGGCACCTTGCCGGGCGTGAGCGGTTATCAGCTTCATTTCTCTTCCAGCGACGTGTACACACCCGGAGATGCGGTCGACGTCTTGATTGCCATGAACCCCGCGGCGCTCAAGGTCAACGTGGCCGATCTGAGGGCCAACGGCATTCTAATCGTCAATTCCGACAGCTTTAAGGAAAATGACCTGCGCAAAGCGCAAATGACTTCCAATCCTCTGGAGGATCATTCGCTGGATAAGTTTCGCCTCTTTTCCGTTGAGCTGGAGCGTCTGACCCGCGCCGCCCTGGAGCATCTGGGGCTGGACGCCAAGTCCATGGATCGCTGCAAGAACTTCTTCGCGCTGGGGATGTGCTACTGGTTGTACAACCGCTCCATGGATTCGACGGTTCGCTGGATTCAAGAAAAGTTCAGACACAAGCCGCTGTTGGTGGAAGCTAACAAGCTGGCCATGAAGGCAGGATACTCTTATTGCGAGGCCACCGAAGCTTTTCAGATCAGCTATGAAATCCCGCCGGCCCAGTTGGCCCCGGGCGTGTACCGGAATTTGAGCGGAAATCAGGCCCTGGCGCTTGGCTTTATCACTGCTTCGCAAAAATCGGGCCTGCGGCTCTTTCAGGGTAGCTACCCAATTACGCCGGCGTCCGACATCCTGCACGAGCTGTCGCAGTATAAAGACTTCGGGGTCATGACCTTCCAGGCGGAAGACGAAATCGCCGCAGTAACTTCGTCAATCGGCGCCGCTTACGCTGGAGCACTGGCCATTACCACCACCTCCGGTCCGGGAATGGCGCTAAAAACGGAAGCTATGGGACTGGCAGTGGCGGTGGAAATCCCTTTGGTAGTCTGTGATATTCAGCGCGGTGGCCCTTCCACGGGCCTCCCCACTAAAACCGAGCAAGCTGACCTTCTGCAAGCCCTGTTTGGGCGTAATTCCGAAGCGCCCATTCCTATTGTGGCCGCGGCCACGCCCAGCGATTGCTTCTGGGCGGCGCTGGAAGCCTGCCGCATCGCCGTCAAGTACATGGTTCCGGTAATTCTTTTGTCGGACGGCTATCTGGCCAACGGCGCCGAACCATGGCGCATCCCAAATGCCGATGATATTCCAGAGATTCCTGTACATTTCGCGACCGAACCGAACTCCCCGACTGGTTATTTGCCGTACAAACGCGACCCGCAAACGCTGGCCCGGCCATGGGCGGTACCGGGAACGCCGGGATTGGAGCACCGTATCGGCGGCCTGGAGAAACAGGACGTCAGTGGGAACATCAATTACGAGCCACTGAATCACGAAAAAATGGTGCGCATCCGCGCGGCTAAGGTCGAGGCCATTGCGCAGGACATCCCGGACATTGAGCCCGTTGGCGACGCCGCCGGCGATCTGCTGATCGTGGCCTGGGGCTCCACGCACGGTGCAATAACCGCCGCGGTGAAAGCGCAGCGCGCCGAAGGACGTAAGATCGGGCACGTCCACCTGCGGCATCTCAATCCTCTGCCCTCTAATTTGGGTGACGTCATCGCGCGCTATACGAAGGTCTTGGTGCCGGAACTTAACATGGGTCAGTTGCTTTGGGTGCTGCGGGCCAAGTATTTGGTGGACGCCGTGGGCTTGAACAAGATTCAGGGTCAGCCTTTTAAGCAATCGGAGCTTGAGCAAAAAATCGAAGAAATGCTGGATGCCTGAGGTCGGTATATCGACCAGCAAACCGCACTGAGTCGGGAGCACTAAGAAATGTCAACCGCAACATTGCCGCCGCCGCTAACAAAAAAGGATTTTCAGACCGACCAGGAAGTCCGCTGGTGCCCGGGCTGTGGGGACTACGCGATTCTCTCAGCGGTGCAGTCGGTGTTCCCGGAGTTGGGCATAAAACGCGAGAATTTTGTGGTCGTATCCGGTATCGGCTGTTCCAGCCGTTTCCCGTACTATATGAATACGTTCGGTTTTCATACCATTCACGGCCGTGCGCCTGCGGTCGCCACGGGGATCAAAGCAATCCGTCCGGATCTGGAGGTCTGGGTGGCTACCGGCGACGGCGATGCGCTTTCCATTGGCGGCAACCACACCATTCATATGCTGCGGCGCAATGTCGGACTGAAAGTTTTGCTTTTCAACAACCGTATTTACGGTCTCACTAAGGGACAATATTCGCCGACATCTGAAGTGAATAAAAAGACCAAGTCAACCCCCTTTGGCTCCGTGGATCGGCCGTTCAATCCCGTCTCCTTGGCTATTGGAGCCGAAGCCACGTTTGTTGCCCGCTCGGTTGACGTTTTCCAATCGCATCTGAAAGATACCCTGAAGCACGCCGCGGCCCATAAGGGCTCGGCATTTGTCGAGATCCTGCAGAACTGCAATATTTTTAATGACGGCGCATGGTTTTCGCTCACCGAACGCGAAGCGCGCAGCGAGCAAGTCCTACAGCTCGAGCATGGCAAACCACTGATCTTTGGCAAAAATCGCGACAAGGGCATTCGGCGTAAGCCGGACGGCGACATCGAAGTCGTGGCGCTGGGCAATGGCATTGCGGAATCCGACCTGGTTATTCACGATGCGCATCACCCCCGGCCGTCCTATGCCTTTCTGCTCTCGCACATGGAGCATCGCCCCGGATTCCCGACACCCATCGGTGTGTTTCGCGCGTGGGACGACTTGCCTCGCTACGAGGACGTCATGAACCAGCAAATAAAGGACGTTATCGCCAAACGCGGCCCCGGCGATTTGAACAAAATTTTGCACGCCGGCGACACTTGGGAAGTGCGCTAGCTCCGGACGCGATTCCCCAATTACAGGTTAGTTTTGGTGACACCCCTTAGTACTTTATTGGGCGAGTGGTTTTCGGGTGTATACTCCCCCTACTTACGCAACCCTCGAGTCAGAAATGGCGGATACTCCCCTCGGTGAACGTCAAATTCCTGCTCCTCCGGCCGACGAGCCGCGGCTTGAGTCGTGGGGAGAAATAGCTGCGTACCTACGCCGTGAAATTAGGACCGTACAGCGCTGGGAAAAGTACCAAGGACTCCCGGTTCGGCGGCTCCTGATCGGCAAGCTTGGCTCGGTCTACGCGTACCGGTCAGAACTGGACAGATGGTATCGGGAACGCCAACCTCAACCCGAGAATGCCGAGGAAAACTCCGAGAAATTTGCAAATGTCGAGGCTGCAGCGGAAGCCCTGATTCGGAATGACGAGAAACCGGGAAAAGTCGACCGCCCATCACAAGCCGAAGTTGTTCCGCCACCCCGGGCCCAGATCACACGTTTGCAGATCGTCATTGCGTTAGCAGCTCTGATTATTGTGGCTGCGGGTGTACCCGCCGTCTACCTATTGCGCGCTCGTTCTACCGTGCACTCGGCGAGCGATAAGATTCGTCTGGTGGTACTTCCCTTCGCCAATCTGAGCGGTGATTCAGAGCAGGATTATTTCAGTGCAGGGCTGACCGATGAGATGATCACCCAGCTCGGTCGCCTGGATCCCGAGCGCCTGGGGGTCATTGCGGCGGAAACATCGAAGATTTCGGCGCGCAAACCCATAGGAGAACTGGGCCGCGCCTTGAACGTTCAGTATGCCTTGGAAGGTAGCGTGCGCCGAGGCGGTAACGAAGTGCGCATCAATGTCCAATTAATTCAACTGAGTGACCAGACGCACGTGTGGGCGAATTCTTACACCGGCGATCTCCGCGACATTTTGCATGTTCAGGACCAGGTCGCTGCCGCTGTGGCCAATCAGATTCGCGTGGCCCTACCGGTCGGAACGATCGGCGTCTTTGACTGGAAAACGAAAACGGCTCGCGCGGTCAACCCGGCTGCCTACGAAGCCTACCTACGCGGCCGCCTATATTGGACCAATCGCGGCGACCTCCACAAGGGTATTGAGGCCTATCAACAAGCCATCGACAAAGACCCCAATTTTGCACTCGCCTATGCGGGCCTCGCCAGGGCCTACGCATTGCTTGGCCAGGTTCCCTACGACGACATGCCTCCCGTCAACGCAAAACCAAAGGCTCGCCGGGCGGCTGAGCGAGCCCTGCAGCTCGATCCCCAATTGGGAGAAGCCCACTCCGTTTTAGCCAATGTGTCCTTCAGTTACGACTGGGATTTCGGCGCAGCCGAGCGCGAGTTCCAACGTGCCTTTACGCTCAACCCCAACGACGCCACCGCGCATCTCTGGTTCAGCCACTACAACATGATGCGCAACCATCTTGCGGCAGCAATGCAAGAGAACTCGCGTACACTCGATCTCGACCCGGTTTCTCCGCTATTCAATACCGTTCGCGCCGAGATTTACTACAATTCGCGTCAATACGACTCCGCCATCGACCAGGCTAGGCGCACCATCGAGCAATACCCGACTTACTGGCTGACCTATATTTGGCTGGGTTCGGCCTATCGCGAAAAGAAAATGTATGCCGAGGCGCTGCAGCAGTTTTCCGAGGCGCGTAAGCTATCTAGCGATCATCCCGCCATCCTGGCCTTATACGGTCACGCGCTTGCCCTGGCCGGCAATAGCGTTGCCGCGCGCAAGACTCTAGCCGAGCTTCACCTTCTGGCGCGATCGCGTTACATTTCCTCACTCTACTTTGCAGCCATCTATACCGGCTTGGGCGAAAAAAAGACGGCACTGGACTGGCTCGACAAAGCCTACGCGGAACGCAATGATCGCCTTCTCTACCTCAACGTGGACCCCATGGCCGACCCGCTGCGCTCCGAGCCGCGGTTTGTCAACCTCATGAAACGCCTTAAACTGCCCTGACGCACCGCAACTCTAGCGCTTTACTGGCAATTTAGTGGAACGGCTGTTTTATTTGTTGAACGCCGATGATGCTCACGTCGGACCGGCGCTCAACTCCTCGGCCTGCTCGCGCGACAAACCGCGACATTCGGCCGCTTTCCTCTGGCGTTCGTTCCTTGTCGCTTGAAGGAATCGATCGTTACCGTCAAGGTTGAGTTTCGATCGGCGTTCGGAGCTCCTATGGGCCGGCGACCAAGTAAGGTCTCAAAAAGCGACACAACCGCGTTCTTGTTAAGCATGGCTCTTGCCGTCCCAGGACTGCTGGAATCGGTCGCATACGCGGGCCTCTTCGCAAAACTGTCGGGCTACTGGCTGCTAAGGGTCGTGTATCGTGACGTTTTACCGTCCTTCAGATCCCCATTCGGCCAGACCTTTGACACCGCCAGTCACAGCCATCACACGAGAACAAGTAAGCCGTCAGGCTGATCCATCAAAAATTGCCCCGCCGGTCAATCACGAGCACCAATCGCGGAGCCATCCTCCAGCGCAAGAAACGGAACACCCGGAAAGGCTTGGACATTTCCTTGTAACATTATAAATTAACAACAACTTGGCCCTGAGGGGGAGGACTCAGGGACGGGAAGAGAGCGTCCCACATGATAGACATGGGCAAGGAAACCGCTCGCTCGAGCGTTTCTGCGGCCGAATCCAGGCGTCGCGCGGCAAAGGGCGCACGGGAAGATGTTGGCAAATCGCCTTCGGAGAAAATCCGGGTCTTCGTGGCTGCGGAGAACCGCCTTTTGCGCGACGCATTGGCGCGTGTTTTGTGTAAGGGTGGCTATATCGAAGTGATCGCCACCAAATCGGCCGCTCCTTTTCATACCAGCGCCTTATTGGAGGCCCGCCCAGACATTCTTCTGTTGACCTCACGAGGCAGCCTTGAAGAAGATTTGGCGGCCATCCGGGAGGTCCGCGCCGCAGCCCCAGCCGTCCGCATACTGCTGATTGGCATGGCCAAGGATGAACGAGAGTTCCTCCAATGTGTGCGGGCTGGCATCAGCGGCTACCTGTTGCGCGACGCTTCGTCCGGAGACGTTCTGCAAGGTGTCCAGGCCGTGCATGCTGGAGAAGCGGTATGCCCCGGGGCGCTATGCGCCGTGCTGTTTCGCTACTTTGAATCTGACGCCGCCAGCTTACCGCACACCACCGGTCGGCGCCGCCTGGGTCTGAGCCGCCGCGAACTGCAACTAATTCCACTCATAGCGCAGGGACTTACCAATAAAGAAATTGCCAATCACTTTTCCCTCTCCGAACAAACGGTCAAGAATCACCTGTATCGCATGAAACACAAAATTGGCGCGGAAGACCGCCTCGAGATCGTCCAACTCTATCGCACCCAAGGTTTCCTCGCCTAAACTCTGCCTTTGTCCCGCCTCACGGAGCTGCGGTGTTATGATTCATTCTAATTACCGTGACCACCTGGGAGCCGCAAACCTACCTTCGCTATGCCGATATCCGTTTTCGGGCTGGTCTTGATCTCATCGCTCGCATCCCCAAGGCCGAATACCCGACTATTTACGATCTCGGCTGTGGTACCGGTCATTTGACCCACATCCTCGCCGACACTTTCTCCAAGTCTACGGTTCTAGGCGTCGATTCCTCCCCCGATATGCTCGCCGAGGCCCGCCGCGAATTTCCCGATCTGGCCTGGCGGCAAGCCGACATCACTTCGTGGACACCGCCAGCGCCTCCCGATCTCATCTATACCAATGCCGCCCTGCAATGGGTGCCCGAACACCAGACTTTGCTTCCCAATCTCTTGAAAACTTTGCGGCCCGGCGGGGTTCTGGCCATGCAGGTTCCCCGGCACTTCGAGTCACCCTCTCACTTAGGTCTGAAGGAATTAGTGATGCAGGGCCAGTGGCGCCAGCGGCTAGCGCCTTTGCTCCTGGCAGACATCCCTCCTCCAGAGACGTACTGGCGCTGGCTTTCGCCGCATGCCAGCGATTTGGATCTTTGGGAAACTGTCTATTTGCAGGTCTTGGACGGCGCGGACCCGGTCGTTAATTTCATGCGCGGCACCGCGCTTCGGCCATTTCTTTCGGTTTTAACGGAACCCGAAGCCACTCAATTCGTCGACGCCTTCGCCGAAGCCATGGCCGTCGCTTACCCGCCCCAGCGGAACGGTCAGACGCTTTTTCCCTTCCGCCGAATGTTCTTGGTGGCGCGCCGATAACCGCGGAAATATTTTCATAGTCCTGGTACGAATCCTCACCTGGCCCCCGCGCGTTTCGCCACCCTATATGCCTCATTCGATTTCGCTTACAGAAATACCTTAGCGCCGCGACTTTGGACCCCTTCGTGCCATCCCTAATTGCACCAGCCGGAAGTGGTCTGGAGGAAGTAAATGCGCTTCCGCGCTATTCTGACCCTGGTTACTCTGTTCATCGTCACCGTATTTGTGGCATGCTTGAGTGTCGCGATTTCGTCCGACGCGCTAGCCTCCCAGCCGCATAGCCTGTCCAAGGAAGCGTCCGAACACGGTTCTGTCTCCGGAAAAATCTCAGCCATCGGAGATGCGTCTTTTTCCGTCGATGTAAGGAAAAGCCAGGATCTGGTCACTCTTCAGTTCCTGATCGACGACACGACCAAAGTTGAGGGAAGACTGGAAGTCGGCTCTCAGGCCACCGTCGATTATCGAACGGATGAAGGAAACAACATTGCTACCCATGTAGTCGTGCGATCGCCAGACTCATCGCGATAGTGGCGCTTTTGGCGTCCCACGGATTCGCTTCACCCTCGCGAATCGGGAAATGAAATCTTCGCTCTTGCCCAAGGGGAAGTATCGATGCGCACGACCCTTAAACTCGTTTCGCCGCTCATCGTCAGCGTCGTGGTGATTTCGCTTTTGTTCGCTGCCTACCAGGTGCGCACGGAACGCCGCATTTTGCGCAACGACCTCTCGCGCCGCGCCGAAATTCTCGGAGAGAGCCTGCAGGAGAACATCGAGCCGCAGTTTGATCGCAAGCTGCCGGACAAAAACCTGCAACGCCTGGTGGATCGCTTCGGCCAGCGTGAACACTTAAAAGGCGTTGCCGTCTACAACTCTAATGGCGTGGCCGTGGCGGTTACTTCCGGCCTCGCTTCCCTTTTCCAGCTCCGCCCCGCCGCGGCCGCTCATGCGGCGGAACGCGACGCCGGTTATGGCGAATTCTTGCGTGTCAACGACACGCCTATTCATGTTTATGCCCTGCCTCTGCACCACAACGGCGAATTAGTTGGCACTGTGGCGCTCGTGCACGACGCCACGTACATTGACCGGCAGGTGGCCCACACCCTGCGCGATTCGCTGGTCAATGCCCTGATTCAAACTCTGCTGATTGCCGGTCTAGCCCTCGTTCTCGTTCGCTGGACCTTCACCGGGCCGCTCACTCGCACCGCCAAGTGGCTGCGCACCTTGCGCACCGGCCAATCTCACGCTCCTCCCTCGCTCCCCGAAGGCGAGCTTTTCGATCAACTCCATCACGAAGTCACTCATCTCGCCCGCGATCTCAACGCCGCTCGTGCCAGTGCTGAGGAAGAAGCGCGCCTCCGCGACACCAATGCTTCCTTGTGGACCGCGGAACGCCTGCGCGTCAGTTTGACCAACAAGTTACAGAACAAACCCCTCTTCGTTATCGCCAACCGCGAGCCCTACATGCACGTCCACTCCAACGGCAACACCGGAAATATTCAGGTGATTGTTCCCGCCAGCGGCTTGGTTACCGCTCTGGAGCCGGTGCTCCTTGCCACCGACGGAACTTGGATCGCCCATGGCTCCGGCAGCGCCGACCGTGAAAACGTGGACGCTAAGGATCATCTTCGCGTGCCGCCGGACCGTCCAACCTATACGCTGCGCCGCGTGTGGCTCAGTGCCGAAGAAGAGAAGGGCTACTATGAGGGCTTCGCCAACGAAGGCATTTGGCCCCTTTGCCACATCGCTCACACTCGCCCCGTTTTCCGTCCCGAAGATTGGGTCGCCTACCAGGAAGTCAATCGCCGTTTTGCTGATGCTGCCATCGAAGAGATGGAGTCCACGGAATCACCGATTGTCCTTGTTCAGGATTATCATTTCGCTCTCCTTCCGCGCATGATTAAAGACGCCCGGCCCGACGCTCGCGTGGCCATCTTCTGGCACATTCCCTGGCCCAATCCCGAAGTTTTCGGCATCTGTCCCTGGCAACGGGAACTGATCACGGGTCTGCTAGGCGCAGACTTGGTAGGCTTCCACATCCAGTCTCATTGCAATAATTTTCTTTCCACCGTCGATCGGGCGGTCGAGGCCCTCACGGAATGGGATCGCTTCTCCGTTAACCGCCAAGGACACGTTACCCGCGTGCGTCCTTATCCTATCAGTGTGGCCCCTCAGGAAAATGGGCAGGGCGGACAACCTGCCCGCGCCATGGCTGAAGAAAGCGCCGCCCTCTGCCATGAGCTCGGCATCACCGCCACCATCTTCGGAGTTGGCGTTGACCGGGTCGACTACACCAAAGGCATTCTCGAGCGATTCCGCGGCATCGAACTGTTCTTCGAGCTCTATCCGTCCTACCAGCGCCACTTCACGTTCGTCCAGATTGGCGCTCCCAGTCGCACCAATATTGATCGCTATCAGACCCTGCTCGACGAAGTAGCCGCGGAAGCCGACCGCATTAACGCGCGTTTCCAGGCCGGCCGCTGGAAGCCCATCGTATTCCTCAAGCGCCACCACTCCCACCAGGAAATTTCCCGCTTTTACCGCGCCGCTTCCTTGTGCCTGGTCACTTCTTTGCACGACGGCATGAACTTGGTCGCCAAGGAGTTCGTCGCCTCCCGTGAGGATGATCGCGGGGTTTTAATCCTGAGCACCTTCGCGGGCGCCGCGCTGGAGTTGACGGATGCGCTGCTGGTCAATCCCTACGATGTCCAGCAATTAGCCGGCGCCGTCCATCGCGCCCTAACCATGCCCGTTGAAGAGCAAGCTGCCCGCATGCAGCACATGCGCAATTCGGTTCGTGAGCACAATGTGTACCGCTGGGCCGCTAATTTGCTCTCCGACCTCACCGATATTCGAATCGACACGCCCGACCGCGTTGAATCTAACGAAAGCCTCGCTCGCTAATTAGCAAAGCAAGCTCCGCACTTCGAGGATTCGAAAAAAGTTTAGTCCGTGAGGTGCTATCTTCGGCCCCCGGCGGCTACCGCTAGTGTCGGGAAAAATGTTTTGCCATCTAGTATGAGCCGTACGGCTTCGATCAGATCTTGACTCGCCCGCGATTTCGCCACATATCCGTGCGCGCCGGCCTCCATAATCTCGCGAACCATTTCATCGGAATCGTGTACCGTAAAAAACAGGATCTTGGCATGCTCGCGTTCCCGCCGGATTTGCAGCGCGGCCTCAATCCCGCTCAGCCCCGGCAAATTGACGTCCATTATCACCAGGTCCGGATCAAGCTCTGTGCTCTTGCGTACCGCTTCGTTGCCCTCCACGGCCTCTCCGCACACCGCCCATTCGTCGTGGCTCTCGATTAATCCTCTCAGCCCGCGCCGCATCAACTCATGGTCGTCCGCTATCAGAATACGCCGCCGCTCATCCTGCGCTGAGCGCACCGCGAAACTCAATGAGCTTGGATCTTCATTCTCGCCTTCTCCACTTCTCCGAACCGGTAGCCTGGCCATCACTTGGGTGCCGTTCGTGCCGAAGTCAACGGTTAGCCCTCCGCCCAACTGATGCAGCCGCTCGCGCATTCCGGGAATCCCCACACCCAGCGGGGCGGAGCCTTCCAGTTTTGACCTGGCCTTCCCCGCTTTGATCGGCTTGCCATAATCGAGAATCTCCAATCGCACTTCGCCGGAATCCTGCGAAATCGCGATCTTGGCTTTGGAACTTCCCGAATAACGGTGAACATTGGTCAAACTCTCTTGCACCACCCGGAATAGCGTAGTCTCCGCGTCAATAGGCAGCCGCGGCACGTTCTCCCCGACCACTACTTCCAGTTTGATGCCGCTGCGCTTCTCAAAACCCTCCGCGTACCAGTGCACCGCCGACGCCAACCCGCACTCGTCCAATAACGGCGGATGCAAAATGTAGGACAACGTGCGAATTTCCTCCCCAATCTGGCTGACGATATCCCGGCTTTCCTTAATCGACTCCTGTGCCTCGGGCTTGCGCTGCTCGGTCAGCCTCGCCAGTCGATCCAACGACATCGACAGCACCGCGATTTTCTGTCCAGTCACATCGTGCAAATCCCGCGCGATGCGCCGGCGCTCCTCGTCTTGCAACTGCAACAAGCGCGCCGATAATTGGCGCAGCGACGTCTCCGTCACCCGCAACGCTTCGTTAGCATCCACGATTTCGGTGAGTTCCGTCGCTACCGCGCACAGCGCTTCCAGTCCCAGTTCGTGATTCGGGCTCAGCGTTAGCCGGATCGTTCTTGGCTTCTCATTTTTTCCCTGCAACCGGATTTCGCCACGTGTGCTGGCCAGTTTTGCTCCCAGGATCAGCGTCTTCAGAAATTCTGCGTCGTTTCCAGAAACGAAATTGTACAGTGGGGCCCCAATGAATTTTTCCAGCGCTACCCCGAAAAATGCCGCAAAGCTCTTGTTCGAATACAACACCGTGCCGTCTTCGGAGAGCGTCGCGGCCCCTTCATCAATCGTCTCCACCAGCAGCCGATACGGATGCTCCGCGCCCTGCAGCGTAAACACCTGGTCCCCGTGCGCGCTGGACACCAGCAGCGCATCTACTTCCCCCGTGCGGATCGCGCGCAGCGTCTCTTCAAGCTCCGCGATGCGTGCTTTTAACTCTTTCGCGCCTTCTTTTCGGACGATCCCTTTCTTTTGCTTCTTCACCGCTCCCACCTCTAGGCGACCCTTAAATCCAACCCTACCACTACTCTATCTTGATTGGAAAAATCTCCCACCAGCCGGCGTAGCGGCAATGGCAGCCTCTTGATCAGCGTGGGCGCCGCAATGATCTGATTTTCCGAAGCCAAGGCCGGCTGCTGATAGACGTCAATGACCTCTAGTTCGTATCGATCCTTCAGGTATTTGTCGCAAAGTTTTTTGAGATTCTCGACTGACTTTACAGACCTGGGCGTCTGCCCAGTAACATACAGGCGCAACAAATATTTCTCCTTTGCCCTCTTACTACCATTGCTTCCCGCCTTTTCCCCAGACAAGGTCATTCAAATCTCCATTTCCCGTAAATTCAGCCCGACTAGCACACGATCCACATCCGACAAATCACCGATAATCTTCCTCATCGGTGCGGGTAACTTCCGCACCAGTGTAGGTATCGCCAGGATCTGGTCGTTCCGCGCCAGTTGCGGCGTCTTTACCAAGTCGATCACCTCCAGGCGGTATCGCCCTTCCAGGTGCTCCCCGCAAATCTTTTTCAGGTTTGCCAGCGCCGCCAGCGACTTTGGCGTCTGCCCCGCGACGTACAGCCGTAACTCCAGCATCCGGCCGTTTCTGCCTCCGTTCGACTTCTTCGGCGTTGCGTCCGCCTTAGCTTTCATGCTCATCCCCCATTCTTCCGTTTCCTCCCGCGGCCGCACCCCGCCGCGTGCCTCCGCGAAGACTCACCATCTCCATCGTGTCTTGGGACGTCTGGAGCTCCCTCTGCTTTTCCTGCCGCGTCAGCAGCGCTACCCGCGCTTCTTCCTGCGCGAACTCCGACCTCATCGCCGCAATCTGCGCCTCCAGTGCTTTCCTTTTGCCTTCCAAAACGCGCCGCTGCTCTTGCGTGGTCTGTTGTCGCCGCAGTTCCTCCGACCTGTCTCGCGTCTCCTGCGATAACCTTGCCGAGCCCGTCAGCACCGTCCCGCTCCCCACATAGACCGGCAGCAGCCGTATTCCCTTCTTCGACATCACAAACTCACGCACCTGGTTCGAATGCGCCATTCCCCGCGACTTCAGCACGTAAATACAACGGTTCCTCTCCCCGTTCGACTCCACGTCCCGCACGAAAATCCAGGTATCGATCAGTGAGGAGATTCCCACATCTGTCTGTTCGATTTCCTTGTCGCGGCCCTGCGTCAGCGCCGTAAAGAAAGCCGTGATTTGCTGTGTTTTCAAAAAATCGATCAAGCGCATCAACACCGAGTGCAATTCCTGCGGGGTTCCCACCAGCAGATTCGTGACCGGGTCGATAACCACCGCCTCGGGTCTGTGCTCCTCCACCAGCTTGTGGATCCGAAGTAAGTGCATTTCAAGCCCGCTCTGCGTCGGTCTCCAAGCCTCGAATCGCAGCAAGCCCTTTTTTACGTGCTTCTCCAGATCGACTCCGACCGAGCGCATGTTGCGCATCGCCTGCGCCGGCGACTCCTCGAACGCTACGTACAAGCATCGCTTTCCGTCCCGGCACGTCCGCTCCGCAAAATGCGCCGCCAAGCTCGACTTTCCCGCTCCCGCCGTTCCAGAAATCAGCACAGACGCGCCACGGTAAAATCCCTTCCCCTCCAGCATGTCGTCCAAATCTTGCACTCCCGAGGAAACCCGCTGATTGGACACCGCGTGATTTAATTTCAGCGACGAGCTCGGCAACACCGAAAATCCCCGCTCATCGATGAGGAATGGAATTTCGTCGGCGACGTGCGGAGCCCCCCGGTACTTCACCACCCGCAGCCGGCGCGTCGAAACTTGCTCGTTCACCCGATGGTCCAGGAAAATCACGCAGTCCGATACATACTCTTCCAATCCATACCGCGTCAGAGCGCCGTCGCCCTTCTCCGCCGTCACCACCGTGGTCAGCCCGCGATCCTTCAGCCAGCGAAACAGTCTGCGAATTTCCGCGCGCAGCAACCCCGTGTTCGAGAATCCGGAGAAAATCGCCTCCATCGTATCCAGCACCACGCGCTTGGCTCCAATGGAATCCACCGCGTGCTGCAGCCGGATAAACAATCCCTCTAAATCATATTCGCCTGTCTCCTGAATTTCCGCAGGCTCGATCCGCACATAGTCCAGCACCAATTTCTTTCGCGCCACCAATCTCTTCAAGTCGAAGCCCAGCGACGCCACGTTCTTCGTCATTTCCTCCGATGTTTCTTCGAAGGTCATCAACACGCCCGGTTCGTGGTACTCCGTGGCTCCCCGCACCAGGAATTCCAGCGCGAACATTGTTTTCCCGCAGCCCGGCCCTCCGCACACAATCGTCGGTCGCCCCTCGGGTACTCCGCCGTTGGTCACCTCGTCGAAACCCGCAATGCCCGTGCGGGTTTTTGCCAGGCCCAACGCGTTCGCCGTTGCGTGGCCGTTTCCATTCTTATCCATCGTTCACTCGCCTGCGGCTCCGTGGGCCGGTTGAATTGATTTGGATTGGACAACCCTGAGCGCACATAGTATCCGCATGCGTCGCCCGGAACAACCGCGGGCTGCTAAAAAGGTCCATTTTTATTGGGAATTTCGTGCCTTACGTACAGCAAACCCTGTATGGACGCGCCTCCGGGCCATGTAGCCCGTCAAGTCTCGCGCTTCACTCCCCCTCAATTCGCTGATTGCTCGCAACTTGCCTGTCGCTAAGGGGCATCCAACTCCACGCAGACTCCCCAGTCCGCAAGCCAGCCCGCTGCTTGTTTCTAAACCTCTAATTTTCGTCAGGAGAACGCCATCCATGAAGCGCCTTGCATTTCTTTTTGTTTTAGCGGGCTGGCTCGTGCCTCTCGCATCCGCTCAGGAAACGGAACACGTCCAGGTCGGGGCCTATTTTGATTACCTGCGGCTCGGCCAGACCGACACCAACTTCGCGGGTATCGGCGCCCGCGTGGGGGTCGTGGCATTCCATGCCGTCAAGCTCGAAGGCGAGATGAGCTACGATTTCAATCGCGCTTTCACCGAGAGTTTCACGGACACCACTACCGGCTCCGTCACCGTCGCTCGCACCAACTTCCGCACCCTCCACGGCGAGTTCGGGCCTAAAGTGAATCTCGGGGAACACTGGCGCGTTCACCCCTTCGTCACCCTCAAAGGCGGCTTTATCAATTTTCGCCTGAGCAATGCACCGGCTACCCTGGGCACCTTTTTCAGCACCGTTGATTCCCTCCGCGCTAATAACGTCAATGGCGTTCTGTATCCCGGTGGCGGTTTGGAAGGACACCTTGGTCCCATTGGACTGCGCGCTGATATCGGCGATGAGATGTACTTCAACCATGGAACGCACAATAACCTGCGAGTTTCCTTCGGACCGTACATTCGCTTCTAACTTTCAACTTCGGGCCCTGCCTCGACCTGAGTATTGTCCGTACTCCTTGCAAAAAAGCCTTTGGCTCCGGCGCATAGCCGGGACCAAAGGCTTTTTCCTTCTCCGTTGTCTCTTTTACTTTTTACTCTTTACTTTTGTATTTTCGCGGGATACTCCGAATGCACCCCGGACAGGTCCACCAGCATCACCGGATGGATCTCCGCCAAGAATCTCCCGCTCTGCACCATCTTGTCTCCGCTCACGATTTTCTGCGCCTCTTCGATCGAACTCGCATGGATGATCGCCATCCCGCCGAACCGTCCCTGGTCCAGCGCCGGCCCCACCACCACAAACTTTCCCGCCTCCACCTGCTCGCGAACATAAGCCAGATGTTCCTGCATCGCCGGATCCGCAAACTGCACCGGAGCCCACTTCTCTCCCTTCTCCAGCAAACATAGGAAATACGGCCTGATATTCGTCGGGATATTCGCCCCCTGCGGGAATTCTCCCGGCGTTTGCGCCACTGCAGCTCCCGCTAGCAGCAATATCAAAGCAAAGACTACGTTCTTCGCTACCTTCGCCATATTTTGCATACGTCCTCCCATAGCGATTAAATTTCCCAAGCGCGCCCGAAAAACTCTAGGCTGCCGCTGCCTTGGTAAACTGCTCCAGGATCGCGCTCCAACCGCCGGGCGAATCCACGCCCGCGCGCAGCTTCTCCCAATCCGCTCCGCGATAGGAGCTTCAACGTGTAGCGTTTTTTGAACGGCGCCTGCTCTTGCTGCCACCGGTTCGGCCATGGCTCTTCTCCTCCGTTTTCTCCGCGCTCGCCTGGAACGCGGTCAACGCCTGCTGCCACAATTTCTCGAAATGTTCCCGCAGCAGCGCCATCCCTTCCGGATTCACTTTGTAAATTCTCTTCGTCCCCGCCTTGCGATCGCTCACCAGCCGCGCATCTTTCAGCACTCGCAAATGCTGCGACACTGCTGGCCGGCTTACCGGCAGCGTCGCTGCCAATTCGCTCACCGCCAGCGGCCGCCGCGCCAGGCTTTGCAGGATGGCAAAGCGCGTCGGATCTCCCAGCGCTTCCATCCCCGCTTGTACGTAAGTCTGCACGAACCGTAAGCTACTGCTTACCAATAGCCCGGTCAAGAACAATTATTCTCACGAACCGGATGCGTACTCTTCCGCCGTTTGCCATCCCCACGCAAATAACCCGCACACTCGCCGCGCTCCACGGAACACGCTCAGTTTCAACTTGCGACACACCGCTCCGACCGCCCGCCCTCCCCGTCCCTTCGGTCAGTCCCCACCTTCGCCCCTGTCCCTATCGTGCCCTCCTGGTCAGCCGTTCAAAATAAAGCACATAACTCCGTACTGGAGCGCTTTGGCTATTGCCCCCGTCCCCCTAAATCCATAGAATCTGTCTCATCTTGAGCTGTAGTGTTTCTTTCAGGCACACTGCAGCAAAACCATTAGGCGCTAAGTCGCGTCAAATGTGCGGCCGCTCTTTTGGCCGCTGGGATGCATTTAGATTGCGCAGTTCGACGGTTCCCACCAAGCTTTTCCGGGGGGACGCTTCGCGGAAGGACAGGTTGACCGGGTTAGCAGCATCGGACAAACCTGCACCGCAAGCTCGAGTCGGGCAATAGAGTTTTCTGGAGCAAACGGTGAAGCAATTGGGACGTGTTTTCCTGGCCGCAGTCCTCGCTGTAACAGTAACTGTGCCGATGCCCGCCGCGCCCGCCGCGGCCAAGTCATCGATGCATCGGGTCACCCGTTTTCGCGGCGTCCCCACCTTCGCCAATTCCACTCTCGCCGATATCGGCACCTTCGATGATCCCGTCGTTCGCGCCGCCGCGGTCGAAGGCCTCGGCCGCTTCAACGGCGCCGTCGTTGCCGTCGATCCCAACACCGGACGCATCCTCACCGTGGTCAATCAGAAAATCGCTTTCGGCTCCGGTTATATTCCCTGCTCCACCATCAAGCCCACCGTCGCCCTCGCCGCCCTCGAAGAAAACGTCATCACCCGCGACACGATGCTCAAGGTCGGCCGCCGCAAGTTCATGAATTTGACCGAAGCCATGGCCCACTCCAACAATGCTTTCTTTGAAGAGCTCGGCCGCCGCATGGGCTTTGACACCGTTTCCCGTTACGCCCGGCTCCTCGGCCTCGGCGAACTCGCCGGATACAACCTCCCGGAAGAGCATCCGGGCTCCTTCCCCATGCAGCCGCCTGCACATGGAGGCGTCGCGCGTATGTCCAGTTTTGGCGAAGGGATCCAGATTACGCCGCTGCAGTTGGTTTCCCTCGCCTCCGCTTTCGCCAACGGAGGCACCCTCTACTATCTCCAGTATCCGCGCACTTCCGATGACATCCAGAATTTCGCTCCGCGCGTCAAGCGCGATCTGAATATCGCCACCGTTCTCCCGGAAATTCGCGAAGGGATGCTGGCCGCCGTACTCTACGGAACCGGCAAGCGCAGCTTCGATAGTGGCGGAGACGAAATGCCTCTCGGCAAGACCGGCACCTGCAACGATCCCACGTCCCGGGTAGGGTGGTTCGTCACCTATGCCGACGAGGCCCACCCCAAAATCGCATTAGCCGTTCTGCTTCGCGGCAGTTCTCGCCAAGTCATCGGCCCCACCGCCGCATTAGTGGCCGGTCGCATCTATCGCCGCCTGCGCGAACAAAATTATTTCGCCAACCAAACTCAAGCGCAAGCCAGCCGCCCCAACCTAAAGCTCCTGTCCACCGGCAACTAACCAACGTCTCAGCCATCGCCGACAAGTTAGCGAGCCAAGCGGTCCTGTCCCGTGTATCTCCCACCGTCGGCATGGCATGCTTCCAATCAGTAGATGATCGGCATCTTGGAGAAATCGCCGGAAGTGTGGTCGGTGATTTTCAGCACCAGCAAGGTGCGATCGTCGTTGGGAGCCGAGCCGCCGCCGCTGTAGGCATCGGTCGCGTCCAGCACAAATTGGCAGATCTCGCTGGCGGATTGCTGCGGCGTGATGCTCTGGAGGAGAGAGCTGATGCGCGCGAAACCGAATTCTTCCTGCGCGGCATTTTCGGATTCCAGGATACCGTCGGAGGCGAACAGCACGACATCACCGGGACGAAGGTCGACAGTAACCTGGTCGTATTCGGTGTCGGCGAAAAGACCGAGCGGGACGCCCGCGGTGCAAACTTGCTGCACTTTGCCGTCGCGCAGCAAGATGGGGTAAGGCGCTCCCGCGTTGGAGATGGTGAGCCGCCGCTCGCCGGCATCGTATACCGCGAATGCCATGGCGATAAAACGCGCATCGAGACGCGCGCCGTGCAAGCGCCGGTTCAGCAAAGCCAACATTTCCGGGGGCGGGCAGGGATGCTCGACGATATGTTCGCGCATGGTGCCGATGGCAAGCGAACCAAACAGCGCTGCGGCCGTGCCTTTGCCGGAGACGTCGCCAAGCGCGACTGCCAGCCGTCCCTTGCCATAGGGAAGGAAATCGTAGAAGTCCCCGCCGAGAGCACGCGCGGAGCAGTAACCGGCGGCGAGATCCAGCCCAGGAACGTCGCGCGCACCGGTGGGAAGCAACTGGCGCTGAATCTCGCGCGCGGTGGCCAGGTCTTCCTGGAGGCGGCGCTCGGTTTGGCGCGCTTCTTCATAGAGCCGGGCGTTTTCTAGGGCGATGGCGATGTAGGAGGCGAGAGTGACCAGCATGCGCTCGTGCTCGGCGGTAAAGGCTTGCGTTTCCGCACTTTCCAGGTCGAGAACGCCGATCAGCCGGTCCTGCATGAGAAGAGGGACGACCAGTTCCGAGCGCACGGCCACTCCGGTATCGACTTCGCAAGCAAGAAAGCGAGGATCGGTCAGGGTATCGGTGACGCGAACAGGGCGACGCTCGGTAGCGGCGGCGCCGGTGAGTCCCTGATGGAGTGGAATGCGGAGGCGCGTGGTGACGGCGCCTCCATAGCGCATGGCGAAGACGGTCTCGAGGTGCTGGGACTTCTCGTCCCAGAGCATGACGCTGAAGACGTGATAATTGACCAGCTTTTTGACGCGCTGAGCGACGCGGCGAAGCAGCTCTTCACGGTCGAGAATGGAGGTGATTTCCCGGCTGACCTCATAAAGGAGCGTAAGCGTATTGGCTTGTTCAGGATGGGAAGTGAACAGGCTAGGGGGAACGGGGTCAGCATCTCCGACGAGCGGAAGTGGAGCGAGTTTGGCGGCTTCATCCATGAACCTGGGACCTTAACTTCTTTGAAGCAATGATACTTGGATGTGCAGAGGGTGTCGACGTTGCACTTGAGCCGATGTGACGGGAATTGGGGCGCGATGCTTCCGCATGTTTGAGGGTGCCACCCCCTATTGACAGGGAAAGAGTGCGCAAGCTATTGAATTGGCGTGAGATAGCTGAATGCCATCGCACCAAAGAGTGCGCAAACCTTTGAAAATACACGACTTGAAACCATTGGACAGGAAACAAAAGAGTTAGGGGCGAGGCGAAGTCAACGTCAAAGATAGTTTCCTGCGGTGAGCAGGAAGCGGCTGAAACGTTGGTAAGGGAGCAGGCGAGGATGGGAGTCGAATGCATGCGGAACGGTAGCATGGGTTTATTCGATCGGTAAAGTAAGAAACATTAAATGGCCGATTTTCGGGATTGAACGGGGATTAAAAGCATTGAACGGGACGCTCGCAAGATAAGGCAAAGCGTACCGGCTGACTTCCGTCGGATGCCGCTAGCAAGACCTCGGCGTAAAACTTGCAGGATTTTGGAAATGGTCCCGGTGCGCGGCACTGCTCCGGAAATGCACGTGGTCGAGCGTCAGGACCTAGCCGACCAGCAGGAATTGTGTGTTGGTCAGCCTGAAATGGAAAGAGGGCGCTCTCCGTGAGTGAGTATTCCACCCTTCGGGCGGGAATTTTCAAGGCATCGATACGACCACCAGGCTATCCCCCAGCATGGTTGCGCCTCCGCAGAGCCCGCTTCCGTTTCGCCCGGCCAGATCATTGTAGCTCCACCATGCGCATCCGTCTCAACTTCCGGGTGGCTCGTGATCCGGGCACAATCCCAAAAGACGCCGCTAATCAGCGGCGAAGGAAGCCACTTCTACGCGTGGCCGGCTATACGGCAGAGGGGTTTCGTGCCATCGCGACGGTCTCTCAAGCATTTTCATGATGCGCGTTTATGGGGCTCGATTCTGATCGGCCGTTTGCCGAAGTGAGCTCATTGCGGGAAAATTCATCCGACGGAGCAAATCCTGGAATCGCGAATCGGACTGGAGCACATCGAATTCGCGCGCGCAGCGAATCTCCAGAAGTGCATAGGAGTGTTCTGTGTAGGCTTTCTCCAGCCAGGCCATTGCCAGATTCTTTTCACCAAGCGAAGCGTATTGCCTTGCCAAGAGCACCGGCCAATCAACGTACTGCCCAGGTAGATTCGCGAGGTCGCTTAGAATAGCGCTGGCCTTCGTTCGATTGCCGCTCACAACGTCGGCCGCGGTCAATGCGAGCCGGCGGCCAGCAGGGTCGCCGTTTAGCTGAGCGGCCTTGCGGTATTCGGCCGCGCTCTCCGCTTGCATTCCTTTATACAAGTAGATGTCGCCCAGGACGTCGTGTACGTGAACATCGTTGGGTTTGAGATCGGAAGCATCCTGCAAGTGTTTAATCGCCCGGTCGTACTGGCCAGCACAAGCGTAAATCCTTCCGGCGTCTACTTTCTGAATAAAAACGATTGGATCGACCTCCAGGGCTCTTTGAATTTCCGCAATCGCCTCGTCATGTCGCCCGGCTGCATTCAAATAGAGGGCATATCCGTAATGTGCCTCTCCGAAGCTGGGGTTTAGCTCGATCGCTCGCCGGAATTCCTTCTCGGCGTCCGACCCATTCCAATCGTAGTAATAGGCCACCCAGCCCAGCACGTAGTGCGCCTCGCCGAGGGCGTCGTCTATTTGCAAAGCTTTGGCAGCGGCTTCCCTCGCCTTCAAATTGAATTTCCTGTCAGACCCAGCTTGCCAAGCATAGGCGACGGCCATTCCACCGTACGCCTGGGCGTAATTCGGGTCTATCTGGGTAGCCTGCGAAAAGTACTCAATGCTGCTTTTCAGGAGTTGGTCATATTTAGGGCGAGCCGCCTCGTCGTGGCCAGCACTGTAATAATAGAGGCCCTTCAGATACGCGTCTTGGGCTTCGGGGTTGGCCGGGCGGGCGGTTGTCAGGCGCGCCTTTTCTTGTGGCGTGAGTTTCGCTTTGATCTCATCCGCGACTGCGTGGGCAATCTCGTGCTGTAGCGCCAGCACATCGCGCAGGCCGCGCTCATAGGACTTAGCTAAGACGTGGCGGTCCGACGGCGCATGGATCAGCTGCACCGTGATCCCTACCTTGTCGCCCGAGCGCTGCACTGCGCCCTCGACCACGGCGTCCACACCCAGCTCCTGGGCAATTTGTGGGAGTGATTTCGTTGTTCCTTTGTATTGCATCACGGAGGTGTGCGAAATCACTTTGAGCGCGCTGATCTGCGCTAATTCGGTGGTCAGCGCCTCGGTCATGCCGTCGGCGAAGTATTCCTGCTCGGGATCACGTGAGAGATTTTCGAGTGGCAGCACGGCGAGCGATCGAATGGTGCCGAAGTCGGATCTTCCGAAAAATCGCTGCCGCAGCCCGCCGACATTCGTTAGAGTGACAGCCCCGGCCAGCAGTGCCAGGGCAATGCCCGCGACTAATAAGGCGAGTCCACGGCGCTGTGGCGGGCGAGAGGTGACTGCCATCATTAACCCCGACCCGGTATCCCGCTTGAGCCTTTGCAGATCTGTGCGAATGTCGGAAGCATTCTGGAAGCGGTGTTTGCGGTCTTTTTCAAGCACTTTGTTGATGATTTCTTCGAGCTTTGGAGGCACGTCCGGATTCAGCCGCACCGGCGCAACCGGCACGCGATTCAGAATCGCTTCGGTTAACAAGCCCGAGGTGTCGCCGCGAAAGGGTAGAACGCCTGTGACCATTTCGTAGAGCACCACGCCAAACGAAAACAGGTCGGTGCGAGCGTCGAGCTCCTCGCCCCGCACCTGTTCTGGCGACATATACGCCACGGTGCCAATCGACGTCCCTGGTTGAGTGAGCGCGTCTTGATCGGTGGCGGTAGTCATCGCCGAAACGCTTCCTGCCGCTGCGATATTGCGGGCGGGCATGAGCTTGGCGAGACCAAAATCGAGAATCTTGGCCTGACCGCGCGTCGTGATGAAAATGTTGGCGGGCTTGATGTCGCGATGAATGATGCCTTTGGCGTGAGCGGCGTCGAGCGCATCGGCGATCTGAACTCCCAAATCCAGCACCAGCTCTATCGGCATCGTGTGTCTGCCGATGCGATGCCTGAGCGTCTCGCCGTCGAGGAACTCCATCGCCAAGAACGGCTGACCATCGTCCTGGCCAATTTCATGAATTGTGCAGATATTGGGATGATTAAGAGCCGAGGCAGCCCGGGCTTCGCGGCGGAAGCGTTCGAGTGCTTGCGCGTCGTTCGCCAGTTCCTCGGGCAGAAATTTCAAGGCGACATGACGCCCAAGGCTGAGGTCTTCGGCCTTGTAGACAACACCCATCCCGCCGCCGCCGAGTTTTTCCAGGATGGAGTAGTGTGCGATGGTCCGGCCAATCATGTGCCGCAGGAACTCCGGGTGGCCGTATGTTAGGGCGCTATTAAACGCAAGTCAAAGCCTTATGGTGTTCAAGGCGAAAGCGATAGTTCTCAACGAGTGGTCGGCAATGCGGAAGTAATCCGTTTCACCTGTCACGCGGCCCGTTGGCGGCGATTTTTCCGCTGTTCCCTCGCCGCTTCCAGCTTCCGATCCCACTCGGCCTGAATCTCGCGCTGATGCCCGGCGAGCATGTCCCTCGGCGTGATGCATCCGATGGCGCTGTCCAGACGAACGTTGTTGTAATGCTCTACGTAACCCTCGACCAGACCGCCGCGCATCTTCGAGCGACAGCGGCGTCCCGGCCGAATGCACCCCCTTTGAGTGAATGGAGGTCGTGCCAGCCGTAGCAGCGCTTAAGTCGCTTGGGCAGGGGATAAAGAGAAGAGTGACCCACCCTAGGGGCGAGGCGAAGCCCACATCAAAGATAGGTTTTTCCAGCGGTGAGCAGGAAGCGGCTGAAATGTTGGTAAAGGAGCAGGCGAGGATGGGAGTCGAATGCATGCGGAACGGTAGCATGGGTTTATTCGATCGGTAAAGTAAGAAACATTAAATGGCCGATTTTCGGGATTGAACGGGGATTAAAAGCATTGAATGGGACGCTTCCAAGGCAATCGCCGCGTCTCCTGCGCACTTGTAATCAGCGAAAACCGGGATGGCGACCTGGACAGTTGGCCGTTTACAACGATCAATCGTCGTCGTGTTCCTGCCTGATTCTGATCCTTGACCGGAGAAGTTCGACCGAGACGTGCGTCCGTTCGCACAGTGGACTCAGAATATCTTCTAGATTGTCACCGTCGAGCGTAAGCCGCTCGGTCTGGCCCTGCCAATAGATCACTACGTCCGCACGGCGATGGCCAAGGAACACGACCTCGACGTTTCGCGGATACTCGCCTCGATAGGATTCGTGTTCACTTTCGTATTCGCCCCCGTCGTCGTCTTCGTCATCATCATACTGCGGCCTTACCACTACAACCGAACGAGTCTCGGTGTAGGGCTGCGAAGCTCCGCCTGGGTCCGGGTATTCGGATCGTTGCAGGCGCGACAATTCCTTCGGATTGATACTGACGGAATTGATATGAAAGGTCAGAAGCGTCTCGGCGGGGAGGACGATCTCCCGTTTGCCGGTCAAATAAGCTACCGTGGTGCCTGTACCCGCACCGGCAGCCGCGCCGATGAGCGCGCCCCTGCCGCCGCCCGCTGTGCCTCCGAATGCGGCACCCGCTCCCATTAGACCGCCGATAATGAGCAGGTTCGACTTGGCATGCGAGTCGGCCTTAATGCTGAGATCATTAGTCTGCATGGGGTAGCGACGCGAAGGGGTCTCGACGGTTTTCAAAGTTAGCATGATTGCCGCCGGACGCCTGAGGCGACCCGAACTCACGACTTCACGTACTTGACCGGTTACTCGCGCACCCTTTTCCGCAACAATCCGGTCGTTCACAAGCAGCGGTGATTCCAAAGTAGCCGTAAAATTGTCGCCATTTTGCGCACTTCCGGTGCTGAGCGCATGGTTCAAACGAACAGAAACGGTTGTGTGGGCCTGCGCCAGCGCACTTCCGGCCACTGCCACCGCAAGCGCCAGGCTCAGCGAACACCGACCTAGCAGGTTTTTCATGGGTTTCTCCAGTTTAGGGACGAACAACAGTTGTATTCAGTTTAGGGACACTCTCCAGCGCGAGGCCAGCTTTTTCGGGGAAAGTACTATTTATCCTTTGGAACGTGCTACTAAGCGATGCGAATACTCGCGCCAGACCATTCATTGCGCCGACGCAATAGCCAACGCTATGATGCATTAAGCCCGACGGCTGGTACGAGGTGAACTGTGATTCAGCGAATAATCGCGTGGATGATGGCTTTTGCGATCATTATTGCGCCAGTCGTAGGCAGCCAGCAAAAAGAAAAAAGATCAGAAGTGGAGCGGCTTGAGGAGTGCGGCACGGTGCTCAAAGAAGTCCTCGACATGCCGGATGATATCCCTTCAGATCTTCTGGACAAAGCCGAGTGCGTGATTGTCATTCCCTCGGTAATCAAGTTCGCGTTCGGTTTCAGCGGAAATTACGGTAAAGGCGCGATGACGTGCCGCACGGGCGAGCACTTCACGGGTCCCTGGAGCGCACCCGCGATGATGCGCCTGGAAGGTATTGGCATCGGGTTCCAGATCGGCGGCCAGGCGACAGACTTCATCATTCTGGTCATGAATCCCAGGGGCGCGAAAGGGCTCCTGAAGAGCAAAGTGAAGCTGGGTGCGGACGCATCTATTGCCGGCGGTCCCAAAGGCCGGGACGCCGCCGCTGCCAGCGACTTCACCATGCGCGCTGAGATGCTAAGCTATTCCCGTTCGCGGGGATTGTTCGCTGGAGTTTCGCTAGAAGGTTCAACGCTGCGCCAAGATAACCGAGCCAATGAAAATGTGTATGGACGCAAGACTGAGGCGGAATCCATCGTCCGCAAAAGTGGTGTGGGGGTACCGCTTTCGGGGCGCGCCTTCGTAACGCTACTCAACCGCAAGTCCCCCAAAAACCTGTCGGATCCCGAGTCCCTGAGGGATTAACTCTAAAGGTGGACTCTGGATCGCCGATTCCATTCGCTAAATATCCGCTCTCTACGGTTTCGGACGTGCACATTCAGTTTTGCCCTTGGTGTGGCGTCAGACTGAAGGAGTTTTATCGGGATACATATCAGGAATTGGACCGTTCAAACCTGAGAGTTCCGACCTGAGAATAGCATCGCCTCTGCTGATCGTTTTATACGGGGCGCGCCAGCGTTCTACCGAAACTGGTAAAGCATTTACCTGATGGTCTCGAGCAGGCTAAGACCGCAGAGTCGATCCGCGCCTTAATTCATCTGGATTTTGGGTGGGAAAGACGTTTTGTGCAGGGATTAGTTTGTTCCCCCGCCGGTCCCTCATTACGTTCAAATTCAAAGGAGAACATCCGTGAAAGACACCGAAAAGTTGTCTGTGCTCGAAGACTGTTCAGATCGCAGGAAATTTCTAAAGAGGGCGGGTTTTGCCGGGCTAGGAGTGGCCGGCTCGACCTTCCTGGGAGGCGCGGCGGGCGGTTTGCTGTCCGCGTACCCCGCAGCCGCACAAGAGGCCGGCGTTCAGAACTTTGCCGGAGTGTTTGGAACGCTGAGCGCCACGGACACCGCGGTTCTGAATTTCGCCCTGAACCTGGAATATTTGGAGGCCGAGTATTACACGAAAGCAACGACCGGCAAGACGCTGGAGGAAATTGGGATGCCGATCAATGGCGTCGGGAAAACGGGTCCGACGCTGGGGGGACAGAAGATCAACTTCACGGAGATCGATAAAGACGGCGACGACCCGAAGTTGTTGGCCATCGCCCAGGAGATCGCCAAGGACGAGCAAGAACACGTGCGCTTTCTACGCTACGCGCTGGGCGACAAGGCCATTGCCAAGCCAGAAATAAATCTCAATGCGCTTGGGCAGGTAAGCAACACCAGCCAGTTTCTGCTGGAAGCGCGAGCCTTCGAGGACGTCGGCGTCAGCGCGTACGGCGGAGCCGCTCCCTTGATTCAGAGCAAAGCGGTACTGGGCGTGGCGGCCCGCATCGCGCTGACGGAAGGCGAGCACACGGGAAATCTTCGCCTGCTGGTGGCGCTCTACGGGGTGAAGACCTTCCCGTTGGACAGTCAAGACATCGTACCTCCTCCTTCAGGTACGGAATACTTCAGCAACAACTACCAGGGCCTTACGATCGTTCGGACCCCAAGCCAGGTGCTGGCCATCGTGTACGGAAGCTCGAAGCCCGGCACAAATCACGGCGGGTTCTTCCCGCAAGGGGTGAACGGCGCAATTACCACGGTGTAGCGTTTATCGCAGACGGAGCGTCTTGCGTGGAGGTGCCACCTTTGAACGCGTCAAAGGTGGCACCTTTATTTTCGCGGCGTTATCCCCACGGCGGATCGTTTACCGTAAGGTCCGGACGGAATCGTTACACGCAGCGATTGGCTTTGTTGGACCATTCGAGCTGGATGGTGTAGGCGCCGAGGGTGCGGGTTTGCCAGGCGCAGATGTCGCCAATTTCGCCGTTGTTGTCGTCGTACCAGCCCTGGCCGGGGATGGGATCGGTGATGGCTTCGCAAAGTTCGTGGGAGCTGGTGGAGGTAAGGGCGTCAAAGGCATCGATGCCGCCGAGACAGCCGGCGCAGCCCGGGTAAGGCATCACGGCGTAGAAGATCTGGCTGCCGATGGCGTCGTGATAGCCGCAGAAAACTTTGCAGGAGGCGCTGCCGCCCTGGGTGACGGTGACCCCGGGGGGCAGGAAGAAAAAGTAGAGGGTATTCGGGTTGGCCACAGGGAGCGAGCCAGCCGAGATTTGCTGCTGCAAGAACGTTTGGATGGCGGAGTCGTCGACCGTTCTGCCAGGGGCGGGGGTAGCGAGGGAGACGGTGCCGATGCGCGAGCCGTGAGCGATTTTTAGATTAGGAACGCTGTATTCGCCGAGTTGGTCGAGGAGCTGACTGGTGAGAATGAAATCGAAGAATTGATTGAGTTTGGGAAGAAGCGCGTTTTGGGGAGCGTGATTCCATTCGGCGCCCCAGAAGATGGTGAAAACCTGGACCGAGGTGAGCAAGGGGCCATTGCGGTAGGTGAGTTTGGGGGGCGTCTGTGGAGCGGCTGCCTTGGCTTTGCCGGGATGGAGGGGAACGATGCGGATGGGGTGGTCGGGCTGGTACAGCCCGGTTGGACGATCTTTGGAAGTCTTTGGATGCGGTTTTGACGGCATGGTCGGCTCCTCAGGACAAGAGGGCTGAGGACAGAAAGTTAACGGACGGCGGGGGAAATGTAAATGGCCGGGGCGGGCGAATCTCGCAGGCGGACCTATCTAGCGGAGAGGCACCGGGCGCGATGGCCAGAACGATTCTTAACCAGCACATAAATATACACTTAGCTGTTTTTCAGCTGGAGAGACAAGCTCGATCCGGGGTCGGCGGAAAAGTAGCTATTGCGATACTGTCCGGAGGTTACGCTGCACTTCCGACCAGTAGTTTTGGGGGCCTCCAGGCAGATAATCTGAAGGGGACGCGAGAACCCCATTTCCAGCACCTGGGAGAGCCAACTTGTTCTGCGATCGATGTGGCCTGAATTTCCTGCCCAAGCAGTCGGTGTGCACGCGCTGCAACACCTCGGCAACCCGGCACTGGTTTCAGCTGATGAGCCTGATGACGCTGCTGCTGGCGCTGGGATGCAATGCCATGGTGGCGCTGGTGCTGCTGCCGCGACTGGCGGTGAGCAGCCGTTCACCGTTGTTTCGCGGATGGATGTGGTTTGATCACAAGGCAGCGCTTTACGGGTGGGTACCGATCGCAGCCGGACTGCTGGCGTGGGACTACCTGGTGTGGAAGGAAGCGCGGCCGAAAGTGCGCGGCTGGTTTACGCGCAAGCTGCTGACGCTGTCGCTGGCAGCGGGAGTGGCGCCGATTCTGCCATGGTGGATACCGGCCGGGGCGCCGCCGGGGCAATTCCTGTCGATGATCGGGAAATATCCAGGTCTGCCGGTGCTGTTGGCCTGGGGCGTCGTATTGATTGTGCTGGTATTGTTGTGCGCGGACGCGGAGTCACGCGATTACCTGCTGGGGCACGGCAAAGTACTGAGCGTGGTGAGCACCGGGCTGCTGTTCCTGGTGCTGGCGATGACGATGCTGGGCTGGGCGGTGACTTCCTAAGAATATTAAGCGCAGGCGGGCAGGCCGAGAATTGGTTCCCAGGGCAACCGAAGATGCACAACTTCCGGATTAAAAATGCCGGAGTTCCTGAAAAGTAATACACGGTTTTTCCTCAGTGCGTACATGGAACACTGTATGCGATTTCGCTTGCCGAATGAAGCGGTTAAGTTTCAAATGTGGACGGTGCATTTGGCGCGTGTCCCCGAGCGTCAACATTTGTTTCACAGGGCTCTTCTGCTTTAACCTGTACCGTGAGCGCGAATGGCACGGGACAGGTCGAGCTTGCGCCCAGACAAGTCAGGAGAGAAAAAGAGATGGCTTCCAAGATATTGATAGTGGATGACCATGAAGTGGTACGTCAGGGCATCAAGACTATTTTGCGGTCGCGGCCACAATGGGAAGTGGTGGGCGAAGCGGTCAACGGACGGGACGCCATCGAGAAAGCGAAGAACCTCGATCCGGATGTGATTATCATGGATATCACCATGCCGGAGATGAGCGGGATTGAAGCCACGCGGGAAATCTCCAAAATGAAATTGCGGTCGGCGGTGCTGGTATTCACCATGCACGAGTCGAAGAATTTAGCGACTACGGTGCAGGAAGCGGGTGCGCGAGGGTTCGTACTTAAGTCGCATGCCGCGAGAGATTTGCTGGAGGCCCTGGAGTCATTGATGGGCGGCGGAACGTTCTTCGGCCCGGACGCGGGAAAGGCACCGAAAGCAAAGGAGGATGCCGGGAATCGCGGGCTTCTTTTCCGAGTGGGCCTTCAATTGGGGTGGGTGTAGGACGACGGAGCAAGAACTCACAAGCCTAAAAGGGCAGCGTAGCGTCAGAGTTGTTGGGCTTCCAGGGAAAACGGCGGTCACTAAGCTCCGTGTGGACAGCAGAGGTGGATGATAGCAGTTGTACGTTGACTAGCGTGTGGAGACCCAGGCAAGCGAAGTCAAAGAGGAAAACCGTCCCAGCCCTACCGCCTCGATAAACTCGAGGGGGTATCGGCTTCCCCCTTCTACTTCGTTAGCGGAGCTTAGTAACCCGCACCGCGATATTCACAAAACAAGTTCTGAGTGACCATACGCGGAATTTTGTAGCGGCATCTGCAATGATGCTGTAGCTGCGGCCCGTCGATTCTCGAATCCCCGAACGAAGCACATACGGGTATTGCGCATTTAGAAGCATGGCGAGCGGAGCTTCGGTTAGCGCGACGGACGCCTGGCGTCGCTGGATGACGCCACCGCAGCGGCGGCCTTTTGCGGGGCCTTATCGTTCTGCGGGCCTGCGGCGGCATGGCCATTTACACCCGAGGCGGCGCTGGGATTGCCGGGTAGGGCGATTTCCAGTTTCTTGCGCAACGCGGTTTCCAGCTTATCGCGGATGTCTTTGTTTTCCTTGAGGAAGACGCGGGCGTTTTCGCGGCCCTGGCCCATGCGCTCGCCGCCGAAGCTGATCCAGGTACCGCTCTTTTCGAGTAAGCCTTTTTCGACGCCGAGGTCGATCAGGTCGCCTTCGCGGGAGATGCCTTCGCCGTAGAGAATGTCGAATTCGGCTTCGCGGAACGGGGCAGCCACTTTGTTCTTCACTACTTTGCCGCGAGTGCGCGAGCCAATGACGCGATCGCCTTCCTTGATGGCTTGAATGCGGCGAATATCCAGACGAATGGAAGCATAAAACTTGAGCGCGCGGCCGCCGGTGGTGGTTTCCGGATTGCCGAACATCACGCCAATCTTTTCGCGGATCTGGTTGATGAAAATGAGGCAGGTACGGGACTTGGAGACGATGGCGGTGAGCTTGCGCAGGGCTTGCGACATCAGGCGCGCTTGCAGACCCATTTGAGGATCGCCCATTTCGCCTTCCAGCTCGGCTTTGGGAACGAGAGCGGCCACGGAATCGACGACGACGATATCGACCGCATTGGAGCGGATCAACTCTTGCGCGATCTCCAAGGCTTGTTCGCCATTGTCTGGCTGGGAAACGAGCAGATTGTCGACGTCCACGCCGAGCTTGCGCGCGTAGATGGGGTCGAGAGCGTGCTCCGCGTCGATGAAGGCCGCGGTGCCGCCGAGTTTCTGCGCCTCGGCGATGACGTGCAGGGTCATGGTGGTCTTGCCGCCGGATTCCGGGCCGTAGACCTCCACCACGCGACCGCGTGGGAATCCTCCTACGCCCAGGGCGGCATCCAGCGAAAGGCAGCCGGTGGGGATCACGCTCACCGGCACCAGCACATCGCGGCTGCCGAGGCGCATGATGGAGCCCTTGCCGTAGGACTTCTCGATTACTGAAATTGCGGTTTCCAGCGATTTTGCTCTGTCGTCTGCCATTTCACACCTCGATGGAGGAAAATAGGAATTTTACGCTGCACGACCGCCCGCTAAGAAGCTGCGCCGGGAAAGACGCATCGCCTCTCTTGGGGACATAACGGAATGGGGAGCTTACCATTTGGTTTATGGTTGCGCTACGGTGTTTTTCCGAGGGGACAGCGGCCAGCCGGAAGGCTGCCGCCACGTGTTCCTGCGCTTGACCGCCGACCTGCAACGGGGGCTGAGATCCTTTTGACATCCTCATCGGATATCCTCAGGATGACAGGTTTCGGTTGTGGGGCAAGGGGTCATGGTCAGGCACCTGTTGAAAACGCCGGGGAGCAGAATAGTATAGAGGCGAAGAAAAAGCAAATACTTTATTAGGCCAGTTTAGGCTTTGTTGTAACTGTAAAAGCCGCGGGAGGACTTGCGGCCGAGCCAGCCGGCGGCGACGTACTTTTTTAGCAGGGGGCAGGCGCGGTATTTGGGGTCGCCGAGACCCTCGAGAAGGACGTGCATGATGTCGACGCAAACATCCAGGCCGATGAAGTCGGCCAACTCCAGCGGGCCCATCGGGTGGTTCATGCCGGTCTTCATTACGGCATCGACGGCTTCCGGGGTAGCCACACCTTCCATGACACAATAAGCGGCTTCGTTGATCAACGGCATTAGCACGCGATTGGACACGAAACCTGGGGCGTCGTTGACAGCTACCGGCTTTTTGCCGAGGCGCTCGGCCAACTGCATGGTGGCGGCGAAGGTGGCATCGCTGGTCTGCAGCGCGCGAATCACTTCCACCAGCAGCATCACCGGCACGGGGTTCATGAAGTGCATGCCTACGAAACGATCCGGCCGTTTCGTCATGGCCGCTAAGGTGGTAATGGCGATGGACGAAGTGTTGCTGGCAATGATCACATCGTCCCGCACCAAGTGATCCGCTTCGGTCAAGACGTGGCGCTTCAGATCAATCTTTTCCGGGACGGCCTCGATGACAAAGTCCGCGTTTGCAAGTGTGGACATATCGGTGACCGGAACCAGCCGACCGAGCACCTTTCCCTTCTCGGACTCGGTCAGCTTGCCTTTCCTGATTTCGCGATCGAGGTTCTTGGCGATGGTGTCCAGCCCGCGTTCGAGAAAGCGCTGCTCGACGTCGCGCAGCAGGACCTTGTATCCGGCACGCGCAAATACGTGGGCGATGCCGTTGCCCATGGTGCCGGCACCCAGCACCGCAACAGTTTTGATCGAGTCTATCGGCACATGGGTCTCCGCAGACGGGCAGCGATCAAAAGTTTACCGTTGAAGGGACAATAAAGAAAATGATAAGGCAGAGGCGCAGAGTGAACGGAGATTCGCGGAGAAGACGAGACGGCATTTACTGGGGCGGGGCGGCGTCGACGATTTCGCGGACGATTTCGCGGGCACGTTTCTCGTTAGCCGCCGACACCAGCACCCTAGTTACATCGCCGGCGGTCTCCAGGTGCATGGGAATTTCGTTTTCCTGCAAGGCAGCGGTAAGGAATTCGGCGATGCGGTCGTCGGGGCCGGACCAAACCTCCGCCGAGGGATGCAACTCGGTGGCCGAGATCATTGGCGGCGCCGCAGATATAGCCTCCTCCTGAGCGGGGATCTCCAAATCCGCAGGCTCTTCATTCAACAGTTTTTCCAAGATGGCCTGGGCCGGCGGAAAATCGCTCGAAAGCACGGACACCTCGAAGCCAAAGCGGGGCTTCCAGTCGATTGGCAAGGGATCGACCGGGGGTGCAACGTCATCGTCACCCAATGTTTTGTCGGAAAATGGGATCCCCGTCGATTCCAACTGCTCCAGCAGGGTAGCGTGCAAAGCGGGATCTTCACCCCTCCATAGCAGGACGATAGAGCCCTGATCTTCTCGAAGCGGGTAAGCTGAAGCCATGGTGGCCTCCCTTTTTAAGTATGCAGAATTCGTATGGGCTGGAACCGGCTGGAGATGTCAGTTTACTATGCTTTCGCCATCCCGAACGAGCACCGATCCGTGCGTCTTTTTGGCCCGCTAACCCGTATACAGTCTAGAATGAGCGCGACGTTTTCATTTGCGAGTGCCACTATCGGCGGGTCTTTGCGGAATGCCCTGGGGGCGCCGGCTTCCCTGCTGTTCTCGAAATTATTGATGGCGGATGACAATAAGTCCCTGGCCCTTGGGCTGAAACGCCGCGACCCGGAACTGCTCGAGGCACTAATCGAGCAGTATCAATACCGGCTGTTTCGCTATTTGGTGTACATCACCGGCCATCGTGAGCGCGCCGAAGATTTTTTCCAGGAGACCTGGATTCGGGTGCTGGAACGCGGCCACCAGTACGACGGCAAATCCAGATTTGAGGCTTGGCTGTTCTCCATCGCGCGCCACCTGGTCATCGACTGGCAGCGGCAGAAGAAAGCGCAAAGCCTCGACGCGCTGACCAATCCCGACGAAGGAGCGCCGATGGAATTCGCCGATGACGATCCTTCGCCGCTGCACCTGGTCTTGGCCAGCGAAACCGAGGCCACCGTGCAGGCTTCACTCGAAAAGCTGCCGGCGATTTATCGCGAGGTGCTGCTGCTGCGTTTTCAGGAAGAATTGGGGTTGGTGGAAATTGCGGCGGTGCTGGAGGCCCCGCTTTCCACGGTGAAGTCGCGGTTGTATCGCGGGCTTGAGGATTTGCGGCTGTTGCTTGCGGGAGATCCAGCATGAGTCAGGATATACATGCGCATGCCGCGCTGTTGATGGCACAAGAGCGGGTGGAGGGAATTTCCGCGGCTGAGCAGACTTGGTTGCAACAACATATTGCGGACTGCGCCAGTTGCGCAGCCCGTGCCGGGGCCACCGCGCAAGCGATTCGCTCGCTGCGGGGATTGAGCGTGGCGTTACCCGCGTCGCTGGCCGGCCGCACGCAGTTCCTGGTGCAGATGCGCGCGCAACAATTGCGGGGCGAACCGCGCTGGCGGCTGGTGTGGGCGGCATGCGGGATTTCCTGGGCCTTTGGCGCGGCCACGGCTCCCTATGTGTGGCGCGGGCTCGAGTGGGCCGGGCATCGGATGGGTGTCCCGAATATTGTCTGGGAGCTTGGGTTTGGACTTTGGTGGGCGTTGCCGGCGGCGGTGGTAGCGGCCATCCTGCTGATGGATAACGCCGGACGCAGCAGCGAGTCGGCCTGGAAGCGGCAAGAGAATTAAGCGAGCGCGTCATTCGAGGGAAGAGATGATTGACGATCCACAAAGCATAAAGAGTTCGTTTAACGAGAAAATGCGTCTGATCCGTTTTCGCCGCAAGCGGGAGCGGCTGCGCTTCTGGCAAGAGTTCAAACTTGTGCCGCGCTGGCTGATCTGGACAGTAGTGGTGCTTTTCCTGGCCGCTCAAATCGTCGGGCAAATCGTCCTTCACGTCCAACTCGCGCATCATGAACAGGTTTTCTCTCCAGAATTGGACGCCGATGCTGGAGCAGCTGGAGCGGCGCTGGTGGGCATCATCACCGGCGTCTCACTGGTCTGCGCCATCATCATTTTCATGGTCGGATACGTCCATCAAGACGCCAAGCGTCGCGGCATGCACTCCGCGCTCTGGACCTTTCTGGTGATCGTGTTGATGCCCAGCTCTTTGGTTCTTGGTTTCATCATTTATCTGCTGATGCGCGAGCCACTGCCTTATAACTGCCCGCAGTGCGGGTCCCTGGTGGGGGCGCGCTTCAATTTTTGCCCTAATTGCAAATGCAACCTGCATCCGGCTTGTCCGCAGTGCAAGCGCGAGGTGGCGGAAACTGACAAGTTCTGCGCTTATTGCGGGCAGGATCTGGAGCAGGCCAAAGTGGCCGAGGTTGGCGGGCTGCCTAGCGTGTCAGGCTGAGCCAGGCGGCGAGCGCAGCGAACTTTTCGTCTTGCGTCCAGGGTGGACCGAGGGACTTGCCGAAGATTGCGATTTGCCGCTGGAGGGCGGCGGGTGACCGGCCAAGTCCCTTAGCGGCGGTGGCGAAGAGTTCCTTCTCACGGATGCCTTCCACCGGCAACTTGCAATGAGTGCACGCTGTACGCAAGGCTTGGCGAAAGAGTTCGCCGTCGGCGGTGTGAATGAGGGCGTGGGAGACGAGGATTTTCTCAAGCTCTGGGAGCGGGCGTCCGGAAGCCAGCAGCAATGCGGCGCGCGCAATCTTGAAGTCCCCTTGCGCAATCTCTTTCTGCAGTGAACGCAGCGAGGCTACCGTTAACTGCCGGGCGACAGATTGCACACGGCGAATGAACTTGATCGCATCGTGGAGCGGCATTTTCTCTGCGGTATGGTAAGGCTGGCGAAAAGTGTAGGAGAAGGTCTTCACCAGCTGGAATTTTTTGCGGTCGACCAACGCGGGCGCATCCACCGGCCCGCACACGACGACCGCAGCGGCCCAACCGGAATGCACGCGAAAGCCGATGGCAGCAATCTGCATATCCCGCCTCCGAGCGAATATTGTGCATCACTCGTAGAGTTTTGCTAATGAGAACCGACCCGAACCAAGCTAATGATATTGCGAATTACCGGGCTCTGGTACTGTATGATTTTGACGCAATGACACGGATGGACTGGGAGACGGAGCGCCGACGCCTGGCAGACTTGCACGCCAGAATGGAAGAGGCCGAGCTTGAAGAACTTGCCGCCCACGGCGAGACCTTGCGAAGAGGTGCTGCGGTCGGAGATATCCGGCGGGGATTAGACTTTTTCGAATCGTTTAGGCTTGCTTGCCCGAAGGACTGTGGACATTTCTAGACTCCGCAGGTATTCAGAGTTTTCTGGCTGATGAAAACCTGGTACGGATCGATTGGTTCTACTCGAATTTGATCGGAGGAATCAAACTTCTCGTTCGCGGCGAGGATGCGGAAACAGCTATCAAGCTACTGGAGC